>DATNPV010000080.1:0-27287 GCA_036703055.1 Waterburya sp.
TAGCTTACTAAATGACACCTGATGTTCAATTTCTACTCGACTTGAGACTAACACGTTCAGGCTCAACTAGTTAGTTTTTTTTGAGATTCGGTATGTCAAACCTAATACCGCTACATATAGCGTACCTGCGTAAGTCCTGAGATGTACCCTGGCATGGAGGCAATGATGCTTGAGGCTGTTTTAAAAGCCGTTTCAAACTCATTAACCCGACTGGGCTTAACATCAAGGATGGCAACCTCTAGTATCATGGGCTGGATGTTTTTACCACGGATACTATAGTACAAGGTGCTATCAAGTAGCGGTTACTCAGCAGCACCCCTTCTTTTTAGTAAGATTGGCGCAGTCTCAGTGCATGTACAATACTCAATACATCATGAGTCCACTGAGGAAGGATTAACGTCATCGCAATTTCTTCTAGGGTGTGAATAATGCCCACTGCGATCGCAAGATTCAGCGTCAATCCTCCATAACCAAAACCGAACAGAGCGATCGTGGCAACAAACAGACTGACTCCCCAGGTTTTGGCTGAATACGTATGATAGCTGGCGGGTTGACCGTATTTGGCTAAATTCACGACCCACCAAATCAATTGAATGCCGACTACCGCACTCAACCCATGAGAGAAGGCAATAATCACATCAGAATGCACCAAAAATGCACTGATTCCAACCCAAATATACAAGCAGACATCAGCCCAACTATCAGCCCTTCTCAGGGAAGCTGTACTAACACCAAGACGGCGTGCGATGACACCATCAAAGATATCTGAGAGAAACGCTGCCACAAACCCAACAATGAACCAGGCATCTGTCTTGCCATCGAGCGCATTGAGTAGTAGTAACGGTCCTATGAAAAAGCGGAGAATGACGAGTGCGGCAGGAACCAATTGAATCACTGCCGCCAATAGTGAGCGAGAGCTTTCGGTTTTAGCAATTTCACTTGTGTCGTTCATAAGTCCTTTCGCAACAGTGCTTCGATTAATCTGAGTTTTGCCGAAATCTGTGTTGCAATGGGGCTTGTCGTGACCAGTTTCCTTGAAAGTCTATCAGTTGTGATTAAAAACCTGGGTTGAGAGTAGTAGTGACTTGAGCCTTGATAGGACAGTTGCAGAGATTGGCACTGATTGGCGGCGATCTGCTGCTTGCAGCAGCGCTAGGCTTACGCCGACGCTCGTTTCTCGCTACCGCAACGCTTTCGCTATCGCGTAATTCATCGACACAAAAAGCCGCAGGCGCACTTTGATTCCATCGGAAAAATGGAGCAGATAAATGCGAGTTTACTTTTTTGAGACTTAAGCATGTGGTAGAGTGAATGCAACCAAATATCCTGTTTATTTGCATAGGAATTCATGAGAGCCAAACCAAAGGCTCCCGATCGCTCTGCGCCAGAAGAGGGCGTGGAAGACCAGGAACTGTTATGGATGTGGTTGCACGCCAAAAGCGATCGCACTCGTGCTGTCTATGGAGAGGAAGCGCAGAAGTTCCTAGCTTGGGTCAATAAGCCTTTAAAAGCAGTGACTTTAGTAGACCTCTACAGGTATGTGGACAGTCGGGGGAACTTAGCGTCTGCCACCCTGGCTCGGATTGTCAATACGTTGAAGTCTTTGTTTCGCTTTGCCCACGAAGCGGGCTATTGCCCCGTTAATGTGGCTTTGAAACTAAAGCCTCCTAAAGTTCGCAATCGCTTAGCCGAACGGTTACTTACCCAGCAGGACGTTGTGCGGTTAATCGAGAATGCTACGAGTGATCGCAACAAAGTTTTGCTGCTGTTGGCGTATACAACGGGGTTGAGAGTTTCCGAGATTTGCGGCTTGAAATGGCGCGATCTGATTGCCAAAGAGGGCGGGAGACAACTGGTAGTGCGGGGAAAAGGCGGGAAAACTCGCTACATTATGCTCCCGACTCCAGTATGGATGGCGGTGGAACGTTTAAGAGGGACGGCGAGTGCTAGTGACCCCGTGTTTTCCTCGCGCAAAAAAGGAGGACATTTAAGCCGCTCGATGGTGATGCGAATTGTCCGAGCGGCGGCTCAAAAAGCAGGGATTGATGCGCCAGTCAGTCCCCATTGGTTGAGACACGCCCACGCAAGTCATGCTCTAGAGCGAGGAGCGCCGCTACATTTGGTGCAGCACACTTTAGGACACTCGCAAATTCAATCCGTCGCTGTTTATCTCCACGTTCAGCCGATGGATAGTTCGGCGAGATTTTTGATAGGACTTGTTTCTGATGAACCAATCAATCAGGTAGAGGGTAACGAGGTGACAGAAGCGATCGCTCCAATCACAGTGGACGTTCTACCCTCAAGTCCGATTCCCAAGCTTCCCTTTTCGAGGAGTGCTTCTGACATAGAAGTCAGTTCGGCTGTTGTCGAATAAGCTCAATGGCCTTGAAGCAGCAACAAGAGCTTTATTTCTAGAGAAACTTAGGAAATCTAGATTTTTATCGAGTTTACCGAACCCGGAGTTTTTCAGTTTTCCGTATTTCTTATTAAGCTTAAATTCTGGACGGTAATCATCATTAATTTAGGTGTTAAAACCGAATTGCACAGGCTTTTGTCCTGAATAACATAAAAATCAAAGGCAAAGATACAAGACTGAAGCGTTAAGAGCAAGTAACAACTATGGCATTAGTTCGTTGGAATCCCTGGCGAGAAATGGCTACTCTACAACAGCAAATGAACCGCTTGTTTGATGAGACTCTAGTACCTGCTACAGGTTGGGAAAGAAGCTTGGTAAGAGTTCCTGCTGCTGAGATGGAAGAGACACAAGATGCTATCCATCTGAAACTGGAAGTACCAGGAATCGAAGCCAAAGATTTGGACGTGCAAGTTACAGAGAATGCTGTTTCCATCAGTGGTGAGCGTAAGGAAGAAACTAAAACCGAAGAGAACGGCGTAACCAAGAGCGAATTCCACTACGGTAAATTCCAGCGTGTGATTCCTTTACCCGCCCGCATTCAAAATACCCAAGTACAGGCTGAGTACAAAGACGGTATCTTGAATCTGACGCTGCCCAAGGCTGAGGAAGAGAAGAATAAGGTGGTCAAAGTTAATTTAGAACAAACGGCTGCCTAACCGATTCTTTTGGTAGTAGTATTTGCCTAAGTCTTGAGTCTGGTTGCTCAATAGCAACCGGGCTTTTTTATTAATGAGCTTAGGTGTATCAACCTCGTGCCAAGGGATTTTTGTTCTGCACGGCTGAACTTATAGTTTGCTCAATTCTCCTCAACCTTGTCTCCGGACGTTTAGCACTTTCAATCCAAAAGAGGATATTCTTTTTAGATGAGTTACTAAATGCATCAAAATACTTATTAGCCGCTTCGTTGGCTTCTAAGGCTTGCTTTAAGTCTGCCGGAATTATTAACTCTTCTATCGCATCTAACGTGTTCCATGAACCATTTTGTTTTGCCGCTTCAATTTTTTCAAGACCCGATGGGGTTATCAACCCTTGTTACATCTCTGTTCTTAGGCATCCCTTTATCTAGTTTTTCTAGCCCCTCTACCATCTTTTGTTGTAAGTCATATATAAAAGTTTCTACATCTTCTGGCAGAGTTAAGGCTTGGTAGTAATTTTGACGGTGCTGGTCAAAATCTGTGGGTAAATCTTCATCGGGATTACGATAGCGATTAGCTCCTACTACCCAAATTTCTTTACAGTACAATCTTTCTCTGAGAGCTTGTAAAACACTGATTTCGTAGTTAATGCGGTTGATACGTTCTTTCCCATCGAGGTCTTTTTCGAGCAGAATTTCTTTCCAACCACTTTTTAGGACTCCATCAATGGGTATCTCTTCTCCTGAATCCTAATATTTAGCTTTGCTTTGAGCGTATTTTTTGAGTAGCTCTAATGCCTGAATTACGGGACGATGGGTGTCATTGTTAGAGCGAAATTCTAACATCTATAAGAGTTGGGGAATCATCCGACGATAGTGACTGGCACTCCTATGTACGCATAACGGTATAAACCCTTTGACGATAGGCTGTACCAGTGATTTATATTCTTTTACTAAGTCTCTGAGGGTTTGCTGGCTGACTACAGGGTAGATAACCTGGTTTTCGATTAACCAATTAGATATCTCCTCCGAATCCGAGCGAGTAGTAGTCCGAAACCCGAATAACTGACGAATTTCCGCACGATGATTTTTAAGAGAACGCCCTTGCCAATTGTATTAAGACTACAAGTTCGGGTCAATTTTTAGTTGTAAGGCGATGTAAGAGATAATAAAGTCTGTATTTCGGCTGAAGGCTCAGGAAAACGAGCCATTAGTTGAAAAGATTTTAGTAAAATGGCAAAACCAATCTGATTAGCACCGATTTTTTATTGACCAGTTCTAATTCTTGGGGAAGAAGTGTCCAATTTTCGACGAGTTCTTCTGTATCCCAATGGGGTTTGACCATTCATTCTCTTCTCCGTTTAGGTAATCTCAGTAGGAGTGAGCATAAATGAATAGGTAGCCGTATTTTCACAAATTCATCAAAAATGCAGATTTAAAATAGTTTGTCAAATACACTCAAAATAGTTGATTGGGAAAACTTATCAATGAGCGGTGAAAACGGACATCATTCATCCTTAATAGGCAAAGACTGAAACCTATACATAACAAGAGTTTCAAGTCAGGGTTGCCTCAGGTTGCACCAACCTTCTATTTCCGCCTAGTTGGACAATGGGTTCGCTTTGGGATTGCGTTCAAGACCCGACAATGACTCCAGAAAGATTGCTGGAATCGATTAATATGACTGGCGTAGATGGAGATTCTGATGCTCAACTCGCTATTCATAAAATCACCGTTGAGCAACTCTCTACTGTCAATACTAATCCTTGGGTGAAAAACGAATGAAGTTATCCGATTTATCCCCAGAAGTCCTTGACAAAATTAAGTCAGTGCGATGGGACAGGATTATTGAAAAGCACGAAGGCCCAGAAGATTGGGAGTCGGTTCTAAGATACTACGAACCAGAGTTCTTAGAAATTGAGGGATGTTGGGTGCTTCTACCCGTCGAGAAATCGCACCATTCTAATATCACGATTTTGCGTTCGATTTGGAGTACAGATGGAAACTCGCTGACGCTGTTTCTCCAGGATACCACCTATGATGACGACTCCTTTTTCTCTGGCTTTATGGCAGTCTGCGATCACGTAAAGGGAGAAGACTTCTTTATAGCAACTTTATATCACGAATGGTTTGTTATTGAAAGAGCCGAAGTTTTTGAACCCTGACTCACATATGGCGAAACCTGATAACCAACTAGAAACCTTTCATGCCACAAATCGCCAACAATGGCGGGAATGGTTGGAAGAGAACCATCACACCTCTTTGGGTGTATGGCTCATCTACTACAAAGTAAAAAGTGGTAAGCCCAGCATTCGATATAGTGAAGCGGTAAAAGAAGCCTTATGCTTTGGTTGGATTGACAGTAAAGTCAAATCCTTAGACTCAGAACGTTATATGCAAATATTTACACCCCGAAAACCGAAAAGCGTCTGGTCAAAGTTAAATAAGCAATATATTGAAGAACTCATAGAGCAAGTATTGGTAAAGCTCAAGGTTTTATTAGACTTCGCCCCATAGACCCTGCCCCCGAACCGAATAATCTCAAACGACTCAAAGGAGAAATTAACCAGATACGGCATCAAACTAGTCTGTTAGACATTCTTAAAGAGACGGATTTGCGAGTGAATTTTACTCGTAACTTCAAGAGTATGGGAACTAGGGAGATTCTAGACAGAGAAACGCTGCTTTCATCGATTATTGCTATGTCTCTACGGCACGGGAACGAATACGGGGTTGAAACGAATTCATACAGGGATAAATGGCGAAAACTATCAAGATTTACTCTATGTGCGCCGTCGCTACATCCATTCATACCAGCTACGCAGTGCTATCGCTGAAGTAATTAATGCCATCTTCGAGATTCGTTTACCTCACATTTGGGGAGAAGGAACTACGACCTGTGCCAGTGACAGCAAGCACTTTGGAGCTTGGGAACAGAATCTGATGACTCAGTATCATCTACGCTACGGTGGTCGAGGAGTAATGATTTACTGGCACGTCGAGAAAAAATCGACCTGCATCTATTCTCAACTCAAAACCTGTTCTTCTAGCGAAGTCGCAGCCATGATTGAAGGGGTTTTACGTCACTGTACCAACATGGAGGTTGAGAAAAACTATGTGGATAGTCACGGTCAAAGTGAGGTGGCTTTTGCTTTTACTCGCCTGTTGGGGTTTCAGTTAATGCCCAGGCTCAAGCGGATTAAAACGCAGAAGTTGTATCGTCCTTATACTGGTCAAAGTGATGCCTATCCTAACCTACAGCCGATTCTGACCCGTCCAATTAATTGGGATTTAATTCGCCTTCAGGGGGCGACAAAGGCTCTAGAGAGATTGCTGTATAAGATTTAAGGCTCTTAACCCCCGTTGATAAAAAGGAAGCTTATTGCGAATAAGACCCAGGAGTTGTTCCACCAATTCCTGACACAGGTGAAAAGTAGCTATCCAATTGTGCCCATACAAACCTATCCAAAAATTGCTATGTCTTCGGCGAGTTCTTAGGGACTCCTTTTGGCGACAAATATAGGAAGATTTACCGAGAGTTGAAGTGTGCTGACCCTGCAACCAAGCAGCGGACATAGCCAGAGCAATTAACAACACTAAACGGACTAATCTATCCGAGGAGGCTTGTGAACCTTCTAGATGATAGCCGCCTGTTTTACAATCTTTAAACATCGCTTCGATTCCAAAGCGCTTTCCATAGATTTTTACAGCGGTTTCACAATCGGGTAAATTTGTGAAAAGATACCAAGGTGATTGTTCTTGTTTTCCTTTATATTTCCTTTTCCAATAAATGGCTAAGTTAAACCGACCAAATCCTTTTTTCTGAGTCAGAGTAATATTCGTTACAAATTGTTTCATTCCCGGAGATATCTCCACCTGAGACAGCGACTTAAACTTCTGTCGATTTTGCCGAAAGGTTGTGTCTTTCTTTTGGCGAAACACAAACTTGACCCTTTGCCTGTGTAGCCATTGCGCCAGCTCGATGCTATGAAACTCTCTGTCACCGATAATCACTATTTTTTGAGCTTTCAATAACTTAATTACGGGTCGCAAGACGATTTGTTGCTCTCTCAGGTCGCTGGCTCCCTTTTTCTCCAATAAAATCCCAAATATCGGCAAGGCTCGTTTTTGATAAATCGCACTCGCCATCAAGATATTATTCTCTTTCCATTGAGTTCTATCTCAAGCGATAATTAATGGCTTCCCCTTGGCTATATGTCGAGTAATTATCTGTTGGATTAAGGGAAACCACAGGAGAACTACACTTAATCTTTTTAGGCTTAAAAAACGTTGGATATGGCGACGACGACTGTTCTGTTGAATTGGTAAAGGCAGCGTCGCTGCTAATCTTTCTATTTTTACCTGTTTTTGATTTTGCAGTAACCAGACTAACAGCTTCAATGTAATTATTTGAGACTGACTTAGATACTTTTCTAGCTGAGCTTGATAGAATATTGGTAGCATTTTTGATGGCGGTCTTGTTTTCAATAATAAGACCGTTCTTTTTTACCATACATTGGGTACACCTTCGTCTTTCCTGCCTACCCCCATCCATGTCATTGTCAATAATCTCGGTATTTGGCGCTCTTTCTTGCTGGGTAAAACCCTTTGCTCTTCTGGCTTTGGGGGCGCTTGTCGCCCCCTGAAGTATTGGACACAGGTGGTATTGCTTCCAAGCTGCATCCAGATTCGCTTTTCAAGCTGGACATCGCTAAAGCCAAACTGCCAAACAGGAGTCGTTCCGTCTAGATAAAATCGCTCGATGTGATGGTATCCGTTTGAACTCACCGCACCATCCGTCCAACGATTTGTAAAAAGCGAATAAGACTGTCCATTGTAGTGAACAGTCTCATCCAGTTTGGTGACGAGTAAGGTGCGCCCTAATGGTGGATTTAATGCAGCAATGAGTAAGCCATGATAGCGACGGGTTAACAGTCCTGCGACTGTGCCAGAGGCATATCCACCAATGCCGTTGGTGACTAGCCATTCCCGCGATTCAGCTGTTTGCAGCGTACCGCAAATCTCTCGCCCAAATTCGATATCCATCTATAAAAAGCCTTATTGCTTTACAATTCGGATCAAGTGACCATCAGGATCGCGGACTAAAAAACCTTTACGAAACCCTAGCTGGTCATCCGGCAGTTGAATTACGCCTGTCGAGACGAAATCATAACCGTCCGATCGCACCCGTTGCGCCGCTGCATCCACATCCTCAACCACCAATGTAGTTTGCCATCCTATCAAGCCATTCGCTTGAGCATCATTGGGTAGAGGTCGCCCGTTGGATGGCGTGAGGTATTCTAGAAATTCAATGCCCATGCCCTCAGGTGCCCGCAGTCCGGTGATTTGCAAATGTGCCCCAAATACCTGATTGAGATGGGCTTGTTCTGTACCGTAGTTCTCACTTTCGCCTGCGACCGTTAGTCCTAACAAATTACGATAAAATGCAAGGCTAGCTGGTGCGTTCGAGACGGCGATCGCTGTATGGTCAATTCCCAGAAACAACTCATTTCTAGATTCCTGCCAGCGAGGATTGCCCTTACCCTCTGGATAATAAATAATTTCTAAATTGTGTCCTTCTGGATCACGGAAGTAGAATGCCTCAATTCCTGCGGCGGCTGGAATGTAATCTGGTAGGCGCTGTGGGGCGGTAGAAACGTGCTGAATGTTGTGTTGTCGCAGATGTTGGTATGCCTCATCCATATCACTCACAACGATCGCAATATGTTGAAACCAATGATCGTTGCTGCGCGAGTCGGCTGGGATCGGTTGCCCTTCAGGGGTGAGATAATCTATGAGTTCAATGACTTCATCGCCCAACTGTAACTGCACCACTCGCATTCGCATCCCAAATACGCCTTGCAGATGCTCATATTCATTGCCCCACACTTCTACATCTGAGATTTTGCGAAAGGGTAAGACTTCAGTGTAAAACTTCAAGATGCGATCCATGTCTGACACAGTCATGCTTACACTTGCCACCGCTTGCACTACCGATGCTGAAACAGCCGGAGTTGAAGCAATGGGTGCCGATGGTGTTGGGTGTGGCTGAGTTTGAGAAATGGTAGGCTCGTGAGCAGTGATGGCAATCGCCACCGCCACCCCAAAAGAGAGAAAAGTTCGCTTGAATGCCTTACCTAATCCTGACATTATCCTGATCCTTAAAGGAACACACTTGTTTAAGATGAGTTCAGGAGTGGTTCTCTACAAAGTATTTGCAAAGTCTAACCTGTAACTCAAGAGCGTAGGATAGGCAAAGGGCAGTGCCCGTGCCCATCGTGCCAATTTAACAAACCAGATGAGCACACTTTGCTTTGCCCATCCTACGTCTGCTACAGTCTGCGTTTTTTATCTCATACGGTCTTTTAAGTGATCGCCAACTCGCAGCGCATTCGCAATAATCGTCAGCGTAGGATTCACGCCAGAATTTGAGGGAAAGAAACTGCCATCCACCACATAGAGATTGTCTATATCGTGAGTGCGACAGTTAAGGTCAAGCACTGAGGTGGTTGGATCTTCACCCAGACGACAGGTACCGCACTGATGCCCTACAGCCTGTAAGGGAATGCTGTTGCGTGGATAAATGCCCATTGGAATGATAAAGGGCTGCATCGAGTGATCATTGGCTTCCAGTACTTTGATCCAGCGCTGTACCAAGCGATCGTGTGCTTTTGTATTGTTCGGTTTATATTCCAAACAGACCTTGTCACCCATCACACGAACTCGATTGTCTGGATCAGGTAAATCCTCGGACTGTAACCACCAACCTGTTGAATGACTAGCAATTTGTTCTAGCCCGAAACCCGGAACCAGCTTGACAAGCGGTGCTAATACAGAAGGCGTTTCAGCCGGAATCATGTCCCCTAGCACGTTGCCTGTGTTTTGGATTTGCCCCATTGGATAAGGGAAATCTGGTTCTCCCCAATAGAAATCATTGATGGCGATCGTCTTTTGATAGACGGCTGGGTTTGGCTTGGCGCTGAGCGCCAGAATTGCCGTTGCCAAATGCTTCATAAAGTTACGTCCTACCTGATCCGAACGATTTGCTAAACCATTGGGGTGCTGATCATTCGCAGAACGCAAGAGTAAAAGGGCAGAGTTGATTGCGCCACAGGAGACTACGACGATGTCACTGGTGAAAAGCTGAGATTGTCCCTTAATTTCTGCCTCAACCCCAGTCACTTCTCGTCCCGATGCATTGGTGTGTAGCCGCACGACTTTAGCTTGCGTTACTAAAGTGACATTGTTGTGCTGTTGAGCCGGACGCACTGCATTCACATCAGCATCGGCTTTGGCATGAACCAAACAGGGAAAGCCATCACAGGTATTACAGCGAATGCAGGGACTAAAGTCTGGATTTGCCTCATCCAGTTTAATTCCTAACGGCAAGTGAAAAGGATGTAAGCCCTGGTGCTGAAAGCCTCCACTCATGTCCTGCATCCGAGGTTCATGACTCACGGGAGGATGGGGATAGCCTTCACTCATGGGTGGCTCAATTGGGTCTTCACCCTGCAACCCATGCACGTTATAAAGCTTTTCTGCTTCTGTGTAATAAGACTCAAAATCTTGATATTTTAAGGGCCAGGCAGGAGAAGTGCCCTCATGGTGAGTGACTGGCTCAAAGTCTTGCTCCCGCATTCGCAGGAGTGCCGCACCGTAAACCTTTGTGTTACCGCCAACCCAATACCCTACACCCGGACGAAAGGGTTTGCCCTCAAGGCTGTACCACAGTTCATCGGTGTGGTAGCGCTCTTTTTGATAAACTTCTTTAGCATTCCAATTAGCCTTTTCACGCGGCAAGAAGCTGCCACGCTCCAAAACCAGAATCTTCTTACCTGTAGGAGCAAGCCGATGGGTAAGCGTACCGCCGCCTGCACCTGTGCCAATGATGATAAGGTCGTAGTGAGTGTTGGGTGTCATAGAAGTTGTTTTTAGAGGTGAGAATGTAGGTTGGGTTTCGTTCCTCAACCCAACGTGTGGAATTTCGCCAACGTATAAAATCTTGTGGATGTTGTAAACTTTGCGGATGCTGGATTTGGCAAAGCTCAACCCAACCTACTTAAGCGATCGCTCAAGTCAATTTCACCCTTCTGGTTATAATTGCAGCGAAAAATACAGCGCTTGTGCGTATGGTGATTGAGTTTGGCGCACTTGACAGCGCGTTGCCCAAAGATGGACTGATACAATTGGGCAGCAGAAAACATGCCAATCAATGGAGCAAAAATGTAAAGCGGAAATGCTGTCCAGATTTGGGCGGAAAAGGCGGAAGCAAAACTGCGAGCGGGGTTCATGCCAAATCCGGAAAGCGGGGCTTCTAAAAAGACGTAAAGCATAACCAGACAACCGGCAAAAATGCCCGTATAGCGACTAAGTTTTTGGTGGTTGCTGGTGAGTAAAACGGTGAGCATCATGATGAAGGCAATCACAAACTCACCTAGTAGAGCAGCAATCCAACCCAATGCTCCGGGTATGGTGACAATGTAATTGACGGGCGGTTGAGTAAATCTATTTCTCAAGATCCAAACGACTAGATAAACTCCCAGCACTCCCCCCAAGCACTGAAACAGAACGTAGAAAGCGGTATCCTGCCGTTTTACTTTGCCCAATCGATAAAAAGTGAGTGTGACTGCGGGGTTCATGTGTGCGCCGGATTGTTTACCCCAGGGAGAATAAATCAGGGCGATCGCCGTCATTCCCATTGCCACGCCAATCAACAACCGGCGCAAATCGGCATTGGTGATCGCTTGATGAATCGGTGAATTGGGATACTCAAAGATCACCGTAAACACTCCCGCAGAGATCATAAACAGCCCCAGCAGTGCTGCTTCCATCAGGTATTCGGGCCAATGCTGTTTCAGCGTTTTCACTTTAACCTCCCTGTGCCCGATGTTCAGCATTTTGGAGGATCAGGGCAGCGACTAATCCTGTCCATCCAGTTTGGTGACTGGCTCCTAACCCTGCACCGTTGTCACCGTGAAAATATTCGTGAAATAGAATGTAATTGCGCCAATGCGGGTCTGATTGAAAGGTTTCTAAGCCACCATAGATCGGACGGTGACCTGACTCGTTTTGCTCAAACAGGGCAACCAAACGGTGAGAAAGGGCGATCGCCACTTCCCGCAGCGTCATTTCCTGTCCTGAACCCGTAGGGCATTCCACCTTAAACTCATCCCCAAAATAGCTGTGAAACTGCCAGAGCGCTTCAATGATCAGATAATTCACTGGAAACCAGATTGGGCCACGCCAGTTAGAATTTCCGCCAAATAAACCGGTCGTTGATTCAGCCGATTCATAGTGGACGTAGTAGCGATCTCCAGGGCATTCCAGCACATAAGGATGCTCCTGATGATATTTGGAAATCGCTCGAATGCCGTGAGGACTGAAAAACTCATCTTCATCTAACATTCGCTGCAAAATTCGCCGTAGTTTTGCACCATACACAATCGACAACAATCGTCTGGCTCCCATACCGGGAGTTTCCATGCAGGCAACGTTGTTTTTCAGATCTGGGCGATTCTGAATAAACCACTGCATCCGCTTTTTGAAACCTGGAAATTGCTCTAAAGTTTCTAACTCCAGAACGGTCACGGCATAGAGGGGAATTAACCCCACCATTGATCGCACCTTGAGTGGCAACTGCTGTCCATGTGGCAATTGCAGCGCATCATAGTAGAACCCATCTTCGTCATCCCATAAGGAAATGTTGGAATCTCCAATACCATCGATCGCATCAGCAATATAGAGAAAGTGTTCAAAAAACTTACTGGCGATGTCTTCGTAAGAATTATCTTCCTTTGCCAGTTCCAGAGCGATCGCCAGCATATTTAAGCAATACATTCCCATCCAACTGGTGCCGTCCGCCTGGTTGAGATAGCCGCCTGTAGGTAGTTCTTTGCTGCGATCAAATACTCCAATGTTATCCAATCCTAGGAAGCCGCCCTGAAACACATTTTTGCCTGCCACATCCTTACGATTGACCCACCAGGTAAAGTTAAGCAGCAGTTTGTGAAAGACCCGCTGGAGAAACTGGCGGTCGCCTCCGGTGCGTCCATCAGGACGTTCGCTACGCCCATAAAACTTTTGCTCAATCTGATACACCCGCAGCGCTGCCCATGCTTGCACAGGTGGATTCACATCACTAAACGCCCATTCGTAGGCGGGTAGCTGACCATTGGGCTGCATGTACCATTCGCGAGTCAGGCGATCAAGTTGCAGTTTGGCAAAATCGGGATCAATCACCACCAGCGGAATCAGGTGAAACGCTAGATCCCAGGCAGCAAACCAGGGATATTCCCATTTGTCAGGCATGGAGAGAATATCTTCGCTGAATAAGTGGCTCCACTCATGGTTGCGTCCTTCTTTGCGTTCAGGCGGGGGTGGGGGTTGTCCAAAATCACCATTTAGCCAGTCTTGCACCACATAGTGATAGTACTGTTTGCTCCAGAGTAAGCCTGCAAATGCCTGTCGCTGAATGTTGCGTTCATCTGCTGACATGGGAAAGGGAGAAATTCGCTGATAAAACTCATCAGCTTCCTGCTTACGCGTATTGAAAAGATGAGTAAATTCTGCCCCAAACGGTTCAGCAATCGTCGCGATATCACTCAGGCGCAGACGAATCGTTTTTGTTTCTCCCGGTGCAATCGATAGCTGATAGTGAGCTGCAAATTTGGTACCAATGCGATCTCCATTCACTGCATCTTGCTGTCCCTGAACTACATAATCATTGATGCCGTCTTTCACATAAGGAGATTTATTACGAACACCAAACAGTCGGTCGTAGTTCGTTTCGTTATCTGTAAAAAGCAAATCTGAACCGCTTTCACAGTAAAGCCAACGAGTTCCCAAAGTTGGATGAGCCGCTTCAACCACGCTGAATTCTTTCTCGTCTACCACCTTAATGAACGGTTTTTCACTCTCCGGCTTCCAGTCCCAGATGTTGCGAAACCAAAGCGTGGGTAGTAGATGTAATATGTGTGCTTCTGAGCTACGATTGGCGATCGTCACCTGAATCAAAATATCTTCGGGTGAGGCTTTGGCGTATTCCACAAACACATCAAAGTAGCGATTTTCAGCAAAAATTCCGGTATCAAGTAGCTCAAATTCCGGTTCAGTTTTGCTTCTATGGCGGTTTTCTTCCACTAGTTGAGTATAAGGAAATGTCTGCTGTGGATACTTATACAGGCATTTCATGTAGGAATGGGTGGGCGTGTTGTCGAGGTAAAAGTAATACTCTTTGACATCCTCACCGTGATTCCCTTCACTGCCCGTTAAGCCAAATAGCCGCTCTTTCAAAATCGGATCATTGCCATTCCAGAGGGCGATCGCAAAGCATAAACGCTGCCGACTGTCCGAGATGCCCGCAATGCCGTCTTCACCCCAACGATAGGTGCGTGATCGCGACTGTTCATGTGAAAAGTAGTCCCAGGCTGCACCATAGGGACTGTAATCTTCTCGCACGGTTCCCCACTGTCGCTCACTGAGATAAGAACCCCAACGTTTCCAGTAGGCAATTCGCTCCCGATCTTCCTGTAATCGAACCTCTTCTGGAGTCATGCTTACTGCTCCTGATAGTTCCACAACAACCCACCATCTACAAAGAAAGTGGTGCCCGTCACATAATCGGATTCCGCGGATGCTAGAAACGTGACGATCGAGGCAACATCTCCCGGTTTGCCCAATCGCCCCAGCGGAATGTTGCTCAGCAGTGCGCCTAATTTTTCTGGATCGTTTAGTAGCTTGGTATTGATGGGTGTCTCGATCGCTCCCGGAGCCACATTGTTAATCGTGATTCCAAAGGGAGCTAGCTCAACCGCAAGGTTGCGGGTTAGCATTTTTAAGCCACCTTTACTGGCACAATAAGCCGCAAAGTGAGGAAAAGGCAATTCTTCGTGAACTGAACTCATATTGATCACTTTGCCCGGTTGCTTTGTCTCCATCAGATGTTTGACAAAAGACTGAGTGGCAAAGAATACGCCCTTTAAGTTCACATTCATCACAGCATCGTAATCTGCCTCAGTCACGTTCCAAAAATCTGCATTTTTCTCAATCCCAGCATTGTTGACTAAAATGTCTAACTTGCCAAAGTGATTGATGCTATCCGCGATCATGCGTTGCACGTCGGTAACCATGCCTGTATCCGCTTGAACGGTGAAGCCATCAACCATGTGACATTGACCACCCGCTGCTTTTACCTTCGAGAGGGTTTCCTCTGCCCCTTTGGGATGAGAGCGATAGTTAATCACAACGCTTGCTCCCTCTTGAGCCAGACGAATGGCGATCGCCTGTCCAATCCCCTGACTGCTACCCGTAACCAGTGCAATTTTGCCTTCCAGTTTCATACTTACTCCAATGATGGCGTTGCTTCGATCAAGGATGAATGGTCTGCTTAGCGATCGCATTCAGCAGGCTGGCAGATGCATCCCGTCCCCCTAGCCCTTTGACATCCGCAGGAAACGTTGGTAGTGCGGTTTCCCAACATCAGGGAGTTGGCGATGCTGCATCTTGTAGAGTTGGTCTGCCAGATCTGGATATTTGGCACTGTACTCATCAAAGGTTTGCATCCACTCCTGACGCAAACGATGTCCTCGTTGCCTCAAGTGCGGCTGAAAGTGCGCTTGGACGCCCTCTAGCACCAAAAACTTAGCGTCCTCGGGCCAGCCGTAATTGCGTTTCGTTAACCGAATTTCCTCTTCACCCAACGGTTCAAAGTAGAGCGAGGACTGGACATTGGCAAATTTTAGTTTTGAGCGAGTGAGATCGCAAAAAAAGGAGCCACACCTGGTAAATTTGGGCAGGATTACAACTCTTACTCAGTAGGGTGACTCTATGCTCAAACACCGGCCTCCAGCCTTCAATGGTGCTGCTTCTCGCAAGTATACTCGTATCTAGTTAAATAACCTGTTGGAATGCAGATAACAGAGTAACTTAACCAAATTGCTAGAAACTGACCCGCTGAGAGCGGGCGAATCAAGAGCGCCACAGACAGAAGACTGGGCATTGCTTGCCGATCAAATTCTTTGATGTTGAAGATGCTGTCTGTTTGTGCAATTCTTTGGGGCTTTGACTTTTACGACTTTGCAAAGACGATAGCTCTACTTGATCTCGGCAGGATCAAATTCGGTGACTCGTCCTAGTCGGGCAGCCAAAAATACATCGTAGGTTGCACAATAAGCAATAGTGACATCATTGGCTTTGTTATAGAGATGGACGACTGTGCCAGCTCCTCCTGGTTGGAGTGCAATGGGTGTCAAATCGCCAAAAAATAGACGACGAATCGTGTCTCCACTGCCTAATTCATCTCTTAACTTTTGTAGCAGAGCAAGTTTCTTCTCAATGGTTGGGGGTGTTGGATCTGCTGGGTTAGCTGATAAATGCATGGCTACTATTCTCCCGTAATTTTTACAGTGATACTCGTTGGCGTTCTAGAAGTGAAGAAAATTGATTCTTGACAGCATTAAGCACTGCCATAGACTGGAACTGCTGCCCCTCGAACATCTTGAGCCGCTTCAGATGCTAAGAAACAAATAACTTGAGCTAAAGATTCAGGCTTAACCCAGTTGTGCGCGTTCTCAGCTCCCAATGCTACTCGATTGGTAGGAGTATCAATAATGCTGGGTAGAACCACATTAGCTGTAATGTTGGTTCCTTTGGTTTCATCAGCGATCGCTTTGGTCAGAGCAACGACACCTGCTTTGGATGCACTATAAGCGGCGAGTTGTCCGCCTGGTTCTACAGCTCCCCGCGAGCTGACCGTGACAATCCGTCCATACCCATGCTCTAACATACGTCGTAGACTATGCTTGCAGACTAAAAAGGTTGTGTTGAGATTCAACCCAAAGTCCCGTTGCCAATCAGCAAAAGGATACTCATGGGTTTTACCAGTCGCAAAACCTCCAACCAGATGGATCAACACATCGACTCGCGGCATATCATCTACTAAGTGTTGAACATCTTGCTCATCTTGCAGCTCAGCAGGAGTAAACTGGATTCTACCTTGAGTAACGGGGGGGATAGCTTCTTTAAGCCGCACTGTTTCTTCCGCTTTGCGATAAGGCACTGTGACGAGCGCACCTTGTGCCAGTACAACAGGAGTGACACCTAAACCCAACCCCCCAGTGCCACCTGTCAATAACACATACTTGTCTTTCATTATTACTCCACAAATTACATCTTTATTCTTCAACTTTGATTCGATTTAGAACAGACAAGTTTTTCAAGTTAAGAAGCAATTTAAGTGAAACTGCTATGCATTAGTCACATCTTTCTCAAAGAAAAGCAAAAAGTTGTAACAGGTTCAATGGCAGTTTTCGGTAATGGGTTGAGTTACCTTTCCACCACTCGAAGAGCGTTGTTGGAGAGCAGCAGTCAGTAGCCAGCGTTTTTGCAATAGCTCTCGCGCTGCTGCTTGAGCAGATCGCGCCTTCCTCTTACCTTGAGAAGGAGCCACATCACTTATCACCCCAGCCCCCGTGAGAATGCCTTGTGAGCCACGGCAAAGAGAAGGCGAGTAGATCGACAACTGCAATCGGTTGTAGGCGAGGGGAGTGGGGTCGCCCTTAATGCGAGCGCTGTGAGTGAGGCTTTTCAGGTAAGCGTCAGAGCTGATTTATAAAGAGAATCTGAAAGCTACTGAGTGGAGTTTGAAGTGATTTTAGGCTAGAAGCAGTTGAATGGTTGTCAGGTCGATGACTCGTCTGCCTAATATTGCAAACCCTAGCCGCAGGGTCTATCCAAGTGATTTGAGTGATGCTGAGTGGGAGAGCTTGAAACAGGTCTTGCCTCAACCGAAAGGCTTTGGTCATCCGGTGGAAGTCG
The DNA here is from genome assembly GCA_036703055.1 of Waterburya sp. Classification (GTDB taxonomy): domain Bacteria; phylum Cyanobacteriota; class Cyanobacteriia; order Cyanobacteriales; family Coleofasciculaceae; genus DATNPV01. The sequence continues at coordinate 17,865 of DATNPV010000080.1, forward strand.
ATTTCAGAGAAATTCTCAACGGCATCTTCTATGTGCAGCGCACAGGCTGCCAGTGGGAAATGATGCCCCATGACCTGCCACCCTACAGCACGGTATATCGCTACTTTCAGAAATGGCAACGCCAAGGCATTTGGCAACAAATGCACGACCAGCTCTGAGAAAGACTGCCAAGCCAATTAGGTAGAGAGAAACAATCGAGCGTTGCCATTGCGGATTCTCAATCGGTTAAGACAACGGAAAAAAGGGGGCGGTCTACGGTTTCGATGGTGGCAAGAAGGTTAAAGGACGTAAGCGCCATATCGTTGTCGATTCGCAAGGGTTGTTGATTGGCATCCTGGTTAGTGAAGCCATGATTTATGGTTCCTTAATTCTTCTGATGGTACGACGATTGGCTGCTTAAGATTTGCTTTATAAATCAGCTCTGATTTGCTCAAAACTCATGATGTCAAGACTTTTGAGCAAGTTTTCAGATGGTAGGTTTATTTCCGCCGTGATGTACTAGAGTAAATTCTTTGTTCAAAGACGTGGATTAGCCAATGATCTAGCGCGATTAGCTTGCTCAATGTCGCAAATCTTCAATAAGCACTTTCAAGCCGTCTCTAACTTGTAGCTTAACTTAGTAAACTTCAGTGTTCTGAATCAAATGAATTTTGAAGAATGAGGACAACGGAACACCTGTTTCTCAGGCTTCTACAACGTGGATGTCTGCGGTGGCGATAGCGAAGCGCAGATCGCCTCGTCAACCAGTTCAAGGAATAACCTTTATGTCTAAAGAAATTAAACCTTCGATCGTTCTTGTTCATGGTAGCTGGGCCGACGCCACATCATGGCAACACGTCATTCCGCTTTTGCAACAGGATGGCTATACAGTGACCGCTGTGCAAAATCCGCTCACTTCTCTGCCAGACGACATTGCCACAACCAAGCGGGTGATTGATGCCCAACACGGACCTGTTGTTGCGGTCGGTCACTCCTATGGTGGAGCCGCGATCACAGGCGCGGCGGCTGGCAAAGAGCAAGTGAAAGCATTGGTTTATATTGCGGGTTGGGCACCAGAGCCAGGCGAAAGCGTTAGCCAGTTAATTGGCAGATACGCCCTCCCTCCACTCAGCACAGCAATTGTAGCTGATACAGCAGGCTTTCTATACATCGATCGTGAGAAGTTTCACGAGGTCTTTGCTAAAGACGTGTCACCAGTCGAAGCGCAGGTGATGGCAGTGACGCAAAAGCCAGCCGCCAGCGTAGCTTTTGAGCAATCAGTGGATAGCGCAGCTTGGCAGACGATTCCCTCATGGTATCTGGTGTCTCAGGAAGACCAGGCAATTAACCCTGACCTTGAGCGATTCATGGCAAAGCGAATCGGTGCTAAAACAACTGAGATCAAAGCAAGCCATGTGTCCTATATCTCTCATCCCAGAGAGATAGCCAACCTAATTATTGAAGCAGCAAGCTCTGCTGTGAAGTAATCCCAATCGCCGAATGAAAGTATTAAATGACAGTCACATTGGCGTTAGCACTCTCACGCGATTGACGATCCACCAGCAACAGTTTGGAGAGCTTGAACTTCAGGCAATCTATGGATCTGTTGTGAGGACAGGTGTCGAAAAAGATCGCTTAGTAGGGGTGGTGACTTTGGGCGATCGACTATTTTTCTACGCTCATGTCTTCAAAATTGGTGATGTCGCGATTCTCGTTCCGAGAGGCTACGCCAACGCAGTCGAGAACACTTCACGAGGAAGCAATACTTTTACTGATGGGGCGATCGCATAGCATATTGCCTTTCACGTTACCGTCTTTCGCCTGCGTAAGTTCTACCTAACGACATTAATCCATTGCAGACAACCGAAAAGGAGGATGTCATGACTCAGTATGACTACATTGTGATTGGTGCAGGTTCAGCAGGCTGCGTGGTCGCTAACCGTTTAACAGAAGACAGCAATACAACGGTGTTACTTCTTGAAGCGGGTAACCCAGATACGAAACCAGAGATTTTCATCCCGGCAGAATGCGTCAATCTATTAGGCACAGAGGTGGACTGGGGATATTTTACTGAACCAGAACCCTACCTGAATAACCGCAAAATCTTTTCTTCTCGTGGCAAGGTCCTGGGTGGCAGCAGTTCGATTAATTTCATGTTTTACGTTCGGGGCAATCGTCATAATTATGACCACTGGCAGTCATTAGGCAATCCCGGTTGGAGTTACCAAGATGTATTGCCCTATTTCAAGAAATCGGAACACCAGCAGCGCGGTGCCTCTGAATTTCACGGGGTTGATGGGGAGTTGAGCGTGACCGATCCGATTTCCCCTAACGTCTTATCCCAACGCTTTATAGACGCATGTGTGACAATGGGCTATGACTACAATCCTGATTTCAACGGTACCCAACAGGAAGGGGCAGGACCCTATCAGTTGACGGTCAAGGATGGTAAACGACACAGTGCTGCTGCTGCCTTCCTTGTGCCCATTCTCCAGCGTCCCAATTTGACTGTAACAACTGGGGCGTTGGTCAGTCGATTATTGTTTGAGGGAACCCGCACCCTTGGGGTGGAATATCTGCACGAGGGAATGCTGCACCAGGTCAGGGTCAACAGGGAAGTGATTTTAAGTGCAGGTGCATTCGATTCACCCAAGCTGTTGATGCTTTCCGGTATTGGTAATGCAACCCAGTTGCAATCATTCGGAATTCCTGTCGTCGCTGATTTGCCAGGGGTTGGTCAAAACCTGCAAGACCACCTTCTCTTTCCTGTGGCATACCAGGCAACTCAGGATTTACACCCTGCAAGCACCAGTAGTATTGCGGAAGCTGGATTCTTTTTGCATAGCGAGGGTGATACGGAGGTTACACCCGATTTACAGTTTTTCTTCGGTCCCAATCTGTTTGTACCCCCTGGCTATGCCCGCCCTGATTGGGCATTCTCGGGTGCAATTTCTTTGAACCGTCTGCAAAACGTTGGTAGTGTCAGCTTACGTTCATCTGATCCTAAAGAGCCACCCATGTTTCGGATGAACTATCTGCAAAGTGAAACCGATGTGCAAAAGGCAGTGGCTGCGATTAAATTAATGCGTCAATTGTTTCACACCAGCTTCTTTGATGAGTTTCGCGGTGCAGAAATCGCTCCGGGTGCTGAGATTCAGAGTGATGAAGCACTCGTTGCTTACATCCGAAACACTGCTAGCACGACGTGGCATCCGGTCGGCACTTGCAAAATGGGTACTGACTCAATGGCAGTTGTAGATCCCGAACTACGGGTACATGGAGTTGAGGGGTTACGTGTTGTCGATGCATCCATCATGCCGACAATCACCACTGGAAATACGAACGCACCGACCATCATGATTGGCGAGAAGGCAGCGGATTTCATTAAAGCGTCTCACACACCGCCAACCAGTCCCAGTAAGTTCATCATCCAGATTCCAACACACTCGTCTATCTAAGATTCAGCAATGGTCTCTGACCGATCGCAGGTCATCACGCCTGCTCTTGAGTTTATCTGCCGATGTTAAAGAGCAGCAAATAGAACATTTGACATCTGCAAAGGAGTACAAAATGGCACCGATTACGACACCATTTGGGCGGCATTCCACCGCTGCCGAGGTAGTAGAAGGAATCGATCTCTCTGGCAAGCGGGCGATCGTCACAGGAGCAGCATCGGGCATCGGCATCGAGACGGCGCGGGCATTGGCTCGTACCGGAGCTGAGGTGACGCTGGCTGTGCGTAACACCGATGCTGGAGCGCAGACGGCGGCAGACATTACCGCTACCACCGGGAACCAGAACATTCACGTCGCCCCGCTTGACCTGAGCGATCGCGACTCGATCGCCAAGTTTCTTGCTGCATGGAATGAACCGCTGCACATACTCGTCAACAATGCGGGTGTGATGGCATCACCCGAACAACACACGCCCGAAGGCTGGGAAATACAGTTTGCCACCAATCACCTGGGACACTTCGCCCTGGCACTCGGACTTCATGATGCACTGGCTGCGGATGGTGCCGCACGCATCGTGTCTGTCAGTTCCAGCGGTCACCTGATGTCACCAGTGATATTCGACGATATTCACTTCGTGTTTCGCCCCTACGATCCGTGGTTGGCATACGGACAGTCCAAGACTGCAAACGTACTTTTCGCAGTTGGTGCTACTGCACGCTGGTTCAGGGATAGCATCACTGCCAACGCTTTGATGCCCGGTGCGATCGCGACCAACCTCCAGCGTTACATCGGCGGTAAGCCCTTAACCCCACCCAAGCAGCAGAAAACACCGGAGCAGGGCGCGGCAACCTCGGTTCTACTGGCGACCTCCCCGTTGCTGGAGGGCATCGGCGGGCGCTACTTCGAGGACTGCAACGAAGCCGCGATTGTGACCCAGCGAACTGAAGACTACAGGGGTGTCGCCCCCTACGCCCTCAACCCGGACAACGCCGAGCGCCTTTGGGAAGAATCGTTGCGCTTGCTTGCTTGACCTGGTGTTTTTGAACAGGAGAATCACGATCAAGACTTTCTTCTCTGACGTCGATCGCATGAACAATTTCTTTTTCTGAAGTCAAAACTGGTAATACAAAGCAATGCGACAAGCATTTTTGCTTCAGTTTTTGTCTAAGTCCTGATAAAACCAAAAATTTGCAAGAGGTCTCATGTTTATCGATTACCTTTCACTCATGCTCATTAACCTGGCGGCTGGACTCGCTCTGTTAGCTGCCTATGTGTATTTTGGTCTTGGTAGTTCAAATCAGAGACGCTGGATTCCAGGCTTTGGCGTAGTCGGTGCGATCGCTTTAGTAACTGGCTTACACATGACTTTTACCTGGCCCATTATTGGTAGTTTCAATATTGCCTTTGGCGAAACAACTGTCCTGTTTGGCATTCTATTCGTAGGAACTTCACTAACTCTGGCAATGGGTTGGGAGTTAATTACCCTAGGCGTTTATGGCTTCTTTGCAGGACTTGTATCGCTTCTAATTGGCTTTCGCATCATGAACCTGGGACTAACACAAATTCCTCTGCTGACAGGAATTGGGTTCATTTTAGTTGGCTTAGGAGGAATTTGTGCTGCACCAACCCTCTCTATCAAGGCAACCCGCCTCTTGCGAACTATTGGAGGAATTGTGTTAATCGTAGCAGCCCTTATCTTTGCTTATATTGGATTGACTGCCTACTGGGCACATCTTGCTAACTTCTCGACGTGGCAGCCCTTGCCAAGGTAGTCGCCGTAAAATGATCGTAGTGCGGTTCCAATACTGCTTGGATAAACTCTAAGTCGAAGCTGATGTAGGTTGGTTTCTTGGTAACAAAACCCAAGCATTAAAAGGGATTTTTTGGGTTTCGCTGCGCTTAACCCAATCGGCAATTCTTCTTAACCGAGTAGTATTGAGTGCGGTTCTGTCTACAGATGAAGTTGTAAAAGCCATGCAGTAACACCAAACTCAAGGTTGTAGGTCGGGTAGAGGTACGAAATCCAAGACCTACACACTTGATGAGAACCATCGTCGCTGCAAATCATTAAGTTCGGCGAAGAGAAGCATTTAAAAGAAATATGACAAAAACCATTTTGATTACGGGAACCTCCTCTGGATTGGGCAAAGCCATTGCACGCTTTTTTGCCCACCAAGGCTGGAATGTTGTGGCTACAATGCGGCGACCGGAGAAAGAACAAGAACTTGTCCAACTCCCCAACGTGCTTGTCACGCGGCTAGACGTTCAAGATCGCGTGAGCATCGCTACTGCAATCGAAGCTGCGATCGCTCGATTTGGACAGATCGATGCTCTACTCAATAATGCTGGTTTTGGACTTTTCGGGTTGTTTGAGGTAACGCCACCTGAGAAGGTAGCAGAGCAATTTAGCGTCAATGTCTTTGGAGTCATGGATGTTATACGGGGAACCTTACCGCATTTCCGGCGGAACAAAGGCGGCTTAATCCTTAATATAAGTTCGGGAGCGGGAGTATTCACACTGCCAATGCTTTCGCTGTATTGTGCCAGCAAGTTCGCCCTTGAAGGTTTCAGCGAGGCACTTTCCTACGAACTGGCTTCGCTGAATATTGTCGTGAAGATTATCGAGCCTGGTGGCATAGCAAATACGAAGTTCGAGCAACGTAGCGGCAGCGAGGCTGTAGAGAATGGTGTGATTCTTGACTACGATCACTTCGTCGCACACACCAACACTGTCTTTGAGGGGCTGCGTGACGTTCGCCTAGCTACAGAAGAGGACGTTGCGAAGGTAATTTACCAGGCGGCAACCGACGGCACAAATCGTTTGCGCTACGTCGCAGCGGAGGACATTAAACCGATGGTGAAGGCGCGGCGAGAGACTTCCGAGGACGAATACATTGCCTTCATGCGGACTCGCTTCGGTATCAAGGTATCCGGATATGTCGCCTAAGTAGGTAGGCACAAAGAAACGAAGGTATGTGAATAAATATTAAGAACTCAAAACCCTCTTCCCCTCTCCCTTCTGCCCTCTGCCTTGTCTCAACGACAACTATTAATGCCTACCTACTTAGTCAATATGGCTCTGTTCAGATGCTGTGAGTTTTGTCACTGGGCAAGCGATCGCAATTCTTTATACCTAAATGGAGATCTTAGGCTGATGACAACCATCCAAATTAACCCCAACGAGTTATCTGACAAGAGAGTGCTGGTTACAGGCGGGACTAAAGGCATGGGCGAAGCGATCGTTAACCGTCTGAACCAAGCTGGTGCAACGGTCATCACAACCGCCCGCTCAAAGCCTGATGAACTGCAATCGCCAGATTTATTTATTCAGTCTGACATCAGCACGCCTGATGGCGTGGAAAAAGTCGTCAAGGAAGTGTTTGCTCGTCTCGGCGGCGTGGACATCCTGATCAATAATGTTGGTGGTTCTTCGGCACCTAGCAGTGGCGCACTTGCCCTAAGTGATGAGGATTGGCAGCAGACATTCAATGCGAATTTGTTCGCTGCTGTCCGCTTAGATCGGGCGTTTCTGCCCCAGATGTTAGAACAAGGTTCGGGTATCATCATCCATATTTCCTCTATCCAGCGCACCCTGCCGCTTTATGCAACCTTGCCATTAGCTGCAGCAAAGGCGGCGTTGACGAACTACAGCAAAGGACTCTCCAACGAAGTTGCACCTAAAGGAGTGCGGGTGAATTCGGTTGCTCCCGGTTTCATTGAGACGCCAGCCACCACAAGACGGATCGAGAGATTAGCTGCAAATGCAGGAACAGACTTTGATACTGCAAGACTTGGGCTGATGGATTCCCTTGGTGGGATTCCAATGGGTCGCCCTGGTCGCCCCGAAGAAGTTGCCGAGCTTGTTGCTTTCCTGGTATCCGATCGTGCTTCCTATATCAACGGGACTGAATTCGTTATTGATGGTGGAACCATTCCGACAGTGTGAGACCCAATACGACATTATTATCGGCGGCGGTAAAGCCGATAAAACACTGGCACTCGCACTGGTTGCAAGATGACAACCATATCACGGTTGCCGATATCACTCAACTTTATGTTCGCGAGCAGGACAATCCAGAGCTACTTCACCGCGCTGCTCACTCGTCCACACCGCTGAAACTAAATTTAACTTGTTGGTCCCGCAATAACGTAACTAAAAAGGAATTCAATCATGCAGAACATCACACTTGACACCATCACTCAAGCCGTTATTAATCATGGCGATCGCGGTAAATCTCACCCGCGACTGTATGAAATTTATACGAGCTTGATTCGACATTTGCATGACTTTGTGCGTGAGGTGAATCTGACTGAATCAGAATTGCAGCAGGGACGTAATTTTCTCAACCAGGCAAGTCATCACACTCAAGAGATTCCCACTGGAGAGATCCATCTGTTAACGGATCTACTAGGGATTTCAGAGTTGGTAGAATTGCTGCAAGATGCCCATCGCGGTACAGAAAGCAATTTAGAAGGACCCTTGTATGTGCCAAATGCACCAGAACGGCAGATGGGCGATCGCTTGGGTATTGATGCAGAAGGAGACTCACTTTTCCTGTCAGGCAGGGTTTTAAATTTGAACGGTCAACCGATCGCCAATGCTCTGATTGATGTTTGGCAACCCAACTCCAAAGGATTATATGACATTCAAGATCCATCTCAGCCGCTGGAGAACTTTCGGGGACGTTTCAAAACGGACAAGAGTGGAAAGTATATGTTTGAAACCGTGGTGCCACTAGGTTACAAAGTGCCATCCATCGGTCCATCTGGCGAATTGCTGCGACTCTTGGGACGGCATCCCTGGCGGGCGGCTCACATCCATTTCAAACTCAGTGCCCCAGAGTATACTTCGCTGACAACACAAATTTTTATTGCTGGCGATCCTCACCTGGATTCAGATACAACCTTTGCAGTTCGATCGGCGATCGTTCAACTACAAAAGCACGAAGCACCAGACGAACTCAAGGCGCACAATCAAAGTAAACCGTTTTACACGACAGAGTTTGATTTTGTGTTAAAACCTGTTACAAAGAGCGGAAAACCATAAACTAGCGCCTGAACATTATGTCTACACTATCGGTTGAGAATAACCCGCTAATTGGCATTTGGAAGTTAATTTCTGCAACTGCTATTCATGCTGATGGAACGGTCACTCCAGACGTGTATGGAACTCATCCTGTTGGCTACATCACTTACACATTGGATGGTCACATGATGGTGATGTTTTCCAAGAGCGATCGCCCACCGCTGAGTCAAGAGGTTCGCTCGCCGCTGAGTCCGGAACTCCAATCTCTATCCTTTGAAGAGCTTGCTCAAGCCTTCACGACATTCAATGCTTACGCTGGAACTTATACGTTGAGCGGCAACACAGTGACTCACCAGATCGAAATTGCATCGATTCCTAATCGGGTCGGTACAACGTTAGTTCGCACCTTTATTCTGACTGAGAGCCGAGTGACGCTCTCGACGCCGCCAGTTTTGAGTGATGGTGTTGAAAGAGTTTTCGAGTTGGTGTGGGAACGCATTTAATTGCTTCGTCGTTCAATGGCAAGAGGCTTTATGTCTCTACAACTTGGCAACACAGTACCAAATTTCATCCAAGCTTCAACCGCAAGCGAAGTCAATTTTTATGACTAGTGTGAATTAGTAAACCATCTAATGCGATTAGCTTGCTCAATGGTGCAAACTTCAACAAGCGCTTTGAAGCCGTCTCTAACTTGTAGCTTAACTTAGCAAACTTCAGTGTTCTGAATCAAATGAATATTGAAGAATGAGACAACGGAACACCTGTTTCTCAGACTTCTACAACGTGAATGCCTACGGTGGTTAAGTCAATGTTGATTCAAAAACTTAGTACATGCGAAGAATTCATCGCCGGAGATGGCACACTTTTGCGAGAGCTTTTGCATCCTGATAAGCAACCTTTGGAATTACGGTATAGTCTAGCTCACGCAGTAGTGCCAATTGGAAAAACGTCAACTCCCCACTC
>DATNPV010000092.1:0-13109 GCA_036703055.1 Waterburya sp.
AGAGAACCAGACAAGCAAGATTTAGAAATTCACTGGCGGCAAATTTGCCGTACTATGCTGGAGGCTCAATATCAGGGACGGTTAACGACTAATCCCCTAACGGCTGGGGATGGAGTCGCATTTGAACTGGATGAAATCTACGTACCCTTGGGATTGGTGGAGCGAAAGCAGCGCGATCGGCGTAGTGGCGATGTTTCTCCAGAGCAGGGTTCAAGAGTTTATGAGCCTGACGTTCAGGATGAAATTGTCCGAACTTTTCAGCAGGATGAGTTTTTTGAGCAAGTTCTGCGTCAAGGACGAAGCCGAAGAATTGCCATCATCGGGGAACCAGGGGCAGGAAAAACAACATTATTACAGAAGATTGCCGCGTGGGTACTTAGCAATACTGAGGATGTAGCCATTTGGATTTCTTTGGCAGATTTGCAGGGGAGAAGCGTCGAGCAGTATTTGCTTGAAGATTGGCTGAAAGCGGCTACTCGAAAAGTGCGCGTCACCGAGGCGATGCAGGAAGCCTTAGGGGAACTATTCAACAGTAAACGGGTGTGGTTGCTGTTGGATGCGGTAGATGAGATGAGTGTAGGAGCGTACGGCAATACGCCCTTACAGTGGATTGCCAATCAGATTACAGGTTGGGTAGCTGATGCCAGAGTGGTACTGACTTGTCGGCTCAATGTTTGGGATGCTGGGAAAAATGCTCTAGAAGCCTTTGAGACTTATCGAAACTTAGACTTTAGCTACGGGGATGCTCAAACTCTCGATCAGGTGAGGCAGTTTATCCATCGTTGGTTCAAGAATAATGCCCAAGTGGGCGATCGCTTAAGAGCTGAATTAGATCAACCCGGACGAGAGCGCATCAAAGATGCAGTCAAAAATCCCCTCAGGTTAGCGCTGTTGTGTCGTACTTGGGCATTAGAGCTAGGAGGATTGCCAAATACGAAGGCAGGGCTTTACCAGCAGTTTACCGCAGCACTCTATGAGTGGAAACAAGAGCGATCTCCCACCAGTTCAACTCAACGGCAGGAGTTGAATAAGGCGCTAGGAGAATTAGCAAAAAGGGCAATTTCTGAAGAAAAGACTAAGTTCCGTCTCCGGTACCGCCTCGTTAGTTCAGTACTGGGTAAACCTGATGAAGAATTGTTTGAGTTAGCGCTTCAGATAGGATGGCTCAATCAAGTGGGAGTGGCAGCAGAAGCCGAGAATCGAGGTGAGAAAGTTTACGCTTTTTACCATCCCACGTTTCAGGAATATTTTGCAGCCCAGGCAATTGATGACTGGCACTATTTCCTCAGCCACGTACCCCATAATCCTGCACAAGGTACTTATCGTATCTTTAAGCGGCAGTGGAAGGAAGTGATTTTGCTGTGGCTGGGGCGAGAGGATTTGCCTCATGAGCAAAAGGAAGAGTTTATCAAAGCATTGGTGGAATTTAAGGATGGGTGTGGAGAAAACTTTTTTCTTGGAAGTCGATACAGGGGATTTTATGAGTATCGAGCCTATTTTCTAGCAGCAGTAGGAGTTGCCGAGTTTGGAGACTGTAGCCAGAGTGATGAGATTGTGGTACAGCTCGTTAAGTGGAGTTTTGGTTATTTCAACATCCAAAAACAGGAGTGGGAAAGGTTTTTTCATGTGATTGAGAAGGGAGCTAGAGCCACATTATTAGAAGCAGATCGTACCCGAGTAATCGGAGCGTTACTAGAAGTGGTAAAGTTAACTCCAAATGAATACATTCGCTGGCAAGCCGTTGATAGCTTGGAAAAAATTGACTCTGGCAATGAAGTAGTAATTGCGGTACTAGTGCAGCTGATTGAGTCAAATCCGTATAAGTTGACCCGCAGACAAGCGATTAAAACATTAGGAAAAATTGGTACTGGTAATAAAATAGCAATACGGGCGTTAGTGCGACTGATTGAGTCAACGACGAATACATCTATCCGTTGGCAAGCGGCTGATAGCCTAGGAGAAATTCACCCAGGAAATTCAATAGCGATCTCAGTGTTAGTACAACTTATCAAGTCAACTGAGGATGAATTAACCCGAATACAAGCGGCTAATAGCTTAGCAAAAATTGCTCCAAGCAATGAAATAGCGATACGAGCGTTATCGCAACTCATTCAGTCAACTCCAAATGAATCAATCTGTTGGCAAGCGGCTGATAGCTTAGGGAAAATTGCTCCTGGGAATCCAACAGCGATCGCGGCATTAGTACAACTCACCCAATCAACTAAAAATGGAGTTACCCGTAGGCAAGCAGCCTATAGCTTAAGAAAAATTGACCCTGAAAATCCAACAGCGATCACGGCATTAATGCAACTCATTAAATCAAGTGAAAACCAATCGATCCGTAAGCGTTCGGATAATAGCTTAGGAAAATTTAGACCTGGCAGTCCAACAGTAATTTCAGACTTAGTAAAACTGATTTCCTCAACTGAGGATGAATTCACCTGTAGGCAAGCGGGTGAAACATTGAGAAAAATCATACGAAATGAGCAGTTGATTGAACTCGTCACAGCATTGAAAAATTTCTTATCCAATGAAATTCACGAAAATGACTTTGAGCGATTTAATGTGTGTTACAAACTTATCTGGCACTGTGCTCAAACCATGCCCTACTCAGCCTTTTATCAGGCTTGGCACAGTCAACCCAGCCGTATCCATCCAGAAGTTTTAGAAATCACCCCTGTTGGTTCCACTCCCTTCACTCAAAACCTCAATTTTACCAATTTACCTCAAAGCCTCCGCGCTGCCATTGCCAATGACCCTGCTTTGAGCCATACTATCCAATTGATTTGCATCGACGGCAGCAAATTTATTGATCGCAACAACCCCGCCGCTAAAATATATGCCCAGATGGTAAAAGCTGGCTGTCACAAGTGCGAGGATGGCACTCCGAAGACAATGCCAGAACTCCAAATTTATTGGGATCTACTAGACACCGATAAGCGCGTTGTTTTGGTGTTCTACGAAGGTATCTCCCCTAGTTTGGTACAGGAAGGAATCCAAGAGGGAGTGGGGTTCAGTGAAACTTTCCTCAATGCCCTGAGCAAGTTTGATGGAGCGATTTGTATCATTACCGCTCAATTGCTTGACAATATTCCGTTGATATGCATTAGTCCTGAACGTGCGATCGCAGATGTGGTGGACTGGTTAAAGCAAACCGCACTGGAGGGGTAATGATTTAGAGGTGGGGTAAGCTGGGCAAACTTTACCTATATCAAGCTCCTAAAGCAGGCGATCGCGTCCAGCCAACTCATGCACGGAATTTCTATTCCCCGCTAAGGGTTTGCTCTTATCCCATCACCTGCGACCAAGTGGAGATGACAAAAATCGCAACAGCCGCGATCGCAAGTAACCCCTCAATCAAATTTCCAATCAGCGAACCCACCACAACCCCTACACCCGCCTTAACCGACTGCTCAGTCCTTGCCCCTAGCGGTAAATCCCGGCGATAGAGAAATTCCCCAATAATAGCGCCCAACAGTGGACCAACCAGAATACCAAGCAGGGGGCCGCCAATCGGTAAAGCAGGCAACAAACCGAAGAACCCCAGTACTAACCCCACAACAGCACCAATTTGTCCCCACCGACTAGCACCCGCTTGTCGAGCCCCCCAGTAAGTCGCCAAAAATTCAACTCCAGCACTGAGTATCAAAATCACAAATATGGCGATCAGCGGTATCCAGTTGACATTAAAACCCTGAACAATGATCCAAACCACAATTGCCACTAAAATCAAGCTGGGGCCAGGAATACCAGGAACTACGGCTCCTACCACACCCACTAGCATTACGGCAATCAGTAACCAGTAAAGAATTGTTATAGACATTTAAATTTCAGCCGTGGCCAACTCATCAGAAAATCGACTGAGGGTGTCTGCCAGCTTGTCTGCAATCCCCTCGATCCAATTCTCGTCCTGTTTCGTGTAACTGCGAGGGGCATTGGCGCCTAAAATCAGTACTCCCTGATTTCCTATCGGTTGGCAAATGACGCCTTGAGTATTTTCTGGTAGATAGTCAAATTCAATTCGCCCTGGATATAGTTTCAGGTTAACCAGGTAAATAGGCTTTTGATTTTCCAATACCCGTTGCACAATGGCTCCCGGTTTAACGTCTGGGTTAACGCCTAAAATCCCTCGGCGTAACAACACTTTGCCTTGGTAGAAAACAACCAGCGATCGCGTCACGGTATTCGTCAGCAACAGATGCGATGCCCACGCTAGTTCAGTTTTCACCTCCTCTGGTAGTTCTGGGGCTAACTCAAAACCCTGCTCTCCTTTGAGTTCAACCGCCTCAGGCGATCTCGGCTGCACCTGCTGCCACAGTAAACCTGTCAAAATCAATACTGCGCTTAAAATCACCCCCAACGCATCTGAACGAGCTTGGGAATCTGTCAGTTGGGGCGTAAGCATTCGGTTCGTCAGCAGCAGAATGCCTGCTAATCCCCCAACGGCAAATGGCAGTTGTCGCAGTACATAGTTCTGATCAGGTTTAGCCATGTGTCACGGTAATTCTGACTAGTCACGTTTAACGTTCGATGTTTGTACAGACGCGCCATTGCACGTCTCTACGATTTTTGACTTTTTTACTCCTCCCCTGGTTCAATGATTCGCTGGAACAAATACCCTGTCCCTCGCGCGGTGAGAATCAGTTCAGGATTGCTGGGATCATCCTCCAGCTTCGCTCGCAGCCGGGAGATATGAACATCTACCACACGAGTATCGACGTGACGTTCTGGTGTGTAACCCCAAACTTCCTGTAAAATTTCCGACCGTGAGAAGGGTTCCCCGGATCGGCTAACTAATAACTCCAGGAGGCTAAACTCCATTCCTGTGAGCCGAATGCGCTCATCTCCCTTATACACCTGCCGCTTATTGGTGTCGATTTTGATACTGCCGACATGAATAACGCCAGAACTAGGAATGCCAGAAACGCCCTCTTTGGCAACCCGCCGTAATACCGAGCGAATCCGGGCTTCTAACTCTTTTGGCGAAAAAGGCTTGACAACATAGTCATCAGCCCCTAATTCTAAACCTGTAATCCGGTCGGCAACATCCCCTAATGCCGTTAGCATAATGATGGGGACATCAGATTCCTTGCGCAATTCCTGACAGACACCGTACCCATCCAGTTTCGGCATCATTACATCCAAAACGACTAAGTCGGGGTCTGTGTTACGAAAGGTGTCTAGAGCTTCTTCTCCATCGGCAGCCGTGACAACATCATAGCCAATCATAGAAAGACGAGTTTCTAAGATACGACGGATACTGGCCTCATCATCGACAACCAGGATTTTTTCCTTATGATTTTCCAAGTTACTCTGTACTCCCAAAAGATGCTCAGCCAATTGTTAATTTATTTCTTAGCTTATCTCTAAGATATAACGCTGTAAAAAGGTTTTTTAAGCGGTAAATGTTCCGTCTATCGATGATTTGCTGCTTTTCTTAAGATTTGTTTAATTATTAAGAATCTTTTAATAGTTTTTAACACTTTTAGTTTAGGATGGCAAAGCCCAAATCGGTGTATGTATGCAGCCAATGTGGAGAACAGTTCTCACAATGGTTCGGCAAATGTTCAGCCTGCGGCACCTACAACTCTTTGGAAGAAGAGGTCTTAACCTCAACTCCTCTGACGATCAATCGCGGGGGTTGGCAATCGAATACCCGTTCTTATCAGCAGTCCGCGAAAAAGGGCCCTGCTCAACCGAGATCGTCCCTCAAGTTCTCAGAAATTTCCAACAATGTCCAGATGCGCTTTGCCTCTGGCTACAGTGAACTGGATCGGGTACTGGGAGGAGGAATTGTTCCGGGTTCATTGGTGCTCATTGGCGGAGATCCAGGGATCGGTAAATCTACATTGCTGTTGCAAGTAGCCAATCAATTGGCTGAACGGCATCGCATTCTCTATGTCTCTGCCGAGGAGTCAGGGCAACAGGTAAAGCTGCGTGCTTCTCGTTTGGGTGTTGCAGCGACACCTGTAGAGGAGGAGATGCCGAATGGTTCAGGTAAGAAGCGGGGGAAGTCCTCCCCCAATGGGCAAAAAGACTTGGCAGTCCCACCACTCAACGCGGACACATCTCAAGCCAATCCAGATGCCAACCTTTACGTGCTGCCGGAAACAGATTTAGAAGAGATATTACGGGAGTTGGAGTCCCTCAAGCCCCAGGTAGCCGTAATTGACAGTATCCAGACGCTCTATTTTGCCTCTTTAACGTCTGCTCCCGGTTCAGTGGCGCAGGTGCGAGAGTGTACCTCAGCATTGATGCAAGTGGCGAAACGGGAAAATATCACCCTGCTGATTGTGGGGCACGTTACCAAGGAAGGTGCGATCGCAGGCCCAAGGGTATTAGAGCACCTAGTCGATACAGTACTG
Source organism: Waterburya sp. (assembly GCA_036703055.1). Classification (GTDB taxonomy): domain Bacteria; phylum Cyanobacteriota; class Cyanobacteriia; order Cyanobacteriales; family Coleofasciculaceae; genus DATNPV01. Next base: position 6,366 of record DATNPV010000092.1, read on the forward strand.
TATTTTGAAGGCGATCGCTTTGCGTCTCACCGATTGCTGCGCTCCGTCAAAAACCGCTTTGGTGCCACCCACGAAATCGGCATTTTTGAAATGGTAGACAAAGGCTTGCAGGAAGTGATGAATCCGTCGGAGCTGTTTTTAGGCAACCGGGATGAAATGAGTCCTGGCACCGCTACAGTTGTGGCGTGTGAAGGCACCCGCCCGATTGTAGTAGAGTTGCAAGCCTTAGTGAGTCCTGCTAGTTATGGTTCGCCTCGCCGCTCCACGACTGGCGTTGATTACAATCGCTTGCAGCAAATTCTCGCTGTGCTAGAAAAACGGGTGGGCATTCCTTTATCGAAATTAGATGCCTATGTTGCCTCGGCTGGGGGTTTAGGTGTGGAGGAACCGGCAGCTGATTTAGGAATTGCGATCGCCGTTGTTGCCAGTTTTCGCGATCGCATTATCGATCCCCGCACGGTGCTGATTGGCGAAGTGGGCTTGGGCGGACAAGTGCGGCTCGTCTCTCAAATGGAACTTCGCCTGAAAGAAGCGGCCAAGCTAGGCTTCAAGCGAGCCATCATTCCTAAAGGACAAACGTTACCGGATATGGGTTTAGAAATCATCCCAGTGGGTAGAGTACTCGATGCTATTATTGCAGCCTTACCAGGAGGACTTCGTCAAAATTTGGATGATGATGATGAGATGGACGAGGACTAAATCTCAAGTCCAAAAAGTACTTACTTTTAGATAGGGATAATTCATGTTCATTAGAGAAAATTCCTGAGCCTTCTGTACTGAGTATAAATTACTCCCCCTGCCTCCCCAGCTACCAAGAGTTACCCAAATTTCTCTAACGATAATAAATTGACCCTGCTTACTTTTAGGGGGGAATGGGTAATTGGTTCTATGTGAAAACTTAAACGTCAAATTCAGATGGCGTTGAGGCTAGAGGCTGGATACTCGTCGAGTTTTTCAACGCTCCAACCCAAGGTCTTAGCCCTTTTTTGTGCTAAGTTCCCATGAGCCATTACCGATTCCTCATTCCCTATTACCCATTACCAACCTCCCTATAAGCGAAGTCAGCAACTGGATACAATATATCCCGTTCTCAGTTTTTAATGAGCGGATGTAATACCGATTTTTTGAGTAAAAAATTCGTTAGACGTCTCAATCCGTACTCAAAAATTCTAGATAGGAACTACTCAATTCCTTCACGGCTAGGTCATAAAACAGCTTCCCATGTTCCGGTGTGGCTAAAGTGGGGTTTGAACCCATCCGCCCATCCGGATAGCGGCGTCGAAAGTCGATTGAGCCGTAAATGCTGTGTCCAGAAGCGACGAGAGCCTCTAAAGGCGCGTACTTAATGGACTCTGGATAGAGATACTGGGTAACGGCGATTTCACTAGGTGTGGCATGGGAGCCTTCTTGGTTGCCGTACAACTCCTTGGCTAACTTATAGACGGAAGCACAAGTAAACCAGTTGGCAACCCGGCATTGTACCCGTTCTGCATTGGGAATATTCAAATCGATCAAGTGAGCATAACTTTCAGCGAAAGCCGCTTTCAATGTGGCAATATTACCGCCGTGACCATTGATGAAGAAAAACTTAGTAAATCCAGCTCTCGTCAGGCTAGTCAGGTAATCTCGAACTAGCTGAATTAAGGTACTGGGTTGCAAGCTAATGGTGCCCGGAAAGCCCGTGTGATGCAGTGCCATTCCCACGTTGATGGTGGGGCCCACTAAGGCGTTAGTGCCTTCGCCGACAGCTCGTGCGATCGCTTCTGCACAGATTGCATCTGTACCAATTAGCCCAGTCGGTCCATGTTGCTCCGTTGAACCAATCGGCAAAATAATCCCCGAAGATTTTTCTAGATAGTCCTCAACCTCTGTCCAAGTACTCAAATGTAGCAGCATTGTTATTTAATCTCACATCAAACAGTGTTAGCCTGGGCAGGCTCAGTAGACGATGGCAAAACTGGGTCGCTTTGTGAGGATGGCAATACCCTCCCTGGCTTCATAAGTCCAGCCTGTCGCGACGCCTGTGATAAAGATGCACTCATAAATCCAATCCAGTGCCGGATTGGCGAATTGTAAGTATTGAATTGAAGTCAATACGGTTCGGCTGTAGTCTCTCTATTCAAGAAATTTCTCTTGACCCTTCTCCTGGATTAGAGGAAAAGGAGAGGACTGAATAGGGAAGGAAAGCCACCCCCCTTGCCTTATATAGAAGGTTGGGGAGCGGGTCTGCTTTGTCCGAACAGTATTAAAGCTGAAGTCGATCACCCTGATATAAACATCCAACCTATTAGACAGATGAAGTCAAAGGGCTGTAGCTGACATCCCTGCACCTTCTTTCTGTCAACCCTTTTAATCTGTCATACTAAGTGTATGACGTGTATTACACTGTGAGCATATTATTTCAATCCGCTGAACATCAGCAACAAAGTCAAGTAAAAATTATTAAGTCTTAAAAGACTATAGATTACAGCTTTATGCCAAGCTGTACTAAGAAGGTGTATGCTCCTTTACTGTTCTTTTTCTTTGGTTAAGGGAATCGTTTTGGTGTATACCTTGGCTTAGAACTTCCAATACTCGGTTAGTTAACTTAATTTATGCTTTCTCTCGATCTGCCGCAGAGCCCTTCCCGTCCAGAACTAGCTCAGGCTGCACGAATTCTGGTTGTGGAAGACGAAGATTTAATTCGGGAAATGCTGGTCCTAGCTTTAGAAGAAGAAGGCTACGAAGTGATCACAGCCGTTGATGGACGGGCAGCATTAGCACTTTTGCAAGAATCAGAGTCAACAGACAAGGAGTTCCCATTCAACTTGTTGATATTGGATCTAATGCTGCCCCAAATTAATGGTTTAGATCTGTGTCGCTTGTTACGTTATCAAGGAAATTTTGTCCCCATCTTGATTCTTAGTGCCAAAGCCAGTGAAACAGACCGGGTTTTGGGGCTGGAAGTCGGTGCGGATGACTATCTCACCAAGCCCTTCAGTATGCGGGAGTTGATTGCCCGTTGCCGTGCCTTACTGCGTCGCCAACGCTTTATTAACCTGCCCCAGACACCTGTGCTGCAAATGCGGGATGTCATGCTCTATCCCCAAGAGTGCCGTGTCATAGTTCGGGGCAAAGAAGCGAACTTATCGCCGAAGGAATTTCGGCTTTTAGAGCTATTCATGAGTTCCCCCCGCCGAGTTTGGTCGCGTGAGCAGTTAATTGATCAGATATGGGGTCCAGATTTTTTGGGTGATACAAAAACGGTGGATGTTCATATTCGCTGGTTGCGAGAAAAATTAGAACGAGACCCCAGTCAGCCAGAGTACTTGATTACGGTACGGGGTTTCGGCTACCGATTTGGTTAAAGGTTGAAAGTTGGAACATTGTTGGGCGTAGCCCTTCAGAGCAGGGTAGGCTGGAACGTTGAAAATTAGATACGTCAGAGCTGAGTTGAAAAGTTAAAATATTGAAACATTCAACCTGCAACCATGCAACCTGCAAACTTTACAATCGGCATCTGATGCACACCAATGACCCTATTAGCATTTTTACTGGGTCTGGCTCTGGGAATTGGGTTTTGCCTTTGGTATCGGCGACGACTTCAAAAGCAACTGGAGCAAATGTTAGGGGCATTACATACAGATGCTTCTAGTACGGCAATGTCGGTCGTTTCTCGCTTACGGCATGATATTTCGCTAGCGAATCAGCATCGTGCAAAGCTTGAGGAAAAACTGCAAACGGGAAAGCGGCTACTAGATGTGGCCCCGGTAGGATATTTGCAGGTGGATGAAGAAAATCGGTTACTCTGGTGCAACGAGCAAGCGCGTCAGTTGCTACAGATTGACCGATGGGAACCCAGGCAGTTGCGTTTACTGTTGGAATTGGTGCGTTCTTACGAACTCGATCAACTGATTGAAAAAACTCGTAACCAACAACGACCCAGTATCCAGGAGTGGGTGTTTCACCCTCCTTGTTTAGATGGCTCGGCAATGAGTGAAGTGCGTTCCATCACCTTACGCGCCTCTAGTTGGCCTCTGCCTCACGGGGAAGTTGGTGTCTTTCTCGAAAATCGCCAACCGTTGGTAGAACTCTCTCAATCTCGCAATCAGTGGGTTTCTGACTTAGCGCACGAACTGAGAACGCCGCTAACCTCCATTCGCTTGGTGGCAGAAACATTGCAGGGACGACTAGAAAATCCTGCACGCCGATGGGTTGAGCAACTGCTGCACGAAACCAACCGACTGATTAACCTGGTGCAAAATTGGCTGGAACTAAGCAATCTGGAAAGAAACCCCAGCAAAAGCTTAACCTATCAATCGGTAGAACTGCGATCAATCATTGAGTCCGCTTGGCAAAGCCTAGAACCTTTGGCTCAGCAAAAGCAGTTAAGTCTTGTCTATCATGGCTCCAACAGTATCTGGCTCACAGCCGATGAAGCCCGTCTCACTCAAGTTTTTCTCAATTTATTTGATAACAGTATTAAATACAGCCCTCCTCAAGAAGCCATTCGCGTAGAAGTGAGTCAATTGGAGGTAGAGGCAATGGAGAGAGAGATAAATAGGGCCTCTGATGGATGGGATAGCTCCGCGCCACGACTGTTAATTCAAATCGATATCATTGATTCGGGCACAGGCTTTGCTGAATCTGACTTACCTCATGTTTTTGAGCGGCTTTACCGAGGCGATCCCTCAAGGCAAAGGCTTAACAATACCTCTGAGATTAAAACCTCGTTAGGCAGCAGTGGCAGTGGGTTAGGATTGTCGATTGTGCAACAAATTGTCCAGGCTCACCAAGGTACTGTCCAAGCCAAAAATCACCCGGAAACGGGAGGTGCTTGGTTACAAATTAAACTGCCTGATTACAAAAATTTACTCTAAGTTAACGTTCATTTGCTATCACTGTAGGTAGTAACTAATCCTCGCTCTGATCTAGGCAAAGGCATTTGAGGTGAGTCTATCTTCTTCAACCAGTAGCAATTCTGAACGAACTCATTTTGAACGCAGTCTCAGGCGCTTAGAGCAAGACGTTTTGCGCATGGGCGCTTTGGTGGAAAATTCGTTTCGCCTTAGTCACCAAGCGTTGTTTTCCCAAAACCTGGAAGCCGCTCAAGCACTTCCTCTCCTCGATAAACAAATTGATCGCTACTATCGTCAGATTGAGTTAGAGTGCGCTACGCTAATGACGCTGGAAGCGCCGGTGGCTCAGGATTTACGTCTGCTGAGTGCCTTTATGCAGCTCGTGCGCGATCTGGAGCGCATCGGGGATTATGCTGAAGACTTGGGTGAAATTGCCATCAAACTCTTGCCTTACCCGCCTCATGCGTGCTTGCCCCAGGTTGAAGTCATGTCGCACCATGCCCAAGCTATGCTAGCTGCTAGTCTAGTGGCGTTGGCAGATTTAGATGTCACCGCAGGGCAGTCTATTAAAGAACTGGATGACAAGGTCGATAAGGCTTATGATGCCGTTTACCAAACCCTAGCTTATCAACGTGATATCAAAGGCGTTGTAGAGCCAATTCTTCTGTTAGCCTTGGTAATTCGTCACTTAGAGCGCATGGCAGATCATGCCACCAATATTGGTCAACGAGTAATTTACATTGTCACAGGCCATCGCTAAGTATCAGTGCGTCAAGGCTCAGGGATAACTACAAGACCTTTCATGGGTTGAATCTTCAGTCAGATAGCAGCTTAACCTTAGGATTACCTAAAACTTACCTGTCCCTAAACTAAAAGCCATACTATTCACTACAAACGCCAACTCTCAAGAAGTCATTTGCTTGCCTAAAATTGGCAAAGATGAAGAATAGCTAATAGCCAATCATTGAGTATATCACTACCCAGCCCGGTATTCATAGCTCCATCTGGGTAATGGAGCAGTGAGGAATGGTTGACCGTGGAATGAAAGCCTGACGAACTTCTTAGGGGGTACAGTTCTTCGATCAGCTCCTCGCCTAATCACACCTGTTTAAAAAGAATGGATAACCCCAATAGCTTTTACAAATTTTAATTAGCACTTACCCATCATCCCTGATCATTTGTAATTGAAAAAACTTTTTTTTTGTGTTAGTTCTGATACAAAAAACAGATAAAAGATATCAGTAAGGGTGCAATAATGTTTAACTGAATCAAGACTCCAGCCGCTGATTAGGCCAAAGTTCCGCGTTTTTGAGAGTCCATTTAGGTGTGAGGATTAATAGGCATCATGTCAACCCTGTTCTGGAAAATTTTCAAACTCAGTCCCGCATTGCTGGGAGTTTCGTTACTATTTACCGGTAGCGCCTATGCTCAAGAAAGCGCTCCAGCGCAAACGGTCGCTATTAACCCTAGCCAAGCTGCGGCTCCTTCTGAACGCGCGGCTACAGCGTCTATACAGCCTCAAAGTATAGCTACCCAACCCACCGTTTCCCAACAGACGCCTTCGGATATCCAGGCTAACCCCAACGGTGCGAACAAATTCCTGGCTCAGCAAGTCCCAGCTTCAGATAACGCTACCTCCAACCCATCTGAAGTTTTAGACCAAATCCAACAATATCAACCTGAAAACAGTTCAACTAGCGCTGATACCGCTGATACCATCGATCAGGTTACTAACGTCTCCCAACTGAGCGATGTCAGACCGACCGACTGGGCTTATGAGGCACTACGTAGCTTGGTCGAGCGCTACGGTTGTATTGCAGGTTACCCCGATGGCACCTTCCGAGGCAACCGTGCGCTGTCCCGCTATGAATTTGCTGCCGGTGTGAATGCCTGCTTACAGCAAATT
>DATNPV010000093.1:0-10761 GCA_036703055.1 Waterburya sp.
GAAAAATTCAGGAAGGGATGTTATTTGATGGTGGATATTCTACAGCTCTTTACTTTGACAATAAAATCTATGTAGAAAATGCCAACCCGATTGGTTCAGTATTCTTGATTTACAAGAAGTAGAACCTTAAATCATGAATACTTACCGAATCGAATTAATTAATCGCCATAACACTGTAATTGAGGTGGCGGAGAATCAATACATTCTGGATGCAGTAGAAGCAACTGGGTTACGGTTACCTGTAGGTTGTCGATATGGTGCTTGTATCACCTGTGCGGCACGCTTGATTGAGGGTGAAGTTGAGCAGTCTAAAGCCGTTGCGCTTAAACCAGCACAGGAGGCAATGGGTTATGTTTTACTCTGCGTTGCCTCTCCTTGTTCAGATTGTAAGTTTGAAGTGGGCGTGGAGTGCCAAGACGAACTTTACATTAACCCGTTCAAAGCTAGGAGTTGAACAACGTTTACAAAGTGAATATCACTTGAGTTAACCTTATGCCAGAAGAGCAACAACTGAATATTGATCTCACGCAGGAAGACGTTTGGCAGCAGCTCGTCCTTAACTCACCGATGCTTTCAAGTTACCAAGCTCGGTGGGATAGTATTAACTTGGCCTATCATCGACAACCTGCTCACGAACTTCCTGAATGTTGCTTTGCTCAACATATTATTACCATCTGTGCTGGGCAATTTGAGGTAAGGCTAAGGAGAGATGGCTCCTGGCAGAGGGAGTGGTACACCTACGGGGATGTTGGCATTTTTCCCAGTCAACAAAATCCCAGCGCTCGGTGTGATAAAGGAGCTGAGTTTATCAATCTTTACCTTGAACCGAGGAATTTTGCTCGTGTTGCTTATGAATCGGTTGATGCTGACTCTGTGGAAATCGTACCGCAAGTCAAGACACGCGATCCAATGATTCAACAAATCGGGTGGCAACTTAAAACTGAACTGGAATCAGGTGGGGGAGATAGTCGTCTGTATGCGGAGTCAATGGCAACAGCTCTCTCGGCTCATTTGCTACAACGATACTCTGTAAAACGGTCGATAATTCGAGATTACACAGGCGGATTGCCTAAGCACAAATTAAGGGAAGCGATCGCGTATATCAACGAGCACTTAGACCAAGAGTTAAGGTTGGCTGAAATGGCTACTGTCGTTGAGATGAGTCCTCATTACTTTGCCACCTTGTTCAAAGAATCCACAGGACTTGCACCCCATCAATACGTAACTAAATGCCGAATTGAGAGGGCTAAATTGCTGTTAGCTAGACATGAATTGAGCATTGGTGAAATTCTTCAGAAAGTCGGTTTTAAGAGTCAGAGCCACTTTACCAGAGTCTTTCGCCAATACACGGCAACCACGCCGAAGGCATACAGGAGTGCGCTCTAAAGTTTTTGGAAGATTAGACAAAATTCACAAGAACAGGCAAGACAGGAATCAGGAGCGATCGCTAAACTAAACAGCCATAGGCTAATAATTCGCTTCCCAACGTCAACAACATGGCTCGTTTTCTCATCGTTACAACTCCTTGGGCTGGACATATCAATCCTGCCTTGCCCATTGCTCGCAAATTGGTAGAGCGTAGTCATGAAGTGTGGTGGTATACGGGCAAAGGCTTTCAGTCCAAGGTAGAGCAGACTGGCGCACGATTCGTTCCCATCCGCACTGGAGTAGATTTCTCCGAATCCAACAGCATGGCGGACTATTTGCGAGAAAGCAGTCAAAAGCTCAAAGGGTTAGCCCAATTTAAGTTTAATATGAAACACTATTTTGCCGATGCAGCGGTTGGGCAGGTTAAAGATTGTACAGCGATACTACAGGAATTTCCCGCCAATGTAATCTTATCCGATCTTTCTTTCTTTGGAGCTGGCTGGATTTATGAACAAGGGGGTCCACCTTGGGCGGTTTTTGGCATTACGGCATTAACCATTAGTAGTCCAGAAACAGCACCGTTCGGATTGGGACTGCCACCTGATGCTTCTGTTCTCGGACGGCTACGTAATGGTTTTTTAAATCGGGTATTCCAGAAAGCACTATTCAGGGATGTAGATGCCTACATCAACCAAATCCGCATCAACATAGGATTACCGCCTTATCAGCAGCATTTTCTGGATGCTTGTGTATCCCCATTTCTCTATCTACAAGGAACCGTTCCGACGTTTGAATATCCCCGCAGTAACTTGCCACCTCAGGTACATTTTATCGGGCCATTTTTACCGGAGCCACCTGCTGATTTTACGCCCCCAATTTGGTGGGATGATCTGAATTGTGGCAAGCCAGTTATTCATGTTACACAGGGTACAGTATCCACCGAGGCGGACGATTTGATTGTCCCTACAATTCAGGCACTTGCTGATGAAGACGTGCTGGTTGTTGCGACTACGGGTGGCGAATCGATTGAAAATATTAAACTCGCTTCTGTGCCAGCGAATGCCAGAATCGAAAAATTTCTGCCGCATTACCACTTTCTGCCACATGTTGATGTGATGGTGACAAACGGTGGATACAACGGCGTGCATGTGGCTTTGGCGAATGGTGTACCGTTAGTGGGCGCAGGACAAACCGAGGAGAAGCCAGAGATATGTACTCGGATCGAATGGTCGGGAGTGGGAATTAACCTCAAAACCAAGACCCCCACGCTAATGCAGATCAAAAATGCGGTGAAGAAACTCCTATCGTCACCCCACTATCGCATCAATGCCGAACGGTTGAAAGCTGAGATTGCCCGTTACGACGCCCCAACACTCGCCGCTACCCTACTCGAACAGTTAGCGGCAACAAAACAGCCAGTTTTAAGCAAAACCCAAGGGGAATTCCCTCCTCTTTAACTAGGCTTTATACAGCGGTTGTCAATTGCCCCCCACCGTAAGGGCACGATATGATTGTGCCCTTAGAAAAATCTGTCTTGTGAATGAAAACGGCTGTAAAAATAGCACTCGCTTTAGGAATTAGTGGTGCGATCGCGATTGATGGCGATCGCGCTTTAGCACAGAGCAACATCGTACCAGATAGCACGCTTGGTGCAGAAAACTCTACCCTCATTCCCAACTTCAATGGTCTTTCTGTAGAAGCGATTGGTGGCGGGGCAATTCGTGGTGCTAACCTTTTTCATAGCTTTCAAGAATTCAATGTGAGTGCAGGGCGAGGAGCCTATTTCTTGAGTCCGAGTGCAACGATTCAGACGATTCTGGCGCGGGTGACGGGAAGTAACCCCTCTCAGATTTTGGGAACTCTCGGCACAACAGGTGCATCCAGTCCTAGCTTGTTTTTGATTAATCCTAATGGCATTATTTTTGGGCCGAATGCCCGCCTGGATGTGGGAAGCTCATTTACAGCCAGTACGGCGAGTGCTGTAACGTTTGGCAATGGCATAGAATTCAGTGCCTCCAATCCACAAGCTCCACCGTTGCTATCTATTAATGTTCCTCTTGGCTTGCAGTACGGGAGGAATCCTGGCAGTATTTCTGTGCAGCGGTCTGAACTGGTCGTTCCCAACGGTCAAACCTTAGCCCTTGTAGGTGGCGATGTCAGCTTAGATGGTGCTTTTTTAGGAGCTGTTGGTGGTCGAATCGAGTTGGGAGCTGTAGCAGGAACAGGTACAGTAGCACTGAATGGGAATGGCTCTAACCTGAGTTTAAGTTTTCCTCAAGGAGTGGCATTTACTGACCTATCTCTGACTAATAACGCAAGAGTGTTTGTGATGGCTGGTGGCGGCGGGAGTATTGCCATCAACGCTCAGAATTTCAGTCTGGCAGGAGGAAGTGGACTGTATGCGGGGATACCGTCAGGGTCGAGTTCTGGTAATGCGATCGCAGGGAATATTGATATTAATGCTACAGGAGCAACGACCCTGACTGATGAGAGCCTGATTTCCAATGCCGTGTTACAGGGAGCTAGGGGTCAAGGAGGTGACATCAACATCGAAACTGGGCAGTTGCTAGTGCGTGATGGGGCATTGGTCAGTGCTGCTAATTTTGGTGAAGGGGACGGGGGGAATTTGACAATCAATGCCTCCCAATCTGTGCAAATCATTGGTGGCTCTACTAATGGCCAATTTACCAGTGGCTTATTCACTGGAACTGCTCAAGGCTCGAGCGGCAATGGCGGGGACTTGACAATTAACACGGGCTCATTGCTGGTGCGGGATGGGGCACTGATCAGTACTGGCACGTTTGGTCGCGGGGACGGGGGGAATTTGACGGTGAATGCCTCTCAAGACGTGCAACTGATTGGTACCTCTGCCGATGGTCTGTTGGGTAGCGGCTTGTCTACTCAAACGAACCAAGGCTCGAGCGGTAAGGGAGGAGACTTGACGATTAACACGGGCTCATTGCTGGTGCGAGATGGAGCAGGAGCCAATGCCTTCACCTTTGGTACAGGTGATGGCGGGAATTTGACGGTTAACGCCTCTCAAGATGTGCAACTGATTGGCATCTCTACTGCTGGTCGCAGCAGCACTTTATCGACTCAAGCGAACCTCGGTTCGAGCGGCAAGGCTGGAGATTTAACGATTAATACAACCAACTTGCTGGTGCAAGATGGGGCGCTAATCAGTACTTTCACCTTAAGTAAAGGGGATGGGGGAAATTTGACGGTCAATGCCTCGCAACAAGTGCAAGCATTCGGTACGTCTGCCGATGGTCGGCGTGGCAGCAGTTTACTCACTGAATCAAGTTCAAACGCGAGCGGTAAGGCCGGAGATTTGACGATTAACACGAGTTCGTTACTGATCCAAGATGGCGCACGGGTCAGTGCTAGCACGTTTGGCACGGGGGATGGAGGGAATCTGACGGTCAATGCCTCGCAACAAGTGCAAGCGGTCGGTACGTCCGCCGATGGTCGGTCTTCCAGCCGCTTGACCAGTGAAGCTTATGGGGCGGGAGCAGCAGGTAATCTGAGCATTACTACAGGGCGGTTCATTGCTACAGGCGGAGCCTATGCCTCAACCTCTACTGTTGATGCTGGACGGGGAGGCGAACTAACGGTTACCGCCTCTGAGCTTGTAGAACTGATAGGAACGACAAGCAACAAGATTCCTACGGGTCTTTATACGGGGACTGAAGGTGGTACAGGAGATAGTGGCAGCTTAACCGTTAACACTCCTGCGTTACTTGTGCGGGATGGGGCAGTGATTAGTGCTAGCACGTTTGGTCGAGGGAAAGGCGGGAATTTGACCGTAAATGCCTCTCAATCCGTGCAAGTGATTGGCACCTCTGCTGATCGTGAGTTTTTCAGTGGCTTGTTCGCTCAAGCTAGCTCAGATTCAAGTGGGAAGGCTGGAGATATAACGATTAATACTAGCTCATTGCTCGTGCAGGATGGAGCACAGGTGAGTACTAGCAGTTTTGGTGCAGGCAACGGGGGGAATTTGACCGTGAATGCTTCCCAACGCGTGCAACTGATTGGAGAATTGGCTGGTCAGTTTGGCAGTGGCTTAATCAGTGAAGCGTTCGGGACTGGAGCGGCTGGTAATGTGAGCATTAATACAGGGCGGTTCATTGCGACGGGTGGAGCTTATGCCTCAACCTATACCTATGGTGCTGGACAGGGCGGCACTCTAACGGTTGACGCCTCCGAATTTGTGGAACTGATAGGAAACGGTCGATTTTCCAGCGGTATTTACACTGGGACGCAAGGAACTGGAAATAGTGGGAACTTGACCGTTAGCACTCCCGTGCTGCTAGTACGAGATGGGGCAGTCGTGTACGCTAGCACTGTTGGTGCAGGTAATGGAGGTCGTTTGACGGTCAATGCCCCTCAACAAGTGCAAGTGATTGGCATCTCTCCTGATGGTCAGTTTTCCAGCGCTTTGTTTGCTTCAGCAGCTCAAGGATCGAGTGGCAAGGCTGGAGACGTGACGGTTAACACTGGCTCATTGATTGTGCGGGATGGGGCAGTAGTCAGTGCTCGCACGGCGGGTTCAGGCAACGGAGGGAGTTTGACCATCAAGGCTTCTGAACAAGTGCAACTGAGCGGCGCAGGTAGTGGTTTATTGGTAAATGCTACTGCTGGCAGCACTGCCGGGAACTTGACGGTTGAAACGAAGCAAATGTCTGTCCGGGATGGGGCGCAAGTTACGGTAAGCAGTCCCAGTGGACAGGCCGGTAACATGACCATCCAAGCGAATTCCTTGCTCCTCAACCGAGGTACTCTGTCCGCTGAAACTGGAAAAAGCAGCCCCCAAGGCGGGGCGAACATCACGCTCAACGGCTTAGACTTACTCCGGATGGACAACGAAAGCCTGATTTCCGCCAATGCGTTCAACGAAGCCAATGGCGGTAACGTCACGATTAACTCAACCTTCATCGTTGCCACACCTCCCACTGGCCCCAATGGCAGCGACATCACCGCTAACGCCGGTCAAGGCAATGGCGGTGCTGTCAACGTTACCACTCAAGGACTTTATGGCATCGAATTCCGTCCCAAGCTCACACCCAAAAATGACATCACTGTGAGCTCAGACTTCGGCTTGACTGGGACGTTTCAACTGAATACGCCCGGTGTTGACCCGACGCGAGGCTTGACTAACTTGCCAAGCGAAACCATTGATGCTTCTAAGCAAATTGTCCAAAATTGTCGAGCTAGTAGAACAGCAGCGCGCGTCGAGAACAAATTTGTCATCGTCGGACGAGGCGGATTGCCGCCCAGCCCTAACGACATGCTGCAAGGTGATTCAGGGGTAACACCTTGGGTCACTCTTGACTCTGAGACCCAGAAAAACAGCAACACTACCCGAGCAACGGTAACACCAAGCCGCCCTTTACCCAAACAGATGGTGGAAGCTCAAGGGTGGGTTGTCAATGAAAAAGGGCAAATTGTTCTCACGGCTTCTGCGCCGACGGTAACCCTACAAGATGAATGGTTTGACCCTGCTCACTGTAGCACCCTCCCAAGCACCGAGAAACTTCAATCGTAGGTTGTGTTATTCATGCCGCAGAATTCCCAACCCAGCTTTGGTTTCGATGTAATCGGCTAAATCAATAAAATCTTCCCGTGGTTTGCATTTTCCTCCAATCAATTTGAAGGCTAATTCACTTCGCGGTTCTTCTGGGTTGTCGAGACAATGAATGCCCCAGTAGTAAAGCTGATCGCTTGAGCGAATACAGACTTCTTCAGGGTCAATGCAGTGGAATTTTTCATCAATTCCCTTTATGTCTTCATAAGCCTCGAAAAAAACATTTTTCAGAATCTGCATCTGCCTGTTAGTCGTCGGTCTAAAGTTATTGACTAGTACAAAAAGATGAGCGTGCTGGTTAAGTTTTCGGATATCTTTAACCGTATCCTTAATAACCTGACCATGCTTGTTAATACCCAGTGGATTAAACGTTGTTGGGATAATACAATAGTCGAATTTCTTAACTAACTCTTCGGGATTTCGCTCAAAGGCGGGTGAGCAATCGCAAATCACGATTTTGCTGTCACGAGCAGCTTCTTCGTCCCAGGCATCTTTATCATAGACTTCAATACTCTCGCCAACACTTTGCGGTTTAGGAAGATAAACCCCGTCTCCAACCAACTTCTGAAGATTTTTTTCTGGGTCTAAATCCACCAGTGCAACATTAAATCCTTCAAGAGCAAATGCTCCAGCTAAATGGGCGGCAACCGTTGTTTTTCCTACTCCACCTTTGCAGGTAAAAACACCGAAATAAATCTTGTCAGGTTTAGGTGGTTCCGGCGGAGGTAGATCGGGATTATCATTAATCCAAATAATTTCGTTGGGAGCGGCAATACCACACAGGAGTTTAGGGTTCTGTCCCCAGGTTCTGATCAAAGCGCGTGCAGACCCACCGTAACCTTGTGTCGTTATAAAAAAACCACAGTTAAATCTTCGCCCGGTGTTCGTTTCTAAAAAATCAACAAATTTGGAAATTTGCGGCTTCTGAACCGGACTTTTTAGCCATTTAATCTGGACAGCGCCCAGTTGATTATCTTTTTTGACAACTAAATCGTAAGCGGTTTGGTTGGGATTTGCCGTTTCAACTGTCCACCCCTCCTCCTGGAAAAGTTTTGTGACATGCTTCTCGAAGTGGACGAAGTTTTGTGTGAAAGAAGGCTCGGAAGATGAGGGCATACAAACAACTTTCAGGGTTTGAGTTCACGCCAACGGGGAGGTATTTCACAGTAACTATAGCAATTTAGTCAGACATTGTAAGCTTGACTCGTGTTCATCCCTGATTTTAAGAATCTTAATCTAGAAGATAGGAGTCAGAAGTCAGGAGTAAAGGGAGCAGGATTTTCATTTCTACTCCTGTTGGGTGTTGCCCGCCTGCTGACGCTCGTTCGACGACATGTTAGCCAAGGGTAGACTCGCTATCGCTAACGCAAACGTTGTGAGGTACAGCTTAAGGTGTTTAGCTAAGAAAAACCACGGCGTTCAATAAAGCCGTCAACACGGCACCAATAATCATACCTTTCATCATGCCCCATTTCTGTTGTCGCTTAAAAAGAAGGATGAGTGGCACGACATATAGTAACTGCAACACACCAATGGAAAAAACCAGATAGCTACCGACAATTAGGATTGAATTTATCCAATGTTGCTGCTGGGGTGGGGAAGAAGGAGTGTTATAACCCAAAAAACAACTCGCAAAAACAACGGTGAACCCCAAACAAACGAATGTAAAAATTACGGCGATATTGATTCCAATGACCAAAAGACAACCTAGAAAAATTTCAAGACGTTCGTTTCTTGGTGACATTGAATTCCTTGGGACATAACCTTAGTTGAGAGAATCCTACTGGGAGAGAAGTGCTCCTCTCCATCACCTTAACGTTCGTCGCACCAAGGCGCTGGTAATATCTACGATCAAGGTAAGTCCCAGAAAAACGATTAAGGTTGCCAGGACGCCTCGATAGTCAAAGCTGCTTAATTGCTCTGTCAGCAGATTACCCAATCCCCCAGCACCCACTAAACCTACAATGACCGTGGCACGGATGCAGACTTCCCAACGGTAGAGGATGTAGGCGATAAAGCGAGGGAGGGTGAGGGGCAAGACGCCATAGAGGAAGACTTGGGGACGAGTGGCACCCAAGGCTTTGAGCGATCGCAACGGGCGTTCATCCAAATTTTCCGTCACCTCTGCCATCAGACGCCCTAAAATACCAAAGTTGTGGAGTCCGAGTGCGATCGCACCCGGCAAAATCCCCGGAAACAAAACAAACAGAAACAGTAACGCCCAAATCGGTTCTGGCACAGCACGCGCCACTAGCAGCAGGAACCGGGTAAAAACTAGCACAGTGATGCCAATCCACTGATTTAGCTCCCTCCTTACCCCTTTAAACAAGGGCAGTTGCCACGTCTGACCCTCCCTTGGCAAGGTGGATTGGGGGAATATGCTCCTAGGCGCAAAAATTCCTCCAGGCAAAAGAACGTTATGGGCAGCCGGGAAAGACAACACTATACCCCCTAACCCAGCCCCAGCCATCGCCAGGATAGACATAGCCAGGGTTTGAGTGGAAAGAGTCAATAGCTGACTTAGCTGGCTGGTATCCGGTGGCAAGGCATCCCGAACAACACCTGCCAACAGTTCAGCGGTGCGGGATGCCCAAAGTTTAGTGAAATCCGCTTGGACATACCAAAAAGAGAAAACAATTAAAACAACGCCACCCACTAATGAACCCCTCACTACTGGATCGCGCTGGTAAACTGCCATTTTGCGCCCTTTGAGATTCCCAACATTCAAATCCAAGCGACTAGGTGCTCCTAAACGGTGGCGCAACAGCGCACTCCAGAAATCAGTAAATCCATTTAAGAGAATCAAGGCAATCAAAAACGTCCACACTTGCTCGTAGCGCAAGGACTGAAGGCTAAGGAAAATTTGGTAGCCTAACCCACCCGCCCCAATAATCCCTAAAACGGCGGCGGAACGAATGGAACACTCAAACCGATAGAAACTGTAGGACAACAGATTAAGAAAGGCTTGGGGAATCAGACTATAGGCAAAGGCATGGAGGGGAGGGACGCCGCTATTGAGGAGTGCCAGCAGAGGTTGGCGAGGCGTTTCGTCTAAAATTTCGGAGAAAACCTTGGCTGTAATGGCACCAAAGGGAATTGCGATCGCCAGTATGGCAACCAGTGGATCGAGTCCGAAAATATTGACAAAAAACAATCCCCAAATCAATTCATGAATGGCTCTAGGGATAGCTAAAACAGCCCTGACGACCAGCCAAGGAACCTGACCCCTGACTCCTGCAACAGATTGCCACCACACTTCAGACGATAGGACGCCACCTACCAAACCGAACAACACACAAAAGAAGGTGCCACAGACCGCAAAGGCCAAAGTCTTGAGGGCAGAATCCACAGCTAGATGGAGTAGCTCTGGACTAAGCTCTAGGTGGGTTGCAGCCACCAGAAAGCGCCACACGAGAGGCCAGCCCCCAAGATTAACCAACTCCTGCTGAAACAAACCTGCTGAGTTTACAGACCACGCCAAGGCCGCAACAAACAGCAAGCCCCACAAGTTTCTGGCATTAAGCGGTGAGGGGCGGTTTGGGAGGGCAGCAGAGAGGCGAGTTGGGATATATCTCATATGAAATCCAAAAACGCTCTCCTGCCGCCACGCATCAACTTCGATTAAAGCTTTTCCAGCCGAGATATAGCATATAGACGCGCGTCAGCGCCAAAAAAAAAGCCCCAGGTAATGGAGGAGGTAAAGCCCATAATTACCTGAGGAAGACTCAAACCTATTGGACACAGTCCGCAGTGATTTACAGCGTAATACGGATCGTCTTACAGATCAAGGGGTGTGTTACACATTTATG
>DATNPV010000102.1:0-56608 GCA_036703055.1 Waterburya sp.
ATGGATGAGCGGCTGTTGATTGACCAAGAGGCTTCTTGAAAAACTGGAGGCAGTCGGAAAGAAACAAACACTCAATCCCTTGTCAGGCAAAGTTTTGAAGGGGTACTTTGCGGCTGGTGTCAGCTTCGCTATATTTGCGCCAACTTAGAGAGAATTAATTTGAAAGAAGGCTTGACAATAATGCCTTCATCTCTCACTCCATAGTTATTCCAAAAAACCTTCAGTTCTTCCAACTCTTTACCTGACAACTGAATGTTGAAGTTATCGTAGAGCGGCAGGGCGGGAAAATCCCGATAAGCTACCCGATTTGCAACAGGACGGCAAGTTTCTTGAGTATGAGCAAAGTGATGCTCCTTAACCCTGCCCTTCTTAGCGGTTAAGCCACCCCCACAATACAGACAGGTAAGAGACGTTTTGCCACTGGGGATATCTTCAATACAAACCAAGGCGTTATCAGAACTAACGCCGAACTTTAGCCACATTCAATTTTTTCCTAAATACTTCGGGTTGCAGCCTCTTTGACTAGAGACTGTTTCCAGCACCCTCTTCTAGGGTAGCTAATGCTACAAGAATTGGTTATAAAAAGAACCTACTGGGCCTCACTCTACATCCCACTCTCATCCTTGCGTTGTTGGTTCCCTATTGAGATGATATTGCTGACTTTATGACTTGTTGACAAGTTAACCCGTCAGCTTGCTGACATCAAAAAACTATGATTGTAGCGCTCGCGAATCAAAAGGGGGGAGTTGCCAAGACCACGTCTACCATCTGCCTGGGCGGGTTATTGCTAGAGAGCAGTTCCTGCCTAGTCGTTGACTTAGACCCCCAAGCAAATCTCACCATCGGGCTAGGTGTAGAAGTCCAGGAGGGTCAACTCACCACCTATGACGTGATTACCGAGCAAGCGGACGTTTTGGAGGCAGTTATCCCTACCAAATCCGGACTCAGCTTGCTACCCTCTGACATTTCCCTAGCCAAAGGGGAAACCGAACTTCTCACAAAAGTTGGTAACTTTCTCATCCTCAAGGAACGACTGGAGCCAGCTAAGGCTCAGTTCCAACACATTCTGATTGACTGCCCACCCAGCTTGGGACTGCTGACGGTCAACGCTTTATCGGCAGCGGATGCCATTTTAATTCCAGTGCAGTGCCAGTTTTTTGCCCTCAAAGGACTAGCCTCCCTACTGGAAACCATCCAAAGCATCCAGCGACGGCTCAACCCTAGTTTGAGGATTCTGGGGATTCTGCCGACTATGGCAGAGATGAACACCATCATGACTCAGGATGTCTTAGCCTCGTTGCAAAAGCGGTTTAAAGATATTCCAGTCTTTGAACCCGTGCCAAAGTCAGTTAAGTTTGCTGAGTCGAATCTAGCAGGGGAACCCATCCACCACTATGCCAACGAGCAAAAATTGGTGGCTCCCTATAAAGCGATCGCTACATTTATAACAGGAGAAAAAGGACGTGGCAAAAAGACGCGCTCGGTTAAACGAGGAGAATGACCCTTTGTCTTCCACCGATAAAGTCTTGGCAGGGTTTGAGCAGTTGAGCCAGTCAGCAAGTCAACCCGATGACAAGTCAACAAGTCAGCAAGTTAGCAAGCCAGCAAGTCAACCCGATGACAAGTTAACAAGTCAGCAAGTCAACAAGTCAGCCATCCGTAAGGCGACTTTCCAGCTAAGTGTTGTTGTCTTGCAGCAGTTAGACAAGTTTCACTTGCAGCTACAGCTAGAGCTAGGTAAGGGCAGTGCTCCTTATAAAGAGGTGATTGTAGAAGAGGCTCTAGCTCGACTTCTGGAGCAAGGACAGGAGAATCCAGAAGAGCTAATCGCTGTGTTGCGCCTTCGACAGGAGAAGAGGAAATGAAATTGCCAAGCCGAGCCCATAGTCGCCTTTGTATAGCAATGGAGAAATTCTGGTCGCTAAGGCTGAGATGACTACAAGCAAAAGCTTCTGGGAATTACTTTGATTGGACGCTTGATGGCTTGAACTGTCCCACTCTTGCCTGTAAATGGGACAGTCAATACTGAAAGTCCTTAATTTTACGTTGATATAGCTTGCCTATTGCCATCAGCCCAAGCCTCGAAAATGGGACAGTTGTCCTTATCAACCATTTTTTCTCTGGTGCTATACAAAGGCGGATTACAACTCAAAGCTTAAGGAAGCTAAAGCTTACTAGATATATAAGCCTGATTATCGTGTCCGAATCTACTCTTATGACGGCGAGGGTCCTCTCTCCAACAGGATGGCTGAGGGTTCAAACCGGACTGCTGCTATTTATAGCGATTCTCACTTGAGACGAGCCTCAATTAAGGCTGGGTTAGGTCAATTCGACTCCCCAATCAGCGTAAATGCCGCCCAATCTTTGGGGTTAGGATGCTGTTTCCTAATTGTCAGCATTGCCTGTCGCAAGGCTTGGGCTTTATCGGGGTTTTTCTGAAGATTTTGATAAAATTCAGTCATTAACTGGGCTGTAGGCGCATCTGGCACTGACCAGAGGGATACTAAAACACTGGGTACACCCGCACTAATTAAGGAGCGAGATAAGCCGATGACGCCATCCCCGGTGATTCTGCCTCTGCCAGTATTACAGGCACTCAGGACGACTAACTCAGCTTTCAGTTTTAAGTCGAAGATTTCTTCGGCGGTGAGTAAGCCGTTAACTTTGCCGATTTCTTCTTTATAGGAGGAGTCAGGAGCAAGGGCGATCGCACTTCCTAATCCTCGCACGTCATCGAGTAATCCGTGAGTTGCTAGATGAATGATTCGCGCTTTGGACATCAGTTGCTCAACAGCTGATTTGGTAGCTTGATTGCCGATGAGGGGTTTGGTGTGGAGGACTTCAGCTATGGCTTTGGCCTCTGTTTCAGCACCGGATAGTGGCGGCAATGGTTGAGGCGCTTTCCCAAAATCGGGAGCTACGCTGGGCATGGTGGGATTTCCGACAACGAGGGCATCCTGTGCTTGTAGGGGCGCAAGGCTTTGCGCCCCTGAGCGTTGGCGTTGTTCATGAGTGAGTTGCAGGACTTGAATCGAGGGAGCAGTTAGGATAGCGTGTTTCTCAATCAGGTATTTGCCCTTTTCATCTTGCAGCGCTGGGAATGGAGCGAGAAACAGTGAGCTTTGCGGCATGAAGATGACGCGGGATTCGGGGTTAGAAGGGAGGAGATCGGTGATCGGTTGAATCAGTAATTGATGAAGTTGCTGTAATTGTTGGGTAAGATTCAACTCCTGCCTTTGCTGAAATCCAGGTCTGGGCACCACGCCAATAATGGGTGTGGGTAGACTTCTGACACCGATAGAGTCACGGGTATTGTAAACTAAGTCTGCTAGTGAGATATTTTGCTTCTGCCACAGGGGTTTGAGGTCAGCTTTACGAAAGGTGACTACACCTGTGGGAGAGATGACCCAAATATAAAGTTCTGATTCATGAGTTTCTTGCTTACCCTTCATCTTGAAGTCATCATAAATAATTGAATATTCAACGAGAATGGCATTCTGCTGTTTGGCAATTTGTTGCAGCTGCTCGATGGTGGGTGGAGTGATGGGGGAGTTGGCAGAGTCATTTGTTGTGATGTTGCGTCTAGCCAATAGCTCCACAAACGCCCTGGCACGTCCCCGTTCCGCGATTTCTAGAGCAGTATTAGGGTTATTCTCTTGCGTGAGAACTGTTTGTAAAAGGCGGTAGGTGCGAGCTTGCTTTTCAAAAATTGAGACTTTGTAGGCATCATTTTCACCCAGTCCTTTTCGTAGAGAGTCCCATGCCTTAATTCCATCGCGGAGGATTTTTTCCGCTTGGGTGAGATTGCCAGATTTTTGGAGAGCAGCTCCTAAATTATTCAAAGCCGTCCCCTCCCCGTCTTTGTCGCCAATTTCTCGTGCAATGGCTAAATGCTGCTGCTGGTACTCAATCGCTTTGGTGTAATCTCCTAGTGCATCGTAAGCAAGTCCCAGATTTCCCAGGGATGCGCCCTCTCCTTGACGGTCTTTGATTTCTCGTAGGATAACTAAACTCTGCTGGTGATACTCAATCGCTTTGGCGTAATCTCCTAGGGAATAGTAAGCAAGTCCCAGATTGCCCAGAGAAGTCCCCTGCCCTAAACGGTCTTTAATACCCTTAGCGATGGCTAAACTCTGCTGGTGGTAATCAATCGCTTTGGCGTAATCTCCTAGGGCATAGTAAGCAAGTCCCAGATTGCCCAGAGAAGTCCCCTGCCCTAAACGGTCTTTGATTTCTCGTTTGATGGCTAAACTCTGCTGGTGGTAATCAATCGCTTTGGCGTAATCTCCTAGGTGATAATAAGCATTTCCCAAATTGCCCAGAGATGCTCCCTCCCCTAAACGGTTTTTGATACTCTTAGCAATGGCTAAACTCTGCTGGTGGTAATCAATCGCTTTGGCGTAATCTCCTAGGGCATCGTAAGCACTTCCCAGATTGCCCAGAGCCTTCCCCTCCCCTAAACGGTCTTTGATTTGGCGTGCGAGTGCTAAACGCTTCTGCTGGTACTCAATCGCTTTGGCGTAATCTCCTAGGGAATGGTAAGCCAGTCCCAGATTGCCTAGAGATTGCCCCTCCCCTAAACGGTCTTTGATTTCCCGATAGATTGTTAATGCCTGTTGCCAAGATTGTAATGCTGCCTCAAATTGACTAGTGTCGAACTGCTGATTCCCTTGCTGAAACAGTCGGTCTGCTTCCGCTTTCCGGGCATCTGGGGTTTGAGCTAATACATGGGCATTTTGGATTTTAGATTGAGGATTTGCGATGAATTGAACATTGTCGATCGCCAGAGTACCAAGGACAGTGAGCAGGGCGATAAGTCCGATTCGTTGGGTTCGCATATCTTTATTCGTGGCGGTAAATGCAAGCTAATCATCAGATAGTTGCTTACTTGTAGAAGAACTGTATGTAACTTTTCTACAAGTCTGCTGCACTAAACCACCTCAAACGTGATAGAAAGGGTTGCCATCTCAGCCGTATTCACCTCTCGTTCGACTGCCCCAAGCCCCCGTTCACCACTCAAATCATCCAGCAAATCCCCAATCACCTCAACCGGTTGAGCCGGAACCAATGGCCCGCGTTCTTGTTTCAGTTCTGCTGCCAGGGATTGCAACGATAACAGTGCTTTCTGAAGTGGTGTAATACTCGCAATAATCAACACTTCCCCTATCCCTTTCGCTTGCGGAACCAACTGAAAATCATCCGTCGCAGGATTAGGAACGAGGAGCGTTTGCCCTGCATCCAAGCGAGTCACATCCTCTGATGCCCGCCAACTATGGGGAAACAGTACCGTCAGTCCTCCCGTCGGGTCAACGGATAAAATCGTCAGATACAAGGGGCGAGATTCCTCATTCGTTACCCGAAACTGAAACGGCGTCCCCAAGTTTAGCCGTTCCGAAAGTCCGGTTGCCCTCTCTTTGGTGATGCCACTACGAGCAGTAAACGCTTCAGCAATCATCTCATTTCCCGCTTCTGGCAGCATTGAAACTGCCACCTTCAACCGAGATGAATTAGCATTCAGAGTCGTCTTGAGCAGGTGGACGGCTAGGAGTGATGTGAGTTTTGCTTCTAAACGCTTGACAGCGACGGTAATTGTCTCCCCCGGTTCACCAAAGGAGTCGGGAAGTTGTTCGTCTTTTCCAGGGGAAAATAAGCCGATACTGCCGACGGGAGGAAGAGTCTTTGCTGGTGTCCCCGATGGTTGAGGGGACGATAATCCCTTCCCATCACCCTTTGTTACCCGACCCAACAGGTACTGAATCTCCCCCGGATACGGCACATTCACCGCTTCAATCCGATTCATCCCTTGCAACGCCTGTTTCGCGCCATTAATATCCCCTCCCAAGCTAGAATCAAGACCAATCCGCAGCTTCAAATCGCCACGAATAGCCCGTCCCGCTTCCTGCAAAAAGGCACCCGGTTGGGCCATCCCTTGTACTGTCGCTTCTCCCGTTAAGCCTTGACGCGATACCAATATCACCTTCCCTGCACCCCGCCCTTTAGCATCAACAAGAGTAAAGGTGGCATTTTTGTTAAATCCTGCCAGACTTTCCCGGTCTAATCCACCTAACCACAACTTGGCTGTATTCCCTGTAACTTCCGTAATCACAGCTTCAGCGGCTGGGTTTTGGGGGTCAATAAAATAGATGGGTTTCCTTTCATACCCACTTTGCGGCTTAACATCGGTGAGCGGGACTTGACGGGAGAACGGTTTGATGTCACGAGTAATATTAGCGATCGCACTCCCCACCGTCCCCGTTTGCTCCCACAGATACTGCGTCATCAGGTAGGTAAACGCTCCCGCATAGAAATCATTAAACGGGGTATCAGCAGCCGTTTGGTTGCGTTGAGCGGAAGCAATCACCACCCCTTTCGCCACCCCCGCCCGACGCTGTTGTATAAACGCTTGAGGCGACAGCTTCAACCGGGACAACCACTGTTCCTGGTATGCTTTTTCAGTGGGAGAAATCTGGAGTTGAGAACCGCCATCGCGAGAGCGAATCCGCACATTTCCCCTCGTGCCGCCGCCAGAAAAACAACTATCCAGTACAGCAGTAAAATTTTCACTTTGCACCGCTGACATCAGCAGGAATAAAGTATGTCCCATAATGTCCTGCACCACACCACCCGTGTTGGGAAATCCACTAGGGAGAAACGCATCAATGGGAACAAAAGTGCTATTGAGTTTATCAGGATTATCGCCATCTGGGTCATTGACGTGGGAACCATGTCCAGAATAATGAAATACAACCACATCCCCTGGCTTGGCTTGGCGGATTAGGTGCTCTTCAAAAGCTTCAAGAATGCCTTGGCGAGTCGCTTGTTTATCCGTCAGCGTATGAATATCGTTGGGATTAAAGCCAAAGCGATAGATGAGTAGATTACGCTGCAATTCTACATCGGTGAGACATCCTTGTAAGGCTCCAAATCCCAGAGTACCGGGATAGTCATTAATGCCGACAAGTAATGCCAGTTTGCGAGGGGTACTTTGAGCAAGTACCTGGGCATAGCGATGGGATTGTTGGAGAAAATCGAGCTGGCTTAAACCGATTGTTGCCAGGGTAGATGCAGCAAATTGTAAGAACTGACGGCGTTTGATACGGCTCATTGTGGGGGACTCCTGAGCGAAAGATAAGGCAGAGGATAGAAGGCAGAAGGCAGAAGTCAAGAGAAAGGTTTTAAGTTTTCAGTTTTTGATAGTTGCAATCTTAATTCTCTGTATTTGTTCTAGAAGTCAAAAGTTAAAGTTATCTCAGAAAAGTCAATAATTTTTAATAACTAATTTGACTCCCCAATCAGGGTAAATGCCGCCCAGTTTTTAGGGTTAGGATGTTGTTTCAGAATCGTTAGCATCGCCTGTCGCAGAGCTTGAGCTTTGTCGGGGTTTTTCTGAAGATTTTGATAAAATTCGGTCATCAACTGGGCTGTAGGCGCATCGGGTACTGACCAGAGGGATACTAAAACACTGGGTACACCCGCACTAATTAAGGAGCGAGATAAGCCAATTACGCCGTCCCCGGTAATTTTGCCTCTGCCAGTGTTACACGCACTCAGGACGACTAATTCAGCATTGAGTTTTAAATCAAGGATTTCTTCTGCCGTCAGTAAGCCGTTTACTTTGCCGATTTCTTCTTTATAGGATGAGTCGGGAGCAAGGGCTATGGCACTTCCTAATCCTCTAACATCATCCAATAAACCATGCGTTGCGAGATGGATGAATCGTGCTTTAGACATCAGTTGCTCAACGGTTGATTTGGTGGCTTCGCTACCGATGAGGGGTTGGGTGTGAAGGACTTCAGCGATTGCCTTGGCTTCGGTTTCAGCACCGGGTAAAGAAGGCAGTTGTTGCGGTTTTTCCCCTGGCTTGGGTGGTACGCTGGGCATGGTAGGATTCCCGACCACCAAGGCATCGTTTCCCTGTAGGGGCGATTGGCTTTTTGCCCCTACCAGCTGGCGTTGTTCACGAGTGAGTTGCAATACCTGAATCGATGGTGCAGTGAGGATGGTGTGTTTTTCAATGAGGTATTTGCCGTCTTTACCTTGCAATGCCCCGAAGGGAACGAGGAACAGAGAGGATTGCGGGATGAAGACGACACGAGCGTTGGAGTCAGTCGGCAGGAGATCGGCAATGGGTTCAATCAGCAGTTTATGCAGTTGCTGTAATTGTTCAGTAAGACTTGCTTCCTGTTTTTGTTGAAATCCGGGTCTGGGAACGATGCCAATGATGGGGGTATCTCTCACGCCAAGGGAGTCGCGACTGGTGAAAACTAGGTCTGCAAGTGTTGTATTTTGTTTCTGCCACAGAGGTTTGAGGTCAGATGAACGAAAGGTGACTACACCTGTGGGCGAGATGACCCAAATATAAAGTTCTGATTCATGAGATTCTTCTTTACCCTTTATCTTGAAGTCATCATAAATAATTGAATATTCAACGAGGGTGGCAGAATGCTCTTTGGCAATTTGTTGCAGTTGCTCGATGGTGGGTGGAGTAATGGGGGAGTTGCCAGAGTCCGAAGTTGTAGCCTTGCGCCGACGCAATAACTCCACAAACGCCCTGGCACGTCCCCGTTCTGCAATTAAGAGAGCAGCATTAGGGTTATTCTGAGCGATAAGGACTTGTTGTAAAGTGCGGTAGGTGCGAGCTTGCTCTTCAAAAATTGAGACTTTGTAGGCATCATTGTTACCCAATCGTTCCCGCTGAGATTCCCATGTCTCAATTCCAGCACGGAGGGTGGTTTCGGCTTGGGTGAGATTGCCAGATTTTTGGAGAGTAGCTCCCAGATTGTTCAGAGCAAGCCCCTCTCCATCCTTGTCACCAATTTCCCGTGCGATCGCTAAATACTGCTGCTGGTACTCAATCGCTTTGGCGTAATCGCCTAGTTTATGGTAAGCATTTCCCAGATTCCCCAGAGCATTCCCCTCCCCTTGACGGTCTTTGATTTGGCGTGCGATGGCTAAACTTTGCTGCTGGTAATCAATTGCTTTGGCATAATCTCCTAGGGAATCGTAAGCCAGTCCCAGATTGCCCAGAGATTGCCCCTCACCTAAACGGTCTTTGATTTGGCGTGCGATCGCTAAATGCTGCTGCTGGTACTCAATCGCTTTGGCGTAATCTCCTAGGGAAAAGTAAGCTCCTCCCAGATTGCCCAGAGATTGCCCCTCACCTAAACGGTCTTTGATTTGGCGTGCGATCGCTAAACACTGCTGCTGGTAATCAATTGCTTTGGCGTAGTCTCCTAGGGAATTGTAAGCAACTCCCAGATTGCCTAGAGATGCGCCCTCCCCTGAACGGTCTTTAATTTCCCGTGCAATGGCTAAATGCTG
The DNA here is from genome assembly GCA_036703055.1 of Waterburya sp. Lineage (GTDB taxonomy): Bacteria > Cyanobacteriota > Cyanobacteriia > Cyanobacteriales > Coleofasciculaceae > DATNPV01. The sequence goes on from DATNPV010000102.1 coordinate 9,322, forward strand.
CTGCTGGTACTCAATCGCTTTGGCGTAATCTCCTAGGGAAAAGTAAGCATTTCCCAGATTGCCCAGAGCTGCTCCCTCCCCTTGACGGTCTTTGATTTGGCGTGCGATGGCTAAAGAGTGTTGGTGGTACTCAATCGCTTTGGCGTAATCCCCTAGGAAAAAGTAAGCAACTCCCAGATTGCCCAGAGCTGCTCCCTCCCCTAAACGGTCTTTGATTTGGCGTGCGATGGCTAAACGCTGCTGCTGGTACTCAATCGCTTTGGTGTAATCTCCTAGGGAAAAGTAAGCATTTCCCAGATTGCCCAGAGCAGTCTCCTCCCCTAAACGGTCTTTGATCGCTCGTGCGATCGCCAAGTACTGCTTTTCGTAATCAATCGCCTGGGCATAGTCCCCTAGGGAATGGTAAGCAATACCCAGATTGCCCAGTGCCTTGCCCTCACTTTGGCGGTCATGAATCTGTTGTGCGATCGCCAACAACTGCTTTTCGTAATCAATCGCCTGGGCATAGTTCCCAAGGTTAATGTAAGCATTACCCAGATTGCCCAGTGCCTTGCCCTCACTTTGGCGGTCATGAATCTGTTGTGCGATCGCCAACCACTGCTTTTCATAATCAATCGCCTGGGCATAGTCCCCCAGGTTACGGTAAGCAATACCCAGATTGCCCAGGGCCTTGCCCTCATTTTGGCGGTCATGAATCTCTCGTGCGATCGCCAAGGACTGCTTTTCGTAATCAATCGCCTGGGCATAGTCCCCCAGGGACTTGTAAGCAATACCCAGATTGCCCAGGGCCCATCCCTCGCCTTTGCGGTCATTGATTTCCCGGTAGATTGTTAATGCTTGTTGGAAAGATTGTTTTGCCGCTTCAAATTGACTAGTATCAAGCTGCTGAGTACCTTGGTCTAGTAGTCGGTCTGCTTCCACTTTTCGAGCATCCGGGGTTTGAGCCAGCACCTGTAGCACTGTTAACGGTGCCGTAAACTTGAAACTTAAAGGAGTTAGGGACGTTAGGAGAGCAATCAGTACACCAAGGCTAAGCCTGCGAAGATGCATGGGTTGATATCTAGATACCATCAGGGCTGACTATTGACCTGTATTGCCCAAATCTTTGACCTTATGCAGAAAAAATACTGGCAGGCGTTGACTTGATAACAGTTGCTAGCACAATTCGTAACAATCACGACCTGGAGCGCGCTCACGCCTTTGTATAGCAGCAGAGAAAAAATGGTCGATAAGGACAACTGTCTCATTTTCGAGGCTTGGGCTGATGGCAATAGGCAAGCTATATCAACGTAAAATTAAGGACTTTCAGTATTGACTGTCCCATTTACAGGCAAATAGCAGAAGTCCTCTAAATTTCTCCTCACGGGCGCTTTTCCCCCAAACAAAAAAGCGCCCCCTTTGCAGGAGACGCTTTTGATATTTAATTCAGGCTAAATCTTAGCCATTGATAACTGGAGCGGTTAGAGCTACAGGAGCTGCTTCACCAGCCGCCAAGTCGAGAGGGAAGTTGTGAGCATTACGCTCGTGCATGACTTCAAATCCCAAGTTAGCGCGGTTGAGTACATCGGCCCAGGTACCAATCACACGACCTTGTGAGTCGATGATGGACTGGTTGAAGTTGAATCCATTCAGGTTGAACGCCATTGTGCTGATGCCCAATGCGGTGAACCAAATGCCCACTACAGGCCAAGCTGCTAAGAAGAAGTGCAAGCTACGGCTGTTGTTGAAAGAAGCATATTGGAAAATCAACCGACCGAAGTAACCGTGAGCTGCAACGATGTTGTAGGTTTCTTCTTCTTGTCCGAACTTGTAACCGTAGTTCTGAGATTCGGTTTCAGAAGTTTCACGCACCAAGGAGCTGGTAACGAGTGAACCGTGCATTGCACTGAACAAGCTTCCACCGAAGACACCAGCCACACCTAACATGTGGAAGGGGTGCATCAGGATGTTGTGCTCGGCTTGGAACACGAACATGAAGTTGAAGGTTCCAGAGATGCCCAGAGGCATACCATCAGAGAAAGAACCTTGACCGATGGGGTAAATCAGGAACACGGCGGTGGCAGCAGCCACTGGAGCGCTGTAAGCAACAGCAATCCAAGGACGCATACCCAGACGGTAGCTCAGTTCCCACTCACGTCCCATGTAGCAGAAAACGCCGATGAGGAAGTGGAAAACCACGAGCTGGTAAGGGCCACCGTTGTAGAGCCACTCATCTAAAGAAGCAGCTTCCCAAATGGGATAGAAGTGCAAGCCGATGGCGTTAGAAGAAGGTACAACAGCACCAGAGATGATGTTGTTACCGTACAGCAAGCTTCCAGCAACGGGTTCGCGGATACCATCGATGTCCACAGGAGGAGCAGCGATGAAGGCGATGATGAAGCAGGTGGTAGCAGCTAGCAGGGTAGGAATCATCAGGACACCAAACCAGCCCACGTAGAGGCGGTTGTTGGTGCTGGTGACCCAGTTGCAAAACTGTTCCCACACGTTGGAGCTACGCTCGCGTTGTAATGTGGTTGTCATGGTTCGGTATGATTGCGGTTATTTAAGGCTTCGTATGATATCGAGCAAATAATCTTGCCTTGTTTTTTAATATATTTACATTTGTTTACAAAATCAAGGGAGTTGAATTTATTCATTCCTATCGCTGTGATTAACGGAGTTTATCAAACCGGGAACAGGACGGACTATATGTATAGATGTTGGCGTCTTTGAGCGCTAACTCGGCTGATTCTACGTATTCATTTTTAGTAAAGAAGCAACAGAACTAGCAATACTGGTAGTCGCTTAGCTCTGGCGCTCCTCAATTCACAGAAAATCGCCAGAGCTTTGGCTAGGTCTAATATGCAGATATTTACTGGTTGTCTCCAAGCTAACGTGACCTAATGTGGCTTGCACCAAAGCGATTGGAGCATGGTTTTCCAATGCGTGAGTAGCGTGGGCATGACGCAGCCAGTGAGGGGAAACCTTCTCCGCCTGCGGTAACTCAGCTCGCAGAGCCGCCCGCTTAACGACGCGGTGAATGTGTGCCGGGGCTAACGCACGACCGCTGGCACTGGCAAAGACAGGAGCAGAAGCAGGAGCCTTCCCTCTAAATTCCTGAAGCGACTGAGCCAAAACCGGAGGCAGCGTAATTTGCCGAGTTTTCCCCCCCTTCCCGTAAACCGTCAATTGGTACGTTCTCAGGTCCGTTCTCGGTATAAAATGCTTCCATCTCAAATCACACAACTCAGAAACTCTCACTCCAGTTTTGTAGAGAGTCGTGAGAATCAGTCGGTTGCGCTGGTCCAGTTCATTGTCGAGCAGTGCAGCCACCTCATCCTTCGTGAGAATGCGCTCGACGAGGGTTTGTTGTGGAATCGGTAATTTGAATTGTTTGGGAATCGGCGAGCGCTTAATCGGCGAATTGTCGAGTTCCACTATGTAGTTAAAAAACACTTTGAGGTGATTGAGGTGCTTAACCCTTGTGGTATCAGCAACATCCAAACTATTGAGCCAGTTTCTCACATGAGAGGTCTGAATCTGCTCAATCGACAAAGGAACAGCCGCACAAAACTTATCAATCGTGTTGTGATAACTTTGATACGTTTTCCCGTGATAGTTGGCTAACCATTGCTCGACTTCTGGAAGCATCGCCAGTTAAAAGTAGCAAACTACTATTACATAGTGTAAAAGCTGCAAGCCCAATACTTTCGTTGAGAACTGGGAAAATCGCCGTTTTTTCGGGGCTTATTGAGAATAGACGGCGGCTTGTTGCGACCCGTTCCGCCGTTCCGAGCAACTTTGTAAAGAATTGTATCTGTTCCACGGAACAGATAGGCATCGTGGAAACCTCTCGGAAAACGTTTTTGTAGCAACCGGACCAAAAATAACTCGCTGGGTATCAGAGTGTTCCCACCGATTATTTGACATCGCGTAGTCACACAAAGAATGGAGTCATAGACAGCAATGGTGTAGAGTGCGTAGCATCACTAATAAGTCAGAAACGCACCCCGATTCATGCCGAATAATGGACAAGACTCTACACATGCATCAGGTATCAAAGCACCTGATGCCCTAGCCTCTGCTATGGAGTCCATCAACACGCTTTCGGTTTGGTTGAAAGATGCAGGATTAGATAACAGCGCGATCGCTCAATGGAAGTTCAATGCGCTAGCCAAAAAATTCCCCGATTTGGCGGACATTATTGAAGACGCTAAAAAACTCATCGGTTCTACTACACCTGCTCCTGATTTCGGTATGACCGTATCTGTTGTGGCAGAACAGTTGGCAGAGGAATTGGGAAGGAAAATCAAGCCGGCACAAGTGAATCAGGCGTTAGTTGAGTTGGGCTTCCAGGTTCGTCCAGACAACGGAAAAAGAATCTGGCAGTTGACAGAAGAAGGGAAGGAATATGGCTTCAGTCGGCTAGCCACATCAAAGACAAATGACTGGTCTGGCCCACAAGTGACCTGGCAAGAGGCAGTTATTCCGGTTCTGATTGATTATTTTGAATCGACTGCCGACTCCGAAGAAGAAGAACAAGCATCTCGTTCATCTCCTGATAACACGGTAGTTACAAGGGATGGAGTATCAAATAGTTCTCCACCCCCTGCATCCTTAAGAGAGCGTTCGCACCAATCAGAACCAGAATCAAAAAGTTGGATGCTGGCGGAGCGCATCAAATCCAGTAAGAAGAAGGTGACAGCTTCTCAACGGCTGCATATTGAGATGGAAGCTGCTTCTGCCTACAAAGAGCGGCACGGGAAACCTCCGGCGAAGGAACAGGTCAAAGATAAATACTATGATGTCTATCCCGTCGCCGATTTGGATTTGTTAGATGCGGCGATAGAGCGAGTACTTTTACGTTATGCAAAAAGCTGAACACAAACAATATAGTCGTGAACCCAGACGTAAAGTTGTGAACTGAAATGTAAAGTCCTCAACTAACTGTCGGGTATCATTCATCATTAAGAGACAAAGGCTGAAACCTATACATATCAATGGTTTTAAGTCAGAATTGCCCCAGGTTGCACCAACCTTCTATTTTGGCCATTTAGCGGTTTGCCGCAATCTCTGAGCACCTTGTTTGGGTGCATCAATCCTGCTTGTACCATCGAACCAATAATCGGAACCAGCCGAGAAGGCATCCGCAGCAGCCGGTGTGCTCGTCGTCCTTCCCAGGCAGCGGAATATCTCCGTCCGGCGTCGGCGGCACCGAGTAGGGATCGCCACCGAGTGCGCGAACCTTCTCTGCGGTTAGCTCCACATAACGGATGAATGTCTCGTACCAGCGGCTGTTGGGTTTCAACTTCTCAGCCCGCCAGCGCAGTACCGACAACAGCCGGAGATGGTAGGCCAGCATGTCTGCTTTGTCTGACACTGGAATGCCAAGTTGAAAGGCACCAATTGTCTCACGCCAACGCCCTGCCTCTTGCCGTGCCATCACGGCCTCTGCTGGTTCAGAACGCTCAATGAGGACGGCGTGATCACCTGCGTCATCAAGCACCCTCAGATCCGTGATCAGTACCTTGTTCTCGCCCAACTCGAATACGCCATGCGGGAGGGGTTCACCTTCTTGCACGTCAAGCAACCGTGCGGCCTCTTCACGCGAGATGTTTTTGGAGTTAATGCGCTCAATATCTAGCTGTCTGCCACGAGTCGTCACTTGGCGAATAGAAAGGTCGAAGCGCTGCCCTTTCCTAACGCCGAGTGGGAAATGGATAGTGGCCACGCCAGTCTGCCGTTTATCAGTGCGCGGGATCGGAACATAGCGGACGCCGCCACCTGGCAGAGCAACTGTGTGTGCATCGATCACGCGGATCTCGTGGCGCGAGTAGAAGCGATCGGCCAACTCAACAACTGAGCGTGCATCCCAAGTCGAGATTTCAAGGCGTACCTCAGTGCCCTCCGGTGGTTCCCTGTGCCACTCAAGGAGCAGTTCGTCGGGCAGGCTTCCGTTGCCAATAGCATTTGGTGTCGCCTCGATCTCGAATGTATGCAGTGCCATGCGCGAGGCATCAAGCCCAGGATTTGCAACCGCACTGAAGGCGAGGTTGCGTTGGGACAACTTGTCCGACGTAAACGGGTTTGCCCCGTCTGGGATTGGCGTGCCCGCATATTCAATCTGGGCGACGATGCACTGGTGCTCGCCCATCATTAGCGTTGACAGACTGACTGCACTGCCACCACCAGGTGTGAGCGGTAGGTAGGGATCATTGAGATTGTTGTCGAGCAGCGCCCCGAAGAAGGTGGAAATCTCACTACCGGTAGGCCCAATATCCTTCACATTGTCAGGATCAGTCTGTGACTCGGGCGGCGATGTGCGCGGGTTCAGGAAGCAAGGGAAAGATACCCACTCAGTCCCCGCACCATTGGTGCCCGGAAGGGCGATGGGATTGGCTCCAGCCGTTTTCTTGTAGCTCCCGATCGGGACACCCATCGCCTCGTGATAGGTAAGTGCAGCTGTGGTTGGTGATGGAACGATGCGGAAGAAGACGCGCACCCCGGTTGCTGTTGCAGATGCCTGGTTCAGCCGCACCCGCGCCACGACGAAATTGTACACATTGCGGTGAGTGCCGGTAGTTGTCGGGAATGGGCTGAGTGCAGACCCCTCCTGGGTAAGGCTGAGGTTGTTCTCAAACTGCGTGATAGTCATGCTCGAAAGCACGTCCCGAAGATATTGCAGCGCCTGCGCTCTGGTAGCGTTGTTCGGGAGCATCTTGCCGAGTGTCGTCTCGCCCGCAACCGCCCGGAACACCCGCACGTCCGAACTCAGCCAGGCAGTCTGGTTGTTATTAGCAAGATCGAGCATGAACGGGTTTGCCGACTTCACCAGCTGGATGAGGGCGGAGTCGGTCAGAAAACCAGCCACGGCGGAAGAGGTCAGCGCGGCATTGACTTGGATGGTGCGGGTTGGCTGTGGGAAGCCGAACACTGTGCTTACATTGGTGAAGCGAACACGGTAGGTGAAGGTGAATCTTTGCAACCGCTGCGGCAGCGTTGGGTCATCACTGTGGATACCTATGGGTGTGATCTCAAGACCTGTCGAGTCAGAAAGCGTGATTGTCGGAGCCCAGCTCTGCAACTGCGCCGTCGATGGCGACAGTGTGGTGATCCCGCCTCCGGGAAACTGGTTTGGCTTGAGGCCATCGACAGTGACGAGGATCGCGCCGTTGAAATCGGGATTTGCGATCGCCTCATCCTGGCTGAAGGTACTACGCTCAAGGATCAGCTGGATTGCTGGGCGTGGTCGCGCAAGCCAGTCAGTGATGTTGACATACACAGCCTTGATGTCTGCGAACGTCGTCCCTGGCGCGTCATTGAAGCCGTGCCCCTTTTGAGCGTTGGGTCCAACCTTGACGCCCACTGCGGGTGTGACACCGCTGTCGCCGGTCAGGTTGATGTCGATATAGTGGTGGAACGTTGAACCGGTGACGATGCGGCCAACGCCCGCGACTCGACCGTCATAGACACTCAGCGTATTGATGGGCTTTACGTCCGCAATCGCCGAATCGAGCACGGTGTTGGTGGTGGCCATCCAAGACGAATGCGCGAGCGACTGTCCTGTGGCGATAACCTGCGGTATCTCGCGATGCCCCGCTATACCGGGGAACTCAACGAACGACTCACCGACGAAGGATAGCGATTGCGTATAGTCGTAACCCATCACCTCGCCGAGCGTATTCCCCTCGTGCATATGGTCTGGATAGATGGTGATGTCGCTGCCACTCCGACGAAGGATAGGATGGGCCGGCGAGGAGGTCGGCGTGATCGGCTGGGGCACAATATCCGATTGGTTCTGAAACCAAACAAAGCTCGTATCGCCCCCATAATCGCCCCCTGGATTGCGCTGCGTGCTGTCTGCACGCCCCGTGGTAAAGACAGGGAAGTTCCGTGGAAAACTAGGGGGCATTGGCGAGGCACCGTCGTTGAGGCCATACCAGCTACGCATCGCGCGGATGCGAGGGATATGCCCGCACATTTCAGCGCCGATGCTGTCATGATCGCCGGTCGCAAACACACCGCCGCCAGCTGCCATGAACCGGGCAATTGCGGCGATCTCAGCGTCACCGATGCCGGGGCCGCTGGAGTCCGACGAAGGCGGCCGCGAGTTTCGACCCTGCCATCCGATCAGCCAGATGACGTCATAGTCGAGCAGATTGCCGCTGGTTGCAAAGTTGAATGACTGGATATTGGCACTGCCATCACTCTGACGATGTGCCTTAGTGACTTGATGACCGGCACTGACGAGCGCATCGACCAGTACGGTGTAGGTGAAATCGGGTGTAGGGCCATTTTCTGAAAACCGGAAACTGCCGTCAAGAACAATGAGAACCTTTGCCATCTGTACTCCCTCCTATAAGAGTTGTAGATGGCCCAACAGTTGTGCTCAGGGACTGCCATTAATCTTGAATTCAGTATCAACGCCGTCTGCCAGTTCCCTTGCAAGGCAACTGTTAAACTACACGCAGAGTAGTAGCAACCAAAAATTTAGAAACTTAGCACCAACAGTGCTCCTGAGTTCTTTGTATTGAGCCTATTAAAAGATTGGCAAATGTTTTTGGATTTCGGCAGTACCCAGGCGGGGTAGTTTTAGGCATTGAGCCGAGATACGTGTAATTTTTTATCATATGGGCATGTCAGTAAAGCTTTTCAGCCTTAGCGTAAGATTCTGCACGATTGCTACTCAAACCCCGTTACCCTCGCTGAAGTCCAAGGATTTGCTGCCTCGTTAGAAGAGCAGGGTCTTGCCAAAAGTACTCAGCGCACGATCATGGCAGCCGTTCGCTCCCTGATCTCGTTTGGCAACAAAAGTGAGGTATTACCTCGAAATGTGGGTGCCTTGGTCGAACTTCCAGAAGCACCGGACACTCTCAATGAACGACTGTTGACCGAGTTAGAAGTTCAAATGATGATTGCCCTGGAAACAAATCCCAGAAATCGGGCAATCTTGAGGTTATTGTACTTAGCTGGGTTACGAGCTTCCGAGTTGTGTCAATTGACGTGGAACAATTTACAGCTTCGGGGCAACAGTGGACAAGTCACCGTCCTGGGCAAAGGTTCCAAAACCCGCAGTATTTTGCTTCCCGCCTCGTTGTGGGTCGAACTCATGCAGAGAAGGGGAGATGCAGCTCCTCATGAACCCGTGTTCCGCTCTCGCAAGGGCAGCCACTCCGGTCACTTGACGCGGGAACGGGTTCATCAAATTGTCAAAGCCGCAGGTAAACGAGCTGGAATCAAGGGCAACGTTTCACCCCACTGGTTGCGCCACGCCCACGCCACTCATGCTCTGGAACGGGGTGCAAAAATCCATCTCGTTGCTGAAACATTAGGACATTCTAGCGTCGCCATTACCAGCCGCTACCTCCATGCCCGTCCGGAAGATAGTTCCAGTTTGTACTTGCCGGGATAGTGAACCGCCCTTTCGTTACTTTCCCTCCTACTAGGAGGAAAGCTTTTAGCCCCATCCTCGCCGCTTCAGGTGGACATAAGCTAGATGCCACATATAGTCATCAAGCTTGTAGAAGTTGACCGCCCTATTGATGTAATAGCGTGCTAGCTCTATGTCGGCTGCTGCTTCGTAGTACAAGCCGATATAAAGATGGCTGTAAAACCTACCGCGCCTCCCATCAAAGTTCCCAAGCCTGAGGACATCATCTGGGCTGCAATTTCCTGCAAACAGCTCGTATATCCCATCCATTACAGGTCGTGGATCGTTTCTAACACTTAGCAACTCTTGTCGCGCCTGCGTCACGCCCTTAAAGCGTGCAATGCACAGATACCGCCACACCGTCTCCTCCACGTCTTGGGCATTGACCGTTAAATCCAACTCAAACTGAGCCGCGCCCTCCTCAAATCTTTCGGCATAGTAGTATGACAGCCCACGTTGCCATAGGTAAGGTGAGAGGCTTGGGTCGAGCTGTTCTGCCCGATCAAAATCTTGAATGGACTGGTCAACTAAAGCGAGCTTAAAGTTAACCATACCGCGCCGAATGTAAGCTTTGGCGTCAAGAGGGTGATTTTGGATTGCCTGGTTCCATCGAGCTCGTTCCTGCTCCAGGAGCGTTGAAAAAGCCATAATCGCGCTACCCCTCGTCTATAACTATTAGCTTATAGCCTCTGATATCACTAGTACGCTTCTTTCCCCAAGCATCCCAACCCTCTCTCGATTCTCTGGCAAACAACTCAATCTTGGGACCGCCCAAAGCATCACCCAATCGGTTAGCCATCACGAAAAACTCTTTTGTTATTGCGTTTGCGCCAATATATGTACACGGTTACATCCAGAATTGGATACAACAGAATTGTTGCACTCATTTTTGGATACAACAATGTTGTTGCACGGATTTTTGAGTGCAACAAAAACAAAGAACAATCAAAAGACAAGTACTACGATATCTACCCTGCCTCGGATTTGGATTTAGTGGATGAGGCAATTGAGCGTGTACTGAAACGCTACGCAAAAACCAACTAATAAACAACAGGATTTGCAGCAACTGTAGGGAAAAGTTAATGAAGTTTTCCCGGCTCCCCATTCCCGTTGGTCTTTGTAATGTTCTTGGTTTAAGAGTTTTTCCACCAACTGCACTGAGCATTATGCCATTGCAGCACTTGCTTACGATTTAGAGAAATCGGCTGTTCGGGAAAATAGACGCTTCTCTCGGCATACTCTCGATAACAGCTATTCATCAAGTTGGGAGAGAGGCGAACTCGATAGTCTTGGGAATCAATTGTTAATAAATATGCATCGAAAAGCCTGTGGAAATCCAGACGCAGCCAAATTCCGTTCCACAAACAATCGGTTTGAGGTCCTCGGTACGGAAAAATATGAGCCGCTTCTATTACCCGTTCTACGTCACATTGGGTAATCGCGCACTTCCCAAGGAATGCATCTTTCAACAACTCCCTAAATTTTTGCTGGTCTTCTCGGCTAACACGCTCACTAGTAATTCTTTTTCGCTCATCTGTTAGAACCGATAAATCAATTAGCTCTTCTTTACTCTCTTCTTCTTGATTGGGTTCTACAGGCGAGTCAACAACAATCAAGGTGGGCTCACGCTCACTAGTAATTCTTTTTTGTTCATCTGTGAGAACTGATAAATCAATTAGCTCTTCTTTTATCTCTTCTTCTTGATTGGCTTCTACAGGCGAGTCAACAAAAATCAAGGTTTGCTTTTGACTCCAACTCATATCCGGGAGAATAGTATCCTGATTATATTTAGCGCCCCTGAAGTCAGCACCCGCTATCCTATAGGTGCTAGAGAAATCCGCACCCATCAAATTAGCATTTCTTAGATTGGTTCCCCTCAAGTCGGCGTAATGCATTATTGTTCGACTCAGGTCAGCTCCTTGTAAATCCGCATCTTTAAGCGCAGCTCCCTCCCAGCAATAGGGTTTTTCAGCTTGGTTAGATACCAATAAGGAAATGCGTCGCCATCTTTCATTTATTTTGGTTCGTCGAGAAAACTTGGTATTTCGGAGATTGATATATCCAATGATTGCCTTGCGCAGCTCGGCACCTCTGAGGTCGGCTCCTGAGAAATCGGCACGATACAAACAAGTTCCCCAGAGGTTCGCATCTGTCAAGTTAGCCTGCTGAAAATTCACACCTTGTAGCTCGGCATATTGCAGCGTAGCCTTCTCAAGATTAGCCGCCATCAAGTTAGTGTTGAATGAGTGATATCGGTGCATCGCCCGCAAAATGGAGAGGTAATGGTCGCGATATAACTCATACAAGGGATGATTTTTCAAGGTGTTAGCAAACTCTAGGCTGGCACAGCTCAATTCAGCCCCGCTCAAATCAGCTTTGGTGAGAATTGCACCATTGAGTTCGGCTCCAGTCAGATTGGCTCCCCTCAAGTTGGCTCCCGACAAGTTGGAAACATACAATTTGGCTCCAGATAATTTGGCTCCAGATAAGTCGGCTTCAATTAGGTCAACTTCACTCAAGTCAGCTTCCCGAAGATTTGCCCCGCTGAGGTTAACGTGAGTCAAATCCAATCTCCCTTGATTTGGATTGTCTTGACGCCACTGATTCCAAGACGTTACTCCGCAAAGAAGTTCCTTAATCAGTTTTTCTTTATCATTCATTTTCTCGCTTCAGTTGGCTCACGGAAATCTCTTGGCCATTATTAGCCAGCCTCTGAGGAAAAAGGAATGCAAAAATGGCATTCCTTTTTGGTGAGATTTGTGACCCCTAAAAATGGCTACTCGTCTGGCTCCTGGGGGCAGAGTAAGTTGAGGAGTTCAGCAGGAATTTTCTCGAAATGCTCTAGGAGGAAATCCATCAGGGCAAGATGACGCAAATCGTTGGGTTGAGGAGGGCGGTAGGTTTGCCCTTGCATGAACCAACGTCGTACTGTCGATAGGGAACGCTGACAGATTTTGGCGATTGTTTCATGGTCAACCAACCATTTGGCATAGAAGTGTTGTGGGGTCATTCTTAGTTGACAAGAACTGTAAAAGTCTATCAAATCTTGCTCTCGCTGATTTAACGGTCGAGGCTGACTCCTCTGGTGTTTTCTTAATCTTTTGATGGGCATTTTTAGGGATAAATTTCTGGAACAATCGGGAAACGGGGCCAAGCCTGTAATTCATTTCAACTCCACTTCATTAAGAAGCTAAGGAAATCGCTCTCAAAATGCCTCAGAAATGACTTATTAGTTACCCCAAATAAGGGCTTTGACGCCTTGAGGAGAATTCCTTTTATTTTCCCTCGTCTCCTATCAGCTCTTTATAGTCAGCTAAAGCCTCTTTGTAGGCTTTACTTTCTCCGGGTTTGGCTGACCACAGCACCTCAATAATCTTGGTCTGACTCATTTCATTTCTGAGGCGCCCTACCAGCTCTTTGGCTTCATGAAAGGGTAGTTTCAGAGGAGTGAAACGTTTCGCTGAAATCTCCTCTTGTTCGCTGAAACGACTAGTGAGATGAGGTTTCAGCGTTTCAGCGGGCGTTTCAGTTCTTTCAGCTGTTTCGGGTGATTCTTTTAGAGTTTCAGGCGTATCCTCACCGCTTTTGACGAGTCCTTCCAGTTGGGCGCTCCGTTGAGTATCGTTTGTTGAATTCGGCAGTTTATAGTTCGGGACTGGATGCCAGGAATCGGTACGAGAGTAGTAAAAGACTCGTCCTGTTTCTTTCATCAATCTGGCAATTTTCTCCTCAAATCCGGCGGGAACAAACGAGGCCGATACGGCAAGAGGATACAGGTGCATTGAGGCTTTATTCAGCAGAAACACCCGTTGAAAAGTGACGAGAGCGGCTTTGGTTTTGAAGCCGATATCCGAAACGTAAGGCGATTGAGTGATGACCCAAGCAAAGCGACCTAATCCTAAATCCGGGTTGACTTCTCCTGAGGAACAAATCCCCACAATGAAATCTTTGAGTCGGGTCATAAATGTCCCGGCACATTTTTGGTTGAGTGTTACGAATTCATCAATGATGAGAAGTTTTCGATAGCTTGTGGAACTGTTAAATCGGGTCAGGTGTTCTGTGAAGACTTCAATCGCTTCCTCTACATCTACGTCAAAGGGACGTAAGTCAAAATGACATCGCTTGTCTGTGTCGATTTGTGACCAGTAATGTCGTTCCGTTGGCTCGTCTTTGGGGTCAATCAGCCATATCTCGTTGTCGGGGTGGAGTGAAAGGAGGTGCGCGACGGCCATACTGACCACCACTCCTTTACCGACACGGGGCGAGGCAGCGATAATTGTAGACTTAGGAACTTTTGCCATCTCGAGGGCAATATCTACAGGGGCTGGCAATGACTTTTTGACAATTGGCATTGCAGGTTGCACTTCCCTTGCTATCTCGTGCTGAGTGACCATTTCGGCGAAGGTGTCAATCGCGCCAAGAGGGGAGGGGAGCTCAGCTGCCTTAGTTTCTGGTAAGTTTCTAATTGGGGTGGGTAGAATTCCCGTCGGGGGTGCAATGCATAGCGCCTGGTGTTCCTGAATCGCCTGTACTTGCTGGTAATTAACCCTTGGGTCGGCTGTGACGGTTGCTAAGTGGCTGGTTAATTGTTCAACACCAGGAAATGACCCTTTCAAGTTAACAAACCAGTCAAACAGCCAGCGATAGGCATGAAAGCGCTTTCCTGGTTCTATCCTTTGGAGGTACTCGCTTAAGACGTGGGCGTGTTCCTTGAGCATTCCCAACTCGTAGCGCTCAAACGGGTCAAGGTGGAACATCAAATCCACCAATTCGTTAGAGTTGGCGAACCAGTCAATTCTGGCGTCCTTGTCCCCCATTGCAGATAGGAACTCAATAAAGTTACCCCGCACAAATGGGATAGGGGCGAATTGGTGGGACGCATTCATGTCTTGAGCGACAGCCCACACATACCCTACACCTGCAACTAGAGCACCAACGGGAGCTAGGGGACTTGTGGCGTAACAAACGGCTCCAACGACACCAGAGGCTAATGTCAGCAGCTTGGCGAGATTCATGCCCGTCCGTTCCTCTTTGGCCCGGACTAATAATTGCTCTTGTCTCTCTACTAACCAAGCGGCCACGTTACCCGCTTCCAGATGCTCGATGGCTGGATAGTCACTGCGTAATCGTTGAGTTTCTCTTGTGGTCAAACTGGGAATCTGTGCATCCATGAAAATCTCCTGGAAAAAACCCCTGCCCTCTGAAGCAAGCAGGGGATGAATTAGTGTTTAAAACTTTCCTTGTTAGGGTTTATTCGCGTGGCACTAAGATAAGGAGCTGGGGGAGCTGGGGAAGCTGGGGGAGTTAAGGAAGTTGGAGATGAGGTAGTTGAGTAGAGAAACATGCGAAAAGTCATAAGGACTTGGACATATACAAGAAGGCATTTGAAGCTGCAATGCGGATTTTTGAATTGTCCAAAAAGTTTCCAGTTGAAGAACGATACTCATTGACAGACCAAATTCGTCGTTCATCGCGTTCTGTTTGTGCAAATTTTGCCTCGCATGGCGAAAGCGTCGGTATGAAGCCGCCTTTATCGCCAAGCTCAATGATTGCGTTAGCGAAGCGGCTCCGAAGGAGCTAGCAGAAGCTGCTGAAACCCAAACCTGGATCGAATTTGCAGTTAGATGCAATTACATAAATACTGAAACAGGTCGAGAACTTTATGGAACTTATAACCAGGTTTTGGCTGGTCTTGTGAGTCTAATTAACAACCCATCACCTTGGTTGATGAAACATTAAGCTCAAGAATAGCTCCCCCAGCTCCCCTAAGTCCCTCAGCTCCCCCAGCTCCCCCAGCTCCCCTAACTCCCCCAGCTCCCTTAACTTAGTGTCATTCGGGTTTATTCTTGGGAATGTTTCCAGATGTGGTAGCCAATTTCGCCGGCCATCAGGGTGCCCAAGTTGTAGGCTAGACAAGCGAGGATTAGGGCGGGGTTGGTGTATTTGAACGGCCAGCGACTCACGAAGGTGGTGACAATATCAAACACCCAGAAGAACAAGGCAATTAATCCGCCTGAATTGCGTTCTCTCATCCCTGCTCGCTTGTACTGTCCCCATAGGACTCGTGTCAGGTCAATGGTGTTTTTGGGCTTCTCAGGTAGTGTGTACTGTTTGCTATCTTCAAACTCTTTTTTGGCAACAGAAGGGGGCTTGCTACGTAATGTTTTGGCTTCCTGAGTTTGCACAAGGGCGCTGATAGCCAGGGAGAGCCAAAATAGGGGATTGAAGGGCAGGATTAACCAGCCTTTCCACCCAATCCATTGCGTCTCGAACCAGGGGAAAATCGGCACCCCTTGGAAGAAGGTTTGCCAGATTCCATCGGTACTTAATAGAGTGCCAATGGCAAAGCCGAAAAAGCTGAGAATCTTGCGTCCTGAACCATTGCGTTCCAGGAATTGAGCGAAAAGAGCGGCCAGAAAAGAGGCGGGAATGGCTATGATATCGACCACCCAACGGGCTAGAATTTCTGCCCAGTCACTCCAGGATTGATGGTGATAGTCTTGTTCTTGTGGGTTATCAGTTTTCCCCATCGGAGTGGTCTTTTCAGTGGGGGTTTTCCCTGTGTTCGTTTGCATGGTTTGAATTGGAGTTGATTACATCACTGGTAGGTTTTTGCAGACGTTTTGATAGAAGTGCTTCCACAGCCATTTCCGGGCTTTGATTTGACCGATACAAACGCCGGCTGAGTCGTAGACAAAAACGGTTTCGTCTTTGAGGAATCCTGTTGTGTTGGGGCGAGGATTCCATTTGGGATTGTCGTAATAGTCCCTAATTTTGAGCTTGTTTCCTGACGGCAGGATGCCTGTTTGTTTGAGCGTTTCTGCGGTCTGTTTTTTCTGCTCAATCCGGGTTCTCTCTAGGTCTTCACTGGCTTCAATTTCTGCCTTTTGTTGGGCGGCTTCTGTCTCTACGAAAGTGGTTGAGTTGAAGGTGTGAAATTGAGAGGGAAGTTTGAGAAGGATTGGGGAGGCAATTAGGAATAATCCCACAATTCCGAGAGTGGCTTGCTTTTGATATTGGTTGGGTCGGGTGGCCATGAAAACCTCCGATTGGTGCCCCCAGCCGCAACCGGGGGCGTGTTAACTACTCGCTTTCTGTGCACCAGTACCCCATCTCACACAGGCGGTCATAGACCTCAAAGGCGGCCATTCGGAGTGGGTTGTCTATGTTGGGGCTAATCAGGTCGAAGCGGTTATCCCCGAAGGCGAGGATGTTGGCGATATCGGCATCCAAGCCCAGACTGAGGAACTGCCCAAAGGCTAGGGAGTAGTCGTGTTCATCAATGCTTTCGTGAGAAGCTAAAAACTCGTGCCCTGTGTATGGGGGGTAGAGTTCGTCAGAGTCGTCCTCCATGTGGTAGTCGTAATCAAGCATTACGCTACCTCCCAGGAGGTATCGTCTGGGCAGTAGATATTCCCTCCAACGGCTTCATAACGTTGCTCTAAGGCCGTCCACGCTTCTTGCTGGCGGCAGTCTTCCAGGACGGAGGAATAAATCTCTAAAGTCTGGCCGCTGTCGAGAAATCCCCATTGGTCAGCAACGGCGTTTCCCTCAAGAAACTCGGCTACGTCGGCAATGGCTCGGTGAAGGGTTGAGGCTAAAACTTCAGGAGTTCTCATCAGTCCACCTCCCGTGTGTATCGCAGCTGGGCCACTAATCCTTCACAAAGGCCGAGTAAGGCGTCTCGCGATAAGGTATCGAGTGAGGGGAAAGCGTCTGTCAATTCGTCCGTCACAGTGGTAGAGGGTAACTCCTGGTACGTGTCGAGATGACCCCAATCCTCCTGTGTTTCGTCCGTGTCGTGAAACGCGAGGTTGGTGGCAATGGTCGCTAACAAGATGAGTTTTTCGTAGGAAGCCAAGCCTTCGAGCCGGGAGCCGAATTTATCTACCAGTTCTTCAAGTGGAGTTTCCCCGTCTGCATAGAACGGGAGTGGATGAGCAGATGTGGAAAATGTCATGATTAGTTCAAGTCCTTACGATTTGTTTACTTCGGTCGTTTGGATAGAGCTAGCACCGGAGCCGGTCAAACTTTTGGTGCTGGCTTTACCCTTCATCCTGTCTATTAGCGAGCCGTAGAGCTGTTGCTGACGCTGACGGTAACGTTCTTTCCTCCATTGAGAGCGGACTGAGCGATACCTCTGTCGCAGAGAATCTGGAGCTTTATCGTCTGATTCCCATTGGTCAAGCCAGGTGCGGATTGCATCAAAGTCTCCTGAAAAAAGCAGGGACTCTACTTGGGCAGCTCGAGCTGAGGTTTGCTTTTCAAGTTCGTTTTTTAGCTGGGAAGCCCAGTCTTTTTGTTGGGTCATCGCTAAAATTTCCCAGGCGATGTGGGCTTGAATTGGCCAAACAAAAACCAGTTAGAAGAGCATTCCAGGAAATAATTGAGGCGGTCAAGTAGCTGCATTTTCTTTTCCCTTTGTGAGTCCGATAATAGGTTGAGTCGTTCGAGTTCTTGTTGATAATATAGGCGCCGAGATTGTTCGGTTTTCAACGCCTCGATTAGCTCTACCAAGCTGTCGCCGCTGCAACAGCATTGGTCAAATTTGTTGGGTTCGCTCCCGCTGCGGCGGCTGAAAGTTTTTTTACGAGTTCTTCATGGCTCAGTAGTCCAGCATCCGTTGCCAGCTTTTCTAGGTCAACATTTGTATTTTGTTGCACAAGGTAAAGCTGAATGAATTTCTCAACATTAGCTGTACGAAGTTGGTTTTGTTGCCGTAGCAGTCCAAGCCAGTAGGCGTTTTCCAGAAACGCCGCATCAAGGCGACCTTTATCAAATGTCATTTGGGAGAGGGTTTCTAAGGCCCCTCGACTAATCTCTAATCCGGCCTCTTTTGCTATTTGCAACCCCTGGTTTGTAACAACAGTCATCGCCCCATCCGGTGCTAGGTAGGAGCCGTTAACGTTGGTGTTTTCGGTCTGGGGTTTGGGGGCGGGAAGTCCGGCAAGGGAACTGGCAAAAACTGTAACGTGATTTTTCACAGATTCCACCTGTTTTTCTGTCAATTCTTGCAGTTCTGGGTCAATGCCCAAATCTAACAACAAGGCATCAAATTCTTCGCTGTCTTTGAAACCGAATTTCTCCATCACTTGGGGCTTATTCATGAGGCTTGTTTCTCCTGGGAACGTAGTTCAAAAAATGTACGGAAACTGAAATCGTAAGGGTGAGCTTTTACGTACTTCTCGATTAGGGATTCGTCTCGATAGATTCTGTAAAGCTCCTTGAGTCGAGTCAGTACCCAAAAACGGTACGGGCTTAACGGTGCTTGTTCCTTCGACCCCGATTGCTCGAAATGCATCCGGTAGTTGTCAATGTGGCTTCGAGCGCATTTATCCCACTTTGTTACAGTGTTGCGGTGGACTCCGAGGAATCGTGCCGCTTCACTTTTGCGAACGGGAATATCAAGGAATTGTCCACACCGCCTAACCCTCATTGCTGAAGGGGTTGGCATGGTTGCGTATGCGTCTTGCTGTGCAAAAAATCTGATTGTGCAAGTGATTGTGAATTAGAGACATGCAGTTAAGGTTCGCTGAGTCATCAGAACCAAAGCTGGATAACCGTTTTAGAGGTTTTACCTGGTCAGACTGTGCGAGGGGTGTGCTGCCCTGCTCATTTCACATTTCCTGCCTATGTGAGTTAGCATAGCACAGTGTTGTGTCATTGCAACGCCACAACACACAAATATAGTTCCATTGCAATGTTGTGTGCCAGAATGAATCATGAGTTTAGTGATATAGAAGATTTGGCTAGACGAAACAACCCTGACTACTCTCAGGTAACAGGGCTTATTGATAAGAATTTAGCTCGAAGGTTGCGTGTTTATTGTGCAGACCAGGACGTGACCATTGCGGAAGTCATGGAAGAAGCGATCGCAGACTTTTTAGAAAAGAAACAAGCCCAGCAGAGACAATCCCCCACCTCTGGCACCACTGGGAGCAAAGGCAGGGGGAAGAAAGGGGGTGAGGAATGAGTGAAACACTGGGGTGCTATGACGTAGGCGATCGCCCGGACTGCCCACAGCCGTCTACACAAAAACTAGACATCCAGCTCGAACAGGTCGCTTTATTGACCATCGATCGACAATCTCTGCCGCTCGAACGGTTGGCGCTAATACTGGCACAAGTGCTACCCAGAGATGGGTAAGACGCGATCACTCTATTCACTGCCACCAGTTATTCAGTCAGCCGCTGTTTCAGTCCGTTATCTGTTGCCGGCAACAGATACTTTACAGCAAAAAAAACAAAGCTTGAGCGCCACTTCTTACCAGGAAAAACGCCCAAGCTTTATTAGCCCCCGCCCAAATAGGCGAAAGGAGATTTAATGTTGATCTGTTTTCTGAATTTTTTGTCTTCAGATAACCAATATCAAGGGGTCAATAGACCTCGACCTCCACATCTTAACGTAGCAAACCCGCGATCGACTGTCAATTTTGTTGCAACAGTTGTGGATCTGGTAACCATTTATGTCATTTTGACATCAAAAATCGCTCCTTTCGCAACCAAGGAGGTGGCACTATGATAGCACTTCCAAGTCGTATCACCAGCTCCTCGCTACCCCTTCACAAAAAGCATCGCCACAAATGTACTGAAAAAAGAGGGCTGGATGAGTACTCGTCCTTCCGGCATCCCGCTGTCCCTCCCCTGATAATCCTTTCCCGCTTGGGCAAAACAGCGTTGTGGGAATCACAAAAAATTAAAGGAGGGCTGAAGTAATGGTTGCAAACTTTACCGCCCAAAAACTCTACCAGCTACAACAACGGCTCATCGATCAGCTCTGTAAGCTACCTGTGGAATGGGCGCTGACACCGGTTAAAAAGAATAAAGCCTGCTACCGGACTTCTTGGCAGTTTGAAGCGCCGTTATCCCACCAAGAGTTAATTACTGAAATTAAATCAGGAAGAGCTAAAGGCTACGGTATCCGCACAGGTAAAGTATCGGGCGGGATAGTCGCCATCGATGCGGATGGTCATGCAGCTCACGACAAAATTACCGAGCTGTCCGGTAATGTGCCACTACCCGAAACAGTCGCCTTCACGTCAAATAAGCCCGGTCGCTGTCAGTATCTTTTTAACGTTCCCCAAGAATACTGGGACGCGATCGCTACCAAGAAAATCGGCACCGGGGTTAAGGGAGACGACGGAAAAGAACAGAAGCTGGAACTGCGTTGGGATGGGTGCCAGAGCGTCCTACCCCCATCGGTTCACCCCGAAACTGGCTGTTATTGCTGGTTGAGGTCTCCGGAAGAAATCGCGATCGCACCAGCACCAATGTGGGTAATTGAGATGATGTTAAAAGACAGCGGGGAAACTGGGACACCCTTACTCAATCACCAGTCCCAGGCTTATGAGAACTGGACTGATATCCAGTGGGCACTCTCCTACCTCAACGCTCTATCCCCCAGCAGGGCCGATGATTATGAGGATTGGTTGGTAGTGGGCATGGCTCTACACAGCCTGAATGAAGATTCGCTCCTGCTCGAATGGGACGACTGGAGCAAAATGTCATCAAAGTATAAGGTTGGTGAGTGCGAGAAGAAATGGAAATCCTTCAAGCGCCAGGGCGTGGCTATTGGTAGCTTGGCTCACATGGCTCAGCAGGATGGCTGGCGCTCGCCTTTCAAGTCGTCCGGTCGTGGCTACAGCGGTGGCATAGGCGGCGGTGGTGGAAATCGACGGGGTAATGGCGGTGCTGGTGGCAGCAGCGGTGATGGTGGCGACGGAGGCGAGCACGATGGCAAGGTAATCAAGCACCCATCGTTTTATCCCATTTCCCCAGAAGAGTTAGAAGCTCGATTGGATGCGCTGATTCAAGAAGGCTTAAGTAGTGCCAAACTCACTAATCGACTAAACCACCTAGCAGCAGAGACTAGGCGTCACGTTGTTGAACTACGAAAGCAATATTCAGAGCGGCTCTTAGAAGTTGAGAGGGAAGAAGGTAGAGTTGATACTCAATCTCAGGTTGATGCTCTGATAGATGCTTCCAGGGCCTCTATCGACCTACGGGAAGCCTTACCGGGTTCCCTTGCTTCACCACTGCTCAAACTAGCGAATTGGCTTAATCTTAAGCCCGAATCTTATCTGACCGCTTTGCTCACCACAACATCCATTCTGCACAAAGCAGGCACGAAAGTTGTTCTGAACAAGGAATGGGATTTTGAGGTTACCCCCAACTTATACAGCGCGATCATCGCGCCCAGCTCCCAGAAGAAATCTCCCATTTTCAAGGCAATCTGCACCAAGCCTTTGAAGGTGCTTCAGCAAGAAGCCCTAAAAGACTACAAACAACGGATGCAGATCTATGAGGAACAGTTAAAAGCGTGGGAGGTAACCAAACCAGAAGAGCGTGGGCAACCACCCGTCAAACCCGAACGCAAAATCTATTTCTTCACCAAAACAACGGGTGAAGGATTGACCTATCAAGCCGCTCGTTGTCCGGAACAGGGAATGCTTTATCTGACCGATGAGCTGGCAGGTATGTTAAACGCGCAAAATCAGTACCGAGGCGGTAAGGGCAGCGACAAACAAGACTTACTCAGCAACTACGACGGTACTGGGGACGTAGTCTTACGAGCCGAGGGAGTCAAATCAGAAGTCGATTTCATTCTCCTTGGCATCTTAGGCGGCATCCAACCGAAAGTAATGCAGAAACTTTTAGGGACCTGCGACGACCCCGATGGGGGATGGGCGCGATTCACATTTGTCAATCAGCCCGTGAGTGCTTCCCAAATGTCTGCCGATGGCGGCAATTACGAGACGACTGAGTTACTCACTGACTTATATCGCCGGATTGACGCCCTGCCACCCACCGAATACCGCTTGTCACCCAAAGCCTTCAATCTATTTTGCCAAGCCTACAATCGCCTGGAAGAACTTAGAGTCAGCGAGCGCTTAGAAGGAATGCAGTCCGTATGGGGCAAATCTGAAGGCCGCATTGGCAAACTAGCTGTGAATCTGCACGTCGTTCACTCATTGATGAAAGGGGAAATCCCCTGTGAAGAAATCCCAGTTGAGATGGTTCGCATCGCCATCAGCCTAACCAAGTTCTATGCTCAGCAGGTACAGAGCCTCTATACCCAGTTCTCTGACCCAGATGCAGATGCACCACAACTGGTGAAAGTGATTGAACTCTCTCGCAAGAAGGGCTGGCTCAAGGCATCCGATGTTTATTTATCCATTACTAAAGCGCGTCGTCCATCCGGCGAGACGGTGCGGGAATGGTTTTGTGAGTTGGTGGCAATGAAGAAGGGCGAAGTCAGGGGTCAAGGGCGCTCGCTCCAGTTCCGAGCCTTTCTACCTAATGAACCACCTACTACTCACCCCGCCAACCCTGAAATTAGACAAATTAGACAAAATTTAGACAACTTGTCTAATGCTGAAGTAACGGTAAATCAAGGGGTTCAAGAGAAATTAGACAAATTAGACAAATTAGACATTTTTTCAAAAACGGATGGCATCCCTCCAAGTGTGGCAATTCCAGACAAAGACCAAGACGAAGTGGATAGTCGGGTTGAGAAAGAAGAAGTACAGAAATTGTCTAATTTGTCTAAAACGTCTAACGAACTCCACAGACAAGACCAAGTGGGCGATACAGGATTAGACAATGAATCTCATACCTTGTCTAATTTGTCTAAAGTTGTGGAATCATCCTGCCAAGCGAGCGCACCTGCAACCGTCGCCCCATCCCCAGCAGTTGAGAGATGGGACAATGAATACTTGAAGAGTGGCAAGGCTCTAGGAAGGATGGTTCGCATCCAGAATTTGAGGGGAGAAATTTTGGAGGAAGCCTGGAAGATTTCTAAGTGGTGCGAGCGCAATGGGTACTACACCCTTGAGAATGGAGAGGAACGCTATCCCCATGAATTAATTTTGGCTTCTCAATAATCCGCCCAGCTAATTTCCCCCTTATACAAAGGCAACTCTTCGGAAAACATTAATACTCTAGGAGTAAATGCTTGCTCAAACCCAAAAATCACAACTCAAGCTAAACGATTTAGTCTCAAATCCATCAAGGCTTTAAGATTATCGACATCACCGGGTCTAAGGTGGCTGCTAATCAAGTTGTTCCTATCCCGACGAATCAGATAGTGAGGGGAGTCGGGTGCTGTCACCTCCAAGTCACCTCCAGAGCTGAGAATACGATAACTCTCTTCGGGCGCAGTATAGGTGCGAGAACCATTAGATTGGTCTTCACCGTAATGTTCTACAAGATATATTGCGTACAAGATAGCCTGTTGTTCATCCTGAAAGCGCTGTTGAAGTTTGGAGCGGAGTGGAGGATTGGTACTAATAGAATCAAGAATCTGTGCCAGTTCAAGAGAATCACAGAAGATTCCTGCCTCAATTTGAGTGGGTGTCTTGGGTGATGTATCAAGTTCTGACTGCTTAGCTCCATCGAGTAAGACTCTCCAAACAGCAGCCCCGTAAACCAAACAGTTGTTCAGGATGGCATTTGAAAGGTTGGTTTCACTCATCACTGAGTACCTAAGGTCAGCTTGAGTTAAGTTAGCACCACTGAGATTGGTTTGCATCAGGTGAGCACCAATCAGAGTCGCTTTCTCTAAATTGGCCTGACTCAAGTCGGCCCCTTCGAGGTGGGCGCTATGGAAGTGGGCATCGGTGAGGGAGGCATCTTTCAGTTTCGTCCCAATCATCGTGGCCTGCTCAAAATCCGCCGAAGAGAGTACCGCTCCGCTCAGGTCAGCATTCCTGAGCTGTGCCCTACAAAATTTGATGGAGTTGCCGCTAACTCCTTGAAGGTCGGCTTTCTCCAGATTGTAGTTGCTCATGTCAATGCAACCTTCTTTGTTGAAATCGATGGAGCGAAGTACAGGTTGGATGCTCCGATTTTCCTCGCGCCACCGATTCCAAGTATCTGCCCCTCTTTTAAGTAAGGCAAGATGTTGCTTGTTTGCCGTATAACCGACTTCCCCAAACGTTGCCCATCTAGAGGCAGTCGCTTGAGTAACGACCTCTAGTTCTTTTGGACCTAAAGTTTTAATTTTTTGGAGTATTTCCTCCAGCAACGAGCTGGGCTTTGAAGTCAGACCCTTTTCGATATATTCATAAAATTCCCCTAAGTCCATCTCGGCCAGAGAGGCAAGCTGAGGCCAGTATTTCCTACCGGGGACATTGTCATTACGTTCCCATTGAGCCACTGTCTGTTGAGTGACTGGTGGAGACAACAGTTTGGCAAAGGCTGTTTGTGTAAGGGACCTGCGGGTGCGGATTTCCTTAATCAACCCAGGAAATAGATTTTTTTCTCTTGAGTGAACATCCATATCACCGCTCCTTGTACCCGGTCAATCGGTCTTTCCCAGTACTGGGTCTACCTTGGGACATATATCTTGAGCTGAATCGCTATTACAATAATAACTTGTTATTTTAACAAAGAAACAGTATAAACTTGTATTCAGTCGAAGCCAAGAGGGTATTCCTGACGGCTTTGACTAATAAAACTTGAGCAAATAACTGATAGTTTCGTCACCTCCTCTCGCGGTGAAATCTTGCCCTTGGTTAATGCCTAGGGACAGGCTGGCTTTGTCCAAATTGGGAACAGGAAAGCAAAAGAGATGCAGCTCAAAATCCTACAAAGAGCTTTCAGGAGCCTATCAATTCTTGAGCTAGCCACCTGGCGACAGGGGTAGGGGATTTCTCTGAAGATGCCTGGGTGAAGTGAAGACGGAAAACGTTAGCTCTTTCCAACTTTTTGAAATACAAAGGCGATTATGGCAAAGCCCAAAAGAATCAAGCGCCGAGAACATGAGAAAAAACCGAGCCGCAAAGGTGTGAAGTCAATGCGGGGGCAGCCCGAATTATACGATGAACTCAAAAAAATTACTTCTTTTAGCATTACCCCAACCGCCCAATCGGGATTAAAGCAACTCAGTGAGCAGTTGAATATTTCTTGTAGCGAGTTGATTGAGCGCATTGGTCGAGGGTTGTTCACCATCACTGAGTTAAAAATCAAGGTCGAGGATAAAACCGAACCAATGGAGCTAGAGGGATTGAACTAATAAATACGAGCTAAATTTCTCCGTCTGAGCTATTTCCCCTAAACGGGAGGCAATTTATAGGTCTTAATAAACTCGAAATGACTAAGGTTAAGGATTTATTTAAGACCTAGCATTTATTGCTATTTCACTGATTATTTATTAATAATGATTCGAGTTTTAGGGGAGCAAACCCTGATGAAATAAAGGTTTGATTGATTAGAATTTGCATAGCGTCTGGGCGAATAGAACTCGTTGAGTTCAACGCTAAAATAGGTGATTAATAATAAATATTGGCGGAGAGAGCCAGGGAGAGAGGAAATTTCGATGACTTGAATCAACCCAACTCAATTGAGCTTAGTTCTTAAATAATACCTGAAGTGAATCGAACAGTTTTTCATCCAATCAAGGAGGCATTTATTATGCAAGAATCTCTGAATTGCTGGTCAGCTATTGAGCTATATGAAGACTACGTGAGAACGACTCATCCTCAAGAACAAGCTGAACGAATAATCAATGAACTTCGCAGTGCTACTCTGAGATTTTGGGCCTCACAATTAGGTTTCAAACGAACAACGGAGGGGAGAAAGATGACTAAGGCGGACTCCACAGAGGCTCAACAGTTTTTGCAAACATTAGGAGTCGATGTACTGCTTAATGCGCGTCAGACCTTACAGCAGGCTTTCGAGACTCAAAAAGCGTCAATTGCCACCCAAAATACTTACGGCAATCGAATGAACCAGCTTGTGAGTTGGAGCCAAGAACAAGAGTGGTGGCCGGAGAAAAGTTCGTGGAAGGCTATAGTGAAGGCTCAGTGCTGCCCGATCTTGAAAAATCCCTATGGCGACACTTCCCACACCCCGCTGACTGAGCGCAGAACGCAGTACCTAAACTATAGGCTTAAACCCCAAGAGACGCCTGTGGGTTTGCAGCTTGAACTGGATCAATTTTTCCGATTCCTAACTTCCCCGGAATGGCCAAGTCGAGTCACTGAGCCAATTGAAGATTCATCAGCCTCTCAATACATCAAGGAGCTACGTCTAATGCTCGGCTGGTTCTATCGTTACAAAACACCACCGATTGAGCTATTGCAACTGAGCTTGTCCCACTTGCTTCCTCTAATCACCTGCGATGACTTAGAAGGTCTAACGACCCGACAACAGGAAAAACTTTGGAAACAGCACAAGCAAACCCTTGAAACTTGGCTGTGTAGTTATTTCTCTTTCTTACGAGAAGTCATCCACTCGAAAAGTCCACAAACCAGACGCAACAAGCTCGATGCGCTTTTAGCCTTAGCCAAATTTCTCTATACAGGTGAGGTGGAGACTGAAAGTGATTATGAGCAAATTCCTCTAGTCAAAGTCCTGAATAATCACTTGGCGAAAGTGAGAAAGGAAATCACGGAGTGGACTAAAAATCGGCAGTCGGTTGCTGATTTTGGCAAAAAGTGGCCGGATACACCCGAAGGCGAGACGGCGCTTGCGGTTGTGAGGACGAAGATTGTGGAACCCTTGCGTATCGAATGCAGACCGAGAACCAGTCGCGGGCTATTCCGTGGGGACTTCAGAATTGCCACAAGTCATCAGCATTATTTAAAGTGGTCATTCCTGACCGAGCTGCCAGCCAGACGACAACAAGAGTATCGCACAGCAAGAATTGCTCTTTCCTGCCCCATTACCCGTCCGGAAGGAGTGCCTCTTGATGGGTTGTACCATCCCCTGCCACCAACAGAGGTGCGTGAAAAACGTCGGGACGGAACGATTAACGACAATTACCTGTACAAAACCTATGTCCACAAGAAAAAGCACTATCCCCAAGGGGTTTGGGTTCTGGACGTTCACAACTACAAAACTCGCAAAACGCACGGGGCGCAATCCATTGTGATTCCCAACCGCCAGTTCGCTGATGGTAGCTGTTTCTATGATTACTTGGAACGCTATTTGTACGGCTGGTTCCTGCCCGCCGGTTACAGAAATTCCAGAATTTATAATTGGTGGCAGCCAGAACTTATCGGTTGCCGAGGACGATGGGTGACAACCGGACGCGCTTCCTTCAATCCGGGTGATGCCTGCTGTCTGCCAACGGGTAATAATGCAGCCGTGTGGTCATGGGGCTATTTGTTGGTCGCACCCAAACTGGGTACTCTTGCCGATGAGTCAGGGTTTGCAGGTTCGTTTAACACAACAAGTCATCGCTTGATTGGCAAGCGAATTATGCCTCATACCATGCGTTACATTTGGGCGACTTGGGCATATCAAGTGCAACTCAATGATGCCCAATTTCGCTCGTTAGCCTATGCAATGGGGCATAAGGTTGAGACTTTACGTCAGATGTACGAGCGCTGTACTCCTGAAGAAAAGCGACGACCGATTGAAGAGGCAATTGAGGAGCTGTTGTTTGAGCCGGAGCCTGCGCCGGAGCCTGATGTGGAAGCTACGCAGAGGTTGGCCTCCTTACTGGCCCAGTTACAGCAGTTGAGTCCTGCTGAACGAGAGCAGCTCATGGCTGCACTGGCTCGGTAAGAAGGGCAGAAGACTTAACTGATGTTGGGTATCCCAGCAGTCAGGGTGGAACAACAGAGGGAGGGAACGGAGTATTCGGTTGTTCCTACTTATTACCCTCCTCTACACAGGTTTATGGGCACAGTTATTGAGTCATGTCAACAAATAGCACTCCTCAACTAGAATCCCTGGAAGGAATCGTTGAGCGGATAACCTTTCATTCCGATGAATCCGGTTACACCGTTGCCCGCTTCAAAGTGCCCCGGACTCCTGATTTAGTAACCATCATTGGTAACTTTGCCCAGATTGAAGCAGGGCAAACCCTGAAGCTTACTGGCCTCTGGCGCGACCATCCCAAATTTGGGCAACAGTTCCAAGTTACTCAATACCGGGAAACCAAACCCGCTACCCTGACGGGAATGGAAAAGTACCTGGGTAGCGGCTTAATCAAAGGCGTTGGTCCCGTAACCGCCAAGCGAATTGTCACTCACTTCGGTCTAGAAACCCTCGACATCATCGAAAACCAAATCGAACGACTGCTGGAAGTGCCAGGAATCGCCCAGAAGCGGGTGAAGATGATTCAAAGTGCTTGGGAAACGCAGAAAGCCATCAAAGAAGTCATGGTCTTTTTGCAAGGACATGGGGTGTCCACCACTTATGCGGTTAAGATTTTCAAGCAGTATGGAGACGCGGCGATAGCCATTGTTAGTGAAAACCCCTACCAACTGGCCGCCGATATCTACGGCATAGGCTTTGTCACTGCCGATACTCTAGCTCGTTCCTTGGGCATCGAACCGGGTTCGGAGTTCCGCTACCGGGCAGGAATCGTTCACGTTCTCTTAGAAGCGGCAGAAGACGGACACTGCTATTTGCCCTTGGCAGAACTGGTAGAGCAGACGGTACAACGGTTGGCGGTTGATGACCATCAACCCCAGCCCGATGTGATCGCTCGTTTAATCCAACAGATGGGTCAGCGTGGGGAGTTAGTTCTGGAAGGCTCACCCGACCAGTTGCTTTGCTACAAACCCTCCTTCTTCCAAACCGAACAGAACCTAGCCCAGCGATTACGACAACAGCTCACGAATCCCGTTACGGTAGACTTACCCAGAGTCCGCCGTTGGCTCATGCGCTTCCGGGAGAAAACCGGGATAGAACTGAGCGAGCAACAACAGCAGGCAGTGGAGATGGCTGCTAGTGAGCGCGTGTTGGTGTTGACGGGTGGCCCCGGATGTGGTAAGACTTTTACCACTCGCACGATTGTTGCCCTGTGGAAAGCGATGGGCAAATCGATCGCTTTGGCTGCACCAACAGGGAGAGCGGCCCAACGACTCAGTGAAATGACCGGGCAACCCGCTTCTACCTTACACCGACTGTTGGAGTTTGACCCCAAGACGTTTGGCTTTAAGCACGATGAGGCTAATCCTTTGGAAGCCGACGCGATTGTAATTGATGAAGCGTCCATGCTGGATTTGTTTTTGGCTTATTCTCTAATTAAAGCCGTAAAACCAGACGCTCAACTGTTGCTGGTGGGAGACATCGACCAGTTGCCTAGTGTGGGGCCGGGGAATGTGCTGCGGGACTTAATTACCTCAAACTGCGTCCCC
Organism: Waterburya sp.; assembly: GCA_036703055.1. Classification (GTDB taxonomy): domain Bacteria; phylum Cyanobacteriota; class Cyanobacteriia; order Cyanobacteriales; family Coleofasciculaceae; genus DATNPV01. Next base: position 38,826 of record DATNPV010000102.1, read on the forward strand.
GTTGCCCGACTAACGCAGGTGTTCCGCCAAGCGCAGGCTAGCCAAATTGTGACCAATGCTCACCAAATCAATCAAGGAAAATTCCCCCAGCTGGAATCCGTTTCCCTAACTCCCCGTTCCGACTGTTTGTGGTTGGGAGCACCGGAACCGGACTATGGGGTGCAGGGGATTACGGAGTTGCTCACCGATGTTATTCCCCAGTTAGGGTTTAACCCGACGACTGAGGTGCAGGTACTGTCTCCCTCAACGCGGGGGGTAGTGGGAACCCGTTCCCTCAACCAAGTACTTCAGAATTTACTCAATCCACCCAGTCCGAATAAAGCGGAGGTGGTGCGGGGAGGCACAACGTTGCGGGTGGGCGATCGCTTGATTCAGCGGGTGAATGATTATCAGCGGGAGGTGTTCAATGGTGATTTGGGAGTGATTCTCGCCATTGACAACGAGGAGCAGGAAATCCGGGTTCAGTTTGACCAACGCCAGGTGACTTATGACTATGCGGATTTGAATGAAGTGGATTTGGCTTGGGCGGTGACGATTCACAAGTCACAGGGGAGCGAGTATCCGGTGGTGCTACTGCTGTTGTTTCCTCAGCATTATCTGATGCTGTCGCGTAATTTGCTGTATACGGGGCTGACAAGAGCAAAACGGTTGGCTGTGATTGTGGGGCCCAAAAAGGCGGTGGCGATGGCGGTGAATCAGGTTAAAGACCAAAAGCGGTATACGGGGCTGGGGTGGAGGTTGAGCGGGAAGATGAGCGCCAATCGGTGAAATTCCTACATGCGAAGCTCTCCTCGTGATTGGCTGGTTCTCCCAAATAGACATCTCTCTAATCTAGACAGTCAAGACTAACTCTCACTATTAGGGGCGAGTGCGTCGATAATAAGTGCTGCGGTTGATTCCCAAGGATGTACAGATGTCGGCGATGGAGTCGGTCGAAGTGTCTGCCAGCTTCTGGGCCGTCGCAATTTTCTTTGAGGTGACAGTTTTTTGGTATGGGGCAGGACTGTAGCTAGTGCTCAGCGCTGAAAAGTTTTGTAACGAAGAACAACGGTTTGTAGAAAAGTCGCGCTCCCTGCCTGAGATAGAGATAGAGCGAGAGCAATTCTCTTGTCTTAATTTGAGGTCTCAGATGCGTGCAGATGTGGGAAATCAACTCGATGAACAACTTAAAGATTTAGCACTCGTTGCCCAACAGCATCGACAGGGAACCAAAGAGCGGCGGATAGCTTTAACACAGCTGGTTAACGGGATTTGGCGCTCGCGTAGACTTTGCCGTCCCTATTGTGGTCAATTTCCAAGCGTCTATGCAGATATTTATGATGAGGCGGTGCAAACTTTATTTTTTTATATTTGTCAAGATGACAATATTAGAAAATATGACCCAGAACGGGCGTCAGTAATGGGCTGGGTGAATATGCTACTAACTCGACGTTTTTTTCCCGAGGCTATTCCCAAAATTGTCGGGAAAAGAAATGAAGTATATCTAGACAACTCGGACTTAGAACTCCTCGCCTCATCTGAGACGATATCTCTATTTGAACAAGTCAGGCAATGTATAGAAGATGACCCTGAAGGAATTTTTAGAAAGGCACACATTAGAGGTCATCCTGAAGCCAACTTCCGAGCCATAGCGATTAGGAGGTATTCCGGAGTTCCCTGGAAAGAAATTTCGGCAGAGTGGGGCCTTGAAATTAAATCCTTGAATACTTTTTACCAACGATGTCTTAAGAATTTTGCTACTAAATTCCAAGACTATTTTAAAGATTTGTAAATTTTATGTGGTCTAAGGGGTCAGGAAAAAATCATGAATAATAGGGCAGCTTCTTTAACATTTACAAGTCCAATATCTCCCAGGACACGGCAGCTAGCTGAACATTGGTCTAAACAGCACGCTACACAAAAGAAACGCGAACAAGTCTTTCTCAATACTTTGTCTGTGTCTTTTGTGAATTCCTATTTACAGGGGATGGGGTTTGAGACTGACTTGGAGAAGAGTGATAGTTGGAACCCCCTACAGCAGACCCTCTTAGATGTAGCCGATTTAGAGGTAAAAAATTTGGGCAAATTAGAGTGTCGTCCCGTTTGGGAAGGGACACAGATTATCTACGTGCCTCCAGAAGTTGAGTTAAACCGGATTGGCTATTTGGCTGTGCAGATTAGTCAGTCATTTCGAGAAGCAACGTTACTGGGATTTGTCAAGAAGGTATCAACCGATTCGTTACCGATTAGCCAATTGCAATCTCTAGAAAGATTTCATGAGTATCTAGAATATCTCAGTCAAGCCAAGCTGGCTGAATTAGCTTATCCATCGATTTCACCGGGTAAGACTTTGGTGAATTTATCAAGATGGTTTGAAAATAATTTTGAGTTGGGTTGGCAGGAGATTGAAGCGCTTTTAGGTAGCCAACCGACTAATCTGGCTGTAAATCTTAGAAGCGCTCCGGAAGCGGGTGTCGAGCGGGGTAAGCTGATTGACTTGGGGATAGAACTTACAGGTGAAGCGGTGGTTTTGGCCGTTTCGCTGACTCCACAAAACGAGCAGGAAATGGACATTAATGTGGAGGTGCATCCCACAACAGGACAAACCTATCTACCCCCTCATCTCCAGTTGATGGTGCTGGATGAAGAGGGGGAAGCTGTTATGGAAGCCCAAACTCGAAGCGCTAACACTTATATGCAATTGCAGTTTAGTGGCTCTAGTGGAGAACGTTTCAGCGTCAAGGTGTCTCTGGGAGATGTCAGCGTGAGTGAGAATTTTATCATCTGAAGGGAAAAGCAGCAGGGGTGCTGGCAATGAGAAAGTTAGTTGTCCTGAAGCTAGATGGTGACTTGGAACAAGGAGTTCGAGTCACGCTGGAGATTGGGGAAGAGGGAGAGCGTCCTTTAACAGAGAGTATTGGTCATCTGCCAACAGCGACAGAGTTAGTTACAGCAATTGACCAGTGGCACGATGCCTATCGCAATGTTGGGAAGTCGTCTCGACTCGAAGCCAAAAAAGTTGTTTACGGGGGTTCGATTACTCAGTGGCGAAAAGACTGCGACAAATCGGCGGTTGATTTGCGAAAGCACTTGAATAACTGGCTTCTTTCAGAGTCTTTCCGTCCGGTTCGGGAGAAATGGCTCCAACAATTATCGCCCTGTGACGAGGTGCGGGTGCTGATTCGCACTTCTGCTGTGTCGCTGCGGAAACTTCCTTGGCATCTGTGGGATTTAGTTGAGGATTATCCCAAAGCGGAAGTTGCCTATTGTGCGCTAGAGTCGGAACAACCAGCTTCAGCGAAGATGCCTACTTACCGAGAGCAAGTGAGAATCTTGGCGATTCTGGGCAATAGTACCGGGATTAATGTCCACAAAGACCGACAGTTGCTAGAAAATTTACCGGATGCGGCAACGACTTTTCTGGTAGAGCCTCAACGCCAGGACATCAACGACCAACTGTGGAACCAACCTTGGGATATCCTATTTTTCGCCGGTCACAGCAAGACTGAGGGGAATACGGGTCGAATCTACATTAATCAGACGGATAGCTTAACGATTGCAGAACTCAGGTATGGTCTGAGAAAGGCCGTTGCAAATGGGTTGCAGCTAGCGATTTTCAACTCCTGTGACGGGTTGGGATTAGCGCTTGAGCTACAACAACTGCACATTGGGCAAATGATTGTCATGCGGGAGCCGGTGCCGGATGAAGTTGCACAGGCATTTTTAACTTATTTTCTCGCGGAGTTTGCTGGTGGCAAGTCGTTTTATCTGGCAGAGCGGGAAGCACGGTTAAAGCTGCATGGTTTAGAGGATAAGTTTCCCTGTGCCAGTTGGTTGCCAGCGATTTTCCAGAATCCTGCCGCCGCGCCGCCTTTTTGGCAAGATTTAGGTCGCCGTCCCACCGATGTCTGCCCGTATCGGGGTTTGTTTGCTTTCCGGGAGGAGGATGCACCGTTTTTTTATGGGCGAGACGTTTTCACTCAAATGCTGGTAGAGGCTGTGCAAGAACAGCCCCTAGTTGCCGTCATCGGGCCATCTGGTAGTGGCAAGTCCTCGGTAGTTTTTGCCGGTCTTATTCCCCAGTTGCGTTCCCAAGGGACTTGGCTCATTGAGGCGTTTCGTCCTGGCGATCGCCCCTTCCGTAACTTAGCAGCTAAGCTTGTGCCCCTGCTGGAAACTCATCGGAGCGAAACTGACCAGTTACTTGAAATTAATAAGCTGGCAAAAGCGCTGCGGCAGGGATACTTAACGTTGCGGGATGTGGTTACGCGCATTCTGGAGAAGAACTCTGGCAGTCGCTTATTGCTGGTAGTCGATCAGTTTGAGGAACTCTATACCCTGTGTCGGGATGCACGAGAGCGGCTGCTATTTCTGGATGACTTGCTGGAGGCGAGCGAGTACACGCCGAATTTCACTCTCATCCTCACGCTGCGAGCTGACTTTTTGGGGCAAGCACTCTCCTACCGCCCTTTTGGAGATGCGTTGCAGTATGCTGACCTGAAGCTTAGCCCGATGAACCGCGAGGAACTGCAAGCGGCGGTAGAACAGCCAGCAGCGATGCTGGGGGTGACGATTGAGTCGGGGCTGACGGAACGCATTCTGGATGCGGTGAGTGCCGAACCGGGGGATTTGCCCTTATTGGAATTTGCCCTGAATCAGTTGTGGGCAAAACAGCTCGATGCTCAGCTAACTCATGCGGCTTATGAGGAAATTGGTGGTGTTGAAGCTGCCCTGAGTCACTATGCTGAGGAGGCGTATGGCAGGCTCAACGAGGAGGAAAAGGAACGGGCGCGGCGGATATTCATTCAATTGGTGCGTCCTGGGGAAGGGACGGAGGATACTCGCCGTTTGGCGACTCGCACTGAGGTGGGAGAAGAAAACTGGGATTTAGTGACGCGCTTGGCTGATGCTCGTCTCGTAGTCAGCAGCAGAGACGAGGCATTGGGTGAAGAGACAGTTGAGATTGTGCATGAAGCGTTGATTGGGGGATGGGAGCGCCTGCGCCTGTGGATTGAGGTTGATCGCAGCTTCCGCACTTGGCAGGAGCGGCTGCGGGCATCCTTGCGTCAATGGGAGGCTAGTGGTAAGGACGAAGGCGCTTTGTTGCGAGGTGTGCCCTTAGCAGAGGCGGAAGGTTGGCTGCTTTTACGCCCAATTGAACTGAACTCAAAAGAGCGAAGCTTTATTGAGCAAAGTCGATCAGTGCGAAGTCGTCAGCGGCAGCGGCTGGTTTTTGGACTGAGCCTCGGTTTGGTGGGAGCCTTGAGTCTGGCTGGGATGGCTGGCTTGCAATGGCAGCGTGCCGAATACCAGCGCCAGGGTACTCTAGGGAGCCAATTAGCATTTCAGGCAGAATCCTTACGAAATCAGCAGGACAATCTGCTGCACCGCAGTGTTTTACTCGCTATGGAAGCTATGCAACGATTTCCATCTCCGGTGGCTGAGCAAGTCCTGCGCGAGATAGTACCCTTGCTTCCCCGCCCTATTGCAAGGCTGGGATCTAAGGATGAGCAGGCGAACGTCATTGCTATAAGCCCAGATAGTAAATACCTAGTCACGAGGGGTCAAAACAACACCTTTTTGTTGTGGGAAACCACTAGCGGTCGCGAAGTCATACGGTTGAAATACGATAACAAGGCGGTTGCTTTCAGCCCCGATAGCAAGTACCTGGCTTGGATTGGTTTGGATGATACGGCTCGGGTGTGGGACATCACTGGCAGTCGCGAAGTTGCACGCTTGAAACACCAGGGTATAGAGAAGGTTGCTTTCAGCCCTGATGGTAAGTACCTAGGCACAGCAGGTTTGGATGATACGGCTCGGGTGTGGGACATCACTAGCAATCGCGAAGTCACCCGCTTGAAACACAAGCGTGAAGTAGTGAAAGTTGCTGTTAGTTTCAATCGAGAAGAAGAATCGGAATTGGAGGTTCCAAAAGAAAAATTGAATTTGAATATTACTTTCAGCCCTGATGGCAAGTACCTGGTCACAAGTGGTTTGGATGACACAGTTCGATTGTGGAACATGGCTAGCGGTCGCGAAGTCATGCGCCTGAAACACGAGGGTGGCAAGGTTGCTGTCAGCCTCAATCAAGACGAAGATAAAAAATACTATGAAGAAGAAAAAAAATCTGGATTAGCTTTTCTAAAAGCACGATTGGGATTGAAGGTTGCTTTCAGCCCCGATGGCAAGTATCTGGTCACAACTGGTTGGGATAACACGGCTCGGGTGTGGGAGGTTACTAGCGGTCGCGAAGTCACGCGCATAAAACATGAGGGTGTAGTACAGGATGTGGTTGCTTTCACCTCCGATAGCAAGTACCTGGTCACTGAAGACAATTTCCAGGTCACTCAAGGGTTGAGTAGGATACGGATGTGGTCGGTCACTAGCGGTCGCGAATTCGTGTACTCGAAGCATGTTACTGCTGTCAGCCCTAGTGGGAAGTACCTGGTCACAACTGGTTGGGACGCAAGCAGGGTCACAGCTCGGGTGTGGGAGACCACTAGCGATCGCGAAGTCGCAATAATGAGGCTGGGAGTCAAGCAAGGGGAGCCTATTGCTGTCAGTTCCGATGGGAAGTACCTTGTCATGTATACAAACAGCACTAGCCAGGTGTGGGAGACCAGTAGCGGTCGGGAAGTTGCGCGTGTGGTAGGGGCGGGAAGAGATGCGATATTGAGTGCTAATGGGAAATTTCTGGTTACAGGAGGTTTTAGTTCTCCTACTTGGATATGGGAAGTCGCTGGCAGCTATGAAGTAGCGCACGCGATGAAACAGGAGGATTCCGTAAAGGCTGTCGTCTTCAGCCCTGATGGCAAGTACTTAGCAACCACAAGTGAGGATAAGACTGTCTGGGTTTGGTCAGCTACCAGTGATCACCAAGTCGCACGCCTGAAACATGGAGATAGCGTGGTGTCCATCGCTTTCAGTCGAGATGGAAAGTACATGGCTACTGCAAGCTGGGATGGTACTGCTAGACTATGGGAGACTACCAGTGGTCGCGAAATCGCACGCCTAATCACAGAGGAAGCTGCCACACTCAGTACGCTTAAGAAATTAAGGCAAAGATTAGGAAGCTATTCAGGATACGGTTTTAGTTATGAGAATACCCTTGCCATCAGTCCTGATGGCAAGTATCTGGTCAAGGCAGGCTTGGATAAGACGGTTCGGATGTGGGAGGTCAGTAGCCGTCGTGAAGTCATGCGTCTGAACAATGACGCTCCCCACATCGTAAAACTTAACAAACTTGAGCCACCTAATTTGAGTGCCGTTACATTTAGCCCGGATGGGAGATATCTGGCTACGATAACAAACGGCTACTTGAAGTCAAAACAAGCTTCGCGCGACTCAAAAGCAGCTTCTAGTGTCCGAGTATGGGAGGTCAGTAGTGGTCGGGAAGTTGCACAAATGAACTCCGACTCCTCGCATGTGAAGAGAATCACCTTCAGCCCGGATGGGAGATACCTAGCTATGGCGACATCCGGTAAAACTGACGATAACTCCGAGTCTAATGTCTCGTTATGGGAGACCACCAGTGGGCGAAAAATCGCGTACATGCAATCTATTGGAGATGCAGAATACCGGACAGGCTACCCTAATGATGTGAATACCATTGCCTTTAGCCCGGATGGGAGATACTTAGCCGGAACCGGAGGCAATAAGGGCAACAGCATTTGGGTATGGGAGGCTACCAGTGGACGGGGAGTCGCTTACATGTTTCATGAAGATAGTGTGAATGCTATCGCCTTTAGTCCCGATGGGAAATACCTAGCCACAGCCAGCAATGACAAAACCGCACGAGTTTGGCAAATTCCCAACAGCAGCGGACGCGAAGTCACGCGAATTCATAATGTCAATGGGAAAGACTTCCGAGTTCGGCAAACTATCGGCGTGCGTGAAGCTGTGGAAGCCGCACGCATTACCCATAAGGACAACGTAGTAGCCGTTACCTTTAGTCCCGATGGGAAATACCTAGCCACAGCCAGCAATGACAAAATCGCACAAGTGCAACTCTGGCGGAGGGGGGATTTAATGGCTGAGGCTTGTGCGCGTCTGACACGTAATCTCGCGGAGTATGAGTGGAAGCTATATCTACCTGGTGAGCCGTATCACAAAACCTGCCCCAACCTTCCGGTTCCCGAATTTAATGACGTGCCAGAGTTGCGGTGAGTTGTAGTACGACCCGTTCGGGGTTAGCAGTAGCGACGGATTTGGTAGGCGAATTCCCCAACCGAGTCAAACAGGCAGAGTTGACTTTCCGCTCGCAGCTTTAGAAAGGCTTAAAAATTTTAGCCCATCTTTCATTTCTAGTCATGCCCTGGGACTTTTCTCATCTAAATCTTCAAGGTCGCTCCTTTAAAGGTCAAGACCTTACAGATGCCAACTTTTCGCACTCAGACATCCGAGGTGCAAATTTTACCAACACTATTCTAAGAAATGCCAAATTCATTAATGCTAAGGCTGGACTACAGCTCTATTGGGAAGTTGCTTTGGTCGTAGGCTCAATACTTCTGGCAATAGTATCAGGGTTAGCATCGGCAGTCATCGGCGGTTTTGCAGGACTAAGGTTGACTATTGGTAGTCAACCCTATGGAATTTTGATTAGTGCGATTCTCCTAATAACATTAGCGGCCTTCTGTGTTTTCACCATCCGCCAAGGTATAGTAGCCGCTTTAGAAACTATGTTTTGGACTATGGCTTTGATTGTGACGGTGTATGCGGCTGCTGCTTTAGTTGTAGCTATAGCTATGGTTATGACGGCGACTGGGCCTTCGGCTGTGGCTATAGCTTGGACTAGGGTTGGGACTGTAGGTGGAACTGTGATTACAGCTGGGGTTATGGCTTTACAGTTGGCTATAATTTTGATTCTGTTGACGGCTGGGCCTTTGGCTGTGGCTCTAGCTTGGACTGTGGCTGGAGCTGTGGCTGGAGCTGTGGTTGCAGTTGGGGCTTTAGTGGGAGCGGTGTTTGGGGTTTTGTATTCACTTGCACTTGCAGCGTTTAGCTCGAATATTCTGCCTGCGGTTTGGGCTATGGTTGGAATTGTGCCTGTGGCCGGGCGTTCTGTTTACGTTAGCTGGCGATTTTTAGCTGGAGACAAGAAGCATGGGTTCGTTTGGAAAGTTGCTATTGCTTTAGCTGCTATCGGTGGCACCAAGTTTAGAGGGGCTGATTTAACAGATGCTGATTTCACTGGGGCAACGCTCGAAAACACAGATTTTCGCAGAGCTACCCTCACAGGAATCTGCTGGTTTCAATCCAAACGGTTGTTTTCCACAAGGTTTTGAGTGCAGAAATTTCTGCGCTCGCACTTTAATCTAGATGAGCGATTATACTCTGCCTAAAAGACGCGAGCGCTACGGCATTAAAGTCGCTGCGTGTGGGACTGAAATTTGCGATATTCAGAGCTTCAAAATTTTTTTAGCCCGTTTTCCTTCCATAGCCATGCCCCAGGACTTCTCTCATCAAAATCTCCGAGGTCGCTCCTTTAAAGGTCTTGACCTCACAGATGCCAACTTTTCGCATTCAGATATCCGAGGTGCGAATTTTACTAATGCTATTCTAAGAAATGCCAAATTCATTAATGCTGAGGCTGGACTACAGCCCTGTTGGGCAGTTGCTTTGGTTCTAGGCACATCATTTCTGCCGGTAGTATCAGGATTAGCATCGGCACTCACTGGTGTTTTCGCAGTACTCGTCTTAACTATTGATAACCAACCCGAGGGAATTCTCGTTGGTGTAGCGTGCCTAATAACGTTAGCAGCCTTCTGTATTTTCACCATCCGCAAAGGTTTAGTATCCGCTATAGAAACTATGTTTTGGGCTATGGCTTTGATGTGGACGGTGTATGCAGCTGCCGCTTTAGTTATAGCTGTGGCTACGGTTGTGACGGCGACTGGACCTTCCGCTGTGGCTCAATCTTGGACTATGACTGAGACTTTGGGGAGAAGTGTGATTACGGTTGGGGTTATAGCTTTACGGCTGGCTATAGTGGTAGTTTTGTTGGCAGCTGAACATCTGGCTGTGGCTATAGATTGGACTGTGCCTGGGGCTAAACGCACAACTGTGGTTCCACCAGTTAAGATGACTGCTGGTCGTGTGGTTGGGAGTGCTTTAGTGATTTTACCGCTTCTGCTTTCTCCGTCTGGGAGACCTGTGGTTTTGGTTATAGTTGGGGCTTTGACTGGGTTTGTGGCTGTGGCTAGAGTTTCTGATTACGCTCGCTGCCGATTTTTAGCTGGAGACGCGAAGCATGCGTTCGTTTGGAAAGTTGCTATTGCTTTAGCTGCTATCGGTGGCACCAAGTTTAAAGGTGCTGATTTAACAGATGCTGATTTCACTAGGGCAACGCTCGAAAACACAGATTTTCGTAGAGCTACCCTCACAGGAATTTGCTGGTTTCAATCTAAACGGTTGTTTTCCACAAGGTTTTAAGCATCTAGGCTCGGTTACTCAGTACAGAAGTTATTCCATAGGGTCTTGTTAACATTAGTCCGCTTATCTGAGCATATCATCAGTAACCTTACAAGTCTGCAATCAGCCTTGCCTTCCTAAGAAAGAATTGAAGTACAGTCTCTTCCTTGGAAATAATATCGGCTCTGCCCTCCATCCCCAATTGGATGGAGCACTGTTTTTTGCCCTGACGTAAAACCAGGCTTTCTGGCTCAATTGTTACCTCGTAGAAGGAACCAACTGCAACAGCTTTCTGGGGACTAGCTGTCTTAGAAGCAACCGCATCTGGACTATTCCTTTGAGGGGCAAACGCATCTGGGGAAATCGCTTTGACCTTACCTTTGAGAGTACCGTAATCTGGATAAGGACAGGCAGAAACCCGCAAAAGTACGTTTTGTCCTTCTTTCAACTTGCTTTTATCCTCAGATGCCACCGCTGCTTTGACCACCAAGGGGGCCTCACTGGGGACGATTTGGGCGATTTCCTCTCCAGGGCGCACAGCTTGACCGGGATTTCGCAAGTTTAGCTTAGAGATGATACCGTCCGCTGTGGCAGTAATGGCGGTCTGGCTGAGGTCGATTTCCACTTGTTGGAGTTCACGGGCATCGCGATCTAGCTGTTTCTGAATTTCAATCCGTTGCTGAATGAGAGCTTTGCGTTCTTTGTCTAATGTAGCGATGCTGGCAACACCTGTAGCTTTTTCTTGAGCAATGCGCTCAGAAGCGATCGCTACTTCTGCATTACTCGGATTGAGGGCAGCCATCACGCCTCGCCGTCTGGCAAGGGCTGCTGAGACAGCTTGTTGCAGCCGTCCAATGGTTTGTTTTTGCCCCTCAATCACTGCTTTTTGCGCCTCAACCGCTGACGATTGCTGCTTAACAGCTAGTTGTGCTTCCTCCAATTGATTTAAGGGGAGCGCTCCTTCGTTGGCTACATTCTGATATCGATTTTGCTTTGACCTAGCTGCCTCCAAAGCAGCCTGAGTTGCGCTTAAGTTGGCTTGTGCTGATTTTAACTCCGCAAAACCTTTTTGCAATTCTTCCTGGGCGATGTTGACGTTTGCCTCGGCTTCTTCGACTTCAGTAACGGTGGTAACTTGCTTGTCTTGATAGTCCCGGCTGCGGTGCGAGAGTTCAGCTTTAGCGGCAGCGACAACGCGGTTAATGCGGTCAGTTTCGGCTAAAATCTGTCGATTGAGGGCACTAATCTGGGCGTTGATTTGAACGAGTTGTAGCTGGCTCTGCTGGATGTTGCTTTGTAGTTGGCTCTTTTTCGTTTGAAGGCGAGAGTCGTCGATAGTAGCAATGACATCTCCTTTTTTGACAACTTGATTCTCTTTAACCCAGACGCGCATAACTGGACCTTCCGCAGCCGCCTGAACGAGCCGCAATTCGCCAGCAGGACGGATGTTTGCCTCGGCTTTGACGGTGACTTTATATTTGGTCACAGAGGTGAGGGCGATCGCTATTCCGGCAAAAGCAAGCATAACCATTCCGCCAAGGGTAGTCCAACGACCAAGCGGCGGGAGAAAATCGCTCTCTTGAATTGGGGGCAGATAATCTGAGTTGGAGTTGCTAAGCATGATGGTTGTAATTGCTGATTGCGGGGACTCTGCCGTTGGAGTGAGAGCCAGAGGATTTCACCACCAAACCATTCGTTGCTGGGACAATGTCGTCTAAGAAGTCTAAGTGTTCGCCAGGAAGATGGCGCAGCTCCTCTGGAGTGCCTTGGATTTTCAAGCGCCCTTCCTCCAGCAGTACAATCCAATCCGCTCGCTGGATAACTTTAGGGCGATGGCTAATCAGAATTGTGATTTTGCCCTGGCGGTAGTACAGCAGTTTATCTAGCACGGAGGCTTCACTCACCGGGTCGAGAGCGCCAGTGGATTCATCTAAAATCAGTACGGGCGGGTCAGTAACGATGGCTCTGGCTATGGCTAATCTTTGCTTTTGACCTCCAGAGAGATTCGCGCCAAATTCTCCTAAAACAGTTTGATACTTATCGGGCAGTTTACTAATAAACTCATCTGCACCAGCAATCTGGCAAGCCTCAACAATTTTTTCAAAACTGATGTGAGGATAGCTGAACAGGAAGTTGTCAATTATTGAGCGACTCCAGAAGTGGGGTTCTTGAGGCACTAGCACTACCTGCTGCCGTAGGCATTCCAGGGAAAGGTCTTGCTGGTTATAGAGACCATAGCGGATATTGCCTGATTGGGAAGAATATAAACCAGCAAGCAGTTTGGCAAGGGTACTTTTGCCACACCCAGATTTACCAATTAAGGCAGTTACTTGACCGCCAGGGATGGTGAGGGAGAAATCTTCGAGCAGGTCAACTCTACCGGCGTGGTGGAAGTTGAGGTTGGTGCAGGTAATATCGGCATCGCCCTTAATTTCCGCCCGAGGCTTTTTCAAGTCATTTTCGTCCTCTGGAGTAGCGTCAATCACCTCTGTCAGGCGTTGGATGACAATTTGAGCAGTGATAAACTCATCAACTAACCCGATTACAGAACCCAGGAAGCCGAGAAAGTTGCCACTCAAGCCGCTATATGCCAGCAGCTGACCGATACTTAAGGTGCGATTAATCACCAGATAGCTGCCTAACCACAGTAAGGCAATACTAGTGAAACTGGAAAGAATACCAGTGATGGTGCTACTGTAAAGCCCCAGCTTCATCGTAGTCCAGCCAAGACTGGCAAGGCGACCGTAATTTGTCTGATACTCTTGCCAAGCTTGAGGGGTGGCTTGGGTGGTTTTTAGCACCTGAACACCGCGAAACGTTTCGACTAGAAAGCCTTGGTTTTCTGTGCCTAAGACAATCTGGTTGCGAGTTTTCTGACGCAAGGCGGGGAGAAAAAGCAGGTTGACGACTGTAACAATAACAAAAGCGGCTAAGGAAGCTAGAGTCAGTTCCCAACTGTAGAACAGCATCAAGCCCAAGGAAACCAAGGCGATAAAAAATTGGCTGGGTAAACCGAGAACAATTTGGGAAACTAGGGCATTGATGGCATGAACATCGGCAATGCGGCTGACTACTTCCCCACTGCGCCGTCCTTCAAAATAACTCAGGGGCAAGTGCAAAAGTTTTCGCCCGTATTCTAGGATTAGTCCTAATTGCAGCCGCTGACCAAAGTGACCAATCAGGTGAGACTGTACCAAGCTTATGGCACTACTAAATAGATTCATGGCGATGACGCCAATTGCTACGGTGGTTAGCAGTTGGGTATCTCCCCGCACCAACACGTCATCGGTAAGCAGTTGCATCATCAAAGGGGAGGCGAGGGAAAGTAGTCCGATGGCGATATTGATGCCGATTGCTTGGGCGAGAATGGCGCGATAGGGCCAGACGCGCACCAGATAACGCCCAAAACCGCCTATTTTATCCTCCGGTTGTTGATAAAAACGGCTCTCGTCTGCCTCCAGCAGCAGCATCACGCCATTGCCCCAACCGTTGATTAACTCCTCGCGGGTGAGGTAGCGGATGCCGACGGCTGGATCGGAAATTACGTATTTTTTTCCTTTTTGCCCGTATAAAACGACCCAGTGATAGCCTTTCCAGTGAATGATGGCTGGCAGAGGGGCTTTATGCAAAGAGTCAAGCAATTGCGGCGAGGCTTTGACTTGGCGGGCATTAAATCCTAGGGCTTCTGCACCCCGTCTTAACCCCAGCAGCGAGGTCCCCCGCGACCCTGTGCCGACTGCTTCCCGAACCCTACTGATGGCAAAGGTGCGTTTGTAGTGTTTGGCAACAGTAGCAAGACAGGCTGCACCGCAGTCTTCTTCACTATGTTGCAGTACACTGTGATGTTTCATTGTTAAATCACTAAGTTATTCAATGCCTTTGAGGCAAGATAAACGATTACTCCCTTTCCGTTAAAGATTACCGATACTCTTTTCCTCTTTCTTTGTGTCCTTTGCGGCTTGGTCGTTCATTTAAATAGGTAAACTTCGAGTAGGAACGGAGGAAGTAATATAAGATTCGCATGATAAATGCAAAAATCTACACCTCCTCTGTGGCATCGCTCTTTCATTTAGCAGAGCCGTTCGGAAAAGCTTTAACAGAGAAATAAGATAGTAAACAGCCTCAGAAATGGATAAATACCCGGAGGCTGTTTTACTATCTAAGCAAAAATCCTAGAACGGATAAAGAAGCCAAATCTATGATCTATGCTATGCGTCTGAGAGAACTAATTGAGTCGTTTGGAATACCCCGTGCTTGCAAATCCCTTAAATAGTAACTTCCAGGACCTAGAGTTACACTGGGACCTTGGAACAAAATGTCTCGAGAAAACGTCCATCGTTCATTACCTTCTATTTTAATAGATGAGGTCTTGTCGTTGAAATCCCAGTTACGGAGGTCGCTTTCGCGGTTAAAAAATTGCAGCCTTCGTCCTCCAAAGCTATCATTCTGGTATAAATATGCAACACCTCCACTACACGTAGCAGCAACCTCATTTTCAAGTTCCTGAAACAGTTGTTCATTCTGAAATTCTTTCATCTTATTTCTCCTTGCAGGTTAGAATTTTTTTTACTGCCGATAGCCAAACACATTGTTGTTAATAACAAATACTTTGCCACTAAAACAATCTATTTGTTTGTTGCTTGGATTGACGGCGTGTTTGCTAATCCAATTCAATATTCCAAGCTCTGAACTATAAAATCAAGGGCTTAGAACTGATTTTTAACGCATAACTAAAGGAGTTATGTTTTCATTATTCAAGTTTTCCATTTTCAAAAATAAAGGGACTTTGGTCTGACAAATTAAAGTCCAGTGAGGCGCTCTCGCTACTCCGACTCATGCAATCTGACATTTACGGTATGTCTCTAGGTTCATGGTTGTAGATGGTGCTGCTTCTACCCTGTCACAGCACTAACGCCTGAAACGCCACACTTCTGACCGTTCACCCAATTATTGTGAACTTTTGTAACTTTCCACAGAATTCCCAGACTTTTGAGTCTGAGAAGTAAACAGAAGTCTGCCAGGAGGCATCGCTGTGGAAACACTAGGTCTTTGCTTAACGTCTTTTCAACGAAAACTTCTGCTCAAGAGTCTACAAACCGACTTACGTCCGGAGTACCGTCGTCGCATTGAAATCATGCTGTTGGCAGATACGGGTCAATCTCAAGCCCAAATCTGCAAAGCCTTAGGATGTTCTTCAGAGATGGCACGGTACTGGATAGTCATGGCACAGACAGGTCAGGCTCACCACTGGAGCGATTACCCAATGGGACGCCCCAAGACAGTTAACGAGCAGTATCTCGATCGCTTGAAAGAACTCGTGAGCCATAGCCCTCGCGAGTATGGCTATCCATTTCAACGCTGGACAGCGCAATGGTTAGGAAAGCATCTGGCAAAAGAACTGGGTATTAAGGTTAGCGATTGCCACATCAACCGGCTGCTTAAGGAGATGGGGCTTTCCACTCGACAAAGACGCGAGAATGCACACTTAGGTACTGATAGCACAAAGGATTCCAACATTACTATTGGCGACCTACAGTTTTCCCCCGATCGGCTTAGTTTTAGCAACTACAAAATTTGGGTCGTTAAGACAGAACAAGAGTTACGGGTGTGATTACACGTTATCCGCCTAAAGTGGAATGGGATTTCTCGACCCCCACTGACAAAAAGTAATCCATCATCACCCCTTCAATTTCTCAATCTCCTGCTGCGTGAAGGGATTTTTACCCGCCTTAAGCGCATCAATCCAGCCTTGCCGTTGTTTTTTCCACTGCTCCGAGTCAGTTGATTTTATAAATGCCTGAAAATCCTCAATCGCTCCTGGTTCATGCCCCGTCAGCGCCCTAGCAATCCCGCGACTATCCCGAAACTCTTCATTTGTAGGCGCAAGCGTCACAGCCTTTTCACACGCCTGCATTACCTTAGCCGCCTCTCCGTGTAAACTCCCATTCCGGCAGAGGGTGTTCCAAGAATACGCAGAAATTTTCCAGGTTGAATCTATCGCTTGTGCCTTATTGTAAGCAGCCAGCGCTTCCTTGACCTCACCTTCTCTTACTAGCTTCACACCCTTGTTGACCCAACCTTCAGCCGCCCACCCTCTGACTTGTGCCTCTGTGGGAACGTTAATGTTAGGAGCTAATTTCTGGGCTCGTTGGAACTTGGCACTAGCGCCTTCTATATCTCCCGTTCGTGCAATTGCCGAACCTTGATTGACCAGAAATTGGGCAATTTGGGTTTTGTTCCAGACCGAGTTTTGACAGATTTTGCGAGCATCTTGAGCCACTTCAATCATTTCAGAATCCTCGCCAAGCTGCGTTTCCGGAATGACTAAGATTCGATGAGCGATTAACCGATTGCACGCCACATCGAGCCAAGCCTGCCAATTACCGTGCCACAAGCGAATCGTCCCGTCCACATCGCCACTGACAATGGTTTTACCGTCGGGGCTAAAAGCTACTGACCTGACATCAGCCTCATGGCCTCTGAAGGGTTGACCGATGGGATTGCCTTGGATGTCCCACAAGCGAATCGTTTTGTCAAGACTGCCACTGACAATCTTGTTGCCGTCGGGGCTAAATGCCACTGAGTTAACCCAACCCTCATGCCCTTTGAAGGGATGACCGATGGGATTCCCGCTTGTGTTCCACAGGCGTATCATCCCGTCACCACCACCACTGACAATCTTGTTGCCGTCGGGGCTAAATGCCACTGAGTTAACCCATTTCTCATGCCCTTTGAAGGGATGACCGATGAGGTTGCCTCTTGTGTTCCACAAGCGAATCGTCCCGTAACTATCGCCACTGACTATTGTTTTGCCGTTGGGGTTAAATGCCACTGAGTTAACCGAATCCTCATGCCCTTGGAAGGGTTGACCGATGAGGTTGCCTCTTGTGTCCCACAAGCGAATCGTCCCGTAACTATCGCCACTGACTATTGTTTTGCCGTTGGGGTTAAATGCCACTGAGCTAACCGAACCCTCATGCCCTTTGAAGAGTTGACCGATGGGGTTACCTTGAGTGTTCCACAGGCGTATCGTCTTGTCACTACCGCCACTAACAATGGTTTTGCCGTCCGGGCTAAATGCCACTGAGCTGACATAACCCTGATGCCCAGTGAAGGGTTGACCGATGGGGTTGCCGCTTGTATCCCACAGGCGAATCGTCCCGTCACTACCGCCACTAACAATGGTTTTGCCGTCCGGGCTAAATGCCACTGAGGTGGTGAATGAATAAGCGTTGCTATCGTAATCAGTTACGCTGTCAGGGGTATAAACTAGTGTTCTGACCGAACCCTGGTGCCCAGTGAAGGGTTGACCGATGGGGTTGCCGCTTGTATCCCACAGGCGAATCGTCCCGTCACCACCATCACTAACAATGGTTTTGCCGTCCGGGCTAAAT
>DATNPV010000103.1:0-4605 GCA_036703055.1 Waterburya sp.
TAGTGAGCAGTCAGATGAAAAGGCTGAAGTATTCGATATGAAGGATGAATTGGCGATATCAGAGAGTGACAAGAAACCTTGTTCTCCTTTATCCTGGGCTACGCTCCGCTACGCGCTACGCGCATTCGGAGCAAACGCTAACACGCAAGAGGATTCAGTGGAATCATTAGAGACTTCTCAGGAGGGTATCGTCTTTAACGTGTCTGTTGAGAATCAGCCCAAAGCGCCTTTCGGCTCTCTTCCAAGAGATGCTGAAGTAGAAGTCAGGTGTACGGTTGTCCTAAATCCCACTGCACGCCAACCGAATCTAGGCGACTCATCAGAATCAAGACACGCCCTTGTAACTGTGGAGGAATTCATACCCTCTTCAGGACTTAAAGACTTTTCGGCTGAAAGTGTACAGCCCTCCGAGCATAAAAATAGCGCAGCGGCTCCGGTAACGCTTGCGATTACCCCTTCGGGGCAGCGCGAAGCGATCGCACGAAGCGCAGCGCCAGAAGCGATCGCTCACGATCAAGAGGCGGTGTCAGATGCGATCGCCTCTTCAGGGCAGCGCGAAGCGATCGCACGAAGCGCAGTGCCAGAGGCGATCGCTCTCTCTAGCACTCAGCGCAGGTACGCTTGTCGAGCGTCAGCATCTGTTGGTTTTCCTGGGTCTTTGTCCCAAATTGCATTGCCCCTACTAGCTCTTGTGGCAGCGGTTGGTATCCAGGGACATCGTTCATTCCAGGTTGAGTGGTCTTTGCCTTCAACCAACCTGCCGGAAGCTGCTGAACCAACGGCGACAGTTGAATCCCAGGTACTCCAAACGGGCGTTGAAGTAGACCGAATCCAAGCGGACTCCAAGCGAAGCTTCTCCGTAGGCGATCGCGTCAATTGGTCTAACTGTCCTGCTCATTGCGAAAAGTTCGCCCCGTTTGAAATCACGAGCTTAGATGGCGATTACGCCAAGCTCGACTTGTTCTCCAAGCCGGTGCCGTTGGCTGAGCTGTCGAGCGTAAACGTAAGTTGAATCAGCCTGCCCCCGACTCCATCATTTTGTTGCAATAGCGTATAGCCTCGAATAAGTTCTCTGTAGACCACTGAACGCGCAGTTGATGTCGTTCGTCTTCTTTTTGGGCCCAATTGTCTTCGAGGCAGACTCTAAACCATCCTTCTGGTTTGCGAACTCCTTCACGGTTAAACAGGAAGTAGACGATCGCTTTGAGGACTTCATTTAATGAAAAGTTACGCAGGAATTTGGCGTCTTTGGGGTGGTAATAAATTCCTGCCGTTCGACAAGCGTCTAATTTCTGTTCAAGCTCCTCATCTTGGCTATCTTTAAATACTGTTGTTGTTGTTAAGTCCTCGTCTTTGACTGACTGCGAGTTTGAGGGGTCTAAATTGGGAATTTGTGGTTGAAACGCCGAAATTTTCTGCGGATGGCGAAAAGGGGGGGGTATCAGCACGCGAATGGGTTGAAGCCTCCATTTCCAGACGTAGGCGGTGTAGCTTTTGGCGTCGGTGAGTACTCCTTTGGGTGGCTCAATGCCACTCAATTTTACATTTTACCCATTACATCAAACAGGTAAACTATGGTAAAATTATATCATGCTAGTAGTTGAAGCCAAGCTAAAAGGAACCAAGAGCCAGTACAGTAAATTGGATGAAGCAATCCGCACAGGACAGTTCATCCAAAATAGCTGTTTGCGCTATTGGACTGACAACAAGGGGGTCACAAGAAATGACCTGCAAAAGCTTTGCTCGAAACTAGCTAAAAATAAAGAAACTCCTTGGGCAAACAAACTCAATTCTCAAGCAAGACAAGCTCACGCTGATAGAGCATGGGCAGCAATCTCTAGATTCTATGAGAATTGTAGGTTGGGAAAGTCTGGTAAAAAAGGTTATCCTCGCTACAAGAAATTCAGTCGTTCTGTTGAATACAAAAACACAGGTTGGAAGTTATCTGCTGATAGAAGGCAGGTAACGTTCACCGATGGATTCAAAGCTGGGACGTTAGAGTTGTGGACATCGAGAGATTTAGTCTGGTATTCCGAAAAACAAATCTCTAGAGTGAGGGTTGTTAGGCGTGCCGATGGTTACTACGCTCAGTTCTTGATTGACTGGGATAGACGCGAACAGCACGAGTTCCAAGGAGAAATCGTAGGAATCGATTTAGGGCTGAAGGAGTTCTACACAGATTCTAATGGTGAGACTGTAGAAAATCCTAGATATCTCAGAAAGTCTGAAGCCAGGTTGAAAAAACTACAGCGACGGACTTCTAGAAGACACGTCAAAGGAAAGAAACAGTCTAACAGATACCATAAGGCACGTCAGGCTTTAGCTAAGCAGCATCTGAAAGTCTCTAGACAGCGTAAGGATAAAGCTATCAAAGACGCTTTAGCGCTAGTTAGATCGAAAGACCTAATCGTCTACGAAGACTTGAAGATTCAAAACATGGTGAAAAATCACCGCTTGGCGAAAAGTATCAGTGACGCATCTTGGTATCAATTCACGCAATGGCTTCAATACTTTGCCAAAATATACGGGACTATAGTCATTGCTGTACCACCCCATAATACTACTGTTGACTGTTCGTGGTGTGGTGCAAAAGTGCATAAGACTTTAAGCACTAGAACGCATCAATGTGGTGGGTGTAAAACAGTTTTATGTCGTGACCATAATGCCGCACGAAATATTTTGGCAAAGGGATTGAAGCTATTAGCTCAATACTTGAACAGTACCAGAGGGCATCTGGAAACTGGGGAGAATATCCCGAACGCTCAGGGACAGTTTGACCGCTGGTTAGCTGATAGAGATGTCAGTTTTCTAAGTCATCTGGAAGAACTGAGAATCAGCGGCTATGCTGAGAATCCGCCTGAGCAGTAGGCACTGGCGGAGTATGTCAAATCAAATGGGGGGAAATGGGTGCGATCGATTGTTTGGGGGGGGAGAGGTTTCTCCGTTGAATGCTGATAGCGCCTTTTTCAGGGCAGATTATCCTATTAAATACATTTCAAACTTTTTACCTCAACTTTAGTGATATGAGCTGGTATGGCTAAGAAGGTTGTAGGAATTCATCTTGTTTGCCGCCAAGGTCTTAATGTTGAAGATTTGGGGAACAGGTATTTCAAAAGCGGACATTGGAAAATTTCTGAAAGTAGCGCCAGAACTGCTCAATATCTTGCCCTCCATGAAAGCAAAAATCAGCCGTCCTACAAGCAGGGAATAATAGAAAATTGGGAGCGCTCTGAAGAACGCCCTGACCGAATCATTTTTTACGTTAAAGCAACGGACGAGCAAAAAGAATGGGTAGGCGGTGGAGCTGGAGAAAAGGGCTATTTCTGGTCTGATGAGTGAGCAACTGTAGGGTGGGCAATGCCCACCTAGTCTGAATAATGATGTAGGGGCGAAGCATTCGGACGATTAATTTTATTACCCAACAAGATTTTTATATCCGAATGCTTCGCCCTTCCACGACTCCTCACAGGGCGAAGCATTCGTGAAGATAAATCCGGGATTGATTCATAAATCCCGGCACGAATGCTTCGCCCCTACATAAATTCTGTGTGTCAAACAATTCCCCGGTCAAAGCATTCACCGCTCTGGGATAGGCGCGGCCACTGGACAGACTGTACCCAATTGCGGTAGATCGTGGGAGATGAAGATCGACCGACACGGCAAAGCCAAGATTCTTTCCCCTTCTGAGATACAGCGGTTGTTTTACTCCGGACTACAGACCGACCGCGATCGCGCTTTGTTTGGCATCTGCCTATTTTCAGCTTGCAGAATTCGAGAGGCTTGCACCCTAAGAACGGCTGACGTTTTCGACGCACAGGGCAGAGTTTTGCCGAAACTGATCATCCGTAAGGGAAACACCAAAGGCAAACTCGCCACACGCACGATCCCGATTATTGATGACTTACGACGACTTTTGACCAATTACCATCCGGGTTGGAAAGAAGTTTATTTGTTTCCGGGTCGATTTGGTTCTCACATTGACCCCGACTCAGCCGACAAAATTTTGAAAAAAGCCTGCAAGCGAGTGGGGTTAATCGGTGTCAGCACTCATAGTTTCAGGAGAACGGCTCTGACTCAAATGAGCGATAACGGGACACCACTGCGGGTGATTCAGGAGGTGTCAGGACATCGGAATTTAGAGCAACTCCAGGCTTACATCGAGGTACGTGACGAGCAGGTCTTAGGAGCCGTAACAGGGCTGAGCCTGCTTTCACCTGTCAGTGAGTCCGGCAAATATTATTATCCCGGTCTGGAGTCTCACCCTACCCCAGCCGACTTGATACAACAGAACAATCCACCGGAACTCTAAAGGTGAGGCTTTCCTGTACTGTTTTTTCGATTCAACTGATGGCTGGGGGTAAAGCCTGCTGAGGCTGAACAAGCTTTTCTGGGTTGAGCAAAAATAGAGGCGGTTCCTCATTGCTAAGTTTGATCAGCGCACTGACACATCGAAGATTCCCTTCCGCAATATAGGATGCCGAGAGGGGGGCAAAGGCTGAGGTCGGCACGCGCTGCAAAGAAGGCGGCTTTTCAATCGGTAACCCCACCACTTGACCAGAGGAGTTCTGCACAATCAGCAAGTAGCGGTCTTGAGTCGTTTCATCA
>DATNPV010000117.1:0-6941 GCA_036703055.1 Waterburya sp.
GCACTCACGGCTCAAACCATTTACCAACTGAAATACCAATGGCTCTCTGATTCCTTGATTGAGGAACTTAAACATCCGTCTATTCGTATGCAGCTTATTTGACCCTACTCTATATCTAGTGTCTTTGCGTAAGTCCTGAGATGCTGTGCGGGATTAGTGAGTCAGTGGCTAACAGCACCTCCCAAGTTGGAAAAGTAATGGTGGAGACGACATCCGGTGTAGGTGAGGTGGTTGGCAAAACAACCCATGTGACAAGCCGAGCTTTGGTCGATACGGCGGCTGGTGTTGGAAAGGCTATGAGTGAGAGCGTTTTTCAAACGGGAAAAGCGATAGTGGAGACAGCCTATGGTTTAGGAGGTGCGATCGCGGGAATCGGTGGTGCAATTGGCGATAATGCAACGAAAGCGGGTAAAGCTGCCGTCAAGACAGCCGCTGGGGTTGGAGTAACAGCAGGCAAGCAAACCTACCAAATCCTGAGTCAGATTACTCAGTTTGTTTCTGGTGCTCCTATCCTACGAAAAGTAGTAGATCAGGTGGATCTAGTTAAAGTAGAAGACTCGGTTAGGCGTCTCCAACAAAAATATCCCAACGAAACACCTAGACAAATCGCTCATCGCGTCATGGTAGAGAAGGCGATCTATGCGGGAAGCACTGGTTTGATGACAAGCTTAGTGCCGGGAGCTGCGATCGCATTGTTTGCCGTTGATTTGACAGCCACCTCGGCATTACAAGCAGAAATGGTCTATCAAATTGCAGCGGCTTATGGGCTGGATTTAAAAGATCCAGTTCGCAAAGGTGAAGTTTTGACAATTTTTGGTTTGGCGCTGGGTGGAAATCAAGCGGTCAAGGCGGGTTTGGAGTTGTTACAAAATACACCAATAGCAGGAGCTGTTATTGGTGCTAGTTCTAATGCCGTGATGCTTTACACAGTGGGATATGCAGCCTGTCGCTACTACGAAGCTAAGCTACAATCCCAGCCAACAGAGGCAACACTAATGGCTTCCAAGGAGGCAAGTGAAAACTATTTGAAAGACGCGATTGCACAACAAATTGTCATGGATCAGATTCTGGTTCACGTCATCTCAGCCGCTAATCCCGAGAAGTCCTGGGAAGATATTGTACCGGAATTAGAAGCTTTAAATATCAGTCCCACCTCTTTAGCTGTGATTAAGCGTCATATCAAATCTCCTCCTCCATTAGAGCCGCTTTTAGCTCAACTCAGTCGTGATTTTGCAATACCACTCTTAGCTCAATGTGAGCAAGTCGTGCAACGAGATGGGGTAACCACACCAGAAGAAGCTCAAGTAATTGAAAAGATTGCTCAGACGTTTAAAATTGACTTAAATATGATGAAAACCCAATTGCTGACTGGTTAATTTGTTAATTTAACGATAAAGTGCTGGGAGACTTTCAACGTTTAGTACTCCCAGCGACAATTAAAGGTTAGCGCTTCTCTTCAACATACATCTCAGGTTCAACTGGGTAATTGTCGAGGCGTCCCGACTCATCTATTACATACCCACTTGTCGTACTGATTCCTGTACCTTGTTCTTGGTCATCTACAGCCTCAACCTCTCTGATATTTTCCTCTGGATCAGCTCCAGAAGGAATGATTGCATCCGGAGGATTGACTGCTGTTGTTTGAGCTGTCTGCACTCCCCATTGATTGCCCGGGGCACCTCTTCCCGGCTCTGCTTCTGAGGGATTAGTTTGGGGAACAACTCTCTTTCCTTCGTTACTCATAAGTTTTTTCTCCACTTGGTTTTTTAATTTGACTATCGCTTAAGCTGTCGCTATATTCAGCCATTAACAATCCACAAGCTTTCAGCTTGCTGCTATTAAGTTAGCGCTGTTGATATCATGCTTAACTCTTTCGTAAGGATTAAATTACACCGCTTAGTTCTGAGTTATACTTTATCCTTTAGGAAATTTCCAAACGAGAAGCATCACGAGAATAACTTCAAAGTTTTAGCACTAAAAATCTAGTTATTCGTTATTTTGTTGCTGTCTTATTTCAAGCTAAACGACCGATAATTCTGTTTAGCTTAACTGAATTTCAAATCATAAGTGATTCCATGAATTTGATGAGGATAGAGAAAAAACTTAATAGCTAAAAAATCAAACAATATCCGTTTGGATACTGATATAGCAAAAGGGAGAAGGTTGATTACTGTAAGTGGTCGCTTCAGTCGTTAGATCTGTCCTAACCTTTATGGCGACAGCTATAAGAGATAGATAAGTAGGTAGGCACAAATAAACGAAGGTATGTCAACAAAGTTAAGAAACTAAAGTCCCCTTCCCTTCTGGCCTCTGCCTTGCCTCAACGACAAATATTAATGCCTACCTACTTAGTAACAAGAACGAATCAAGCTACATTTCAATTCCAATCTTTGGCGGTTTCGTTGTTTTTCAGATGTTTAACGGAGAGGGGGGGATTCGAACCCCCGGAAGGTGTGACCCTTCAACAGATTTCGAGTCTGCCGCATTCAACCGCTCTGCCACCTCTCCAGAGGTATGTTCTAATTGTCTCTCCTAGGTACTATCTTCAGCTTGGGTAGCCAATTAAGGATAGCCGAAATTTGTCAGGAGTTTGTTAGACACCGTCTTCCAGTCTAACGCAGTGTTAGTCTATGATGCAAGCCATACATCACTGAAAGCTTGAGGTTGGTTAAAGCAGCGGTGCGTCTTTGTTAGTCTCCTCAAGGGTTGTTTCAAAACCATCATGGGGTGTCCACTGAATTGCCCCATCGCGACCCGTCCAATAAAGGGGTATTTTAGCTTTTTGCAGGAGCTTGGCTACGGTTAAGTCCACTGTCTGAGAAGATGCAATTGCCACTTTGGGTTGAAGCGAGGCTAGTAAGTCTGGTGACAAACTTTCTCCCGACCACAAAAGGACTTGAACAGGCGGGAGATTACGGCTGCTAATTAATTGCTGTTGAGCCTCGGATTTCATTTCTCCCAAGAGTAGCCAAATTTGGTTGCGAATTTGCAACTGTAGTACGGGTGGATCAGCGTTGATTAATTCTATAGGTGTAGAAGCCACAGACAGCCTTTGCCCTGTTGAGACCAACTGATAGTTACCTTTTTGAGCTTGAAGGGCAGTGGCAATCGTTTTAGACTCTCCAGGCGGAAATTGAGCCGCCGCACTATCGTAAAATGTTCTCACAGGTAAACTTTGCAACAGCTGTAACCAGCCGCTCCTCAGACGAGGCTGTGCATCAAGTGCGATCGCCCAATCGATCTGATTAACTCCTTGCTTGTGCAGAAATGGTAGCACGGTAAAAGTGGCGGTATCCGTTTCTCCACTATTAACTAATGCTGTTTGCCCTTGGTCTTGAATGACCAAAACTTGCTCTTGGTCTGTCGCTAATACGGTAACTTGAAACTGTGATACTTGGGTCTGCCAAACTGGAAGGGCGACTAGGGTTACAGCAGCAAAACCTGCTAACAACCAATAACGTCGTACCTGAGAGCTGATGCAGCATAATCCAATTAAGCCATAGAGAAGCAGCAGTTGTACGAGGGAGATTGTGCCAACAGCTACTACACTTCCTGGCAACTGGTTAAACAGTTGGACAAAACCTATAAATAATGCTGTTGGAGAATATAGCAACCAGGCAACTGCACTGCCTACTATTGGCCAGATCAGTGAGGCTAGGGCACTAATAAAGCCACCGATACTGATGAGGCTAATTAAAGGTGAACAAATAATATTGACTGCCGTGCTGTAAGGGGCAATCATGCCAAAGACATAAAGTTGTAGAGGTAACGTCCACAGGGAAGCCGCCAGAGAAATAGCAATTAAAGAGGCGATCGCAGGGGGCAGCCAGTCCAAACGCTCAGTTAGTCCAGGACTCGTAGCGAGCAATCCCAGCGTTGCCAAAAAGCTCAATTGAAATCCTAAATCCCAAATCCATAGAGGATTCCACAGGAGCAAAATTGTTGCTGTAACCAACAGTGAGCCCAAAGGCTTGACTTTGCGTTTCGTCATCAGGGCAACTAATGCCCCAAAACCCATAATCGCAGCGCGTAAAATCGAAGGTTGTCCACCCGTTAAACCCACAAATACAAGGAGTGTACCTACACCGATCCAAAACTGCGATCGCACTCCCCAACGTTTAGTCAAAGTCAGCATCAAACCCAAAATTAAAGAAATTTGAGTTCCAGATGCTGCCAAGACATGGGCTAATCCAACTTGGATAAATTGATCATTGATTTCATAGGGTAGATCAACGGCTTGCCGACCTAAGACCATTGAACTCACAAGCGGCCCGATTGGACTACCCAACTTCAGCACTTGGGCACGGATGATACGTTGTCGCAGCTTCCACCATCCCCACGGCTGCCCTTGCCCCTCATCAAATAAGCTAACTTGTCGCCCACTAAAACCGGCAAAAGCGCCCTCTTTTGCTAGATAAGTCGCAAAATCAAAAGCGCCCGGATTGGATGCTGGCTTGGGTTTATACAGAACGCCAGTAACGGCTGTAGTTTGGCCTGGATAAAGACCTGTCGCTTGCAGCATCGGTACGGTTACATATAATTTTCCCGTTACTCCCTTATTGCTAGCACCGACCTTATCGCGGCTTTCAACTTCATTTAATTGTGTAGCTTCTAACCAAAATTGACTCTTAGAGGAGCGTGTCAGGCGAGGCATACTTTTAACCTTGCCTTGAACTGTAACCACTTGCTCCTGCACAGAACCATTAGTTGAGCGAACAAACTGGCTGATATCATTCGAGGCAGGTTTAGGCACTCGTACTTGAAAGTACACGAGCGCCAAAGCGCCAACGATTCCAGCCGCTAACCATAACTTGGGTTTTGGTCCAGTGCGCCACAAACGCGGCATGGTGATCGCTGCCACGATGCCCAAAACAGCTACTCCCAAGCTAACTAAACCATACTCTGTCCAAGGAACAGTTCGAGTTGGTGAGCCTAGAATAGCGGTCAAAAGCAGGCCAAAAATATAGGCCAAACTCAGTAAAGCACCACTGGCAGGACTCATCAGATTGCTAAACCTAGCTTTAATCCCAGCACAGCGTGCAGAAATAGCAGGCAAAGTGCTGTGCTGCCTAAGTAAGCATGAACAGTACGTATCACAGGTTTGTTACCTCCAAAGCCAATTAGGGAAATAACGCCATTTACGGCTAGCAAAATCACTACAATTGACCCTGTCCAAAAGTGCGGGCTCTCCAGAATGGATTGATGCTGCATGACAAGGGACAAAACTCCTCCTGTGTAACCAGCCGCGATGAACAGAAACATCCAAGGAGCCAGCTTACGATGATCCGCTCGACTTTTCATGGCAGTCGTCTGATCCGCAATAACTCGTCCCCGCCATCCTGCCAATCCCACAAAACTCCCCATCACAAAGACTACAATCGCCATCATTACCGGGTGTCCCCAATGCACGACGGGTTCAGGAATACCCATACCCCGAAATTGTTTAGCGATTGGTTCTAACAGTTGGCTTAGACGTGCCACAAATTTACAACCTCCTCTCTCGCACAAGTCTTACAGACATTTCACACAAAGGCTATCCTCAATAACCTACAAGATTCAACTTCTCCGGGTGGCATAAGTTGAGCCATTCGAGGAATTGGTCAAGCTGTACTATCAGTAGACATCAAACTTTAAGATTCGAGTATATCCCTATAGGGTTCTCGGTTAAAGGCGATACACCCCGTCCTTACCCCTTTCTAGGATTGCTGTATTCCATCTAGGTGAGCGAGGTGAGAATTGCTATGACCAGAGATGTTTAAAGTCAATCCTCTCTCCTCAACAGAAATTGAAGATCATTGCCCTTGTGAATTTTGGTTAAACCGGCAGCCTGTGTTCAGATGCCTGCAATTTGTTGAGGGGGAATCCTAAAGCCTCCCGTTGCTCTAGATAAAGTTGAGCAACCTGTTTCGCCAGATGGCGAATTGAGCCAATATAGCGTGTCCGCTCCGTAACCGAAATCACACCTCTAGCATCAAGTAAGTTAAATGTGTGAGAACACTTCAGGACGTAGTCAAGGCTTGGTAGTACAAGACCTCGCTTGAGCAATTGCTTTGCCTCCTGCTCATACAAACCAAACAGAGTCAATAACAGTTGTGGATTAGATGCCTCAAAGTTATAGGTACACTGCTCAACCTCTCCTTGGAGGTGAACATCTCCATAAGTAATCTCATCATTCCATTGAATTTTGATCATGGCATCCACCTCCTGAAGATACATGGCTATTCGTTCTAGTCCATAGGTAATTTCAATCGATACAGGGCGACAATCAATCCCCCCGCACTGTTGGAAGTAAGTGAATTGGGTAATTTCCATGCCATCTAGCCAGACTTCCCAGCCAGTTCCCCAAGCTCCTACTGTGGCATCCTCCCAGTTATCTTCCACAAAGCGAATGTCATGATCTTCCGGATGAATGCCTAAAGCTCGTAAGGAATCTAAGTAAACATCCTGAATATTATTAGGTGAAGGCTTAATCAAAACTTGATACTGGTAATAGTGCTGAAAACGATTGGGATTTTCGCCATAGCGCCCATCCGCTGGTCGTCTGCAAGGCTCAACATAAGCAACCGACCAAGGCTCAGGACCAAGCGCTCTTAAAAATGTGTGAGGATTCTTTGTGCCTGCTCCTTTCTCCATGTCATAAGGCTGGGTAATCAAACAACCCCGGTCACTCCAAAATTGATGCAATGTAGCAATCACCGACTGAAAATTCATGTCTACTCCGCTCACAAGAAATCTAAAACTGATAATTCATTTTGGCATTCTGGTGCAAAGACCACGTCCAAGCTAGGGTTGAAGCTTAGTAAAAAAATTTTTGAGAGTTGAGTTGACAAGGGGAGTTAGATGCCCTACATTGGTAAATGCGCTTGAAACGGGCACAACGCCTCCAAGCGACCGAACCTAGACAAAGCAATAGTTTGAAAGCCTAAAAGCACCAAAGCTCG
>DATNPV010000140.1:0-14503 GCA_036703055.1 Waterburya sp.
AGGCTCATAAGCCATTGCGGTTTTCGCTTTCCGTCCCGCCATTAAATTAAGCTTCGCCAGTTCTTCTTTCTCCTCTTCGGAGGGAATGAAGTCTCGCCCAATATTCAACTGATTGACAATATCAAAGATATTATCTTCCAATGACAATTGAGCTGTTTTCGCTAGCAGCAATTGACCAATTTTCCAATGAGTGGCTTTTTGATAATCGCCGGGAATTAAAGAATAAGCGGCTTGCTGCACTCTGTCATGCAAGAATTTGTAAGAGATTGAAGATTGGGTTAGCGTTAGTGTAGCGATATTGGAGGCGCTAGCAGAGCCGTTAGGTATAGAGCTTTGTTCAGCTTCAAATCGCCAATCTCCCTCCTCAAATACTAAAGGGATTTTGTAGTCGTTACTAAGAGGTAAAATTAAACCCGCTTGAAGTGCAGACCACAAGTTGTTTGCGGTGCTTGACGGTGTCTCTTCACTAACCATAGCGAGGACATCCAAGGTAAATTGATTGCCAATGCAAGCGGCTAATTTTAAAGCTTGCTGCGTTACTTCCGGAAGTTGGCTAATATTTTTAGCTACGAGTTCAACGACATTAGAATTGTTAATTCCCAAAGCTTCAATCTGCTGAATATCCCACTGCTTGATATCCCACGTCCAGCAACCTGCTGCAAAATTAAAAGATAACAGTTTCCCAGAGTACAGTGTTTGAAAAAGCTGAGTTATAAAGAAGGGATTGCCTTGAGTTTTGTTAAAAAGTAGCTCAGCTAATTCTCTTGAATTTTCTGCTCCGTTGAGGGTATCGGCTACTAATTGCGCGACACTCCCAATTTCTAAAGGCTGGAGAACAATGTTGTTAACTTTTGCCCCAGATTTTTGAATCTCCTCTACCGCCAACATAGCAAGATGTGTTGGAGTTACTTCGTTATCTCGATATGCGGCTATCACTAGTAAATATTGACTGTCTGGGTCAGTTATCAACAGTTCTAGCAACTGCAAAGAGGCTAAATCTGCCCACTGCAAATCGTCCAGAAAAATGACTAGAGGGTGTTCGGGTTTGGTGAACGCGCTGAGGAATTGTTTGAAAACCCGATTAAAGCGATTTTGAGATTCTGTTGGCTCTAAAAGCGGAACTTCAGCTTGTTCGCCAACGATGAGTTTGACTTCAGGAATGACATCGGTAATGACTCGACCACTTGAACCAATCGCCTCTTGCAGTTTCGCTCTCCAAACAGCTATTTTTTCTGAGCTTTCGGTTAGCAGTTGCTGAATCAATTCTTGAAAGGCTTGAATTAGGGCAGCGTAGGGAATATCCCGTTTGAATTGATCGAATTTCCCTGTAATAAAATAGCCACGCTTAGCTACAATTGGTTTGTGAACTTCATTCACAACTGATGTTTTACCAATGCCCGAATAACCGGAAACTAGCATCATCTCAGCGGTTCCCTCACTAGTTCGCTCAAAGGCATTTATTAAAGCCGTTACTTCACCTTCGCGCCCGTAGAGTTTTTGAGGAATGAGAAAAGAACTCGATCGATCCAACCTCCCCGGAATGAACCCTTCAATTTGTCCCGGCGCTTGCAGCTTTTGCCAAACTTCTTCTAAGTCCGCCTTGAGTCCAAAGGCACTTTGATATCTGTCTTCCGCCGTTTTGGCAAGCAATTTCATGATAATGGACGATACGGCTGGCGGAACTTCGGGATTTCGCTGATGAGGTGGCACTGGTGTTTTAGCAATGTGGTAGTGTACTAATTCGAGCGGATCATTGCTCACAAAGGGTAACTGGCCCGTTAGCATTTCATAGAAGGTGATGCCCAGAGAATAAAAATCGGTGCGGTAGTCTAGCGAGCGGTTCATCCTGCCAGTCTGCTCTGGAGACATATAGGCAAGGGTGCCTTCGAGTAAGTTGGGATTGCTAATTGTCGGATTTTCTTTCGACAGACAGGTGGCGAGGCTAAAGTCAATAAGTTGGATTTTTTCAGATTGAGGGTTAATGAGGATATTGTGCGGTTTAATATTTTTGTGAATAACGTGATTTTGATGTAGCTTGTGGAGGAGATCTGCTAGCTGACAAGCAAGAGAAAGAAAGGTAAGAATGGGGATTTTTTTGTTGTTGAGAAGGTGATGAAGAGAGACTCCCTGAAAATCCTCTAAAACTAGTGCCAAGCTGTTGTTATAGGTTTCTAAGCTTAAGGCTTTGACAACTCCTTCGAGATTCAGAAGCTGAAGAATTTTATATTCATGTTTAAGCCTGGTAATTTCTTCAAGAGTAGGATAATCAGCTTTGAGGATTTTGATGATAACTGAGGTAGAGTCGGGCTCACGAGTCCCACGATAAATGAGAGTAGCGATGCCCTCGTGAATTTTAGAGAGATTTGTATATTCGTGTTGAGGACTGCTAGCCACAATAGGTTACGCCGACATAGGTAAGAGGTTTCCCATGTACATTTTTGTCGTTCACAATCACTGGCTATGGTGATCAAATGACTATTATTTATGTGATTAGCATCACAGGGCGTGTAAATGTTAAAGTCGAACTCAACAGCTAGCGGAGCTTGCAGACGGCAGCGTCAGGAGGAGGCTCTGCGACGGCCAGTTGAACGAAAGCGGTTGGTGATAGAGATTGCCCAACGAATTCGCCGCTCATTGAACCTAACTGAAAACCTTACACTTGGTACTGATAGGCAACTAGGAGAGTGTGAAACTCCAAGTAAAAGTACGGAATTTCACCTCAGGGGTAATCGCTCAACAGTGCAATAATTCACGAGCTAAATCAGCTAAGGAACCTTCCTTAGTTTTTAACTTTTTGTGTAGTAAAATCAGGGCGAACGACGGGACTCGAACCCGCGAGTGGTGGAACCACAATCCACTGCCTTAACCACTTGGCTACGCTCGCCATTGCATTGTCCACTATAGCATTTAGATGGGTTATCGATCTACTCCTCGCGCTAAATTTAACAGAGGCGCCCCGAAAGCCCAGTACGCAAGCACAAGTGGGTGATTTGCTTACGCCGCCTAGAAGGCGATGAAAGGTAATTCATCCGTATCCGGAACACTTCGCGAACCCGTCTACAATCGATGTAGCGGCAGGTGGGATAGTTCACGCTGGAACTCTAGGGTTAAATAGTGTGGTCATAGCTAAATATTAGGATGACCGAAACAAGATGAAGGTTCGACAGGTGGTTACAGCGATTGGTGGAGTAGCTCTAGTGGGACTAGGGGTGGTAATGGCTCTGACCAATCCCAGCCGGGATTCCTATGAGCAGTATGCCATTGAGCAGCTCACAACCTATCTGAAAAACGACGCTTGTATGAAAGCCCCCAGCCTCTTTGGGAACGTACTCCAGCGTCAATGTAAATCACTCGTGGACACGGGACGCCCACAAATCGAGCAAGTTATTTCTCAATCGACACAGCGGCAGAACTTTATTTTTTTCAGCGTTTATCGCACCAATTTAGAAGTTGGCCCGTTCTTACCTGCTTATCATTTTGAAACCTTGGGAGCCTTTCAAAAGTTTTACATCTATCGAGCGGAGGAAAAGTAATACTAAAGTGAGGAATGGTTATTGGATTGAAGGTTGCAGGTTAGAATGTTCAACTTGCTAAGGTTCAACTTGCCCACTCAAATCCTAATTACCAGCCCTCTTCCTGACAAATAACACCATTGCAATGACCTACTGTGTTACTCCTGGATGTCTGGCTCCGCAAAATCCAGACACAGCTCGATTTTGTCTCAGTTGTGGTGCTAAGCTCTGGCTGAAAGAGCGATATCGTGCCATTCGACCTCTTGGTTCCGG
This sequence comes from Waterburya sp., assembly GCA_036703055.1. GTDB lineage: Bacteria > Cyanobacteriota > Cyanobacteriia > Cyanobacteriales > Coleofasciculaceae > DATNPV01. The sequence goes on from DATNPV010000140.1 coordinate 3,786, forward strand.
TGGTTTTGGCAGAACATTTTTAGCTGTAGATGAAGATATTCCATCTCAACCGCACTGTGTAATTAAGCAACTTTATCTTCAGAGTCCAGGTAATTTGATTGCCCGAAAAGCAACTGAACTGTTTCGGCAAGAAGCGGTACGCTTGGATGAACTGGGCAAGCATCCCCAAATTCCAACACTTTTGGCACACTTTGAACAGAGTCGGCAACTTTATCTGGTTCAGGAGTTGATTAATGGCCGAACTCTCAAGCAAGAATTAGACAATAAAGGGGCTTACAATGAAACGCAAATTTGGGAGTTACTTCAAGATATACTGCCAATTCTGCAATACATCCATGTTCATAAAGTCATTCATCGAGATATTAAACCCACCAATATCATACGCAGACACCAAGATAATAAGTTAGTTTTGATTGATTTTGGTGTAGCTAAGTTGCTCAGTGATACGGCAATGCTGCAAACTGGGACGATTACGGGTAGCCCCGAATATATGGCCCCTGAACAAATTAAGGGAAAAGCTTTTCCAGCTAGCGACCTTTATAGTTTGGGTGTGACATGCATTCACTTGCTCAGCGAGATACCGCCTCTGGATATGTTTGATGAAATCAATGGCTGTTGGAGGTGGCGGGATTTTTTACCCCCCGAAAAGCCAGTCAGCGATCGCCTCGCTAAAATTCTTAATAAGTTACTGCAAAATTTAATCAGAGACCGCTTTCAATCGGCTGATGAAGCTTTGCAAGCCATCGACTCAAGCTCCAAAACAATCTATTACTCCCGCCCAAAAATCGGTAGCCAGTCCTTAGCCTCAGAGGCAGGTGTTGACTACACCTCACTTCAAAATTTGCTGAGTCGGAAAAAATGGAAAGACGCAGACCAGAAAACCTGGGATTGTCTGTGCCAGGCGTTAGGAAAGCCACTAGGTTATTACCTGAAAAATGGCGATCTGGAAAAATTACCTTGTGAGGATTTATGGATAATTGATAAGCTTTGGGTCAAGTACAGTAACAATCGCTTTGGCTTCAGTATTCAAAAGTACATCTATGAAGATGTGGCTCAAGATTATCCTAGTTTTTGCACTCGCGTTGATTGGCCTATCCATGACCCTGTGAATCTCGAGTCCCTGCTGAAATTCAATCTAAAAGCGCCTATGGGGCATCTGCCCTCGCGCCGTTGGATTGGTGGCTATTACTGGTGGCGTCACGCCAGTGTTTTAGCGGAAAAATTGGAGCAATGCGGTATTACTTAGAACCTGGGCGTCAGTAAGCATTTAAATTAAATAATTGAAACTTAAAAACTTAAATAAATTTCAACAGCCGTAGATTGATCAAAAATATTCTCCTCTGGTTAGAGAAGTAAGTTAAGCAAGTCTACCTAAAGATGCAGGTTGGTATGAGTTGCCTGTTCTAACGTTGTCTCTAGAAGTGAATGGTTGTGTCAAGAGAGAAAGTGCCATTACAAATAGCTCTTTCTCTCTATCAGACAACTGAATTCAAGGAATTTACTGAACGAGTATTTGCAAAAGAGGAATTTATTCATGTTTTTTCACAAAAAACTCATTATGCATCCGGTAAAGGTTGACCAGCCAAATCCTCGTTTTGCTCAACTGCTGTTAGAGCAGTTTGGGGGAGCGACGGGTGAGCTGACAGCCGCTTTGCAGTACTGGGTGCAGTCATTTCACTGTGAAAATCCTGGTATCCGGGATATGCTTCAAGATATTGCGATCGAAGAGTTTAGCCATTTAGAGGTAGTCGGCAGACTGATCGAGAACCATACCAAGAATACTGATCAAACTGAAGCTTACAAAAGTACGCTGTTTGCCCTTCGAGGCGTAGGCCCTCATTTCTTAGATGCGCAGGGAAATGCCTGGAGTGCTAAATACATCAATGAAGGGGGCGATGTTGTGCGTGACTTGCGTGCTGACATTGGAGCAGAAGCAGGAGCACGTCAGACTTACGAGGAATTGATTAAACTAGCACCCGACTCAGGCACTAAAGATGCTCTCGTTTTTCTGCTCACTCGCGAGATTTCTCACACCCAGATGTTTATGAAGGCGTTGGAATCGCTAGGGAAACTCACTGACCCCTTCTTCGGCAATATTCAACCGGATGAAACCGTCAATCTTTACTTCAACTTATCTAGTGATGGTCAGGGAGAACCTCTGTCGCCAACGAATCAGGGTTCTGATGAGCGTGGCCCTTGGAACTCGGAACCGAATTTTGAGTATATTGCCAATCCCCAAGAACAGATGCAGCGCTCAGCTCGTCAATAGCTAAATCTGCATAAACAGAGAAAAAGAAAAGGCAGGTAAGAATTAATTCTCTGCCTTTTTTTATTAGACCTTTTGCACAAATATCTCTGACCCCACCCCTACCCTCCCCTGCTCAAAGGGAGAAAGCTAACTACCCCCCGAACCCAAAGGGGGACTAAGGGGGATAATTTCGACTCTTGCAAGAGGTCTATTCGCTTAGCCCCAAATTAGAAACAATTTATACAGAATTGTTAAGATCGAAGCGATAGTGTAGCTAGCCTAGCCAAGAAAATACAAACGATTAAAACATAGCCTTGTCATTGTCATCGGCTTATCTATTCATATCTCACGGTAGTCGCGACCCGCGCCCTCAGCAGGCTATGGACAAACTAGCTGAGCAGGTATGCACTCGGTTGGCAACTCAAAACGCTTACCGCAAGCAGGGCATTGACGCAAGTCGAGAGTTAGGCGTAAGGAATCGCGATTTGTCTTTCCCGGTGAATGGCTGTTTTCCACGGCCTGAGATCGAGTTCAACACAGGAAGCACGATGGTGGTCAGCCGTACTGGCTATCCTCTGGTGGGAACGGCTACGTTAGAACTGGCTGATGCCCCCCTCCACGAGCAAATCCAGCACTTTGCTCGTGTCGCTCTGGGGAGTGGCTACAACCATTTACAGGTGTTGCCTTTGTTTCTGCTACCCGGAGTGCATGTGGGGGAGGATATTCCGGCAGAGGTGGCACTGGCGCAACAAGGGTTAGGAGATGCTGTGGTGATTAACCTGCGATCGCACATCGGTACTCACTCCGGTTTGGGAAAATGGCTAGCTCGTCAGTGGGCCAAAGTGGATGTTGAGGGCAAGGTTTTGTTATCTCATGGCAGCCGTCGGGCGGGTGGGAATGCGCCGGTGGAGGCTATTGCCCAGTCGTTAGGAGCCGTGGTGGCTTACTGGTTAGTGCCGCCGACGCTGGAGGTGCAAATTCAAGGATTAGTGGAGGCGGGATACCAGCGGATTGGGATTTTGCCTTACTTTCTGTTCGCGGGTGGAATTACGGATGCGATCGCACAACAGGTAGATCGTCTACGAGTTCAGTTTCCTAACGTTGAGCTGAGTTTGGGTGAGCCGATGGGTGGCAGTTCTGAATTAGTAGATCTGATTGTGGATTTGATTGAGTAATGAACCACAGAGTCACAGAGTACACAGAGGAAGAGGGGAAGAGGTTTGTGGGGAAGGTGTATCTGGTGGGGGCAGGGCCTGGAGACCCTGGATTGATGACGCTCAAAGGGAAGGGATTGTTGGAATGTGCGGATGTGGTGGTTTATGATGCGCTGGTCAGTCCCCAAATTTTGGGCATGATTAATCCTCTGGCTGAAAAAATTGATGCCGGGAAGCGCATGGGGCGTCATTCTAAGTTACAGGATGAGACAACGCAGCTGTTGATTGAAAAAGCGCAAACTCATGCCATCGTTGTGCGGCTCAAAGGGGGTGACCCGTTTATCTTTGGGCGTGGTGGGGAGGAAATGCAAGATTTGGTGTCGGCTGGGGTGTCGGTGGACGTTGTGCCGGGGATAACGTCTGGAATTGCTGCACCCGCTTATGCGGGAATTCCTTTAACGCATCGTGCCTGTAGTTCTTCGGTGACGTTTGTCACGGGTCACGAGATGGCGGGTAAGTATCGACCCCAGGTGAATTGGGGGGCGATCGCTCAGGGTTCAGAAACGATTGTGATTTATATGGGTGTTCACAATTTGCCCCACATTGTTGCGGCTTTGGGTGAGGCTGGGTTGAGTGGTGAAACTCCGGTAGCACTCATTCGCTGGGGCACACGACCTGACCAAGAGGAATTATTTGGTACGTTGGAAACGATTGTCGCGCAGGTTGAGGCCGCTCAGTTTGAAGCACCTGCGATCGCTGTGATTGGAAATGTGGTGCAGTTGCATACTGTCTTAGCGTCATAAACACCGAAAATCTCGCACAGCTCGTTAGGGCAGGCGGAGAAGATGTTACAAAACTCAACGATATCACCCGCCTGTGGCAGGATCGAGTTTTCCGTTTTACCTGTTTGAGTGTAAGATGGCATTCGCCCACCTAAAGCTCTCGCCTGATGGTTTTATTGCGTACAATCGCTTAAGGTAGGGGCGGGGGTGCTCGCGAAGCATGATTAATCAGGTTTTAAATAGTCGTTATCGCATCGTTCGCGTTCTCGGTTCAGGCCCTTCGGGATTGATTTATCTTGCCGCGGATATTCTCCATCCCGACTGCCCTGTTTGCGTGATTAGACAGGTAAAGCTACCCAAGAAAAACTCTGTCGCCTTTAATCGTCTGCGATTTCTCCTAGAGCGCAAGCCACAGATTCTGGAACGACTGGCACAAAATCATCAGACATCCGAAATCCTAGATTATTTTGTGGAAGACCACAAATTTTATCTAGTTGAAGAATACCTGCCAGGTCATCCCCTCAACTCACCCACACAATCCAGTCATCTCCAATCGGAAGACCAAGGTGTTGTCCGATTGCAAGAAATGTTAAAAATCTTGAGTAGGACAGATACACGGGTGGAAAAACAGCCGACGGCGTCAACTCCTCCCCTAGAAACAGACGTGGATGTGGAACACTTAGATCCGTCCCCGATTCCAACTTCTCCTGAGTCTCCTCAGCGACGTTCTTCTGGAAAATTATTCTGGCTCATTGTGATCGCAGGAGCTATTCTAGCCGTTGCCTTAGGATTGGTGCTATTGATTCATAGTCAAAATCAGGCTAGAGCTAAAGCTTTTTACAGCCAGGGTGTGGAAAAACTGAATAAAGGCGATCGCCGAGAAGCGATTAAAGAGTTTGACCAAGCCATTGCACTCAATCCTGACGACGCTTTAGCTTATGGCAACCGAGGGAATGCGCACTACGATCAAGGAGATTACAAAGCCGCGATTGAGGACTACAGCCAAGTTATTCGGCTCGATCCCCAAAAAGCAAGTGCTTATTACAATCGAGGGTTAGCTCGTTACGATCTAGAGGATTGGCAAGGCGCAGTTGAGGATTTTAACCAGTTAATTCGACTCCAAGCCAATGATGCCGAGGCTTACTACAAACGAGGTATCGCGTACTACGCACTCAAAAACTACAAAGCGGCTATTGACGATCTGACTCAGGCTATTCGACTCGATCCCAAGGATTCTAAAGCTTACGTTGCGCGGGGACTTGCCCGTTCGGCAACGGGGGAACAACAGGAGGCGATGGCAGACTACACCCAAGCCATTGAGCTAGAACCCAAAAATGCCAAGGCTTACTATAGCCGAGGCAGAGCGAGATTCCTGTTGGGTGATTATGGCGGGGCTGTCGAGGATTATACCCAGGCGATTGAACTCGATCCCAAGAATGAGGAGGCTTACACCAGTCGCTGTAGTGCTCGGCTGAATCTGGGAGCCCATCAAGATGCGATCGTGGACTGTAGCGCAGCTATTGCCCTAAATCCTAACAAGGACGAGCCGTATAACAATCGGTGTATTGCTTATTTTAATCTTAAAGACAATCAAAACGCCCTCAAAGACTGCTCTCAAGCGATTCGGTTCAATCCCAACAATGACACGGCTTATATTAATCGGGGAGATATTCGCCGTGCCTTAGGAGATAAGCAAGGTGCAATGGAAGATTACACCCAATCGATTCGCTTAAATTCTAATAACAGCACAGCTTATAGTAACCGGGCGGATGCTCGTAAGGATATGGGCGATCAGCAAGGTGCGATCGCGGATTATACAGATGCCATTCGTCTCGATCCCAAAAATGCCTTTGCTTACTATGGTCGAGGATTAACCCATGCTGCACTGGGAAATAAGTCGGAAGCGATTCAAGATTTCCAGGAAGCCTCTAGACTGTTTTTAAACAATGGCAGAATTGGTGGCTATAACGATGCCCAGTTTCAATTGAAGAAGCTACAGGGATAATTAATAATCAATATCTATAGATTCCCAAAAGCAGTGAAACAAATGAACGGCCATTGGGATGGCTAGTGAGGTATAGATCAGGAGAACGACAAGAAGGGGAACGAGCAAGAAGAGCATGATAGTTGCCTCAACGGTTGTTCTCTCTAGTGTCGAAGGCAAGGGTGTGCGATCGTGTTTGCAGAATGTTTGATTTATGTATCAGTTGAGCGGGAGTCATCTTCAACGGCTCTTCCCTATATAGGGTGATCAGTAAAACAGATGATGTTGCCCAAACGATTATCTACTTAGAATTTCCAATTCCCAATGCCCCATTCCCAAAAACCAGGGGTTTTCAACGAAAGATACTCATCGTTACATTGAAAATTGTAACCTTGTAGACTTTTTGAGAGTCTGTTAAACTCAAGTTTAAGTGCTAAATGTAATACATAAGTCCTGGAGGCTGTGTGATGGTTCGCCGCTCACACAGGTCTTGAAGCGTATATTTTAGCAAAACGGCGTTAGCCGCCTGACCGACCTCTTGCCACACTTCCTGAATGACTTCACTGTCCGGGGTTAGGAGCCTGGTGTTGTTAGCAGACTGGGTAGGATTTAAATCTTCTAGACAAATTAGGGCTTCTAGCAGTGTAATCTTACTCGGTTCTCGTGTTAATAGATAGCCACCTTGACGCCCTCGTATGCTCCTGATTAGACCTCCACATTTCAAAGCTGCCATCACTTGTTCGAGATAGCGTTTGGGGAGAGTTTGTAGCTCAGCTATCTGTTGAATTTGTAAAGGCTCACCGCTAGGATAGGAAACGGCTAGTTCTATTAACGCCAAAAGTGCGTATTCAAATTTAGATAAGAATTCCACATTGAAAAAATTCCCTAATGTTCGAGCCAAAGAGCTTCTAGGAGTTATTCTGGGCGGTGGATTCGCGCTAAAAAACTGTTTTAGCTTGAACCATTCATTTTCATTGATATTAGTTTAAGCAACTCGGGCAAGAGAAGCTAGCGTTATTTGTGATTAATTTGATAAAAAAAAGTGATGGAAAATTTTTAGGACAATTGGCAGCGATATTGACGGATTATGCTTCAGATGTTTCACCCAGTTGTTACTTGGTATAAACTGCATCAACTAAGCCATTAAAAATTAAAAATGGTCAACTCTATACTGTCCAGCATCCTAGCTAGTGGCTATAGGCAAATCAAAGCAAGGGGAGACGAGAAGACAAATTACCATAAAAATATAATTGAGGGAGTCAGTTACTCGCTTTTGTTGAAGAGAAGCGATTACCGAATCACTAATCTAGAACTTGCTCAGTAGCAGTTTTTGTAAGGGCAACTCATTAACCCTGAAATTGATTCACCCTAGACAGAGAGATTTTTCACCACATTTGAAGAAAAACTGAGGGCTATCTGTTAATGTGCAGAACTACTTTTTATTGCAACTGATTTGTCGGTTGTTCGGGTATCACTGATAACTGCCTTACCGAGGAGATCGGTTGTTTAGAGAATTCACTCGATTGTAAAGATAGGTAGAGCGAGAATGTGAGCGTGATGGATAAAAGGATTTTTTCAATCATTATTGGCTCCTCTCATAACAATCGTATTACTGGTCAACTGTTTGTATCTTGAATATCGGTTATTCCTATTAAGTAGCGGGTGATCACAAGCTTTAAACAGTGGTGATGGTCGTCTTTGAGTCAGGTGATAGTTGTCATTGACAGCAAACTCTTCCTTTTATCTAGCGTCCATCAAAAATAGTACATGTGTTCTTGTTGAAGAAGACAGCTTTTTATCACCCCTAAAAATAGGTTGGTTCACAGACTGAGTTCATCACCTTAACCCAAAACGATCCCACCTATGGCACTCTAAGAAAAGAATAGAGAAAAATACCTGATATTCTCGCTCCAGAAATCAGCAAATAGTTTATGCAAACTCTTCCAAGCCCTCAAACTGCATCGAAATCACCGGAGTTTGACACCACCATTCACCGACGCAAAACCCGTCCCGTCAAAGTCGGTAGCGTCACGATTGGCGGTGGCTACCCTGTGGTAGTGCAGTCGATGATTAATGAAGATACGTTAGATGTAGACGGTTCTGTTGCTGCCATTCGTCGCCTGCATGAAATTGGCTGCGAGATTGTCCGTGTTACCGTGCCCAGTATGGCTCATGCCAAAGCTTTGGCAGAGATTAAGCAAAAACTCATCCAAACCTACCAAGATGTGCCCCTCGTTGCCGATGTTCACCACAACGGCATGAAAATTGCGTTGGAAGTTGCCAAGCACGTTGATAAGGTGCGGATTAATCCAGGGTTGTATGTCTTTGAGAAGCCAAAATCTGACCGCGCTGAGTACACCCAAGCGGAATTCGATGAAATTGGGGAAAAAATTCGCGAAACATTAGAACCTCTGGTAGTTTCCTTGCGCGATCAAGGGAAAGCCATGCGAATTGGGGTGAATCACGGTTCTCTGTCCGAACGGATGCTGTTTACCTACGGCGACACCCCAGAGGGGATGGTGGAATCTGCGCTGGAATTCATTCGCATCTGCGAGTCTTTGAACTTCCGTAACATCGTTATTTCCCTGAAAGCTTCGCGGGTACCCGTGATGCTGGCGGCGTATCGTCTACTCGCCAAGCGGATGGATGAACACGGGATGGATTACCCCTTGCATCTGGGTGTCACAGAAGCTGGGGATGGCGAGTATGGGCGGATTAAGTCTACCGCCGGGATTGCTACCCTGCTTGCAGATGGCATTGGTGATACAATTCGCGTCTCCCTCACAGAGGCACCGGAAAAAGAGATTCCTGTCTGCTACAGTATTTTGCAAGCGTTGGGACTGCGGAAGACGATGGTGGAGTATGTCGCCTGTCCGTCTTGTGGTCGTACCTTATTCAATTTAGAAGAAGTACTGCACAAAGTTCGGGAAGCGACTAAACACCTTACCGGTTTAGATATTGCCGTTATGGGCTGCATCGTCAATGGACCTGGTGAAATGGCGGATGCGGACTATGGTTATGTTGGCAAGCAAGCGGGTTATATCTCTCTGTATCGCGGCAGAGAGGAAATAAAAAAGGTGCCGGAAGAGAAAGGCGTGGAGGAGTTAATTAATTTAATTAAAGCTGACGGTCGTTGGGTCGATCCTTAGGGCTGTCTGAAATAACTTCTTTTCGGGTAGGGTGGGCACTGCCTGCCCTACACTAAGCTGTCGCGCCTTCAAGTTGCATCCTATGGACGGGCAAGATGCCCATCCCACAAGAATTTCCAAAATTCAGCCATGCAAAATTGAATGCTTGTTAGCTTAGTAATAAGCCTTTTGCCTTTTGCTATGTTACTTAGTTAGGCGAACTTCGATAAGCCGTTTCTAAGGATTTTTTCTCCGGCATGGCTCGCCGCCTCTTACCAAATGGCATGTTACCCCCTGGAAACTCGTGCAGCAGGACGTAGAAACAGGGAATGATAAACAACGTCAAAAGCGTTGCCAAGGATAACCCCGAAAATACGACAACACCTAAGGGTTGCAGAAATTCCGAACCTTGCCCAATTCCCAACGCTAGTGGAAACATCCCTAAGACGGTAGTAATGGTGGTCATCATAATCGCTCGCAAGCGTTGGGGGGCGGCTTTTAATATGGCAGTTTGGCGGTCAATATTCTCCTGTTCTCGAATCTGGTTCGCCAACTCCACCATAATGATGGCGTTGTTAACAACAATTCCCACCAACAGCACGGCACCCACCAGTACAGTTGCCCCGATCGCAGTTTTGGTGACATAAAGCCCCAAAATCCCACCAGCAAGAGCCAGCGGTACTGTGAGTATGATGACCAAGGGGTCAATCAGCGAGTTGTACTGCACTGCCATCACCACAAATACCAAGAACGCCGCTAATCCTCCCAGAATTAACAGGGAGTTCTGCAACTGCCGATTGGTTTCTTGGGTAGCACTGGGCAGTACAGAGACACCATCGGGTAACTCCAACGAAGCAAGGACAGCATTGGTTTGTGAGATCGCATCACTCAACGTCGCTCCTTGAGCCAAATTACCCGCAATCTGGAACACTTGGCGCTGGTTAATCCGCTGAATTTCTCCCGGTGCTTCTCCTTTTTCCACTCTTGCCACATCTCCTAGGCGGATTTGGCGGCTGTTGGCGACCAATAACGGCACCTGTGCTAACTGCGTTGCACGCTGCAAGGTTTCTCGATTTAACTGTACCCGCACATCCACCAAGCGATCGCCCCGTTGCAATTGAGTCGGTATCGAACCCTCAATAGACGTCTGAATCGTATCTCCAATATCCTGTGCCGTTAAACCAAACTCAGCAACGCGCTCCCAATCTGGGCGAATCTGCACTTCCGGTTGTCGGGGGTCGGCATCTGGACGAAACCGTACCAGAGTTGCCTGCTCATCTAGAGCTTCTAGCACTTGGCGTCCTGCTTGTTGCAATTTCTCGGGATCGGTGCCCTGGAGGGTAATATCAACGTCTGCCCCCCGGACGGGTGAGTTTGTTAGAATGATACCCCGCACCTCCCCAGGTCTGATGCGGAGGCGAA
>DATNPV010000168.1:0-2260 GCA_036703055.1 Waterburya sp.
CTGAAGTGCGGTCATTTGGGTTGTTTAGCTTGTGGAATGGGAAATCACCTGCTGTAAGTTGGTAGTTTGCTCCGCCCGTCTGGAATGTCTTATCCGGATTCGCACTCTTATCTGCATTGACGCGCAACAATCCCGGACTCAACTGATTTTTTGCCCTGCTGTCTGCTCCGGCATGGAAGTGGCAAGTGGCACACGACTGGATACCGTCGCTGCCAATTTGCATATCCCAGAACAAAGCTTTTCCTAGCTTGATTACCGCTGTTCTATTCTGGATAAATTCTGTTGTTAGATTGTCAGGTTCGGGAGGCGTTACAGTCTTCAGCGAGGGCGGAGCTGCGACTTGCGCCGAAGCAAGATGTCCGGCTAGGATTACAGCGATCGCGATTACAGCGATTGTGATGTTTCTTGACAAGCTTGATGTCAGTCCGGTAAGCGGTAAAGCTTTCAGGCTCCATCGTCGCCTCACCAGCCGACTACCCTTTTCCGATGCATTAAATAAGGGTAGTTTTTGGCGCTTGTGAGCGTCAGTATACTGACGCAGACGTTTCATCTGTGTAGCTAAGCTCTCTTTTGCTTGCTGTCGCCATGCCTGAGTCGATTGGAGAAACGCTTGACCTAGTGGCGTGAGTAGCAAGCACCCAATGATGCCGAGCAACACTGAGCCCAAGATTAGACTCAGCAAGAATTTCATAGTGTAAAATCCTAATTCACATAGAGGTTGCTCGCTTTCCGCTTTTTAAACTGTCACCTCCTTAAATGTTGATTCTATGTCGGCTTCCGTTTACCCAACTTTTCAAAAATTCTCTCTTGTGCCAGTTAAAAAGGCGAAATGCTGGACTTAATACTAGCTATTCGTCATAAACATATAATGCTAACGACATAACTCTAAACATTTTACAGAGAATTTTCTGGCTTAAAAACTGATGGTCAATCATTTACAAACGCCCCACAGTGAATACCACTGGGATGGTAGCAAGGCTCGCTTTTTTGAAGGCTGGTATTACCGAGTTACCTTACCCGACTGTGGTCAAACTTTTGCTTTTATGTACTCCATTGATGACCCGATGGGGGGTAAACCTTGTAGCGGCGGTGCTGCTCAAATTCTCGGCCCCGATGATGAATATCTCTGGCGAACCCTTCCAAATGTTAACCAGTTTTGGGGTTCATCCACATCCTTAGCATTAGGGCACTGGGGCAAAACTGATGTACAAATTCCTCCCCAATACCTCCATCCCGCTAAATTTGAGCGTCATATCCAAGAGGGTTATCAGGCCACAGCGACCCTAAATCAAGGCTTTATTCGCGATCCCGCTAGCAATCAGTACTGTCGTTGGCTGTATGAAATCAAGCCAGTCTACGGCTGGGCTGATACGGGCGCACCTCAGCAATCTACAGCAGGCTGGCTCTCGTATTTGCCCATCTTTGAACCTGGATGGCAGATTTTAATGGCGCACGGTCTAGCAACTGGTTGGATTGAGTGGAATGGCAAGCGGTACGAATTCACCGATGCCCCCGCCTATAGCGAAAAAAACTGGGGTCATGCCTTTCCGAAAAAGTGGTTTTGGCTCAATTGCAATTGGTTCAACAACGAACCTGATCTTGCCCTGACAGCAGGCGGTGGTAGACGACGAGTGCTGTGGTGGATGGAGTCTGCGGCCTTAATTGGCATCCACTACCGAGGTAAGTTCTATGAATTTGTGCCTTGGAACTCAAAAGTTAGTTGGCAGATCCAACCTTGGGGGAGATGGCAAATGCAAGCCGAAAATGCAGATTATGAAGTCGAGTTGACGGGTACGACAGACCAACCGGGAACTCCTCTAAGAGCCCCGACTGAACAAGGCTTAATTTTCTTTTGCCGTGACACTATGCAGGGTCAGTTAAATTTAGAGTTGCGATCGCGCCACAACGGACAATCTAAAATTATCCTAAAAGCCAGCAGCTCTGTTTGTGGATTGGAAACAGGCGGCGCCTCCTGGCAAGAACCTTGGATATCCAGCGCCAAATTCCCTTGGGTTGTATAGGCGAAGGAGGTGAGGGGGTGAAGAAGGCGAGGAACTGATTTAACGGCCCAATCCTCCACTCCCCCCCCTCCTCCACTCTTCCATTAGCAACACCTTTAGTTATAATAGGTGCGTACATTGGGGCTGTAGCTCAGATGGATAGAGCGAGCGCCTCCTGAATAATCGGGCACCGTGAAGGAAACTTCATGAGTGAATGTGGTCAAACTCGGTGAACCCTAAGGGGTGACCTTCTGTTGGTC
>DATNPV010000169.1:0-50440 GCA_036703055.1 Waterburya sp.
GGGGTGCAGGTTGTCGAACGACTGTTTGGTCTTTTAGAAATTCATTCCAGTTTCCAGGGCGAAACGCGAGCGGCGGGTAAGGCAATTCTGGAGGCGTTGGGAGTCCGAGAACAGGATTGTCTCAAACCTCGCGTGATTTCCAGCCAAATTATCCGCAACATTGATGCCCACCACACCCAACTCATCAATCGCACTCGCAAGGGGCAATTACTCTTAGCCGGACAAACACTGTATGTGTTAGAGGTTCAACCCGCTGCCTATGCTGCCCTAGCGGCGAACGAGGCAGAAAAATCCGCTTTTATCAATATCCTTGAAATTATGCCAGTTGGCAGCTTCGGACGCCTCTACTTGGGTGGAGCCGAACGGGATATTTTGGCGGCTTCTCGTGCCGTGCTAGTGGCGCTGGAAAGTGTAGTGGGACGAGCTCATCCTACTAGTGAAAAATCTGAATAGCGATCGCTTATTCATAACTGAAGAAAACCCGCTTTGCCCTCACCTGTAAGTCATCAGCTTGGGTGTTGGCAGTGTCAGCTGAAGTTACAGGAGACTCTAGAAATGGCAAATGCAGAGCATCTTGCAGTACTGGAGCAAGGTGCTGTTAGATGGATTAAGTGGAGAACGCTAAACCCACAAATCGAACCCGATCTCAGCGAAGCGAACCTCCAAGGTGCTAACCTCAGAGGCGCTAGTCTGCCAGGGGTTAATCTTAGAAAAGCTTTACTGAATGATACTCTACTGATTTCAGCGAACCTCAAAGGAGCGAACCTATCTCAGGCTAACCTCTCCTATGCGGCACTCAGCGAGGCAAACCTGATTGAGGCAGTCCTCATCAATACAACGGTGATCGGTGCTGACTTCAGGAATGCTGAACTGAATGGTGCTAACTTAATTGGAGCAGACCTTTACGAGGCGAACCTCACAGGGGCTGATTTGAGCGAGACTAACCTGATTGGGACAAATCTAAGACGGGCGAACCTCAATGAGGCTGATTTAGGTGCGGCGCAGTTATTAAGAGCGAACCTCAGCGGAGCTTGGCTGATTGCGGCGAACCTCAGCTATACCAACCTGAGCAGCGCTAACCTCCATGAAGCAGAATTGATGGGGGCTTACTTGCACAAAGCCGACCTCCAGGAGGCTAATCTAGGTGAGGCTCATCTCAGTGGAGCTTACTTGTTTGGAGCTACTCTGTGCGAGGCTGACTTAGAAAAGGCTGACTTGAGGTGGGCGAATTTGAGCAAAGCTAACCTCCAAGGCGCTAACCTCCAAGGCGCTAACTTGCGGGGTGCCAATCTGAGCAGAGCTAATTTAGACGGGGTTGACTTGAGCGGCGCTAACCTTGAAGGAACCAACCTGAATAAAACTAAGCTCCTTGGAGCTATTATGCCCGATGGTACAACTCACTATTAGTTCATCACATATAAGGGATATGTAAGGTGCGTTGCAACGCACCCTACAGGTAGTCTGCACTGGACTTTAGACAAATCGACCGCTTGGCTGCTTGCGGCAAATGCCAATCACAGAGGGTTTGGGTGGTCCCTGTAGGTTCCCTTCAATATTACTAGGCCAGTTACTGCCACGAGGAACTGTGCGGGTTTGGTTAAACAAAGTGCCATCCAAGTTCAGGATTTCCAGGCTACGGCTCAGGGTTTGCTGGGGACTGAACGGACAATCTTCACCGGGATGCTGCACCGATAGGATTAGTGTATCCCCAACAAAGGTTGGCCCTGTCATCTCGCAGCGTGGTGGGCCATAGGCAAAGGGGACAGCTTCTCCAGCATTTGGGCCACTGGTGGGAATAAATAGCAACCAATTGTTGCCAAACACGGCATTGAGATTGGTAACAGTACCAGTCTGCTTATGATCGACCAGAATCTGTTTCGCCGCCGCACCCACATCAAAGCCATTGTGAGTACCCGTAGACATATCGGTGACAATCCAGACATTTCCCTGACTATCAAAAACCAGATTATCGTTTTGCGTGAAGCCAGTGCCATCTTTGGCTCCAGCCTCCCCACCTTGAGCGAAGCGCTGCCAACGAAAGCTTGTGCCTGTGCAATCAGAGCTGTCTTCGATAATCTTGTAGAGTCCTCCCAAATGCTGGGTATCGTTGACGGCACTGGTGTACTTAGAAACGACAAAAATTCGAGAATCAGGATAGCCATCCCCTCCTGGCGCGGCGTCCGTGTAGGAAATGTACACATGCTTTGTCCTGGGATGAATTTCAATATCCTCAGGTCGAGCGGTAGGCGTTCCTCCCACTAGATTGGCAGCCAAGAAGGCATCGCAAAGTACTGCACCTTGGCTGGTGTAGAAATTGGACAGTCTCTTCCCTCGGTAAGCGGGTAAAGCTGTCGCTTCATTGGTGGTATCGACACCAAACAAACCCCCATCAGACGTTTGCGCTGCAATCCCTTGACGCTTGGGGAGTGGCAGAAGACCATTCTTGGTAGCCTTACCTAAGGCGGCAATTTCCACTGAAGCCAGCACCGAGGGGGCAATAGGATCGGTTGGGGTATCTAACTCTAGGGGAATCCACCGACCTGTACCATCGGGGTTGTAGCGAGCAACGTAAAGCGTTCCCTCTTCAAATAAAGCGCTGTTATTCTTGTCGGTGGGCGATGAAACCGTGCCTCTGCTAACAAATTTCCAGGTGTGACCTCCCCGTCGATCATCACCCATGTAGGCAATTAATTTTTTCCCAGCCTCAGCCCGGATGGCAATATTTTCATGGCGAAAACGACCCAAGGCGGTGTGCTTACGAGGACGGTAATTTGGCTCTGCTGGGTCAATCTCCACCATCCAGCCGTATTTTTCTCCAACTAAGCCGAATTTTTCCCCAGAAGTTCCGGCAGTGTAGTTCGTCTGTGTGCCATCCGGCTTTACACTTTCTGTAACTCCCATGAAAAAGGTTGCACTGCCTTGGAAGTTCTCTTCTGCCGACAAGATTCTTCCCCAAGGTGTAGTACCACCGGAACAGTTGAAAGCGGTGCCAATAATTTTATGGCCCAATCCATCGACAGATTTGTTAAACACTTGAGTTGCCGCTGGACCCGTACCAATGAGATAGTTTTGGTCTCCTTTCTGGTAGCTTTTAGTACCCCAAGTAGTGACATTTTTATATTGATCGGAACGCTGGCTGTTAATTCCTAAACCGGAAAGACCATGAAGGCGTCGATTCTTGGAGTCGCGGACAACGGCAAATTTTTCACCCCGCTCTGAACGGGAAATCCGAACGACAGAACCGCCCTGATTGTAATAAAATTCGCCTAAAAGTAAGAGACTCGTCTTATCAGCAGGTAAATTTCCCCCAATGACTAAGGGGTAAGTTTCAGGAAATCCTGCTAAATCCGTTGGAGCTTCAGGTGCGGCAACTGAAAACGGGAAGGAAATGTATTCGTGATTCACCCAAAGATAACCGTCATTGGGGTTATTGCCGTTGATAGGAACGAATCCCGTATAGTCGCAGTTGTAGCCAAAGTATTCTTCTTGGTTGGGGAAGATGCGATCGCCCCAACGGGCAATTACATATCGCTCATATTCCGGCGGAACTACAACATCATCAATGACATTGTATTGACTCAATTGGGTATCTGTAGAGGGATTTAATACACTTCCTTGACCCATTGTTGTGGGGAGATAGCTTTTCTGCTGTTGATAAATTGGTAAAGGATGAGGTAAACGCACTGGGGTAAATTTCAGCGGTTCAGTAGCTTCAGCAACACTCAAATCGCTACCAAAACGTTTTTCCCCCAAAGCAGGAACTAGAACAGCCGCACCAGCACTTGCCCCAAAAAAAATTAGGAGCTGCCTCCGATTAAACTTGGACATCGAATTTTCTCTCTTCTTTAGACTCGCAAGAATTAAAAATTTTGCAACCTCATTTCGGGAGAAATGCGGTAGAGATGAAGGTAGATAGTTTCTCTGAAATCCTACCTTCATCGAATTAAGATTAGGTAATCAATCCTTTAATCAATGATTACTATTTATTAACCCGGTATTAACTAGTTAAATCCTTTCAGAATCATCTAGAAGTTAGTAATCATAAAGATAAAAATTTGCTATTTATAGCAGTCCCAGATGATTCGTGAAGGCGAGATATCCGACTTCTCAGAGAAGTCGGGTATCTGAAGGACTGGCATCTCACAACTCAAATAGGATTGCTATAGTTTATTTTTAATCATCTCTAAAGCCGGGATCGCCGTCTAATCGACTTCTACGCGGCATTTCCAAATAAGCTGGAGGTTTAGAGGGAGCAGGACGATTGTTGAAACCTAGCAGTACTTTAGAATTATTGGCAAAATATCGAGTCCATCGATAGATGCGCGAATCCCGCTGCCATTGAACGCGAGTCACTTGTGAGCGCAGAAGTGGAACAATTTGGCCTTGATGTTCCCCTAAAACCGTGATAGAAACTTCGATAGTTTCAGGGTTGTTTGCAAATTCCTGCTCGATCGCTTGACTGGCTAAATCTTGGGCTTGCTGAAGTAAAGCTTCAAAGGATTGACCGTTATCAGAATCGAGGATAAAATTTCGCTCTAATAATTCAGCAGAAGCCGTTGAAATTGTTATTACTAAACTAATTAGTCCCAAAACAGCGCCCCAGAAGAGGCGAGAATAGATATTCATGAGCTTGGCTGTTATTAATCTATGTGCGCTAGCCAGATTAACAGCCAAGCCTTAAAGCGTAAGTAAGTTTTGGTTAAGAGAGTTTGTTATCCCGAAATTCTAAGATATGCTGTGCAGTTATCTGGGGCTGCTCCAGGTGAGGGACATGACCGCAGTTTTTAATCCAAATCAGTTGAGAAGACGCGATCGCAGTTTTGAATTTGTACGCATCAGCTGTTCCCAAAATCTGGTCAAACTCTCCCCATAAAATCAGTGTCCCCTGCTCAATTTGTGATAGTTTCTCCCCAAAAGAGCTATAACCCCCACTTTTAGTAAACGCAATTAAAGCTTGCTGCCAACTTTGTGATTTAAGATGCAACGCCGCACACAATTGAGCATCGAGTGAGGCCCATTTTTTATCAAAATAAGCTTTTTGGCTAATGCGTTGACGAACCTGAGGATTCCGCAGAAACGCTGTTGCTAGATAGCCAACGGGCGGAAACATAAATTTGCCAATATTAGGGTGAGCTTTATATCCAGCGCTGTCGATTAGCACTAACTTTTGTACAGATTGTGGATAGGAAAGCGTAAAGTCAATTGCCGCTGCCCCTCCCATCGAAGCACCAACCAAAATAACAGGTTGACTAATGTATGTTTTCCAAAAATAGTAAAGGTGAGTTTTAATTGCGGCTGGACTGAAGGGAATTCCTGCCAAGCGTTCTGTAAAGCCAAAGCCTAATAAATCAACAGCCCATGTCTCATTTTCAGTAGCCAGTAGGGGCAGTATACGCCGAAACTCCAGCACAGAACTATCAAAGCCATGTAGCAGCACAATAGGCGTTCCACCACTGCCTTGACGGACATAAGTTGTTGGAATAGGTAGCTCACACAGGGGAGTTGTAATTAAACTTTGCTCAATACTTTGAGCAAGAGTAATCGATGTAGATTCTGTTAACTGAGCAATTTCAGGCGGAAGGAAACTAATAGACATCAATTCAGCAGCAGATACAAATAAACCCAAAATATCTCATTCCCGCCGACAAAATGTCTAGGGCTACACAAGACTGAAGCCGTCTCCACAGGCTGCCAAACTCTTAGTTTTCGTTTCATCCGCGTCACCGCCTGACTTTTTCAGCCGTTGACTCCTGAACAATCAGACTTTGTATCAGCTCAGAGTTGTGGTTACTTGCGTCTTGAAACTTACGGTAGGTGTGACATCACAGACCATAACAATAACGGAGTACTAGCGAGAATTGTAAAAACAATCGCATTTTCTAAGTTGCGAGTGACGAATCCTACAGTTAGCACTAAGCTGAGAAAAAGTATTAACGAGAGAATAAAGGCTAAGTTTTCCCAACTATAATCAATCAGCGAACCTTCCATGGGAGTGTTCCTCGATGGTCGTCTTTTCTAATAAAAGGGAAAAAGTAGGAAAATTCAGGCCTTGCACCATTTTCAACAAAGCTTTCGCTTGTAAGGTGGGCGCTGCCTGCTAAAACTGGAAAATATTTGCAGTACCTACCCTACACATACTGAGACAGGTGCAAGATTTCAGAGAAACAAATTCACTGTACCTACTTATTTCATAGGTAGCATTATAAAAACAAACCTGCAAATTAGACTGTACTAACTATATTTTTTGAGAAAAATGATGAAGTGCCGCTTAAGCAGCATCTATCTTTAGACAGATTTATTCGGGCAAACACCTGACCGTGACGTTTAAGTTCACTAACCTGACTTGAAAATAAGGTGTGGGGTGTAGGACAGAGATTTTCATACGTTCTGATGTACCCAGTTCATGACGGCTGACTTGAAAAAGCAGGGGGAGAAAAACTTTTTCATGCGCTTTGCTGTACGCGGTTGATGAGCGGCTACTTATACTTAGTTGAACTCACCCTTTTAGAGGGTAAGTTATGATTAAGTAATGTAAAGATACTACTCAGAAATCAGCATTAAAACTTATGGTGTTATTCGGATTTGGTAAAAAGAACGCTCTGCCTACTCCTGAACAGGCATTACCGGGACGGGCAGAATCCATGCCAGTACCCTCTCGTCATTATGTAAACGGGAATCCCTTGAAGCCCCCTTTTCCAGATGGAATGGAAATAGCCATGTTTGGTATGGGATGTTTTTGGGGTGCAGAGCGCAAATTTTGGCAGTTGGAAGGTGTGTTCACTACGGCGGTTGGTTATGCAGCAGGTATCACGCCCAATCCGACTTATCGAGAAGTCTGTACGGGCATGACAGGGCACAATGAAGTGGTATACGTTGTGTTTGACCCAAAAGTGATTAGCTACGAATCTCTGCTCAAGGTGTTTTGGGAGAGTCACGAACCAACACAAGGGATGCGTCAAGGGAATGACGTGGGTACTCAATACCGTTCAGGGATTTATGTGTATTCAGAGAGCCAAAAGCAGCTCGCTGAAGCCTCAAGAGATGCTTATCAGCAAGCCCTGAGCGCGGCAGGATACGGAAAAATCACCACTGAAATTATTGATGCTCCAGAGTTTTACTACGCGGAAGAGTATCATCAGCAATACCTCGCCAAAAATCCCAATGGATATTGTGGTTTGGGGGGGACGAAAGTTTGTTTCCCAGCAACAGCTACCACTTAGGAACTTGCCAATCACAACGTTTCTAGTACAAGAAGGCAGAGGTTAGAAGGAAGAAAGGTTCATACTTTCTCTCGTGGAGGCAGGCATCTTGCCTGCCACTTGTTATGCCCTGACTTACAGGCGATTGTGCCTAAAAACTTTACAATTTCACTAGAGGTTGAAACACATTCGCCACTTCAGCGCTACTAGCTACTAGAGTAGGAAACGATCGCTTACCGTAGTCCTGCCCAACTGTTAGCGGAAAAATCGTCTGAGAATCCAGTGATACCCAAACGCCACCCGCTGCCTTGACAATCACCCAAGCCCCTGCAATATCCCAAATCTTAGGCGTCGCTTCTACACCCCCCAACGTCGCACCTGTAGCAATCGTGAGGAAGTTGTAACTGGCAACCCCTAGCATCCGAATTTTGCAGGGTAAAGGTTGCTGCATCATTGACGCACTACGCGAGCACAGGTTGAAAAAGTGGTTATTGCTAGGAGCATCCGTGCTGCTTTTAATGGGACGCCCATTCATAAAAGCACCGTTCTCTACACCCGTGATTCCCGATTCGCCCGTCCAAAAGCCATGAAACGCTTGCCGGATTGGTGGTAAATCAACATAGCCAAATACGGGTGTTCCTTGATACAGCAAGCCCAGGGAAATCGCCCAAATCGGAATCCCGCGTGTAAAGTTTGTAGTGCCATCTACAGGGTCGATAATCCAGCACCATTCAGTATCTGGGAATTTGTGTTCGCCCTCTTCACTCAAAATTCCGTGTTCAGGAAAATGAGAGGTGATAGCCTCCCGGATAGTCTCATCTGCCCACTTATCCGACTGCGTCACCAAAGTACCATCTGCCTTTGACGACGCTTCTACCTGACCAAAATCTTGCAACAGTTGAGTGCCGATTTTAGCAGTAGTCGCCTGAGCAAAGCTTAAAATTTCTGTCCAAAAATCTGTCATCCGATTTGAGTTTTCCAGTTTTTTCGACGCTCGACGCCCTTATGTGATTTAGTCTAAGTCACTTTCTATGACAGTTGCGATCGCCTGCCTCGCCGTGGTGCGAAATTCTTGCACATTCACTCGTGACAGACACCAAACCGCCACCGCCATGCAGATAGCCTGGGCTACAAATACCAACCCGTATGCTACCACTAAGTTGGTAAATACCTTCTTGCCTGTATCAAACACAGCCCCGCCCGTCACGGTTGCCACGCCTCTGGCTAAAGCTTGTGCTAATCCCCATGCCCCAATAAACGTACCGGCTGTTTCCGCAGCTGTAAGATCGAGCATCAACGTAAGAGCTCCTGTCGTGGCAATTCCGGAAACCAGACCGAAAAACAACAGCGCAATTTGCAATTGTTTTGGGTCATGAGTCAATCCCGATAGAATTACCCACACTAGGGCGACAATCACCAACAGACAGCCTAATTTAGCCGTATTGCGCTTACCAATACGGGGAGCGAGAAGGAAGCCGGATGCGCTTAGACCAATTAATGTTCCAGTCCCCCAGAAGGCATTGAGCGTTGCTGTTTTACCAATCTCCATATTGAAGACATCACCCCCATAGTTCTCTAGGATGGGGTCTTGCATGAATAGCCCAAGGGTCATCAGTACTAAAAAGGTAAAAAAGAGTCGAGTTTGGCGGCTTGCCGTTAAGATGCGCCAAGCCCTATTCAGGGTAATCTTTTCTTCGTGGTTTACTAATGCAGAGCGCGAAGTATAGCGGGAATACTTTTTCTCAATGCCCCAGGTTGACGCAAAAGCCAACGCAAACATCACTAAGGGAACAATCAAAAACAGGTGATTAATTTGGGTTTGTAGTGACTCGATGGAACTATTCAGCGTTAATTTCTTGAGTAGGACACCAATGAGGATTGCCCCGACAATGGTTCCCCCAATGAGCATAGACCAGTCAATGCCTACCAATTGGGAACGATTGTCCTCATCGGAAACATCCACGAGCAGTGTTGCAAAGGGCGTAGAACAAGCACTGGTGGCTAGACCATAAAGCGCAAATAATAGAGCTAGCAAACTCATCCAAGCGTAGGTTTGGGGAGTCCAACCGCCAGCCTTTAAACTATCCCCCGCCTGCCACATGACTTGTACAACCAGAACGGAAAGGGTAGCCAGACATGCTGCACCAACCCAAACGTATCCCGTGCGATGATACCCCCACAACGGCTTACTATCGGACATTTGTCCGAACCAGATTCGCGCTGGAGATACGAACAAAGTCAAAGCCAGGATGACTGTGCCTAGCGTCGCTGGCACGCCCAACTCTCTAATTAGTACGCGGTTGAGTACCCCAAAGATTAGCACTGACATCATTCCCAGCCCGACTTGGAACAGGCCGAGTCGGAACATGGTCACAAGGGTAAGTCTTGGCAATACGTTGTCTTGAAGTGATAGGACAGGCTGGGAATCGGTTAAATCACTGCTTTCCATATCGTTGAAAGACGTTTGCTGAGCAGGGTTTGTTGTGCAGGGGTAGCGATGGGAGAGCGTTAGAGCGATCGCTTACCAAACTCAGTATTTTACTGCCTCTTCTTCTATCTAACTAAAGATATACATTTTGAAGACAACTTCCTGAGTGGCAGCTACGGCCTGCAACAATACAGTAATAGATATGAAGAATTGTAAAAGCCAGAGATTGGACAATGCAAACTATTACATTAGGAAAAAATGGCCCAACCGTGACCGCTTTAGGAATTGGCACTTGGGCATGGGGTGACAAACTGTTTTGGAATTATGGTAGTGGTTACGGTGCTTCACAGGTACAAGAAGCGTTCGCAGCCACGTTAGATGCTGGTATCAGCTTTTTTGACACGGCTGAAGTTTACGGCTTAGGAGAATCTGAGAAACTTTTGGGACAGTTCATGAAACAGTTAGGGCGTTCCGCACAAATTGCCACCAAATACATGCCCTTACCCTGGCGCTTTAGTACTCAGTCGGTTTCAGAGGCTTTGAGTGCCAGTTTAAATCGGTTACAGGTCGAGCGAGTCGAATTGTACCAAGTCCATATGCCGTTTAGCTTCTTGATGAACCAAGAGACGCTGATGAATGCCCTCGCCGATGAAGTAAAGCAAGGTCGAATCGCTACTGTTGGTGTAAGTAATTACTCGGCTGATCAGATGCGAGAAGCACACGGTTACCTGGCAGCGCGTGGAGTCCCCCTAGCAGTAAATCAGGTGCAGTACTCGTTGTTATCTAGGAAAATTGAAAGCAACGGCATCCTAGAAGCGGCTCGCGAGTTAGGTGTTACCATCCTGGCGTATAGTCCCTTAGCTCAAGGGTTACTCACAGGCAAGTACACGCCTGAGAAACAGTTTAAGTTCAATGATGCACGCCGAATTGACCCTCGCTTCAGCAAAAGTGGTCTAGAAAAAATTCAGCCTGTCCTTAATTTACTGCGTCAGCTCGGTGAGAAGTACGATCGCACATTGGCTCAGGTTGCTCTCAACTGGCTGATTGCTCAAGGTGCCGTTCCTATTCCTGGTGCAAAAACAGCCCAGCAGGCTCAACAAAACGCTGGGGCTTTAGGCTGGAGTTTGAGTGAAGAGGATGTCGCCCAATTAGACCAAATAACTCGCGCTTGGTTAAGCTAATTTTTGTTAAGAAGGTTGAAGGAGTAAGCCTTTTAACCTTCTTTGGAAGTTCTAGCTATCCTTATAGATTTTTCTCTATATCAGTCGTGTTTTTGACTAATTATTGACACCGAAGCTTCATACCTTTGATACATGCCTGACACAAAATAATTTTAAATTCATGATTGTTGAGTTACAAATTGATGAATCCTCGATAGGAGAATCAAGAAAAATGAACATCCTCGAACAGCTAGAACGGACGATTAGCTATGTAGCTGAAGCAACTCTGGAACTGTTCAGCCCCAATCATGATTCCTATCCACTTACGGGAGTTCAGCCCTTTGAAGGCGACCCTTACGAAGGTAAATCAAAATGGTATGAATAGTTCGAAACGTTCCTAACAATCGTTCAACAGATTTGCTAGGGATTAAGGGCTATACACTTGGGAAAGCTTATTGAAAAAATTGGACCAGTCTAGAAAATGTAACCCCTGGCAGATGTATAAATTGCCAGGTTTTTTTTGTACTGCTGAGAAATTTTCAACGTGTAAAAGTTATCGAAGGTTGTGACCAACATCACCTAACAAAGGGCCTGAAGTCACTCTGAATAACCGTTTGCATCACCGTCCATCAATAAAATTCTCACCGAAAAAGGGTGCCTAACTCACATTTGTAGCCGACAATTATCACAAATCCGGCAACGGTCAAATCACTCTTTTCAAAGGGAAAACAATTCATAGTAGTAGTGTCGAGTTCAATGCCCATTCGATGTTTTCCCACATCCGACTTCTACCAGGTGCTGTAGCCGATTTATTTGCTCAAGTCAGTACTTCTGGTAAGATGACATTAGCTGATCGCTATGGTTTGATGGCAGCCTTATTAGAGGAAACTCTTACCGAAGAAGAAAGA
This sequence comes from Waterburya sp., assembly GCA_036703055.1. Lineage (GTDB taxonomy): Bacteria > Cyanobacteriota > Cyanobacteriia > Cyanobacteriales > Coleofasciculaceae > DATNPV01. The sequence continues at coordinate 11,696 of DATNPV010000169.1, forward strand.
AGCGCAATTGATAGGTTGTTGCGTGCTTTTTATCGGGGCAGGATTCAGATTGTGAATGAGATTTCAGCGCTGGCATAAACTTTAGCGAGTCGGTGAATTCATCCATTGGCGAGTGCCAAAGAATTGACAGGAATAAGAAGCAATCTTGGCGGCTGAGGCCAGAGCATCCGTAAAGCTCTGTCGCAAAATATAATGACAGAAGGCTCCGTGGAAAACATCCCCTGCACCAAGCGTATCTATAGCATTAATTGGGGTAACTTGTAGTTGACTCGACACACCAAGGCTGAAGTATGGAATGGGTTTTTCACCTTGGGTAATGGCTACATAAGGAATTCCTACAGCGGCAAGATAAGCGATAACGTCCTCGCTATTTTTACAACCCGGAGGATAAAAATTAGCGGAACAAATGGCGTAATCGACAAAGGGCAAAATCGTTTCAAATCCAGGTTTCCAGCTACCACCATCAATCACCACTGGAATATTCTTGTTCTTGGCTAACTTGGCGAGCGCATGTCCCACTGCCATTTGATGACCATCAATTAACACTAAATCAACACTGGACTCAATATCAGCAGGTAGCTGTTCGTTGCTGATTTGGACTTTCCTAGCATTCAGGGAAATGACAGCGCGATCGCCAGTTGCTTCGGTAACAATGATGGAAGAAACTGGCGGTGGTTCTGTGGCAGTAGAATCAAGGTCAGCCATTGCCACCCCATGACTTTCTAGATCGCCTCGAATTAGGTGTGTAATAGGGTGAGTGCCAACTACACCGAGAATCGTCGCTTGATTACCCAGGTAACTAAATGTGACTGCCGCATTTGTTGCGGGCCCTCCGGCAGCAACAGTGTAGTCAGAAGCAACAATTTTTTGGTTATGATCAGGAAGCTTAGGGGATAGGTAAATCAGGTCTAAAGTGACCATTCCGACGAAAAGTCCGTTGCTCACTAACTACACCCTCCATTTGAGTCTGACCATCAGAATTTTAGAGCCAGATCTTCTCGTTTGACTGCAACGGAGTTAAATTTTCTAGGAGAATAGGAGTCATACCAAATCCATTTTCATAACCTCCTTATTTCTCAAGAGTGGGAGCGTGAGAGAGTGGTGAGGGGGAGAGATTAGCGACCAACCCGAAAAAGGGGTGTACGATGCGGATTTGATATCAGGCGTCAGGAGTCAGGGGAGAGGAGTTATTGTGGCGACCAGATGCTTAAGCGTTACTCTCTACCCCTACTCTTAGATTACAGTTTAGATCGCAGGTTGATATGAGTTGTAGATTTCTGACGACAATCGATGCTTGAACAACCATGTTTGGTTTTCCGGTGAGTTGTCTAGCCAGCATCTAATCATATCAGCCCATTTCACCGGCATTTGCAACCGTTGCCAGGTGTCGTAAGAGCGGCAGGAAAGTTCGTAATAAAGTTCTGCGTCTGAGAGGATTTGTTGAATACTTGCTGATAAAGCAGTAGAATCACCCCCTGGGAAAATCATTGCATTCACACCTGTCTTTAAATGATTAATAAACATGGGGTGATCGGAAGCGATGATCGGTGTTCTAGCACATAAAGCATGAGTGATAGCCAAAGGAAACCCTTCGGGGTAGTCATGTCGAGTTGGAACTAGGACAAGGTCAGCTTCTCGCATCAAAGGAACGACCGTTTTATTAGGAATTAAACCTAAAAATTCTACAAATTCTTCTATTTGTAGTTCTTTGGCTTTGTTGTGAAAAGTACCTGTTTTGTCTGCTCCAGCTAGCTTTAATTTCACAGGGAAGTTATTCGCTCTTAATCGAGCTACAGCCTCTAAAATATCCCCCACTCCCTTCCCTTCTATCATCGAACCTACATAAAAAAGATTCCAATCTCGCACATTCTGACGAAGCACTTTGGCTTCAAAAGCAGCAGGGGTTTCGGTAGAAATGAAATTCCAAGGAATTATTTTTTCAGGCTTAACCCCAATGTCTTGTAAAGATTTTGAGGCATCAATTCCATAACTTCCTACCCACTTCACTTGCTTATGATTTAACAAACGACTCAACCAAAAATTTCTCCATCTATTACGCAACCCATTTGTCTTAATTGATTCTGCAAACATGGCTAGGGTTTGAACCTTATTTCTGATAGCCCATTGAAATACAGGTCGAAGCGGAGTACGCAAGATTAAATGAGTAGGTTTTTGTTCGGCAATTAATTCAATCAATTGTTGGGTATCTACCTGATCTTTAAACCCGGCACCAATGGCACGAACACCATTTTGAAGGACTTCGTTGTAAGGCTCGGCGGTTAAACAACAAATTACGGTAGCTTCCTCAATCCTCTTTCCAATTTCAGCAACGGCATCAACGGAATATTTTTGAGCATAATAGGTTTCTTCTTTGCCTTCAGCAAAGCGTTGAACCGCTTCACGGTAATCCCCAGCATACTGAACGATTAATAATCGCATTTTCCTCTCCTTGTTGATGTCAATTTATTGGATTCTGCCAACAGGTTAGATGCCTCACACGTTTCAGTCAACTGCGTTATTTTGCGGGGAGCAACGTTGGATTCATCTTGCAACCTTGAGCGAATAAGCGTTTGAGCAGATGACTACTTGCAAGGACTGAATTTTGTTAGATATGAAGCACTCCAGCCTAATAGAGATGCACTTCAACCCTGCTTTCCAAGTATTACCAACTGCGCTCACTTTCACTGGCCTAATTAGCCTTGAAATTTTCTGACCGCCCCTGACTAACAACTAAGCAATAGGAATAAACACTCATTGGACAAGTATCGTTGTAGTCTTAGCCGCTACACCGTTTAATCTACGGTAAGTCTATATAAATACCGTAGTTTCGCTAGAAACATACTTTCACAACCTTCTTAGAAAATCAAGGGTATTTAATAAAAATTTGGAAATTAAGTCACAGAAAGCGGCAGGAAGCTCACCTCCTTGAAGGCTGATTCACCCTAATTACGTCAAAATAGCTTTAAGGGGAGGAAAGCTAAAATTTTAGACAGAGTCTCCTAGGACAACTAGGAGTTAGAGGTTTCAGGCAGTTATTTTCATCCAGTTTGTTGTGGGCAATTGTTCATGGGGAGCGGGTTTGAGATGCACCACTCACTTCAGATGCACTACCTAATTAATCGGAGAGTCCCTAGGAGAAGCCTGAGCTAGTCATTATAAGAGATTCAAACATATCCCTGTAAATTGGTACATCTGCAATTGGGAGGAACATAGCCCGTGGGAACGCTTTACATAGTAGGAACGCCGATTGGTAACTTAGAGGATATGACGTTCCGGGCCATACGGATTTTGCAAGAGGTGGATTTGATTGCAGCCGAAGATACACGCCACACCGGGAAACTATTGCAACATTTTGAGATTAAGACACCTCAGGTGAGTTACCATGAGCACAATCGCACTCAACGTCTACCAGAGTTGTTGGAACAGCTAAAGCAAGGAAGAGCGATCGCTCTAGTTTCAGATGCTGGAATGCCAGGAATCTCAGACCCTGGTTATGAGTTGGTCAAGGCTTGCGTTGAGGTAGGGATACAGGTAGTACCGATCCCTGGAGCCAGTGCGGGAATTACAGCCCTCTGTGCCGCAGGACTACCAACGGATCGCTTTATCTTTGAAGGGTTTTTACCTGCAAGCTCTCAAGAGCGGCAAAAGCGCTTAGAGTTTATTCAATCTGAATCCAGAACTTTGATCTTGTACGAGTCTCCGCATCGGCTTCGAGAAACGTTGCAAGAATTGGCAAAGTGTCTAGGTGAAAATCGTCGCTTTGTCCTGGCAAGGGAGTTAACCAAGTTGCACGAGGAGTTTTGGCGAGGAACCCTTGGGGAGGCGATCGCACGTTACCAGAAAGAGACACCCAAGGGAGAATTTACCTTAGTTGTTGCGGGTACTCCATCTGAAATACCCGTCTTCTCTGAAGACGAACTCAAAGTCGAGTTATTGCAGATCATGGCTCAGGGAGTATCGCGATCGCAAGCGAGTCGCCAGTTAGCTCAAATCAGCCAAGTCTCCCGACGTAAACTTTACCAGCTAGCCTTATCCCTTCCCGCTCCATTTCAAGCTGAAGGAGAAATTTCAGATGAAGGTTAAGGAAAAACAACAGGCGAAACCCAGCTTGAAGAATCTCAATATAATGGCTTCAGCTATCAACCCTTGTAGAAATCATGGCTAGACTTCTAGGAATTTTACTCATCATTGTCGGCATATACTTTTTGGGTCAGAATATTATTTTTACCACTCATTACTCCCCTTATTGGTGGCGGGATATCCCAGCCGCCGCCTCTGCTGTGGCAATTATGAGCGGTATTATATCTTTGTTGTTTTTCCAGCGAACCGTTGGTAACTTAGGCTGGATTTTATTGATTGTTGGTGTTGTCTTGATCTTCTTAAGTGGTGGTATCGTTTTAAAACCAACTAGCTTGTGGACTTTTTTCGTTTCCTTTGCAGCCTTAGCGGGGGGTTTGCAGCTCATTACACAAGGCAGACTCAGGTTTTAAAATGAGGAACTTCAAAATCACACTTAGCGCCAGTTTTTTGATCGCACTCGTAGGTTGCAATCAGGCCAAAACTCCTTCAGCCCAAGAGACAGTGTCTCCATCTGTTAGCAGCAGTACACCTGATGCCGTCTACTCATCACCGACTAAGAATCGGACAATGGCAACACCGCAGGCGAACCTGAATAAACCCCAAGCGACCTTTCCCCCACTAGCAAAGCCTAGTCAAGATCAGTTAATTTCCTCAGAGGGTATTGGCCCTGCTAAAGTGGGGATGAAATTTGGAGAACTCAAAAAGGCGTTGGCAGGGAAGGCAGAGTTTAAAGTCAAGTCACCCTTTATTGTTGATTTTGACGCGATCGCACTCACCCAAGGGGGAAAAGAGCAGTTTTATATTTTGCACCCGGCGGGAATCCCCTTGACCGATTCTGATGTGATTGAAGCATTAGTGACTAATAATCCTAACTATCGCACGGCTCAAGGTGTAGGGCCTGGAACCCCGATTGAGCAAGCCGAAACAATCTACGGGAAGGCAACTTTGTCGTACAACACCTTAAATGAGTCAAGGGAATACGTCAAATTTGCCAACCCACCCTCCAAAGATATTGCCTTTCGTACTCAGGCTCCTCAGGGACAAACGGTGGCAGGAATTTATCCCTCGTCCAAAGCGGAATCAAAAGAAACAAAGAACTATCAAAAAAGTGCTGTGATTGGGATAGTAGAAGTGTACTGCCGACAAAATTGTCCGTTGCCATCGCCCTAAGCTAGTCAAAAGGCAAAAGGCAAAAGTCCCAATAAGTATGACCCATGACTAGAGCGCATCAAACAACTCAGGCACAATAGACCTCTATAATCCCAATGTCAAACTTGTTTTCTTTTCGAGTCATTCAAAAGCGCTAACTTAAGGCTCTTTGAAGACATCACAGGAGAACATTTCAGTCAAGGTGCGAAGATAGGGTAAAAAGGTTGCCATATTTTCAGCCGGTAGGCGATCATGCATATCCCATCCCATAGTTTTCAGCATGTCTTGCACTAGCCGCCAACTCACCTTGAGGCGAGGATATAACATAACACACAGCGGAAAAAGTTCTTGCTGCACTGAGCGAATATCATCTTCTAAAACACATAGGCACAAATAAACCTGGAACATCTCCACATCACGGATGCTAGCGGTTTTCACCATCAACTGATTCAGAGAACCACTGTAGCTTTCATAGTTGGGGTATAAACGACAAATTTGGTTACAAACAGAGAGAGCAATTTTGCTACTGACTGGAAGAAGTTGCTGAACCGCCGATAAAGCCGGAGAATCAAAGGGATGGTTAGCAGCCGCTTCGTAGGCCGCCTGTAGTGGCATGTACATGTGGTCATCCATCACCTTCAAATAAGGCATCCAGAGCATCTTCTCTGAATCCGAAAGCCACTCTAGTAACTTTTGACCTGTGTAGTGAAACTGCATGCTAACGAAGCCAATGGCACGGCGATCAACACTGGTGTATTTCTGACGCACTACACCAAAGTCTTTGCCGACAATCACAGATAGTCGTCTGGGAGTCGCACGTTCTGCATAGGCAGCTAGTACTTTTTGAAACAGCACGCGAGTATCTGCGGCAATTTCCAAGGGATTAATTAAGTCTGGGTTGATGCCGTGGCGTCGAATTTCTTCAGAAAGCAACGTCTCTGTTAACGACCAGGCTTGTGCACTGGCTAAATTTAAATTTTGCAGTAATTTATCAGCCGTGCGTTCCCGACCTTCTTTCGACGCGATTTTCTTGAGATTATCGTCAGTTTCCTGTGACAACTGTTCATCAGAGGCGGTTACGGAAACAAAGTATTTCCTTGCCCACAGAGCTGCCAGAGAATGTACATTCGATTTGGATGATTTGGAGGGAGTGACTATAGGTGAACGGTCACCCAATGTGGACTTAGTGACTGAAACTCCAGGAGACTTAGCGTCAGCCCCTGTTGATGCCAATGGATAAGCCATGTGCGATAGCGAGTCTATAGGGATATATGAAAATGAGGTATGCCGTATTTTTACCTACTTTTATAATTTACCAAAGAAATTTTTAATGATTATTAAAATAAACCTACTAAATCAAAATTCTTTATAATTCCTTTGCAGCGATGAGGTGATTTTCGGAAATACGCTTTCCCGTAGGAAAAAAGTACTTTTTGCACAAACGCTTATTCTGCGGGATCAAGGCTCCTACAAGCCGTTAATGTAACGCTCACAGCCTTTTAGCCCAAAAAATTCATTCTTGGGGATTTAGGAAAAACTTTGTAATTCAGCTAGAATATACTTTTTTATAAACTAAGGTTCTGGCTCTGTGCCCTACAGTCTTGGTCACTTTCTGTATTACACCCTACTCAGTATCCGAGCCGATTTTTATCTTTTTTTAAAGGATTAGGGCAATCGTATAGGGTTTTGCATAATTTTTAACGGCCTTCTAACGTGCCCATTGTTGCAAAATATAGGCACAGTATTTTTCTTTATCTACCTTTTTCATGACTTGAATCTTTCTGCCACCAGTATTTACCTTGGTTCGCCCCTGACTTTTGCCAGTCGTGACAATCGTGGTTTCCCATTCTTGCAGTTCATAAAATTCGGGATGAGCTAAATAAGTGGTGGCGAGGACATCCCAGAAGTAATAAACCTGAGGGATAACGATCGCATAACATTGTCCTGCTAAATCGGAGAGAGGATATCGACGTTGTTTTGCCAGTTGGCGGATAAACTCGGAAGTCACGGGCACAGTATTGGTCAAATCCAAAGGACACAGGATAATCGGAATCTGAGTGAGCCACACGCGATGAGCAGCAATGGCGTCCCAATAGACATTCCATTCCGCTGAACCATCCTGTCCCGGTTCTAGACTTTGTTCAACATTACCGGGGACGTTGAGAGCACCTCCCATCCAAACAATTTTTTCAATTTGATGCTCGATTTCTGGTGCGATATCAAGGGCTGCGGCTACTGTTGTTAAAGGTCCAGTTACCATCAGCGTCACAGGTTGCTTTGCCGCTAAGAGCGATCGCACCATAAAGTCTTGACCCGTTTCTGCTACCAGAGGCGTCTGAATTTCGTCCCGTTCGTTAAGAATGGGGAGATGATCGACTACATAGGAATCACGACGGTAGAGAGTTGGGAATGGATTGATACCTCGTACTGTACTCTGGGCAACTGGAGTGTCTGAACGTCCTACCAAATCCAGAATTTTGCGGGTAGCACTCACCGCCGGCTGAATGTAGCAGTCTGCTGGTGTCACAACAATGCCCAAAGGCTGAATGTGTTCCATCGTCATGAGCAGCAGGGTTGCGAGATAATCATCTACGCCGCCATCCTGATCCATCAATACTAGCTGTTTAGACATAGCAGTCTGCTGAAATTAAGGTTTCAATACGGTATCATCCATTACTCGTAAATCAAATGTCGAAGGAAAAATTATTTAGGATAGCCAACTTATCCTTATTGATTGGCAGCACCTTTATTCTTTGTGCAGTGCTAGGAATGTTGCTCAATCCTAATGCATTTTATAAATTCTTTTCTCCCGTCCAATTAGTTCCCGATCCATTCCCACCTTCTCGTAGTATTAGCTACTACTGGGATGTGAGAAGTTACGCCCAGATGGCCTTAACTAACCGTTGTCTCGCATTCTATCCTTTGTGGCCTTTATTAGGTCGTATTCTTTTTCATCCTCAAAATCTAGACCAAGCGGCACACTCGTTATTAAAACTTGCTACAGTTATTTCTCTGGCGTCTATTCCGTTTTTTGTTTGGGGATTTATCAAAACTCTCAAGCATCAATATTTAGCTGTCTTAGTTCTTTTGGCTTTTGCAGTCAACCCAATGGCAATTTTTCGGAGCATTGGTTATACAGAAAGCCTGTTTTCTGCGTTGAGCATGACTCTGATTCTGCTTTGCCTACGTCCCACGCGGTTGAATGAATCTATAAATCTGGCTCTGGTTTTCGCTGTAACCTTCTTCATGTCCTTGTCTCGGCCCATCCTGATACCCGTGTTCTTTTCTTCATCAGCTGCACTGGGAACAATTTTTTTCTTTGAGTTTGTGAAGTTAGAAACAAGAGAATGGAGAAATTTTTCATCTAAAATAATTGACTATGCTCAAGAGATTAGGCTGACCGTTACGCTGTGTATTTCGGCCTTGTTTGGATACTCAATTTATGGTTTTTTTTGTTGGCAGACAAGGGGAGATTTTTTTGCTCCTTTCAGAGACCAAAGCCTTTGGAAAACAAAGTTGGGGTTGCATTTAGAGTTGTTGCTGTTCCCCAAATCTCCTTTAATCGACCTCTTGGGACTTTATTTTCCTATCCTAATTTTAGGACTCGCTTTAATTTTGGTTTATTTCAAGCTTAAACAGGAAGCCCCTTTAGTGTGGGTTCCTCAATCTCCCCTATGGAATGCTTTGTATTTGTACCCGCCGCTTCTGATATTGTCTTATATTGGGAATTATTTCAGATTAAAGCAAAAACCAGTTGGGGATAAATCATCTCTGATTCAACTAAATACCGCTAATTTGGCAGAGAGTTTGAGCAGTAACTATATCTTTTGGTTTTGCGTTTATTTCTCAGTTGCTCACTCTGCTGTAATATTTTTGACACGCGATCGCCTAGTTAGTCTAGGACGATATATATTTGGCGTACCCTTCTTTTTTATTGCTCTGGGATATCTGTGTTGCTGCATCCCTGGCAAGAAAACGTATCAGGCTTTGTGGTGGTTCATTATCCTTTCAGCAGTTGCCTTGGTGCAGCAATGGGTGACCTATGGTCACAGTAAATGGTTGGGCTGAAACTTCTTGCCAAATTAAGCTAATCCTCATTCAACTTGCATCTGGTTTCAGGTGGGGTATCAAGCCCTATCTGAAAACCTCTGCCCCCAGCTTCTCTTCTTCTCCAGCTTCCCCAGATCTCTTCATTGACCTGCCATGGCGAAAAACCAGCGAATACCCTGAACCAGGTAAAATCCTCCCATCACAATCAGCAGCCCTCCACCAATGCGGACCATCCATTCGGAATATTTCAATAAAGCACGGCTTTGCTTGGCTAAACCTGTAAATAGGCTGGCGAAGAATATCAATGCACTGGTACCCAGCGCATAACTGACCATCGTCAATGTACTCTGAATCGGGGAACCTGTGGCAGCGGCAGCCGCTAAAACTGAAGCGAGGACAGGACTCGTGCAGGGAGAACTGACCAGCGCGAATGTTACTCCAGCGCTGTATGGGCCTGTGATGGGTAATCCCACGCCGATTTGGGGTAATGGCAGGCGTATAATTTCTAAAAGAGTCAATCCCATGACCAGAACTACTGCACCGACGGCAAGATTGACGTAACCTCGGTAGTTAAACAGCACAGCGAACGCGAAAGACGAAACTAGCCCCAACAGGCTCAGGACTGTTACTACTCCTAGGACAAACGACCCTCCCTTGATTAAGGCATCTCGACGAGACGTGAAATCACGAGTGCCGATATAGGTTAGGTTCACAGTTAGTAAACCAAGGTGGCAGGGTGAGATACTTCCAATCAAACCCCCGGCAAAAGCTAGCAGTATCAGAAAGATTGGGTTTTTGGTATTTTGTGTACCCAGCCATTCCTTATAGTTTTCATCTAGGACGAAGACTAGACCTTGAATGGGTTGCATTAGCTCAACCCAATCGATAAAGCTAACAGCTAAGATAACTAGAACCGTCCCTACGAAGAGTACTCCAGGCACGAGAAACTTGGGGTGCTTGCGTTCAACCGATTTTGCTGGAAGATTCTTGCTGCGTGTCATGGTGTTAGTTCTAAGGTATTGAATGCTACAGCCTGAAGAGGGGACGCTCAAAAATTGCGCGGGCCTTTATAGCCGGAGGCGTCGGCAAGCTTGTCCAGTGAACACCCACCTATACAAGTTAACTTCCCATCAATTTCCCAAGTGGGAAAGCTGTTAATGTTCAATTTGCGGCACAAATCTGCTTGGGGATTTTCACCAGCAGGATCACATTCAATGTAAGTGAGTTTACTAAACGCCTCCTTACCCAACCATTTTTTCTGTCCGGCACAGGTGAGACACCAATAAGCGCCATACATTTTAGCGCCATGCTGTTTGAGATGGTTGGCTAAAGCCAGCTTAGAGGCTTGACGAGCCTGGTAATTATTCAACGAAGAACATCCAGTTGTTGTTAGCATTAGGACTACAGAGACAATAGCCGCCAACCGATGAGATTTCAACATGACTTGTGAAGCAGTACTCTCGATGTCTTAGGCTGAGTTGGGACGAGTTACTCGAAACCTTGAGAACAGTCAATAATATAAACAATTCTGTTGTTATTATTGACGTAGGTGTCAATTAACGTAAACCTGAAGGGTGAAAACTTTATTAACTCTTTTTATTCTCTGCCTAGAGCTTTTTACAATCTTTAATTGTTCGTGACCTTTCCCTTTTAGAAAACAAGGAATTTTCCGTAAAGTTCGAGGCAGTTCGTTATATCCTGTTCGATTGCGCCATGACTAGGGAGACTTTAGCTTCGGAAATTGCGATCTCCTTTATAGCCCGATAGCTCAGACAATTCTTGCATAGTCTGTAAGCCTGAGTAAAACTTACCCTTAATTTCCCAGGTCGGAAAACCTTGAATCTTTGCCTGTCGGCAAAGGGCAGGTCTAGCATTTTTCCCGCGAGGATCGCACTCAATATAGTTGATCTGGCTGAACGCTTCTTCGCCAAATAGTACCTTCTGCTGATTGCAGTAGGGACACCAATAGGTGCCATACAATTTGGCTCCAACCTTTTTTAAATGTTTAGCTAAAGCCAATTCTGCTACACCCGCTGAGGCGCTAGGTTGCCCAGGTGCTGGCGCTGTGACTGGGGACGAGGGAAGAGGTTGCCTAGTTGTCGGTGCTGTGGCTGAGGGCGAGGGAGTAGCCGGCTTGGGTACTGCCGCTAGTGGAAGGCTTGCCGTTTTGGTTGGTTTTGGGACTCTCTTCGCCTGCTGTTGAGCATAAGCGAGGTTGCGCTGATACTCAGCAATTTTTTTCTGAGCGGTCGGGTAATTTTGGCTAGACTGGGGTACGGTTTTAAGCAGATTAATGGCGGTTTGCCAACGAGTACTCACTAAGTTCCAATCATCTCTGGACGTTGCCGATTGAGCAATCACAGCTGCACCCATGCCAGTATCGAGTGCTTCTTGAAAGCGCTCAGGTTGAGTTGTTGGTGATGGCGTCGGTGACGCACTGTTGGCTTTAGGGGGTTTTCGGGAAGGGGGAGATGTCGTTAACTTGGGTGATGCTGGAGTTACGGAGGCATCTTGGGATGGCTCCCCTTGAGAACATGCAGTCGTTAAGGTTAGTAAGATAGTAGAGACAGTGGCAGCTAACCTAGTAAATTTCAGCATAGCTTTTATGCACTAGTTAATTTCGATTACAACAAATAGCAGCCCTTTGGAGCATATCCCCCTGTTCAGGCCATAGCTATTTGCTGCTGAACGATTGAGCTTCACTTTTTCAAGTCGCGATCGTCCTTATAACCAGATATATCAGCAAGTTGCTGCAAAGACTGCATTCCGGGATAAAGTTGACCCTTAATTTCCCAGGTCGGAAAACCTTCAATATGAGCCTTTTGGCAAAGCTCAGGGCGTGCATCTTTCCCTGCCGGATCGCACTCAACGTAGTCAATCTGACGGAATGCCTCCTGACCGAACAGCTCTTTTTGTTTCTTACAGTAGGAACACCAATAAGCGCCATAAAATTTTGCGTCGATCTGCTTTAAATGGCTGGCTAAGGCCATTTTTGACGTGGCAGATATCTCTTGCGACGGGTCACTTGAGAAACATGCAGTTGTCAATACCAGCAATCCTACAGATACAGCAGCTAGATTGAGAGATTTCAGCATTACTTGAGAAAAAGCGCTTTAAACGTCTTGATGTTAGCAATATTCTGGCATTGGCTTTCTGTGACAAGCAAACTGGATACTGGCAAGCCCTCTTCCCCAACTCCCAGCCCTAATCCTTAACTCCTATTTTCAGGTGAGATCTGAATACTACTGATAATTGTCTGGCATTGGCTCTTTCTCAACCCTATAAATTTTGAAGCCTCGTTTGATGTAATTATTTAGGGCATGGGGACCATCTAGATTGCAGGTATGAACCCATAAGCGTTGAGTGCCTTTATTCCAAGCGTAGGCAATGCCGTGACTCAGGAGATGTTTACCTAATCCTCGACCAATGTAGTTCGATCTCAAACCAAAATAAACTATCTCAGTCGAGAAGAAACGACGCGTTGGCCCTTCTCTACGCTCTGCCATTTCAATATAGCCAGCCGGCGCACCATTTACATACAAGACGTGGACACTAGTTCCTGGGTCTAACAAAAGTGCCTTAATGTCCTCATCCGACACAGAAAGTCGATCTCGCCAACGCCACTGCTCACCAACACTCGTATACAAGAAGCGGTAAAAGGCAACATCTGGCGTTTCTATGCACATTACTTTGATACCGTCAAGGTAGTTAAGATACGCTGGACGGAATTGAGACCAATCCGTCATTTGCAGATAAGTTGTAATCAGCGTATCTGGTAGACGGGTCTTCGGACAAGAAGAGGACACCGAAGGCTGAGCGCTTTTGAGACTTCTCGTTGTTTTTTCGACCGAGCCATTACTCGCCATCTCCAATCAGGTCTCCCCTCAAAAATACCTTTTCGACTTTGTCAGGAATGTAACGGTTTTTATAATAAATTTTAATCTTACTTAGACTTTCATAATAAACTGTAATCTATCCTTGAAAAAGGATGATAGTTAACTTTATTTTTTTCCGAAACTCGGTAGCACCCAATCTGTATTAAAATCCACCCCACTAAGCAAGCGTGAAGCGAGTACACCACTCTTGTTCGGCTGTGAGTGAATCACTCCCGCGTTGACCGATGCCATCAGAAATGAATCGCACTAAAGTGGTTAACTCAGTTACAGCTTTTACAGTGACGTTCCCTAGAAGATATAGGCGCAGCTAGGTGCAAAGTGCGCTGTTGAGAATTTTCTCAAAGTTCCCACTCCTCTGCTGTTTGGAGCGATACCAACGGTAGGTGTCTGCTTCATCTATCAACAAAGCACTTGATTAATCAGGAATGTTTAGCAATGGAATGCGCTTTTGTTACTAATCCAGGTGGCAGCTTAATCGCGACTTCCAGTCCAACGCCGGTGAAAATTTCATGGAAGCTATAATTCACCGAGCCTCATAGTCATACAGCTGCCCACTACTGCTTTAACGTTAACTTACCACTTTCCGACGGTGTTGACCAGACATCTCAAAAATTGTTATCTTGCATCAAAGACCACGGTTGAATAGGTATCGACTGTTATCCCATCTAGTGTGAAAGAATTGCCAAGCTACAGAAGACACTCCCCAAAGGAAGCCATCGACTCGTTTGTCATCTTTATCAAAGTTCACTAATACCTCTACTCCCTTGATAAGATGCTAGTGCAGTATCAAAAAAATAACAGGTCAGCTATACAAAAATCTGAATAATTTGGGTCAAATTTTTCACCTCCTCTTGGGCAGTAATTTTGAACAATCAAGAACGCAAAAGTCTACATAATCATTATTTATAATTTTCTACTAGTTCAGTCTGAGAATAGCAGTAAAATAAGAAATTAGCTTTTAGAACATTCGATTTCTGAGCATTGGGGCTTACAGTTATGAGTAGCTATAATTTCACAGACGCCCTACACTGGACGCCTGAGGCGAAAGCCAAGCTAAAAAATATTCCCTTCTTTGTTCGTGCCAAAGCTCGACGACGCATTGAGCAGTTAACCCGTGAAGCTGAGTTAGATGTGGTGACTGTCGAAATTGTGGAGCAAGCAAGAGTTGAGTTTGGTCAGTAAGCGATGTCTTGAGACCAGCATCCCTCGGCTGGACAGAACGCAATGGGAACGCAAAGATTAATTTGAATGATCATTCGCTTACTCACCCATTTTGTCGTGGAGACTGGAGGTTGAGACAACTCCGAGGATAGGTGGTGGATTACTGACACCTAACGGCACAAAGTATCGGCTATAGACAACGCGAGTTGGTTCCCAAGGGGGTCGCCAATAATTATCCTGAATGACAGCCTTCGCTTCTTCCTGATGCTGCGACCATTGCAAACTAACTACGCCAAAGTTGTTGCGCCCGACAACTTCGTCACCCTCTTGAATCCACTGATTCCGCCACAGCTTTGATACTAACTTCCCTAAGGCGAATCTCCTAACAGCATAATTGTTGGAGGCGACTGAAGATGACTGCTTTCCGATCCAGGGAGCCAATTTCGCTTTTTGGCGCTTAATCCACTCCAGATGGCACTGCCAATCGGGAAGGGATTGCGGGTTTTTCGGAATAATTTCCCAGGCTAGGCTCCAATTTCCTTGCATCCCCTGAATTTGCCTCAAAACAGGGCCGTTTGGCGGAACTGCAACATCCATCCTCCTGACTTTCTCTGGTGTAATTTGGAGTTCCACTAGTTGGGGAGGATTGTGCCATCCCGCCCAATCTTGAGGGAGTTCTGGAATCAAAGATTTAGCTTTTGTGTGGATCAAATACGTCTTCAATTCACCATTTTTGAAGGCACTTGCAGTTAGTTGTACTAACACTTGTGCATTGCTACCGATAGGAGTTGGATAGAGGGAAGACAAGAGAGTGTCTTTAGACAATTGCTTCTTGTCCTCAGTTCCCAATCCCCAGTCCTTAGTCCCCTTCTGATGAGGGTTAAACCAATAGCTGAGGCGAACGGTGGCAGCATAGTGAATATCTCCTGTGAGTACCACCACGACACGTCGTCTTTGGAACAGTTCAGTCAGCAGCCTGGACAAAGCGACCTCATTTAAGTTCCACGCATCACCCACATCTGAGTTGAAAACGTTACCCTTCTCCAGTTCCCACCGTTGAACGCTGTCAATTACTCGCAGGCTCACCAGATTAGTTGGCAAAACAACGAAGGTTACTTCAATGTTCGACTCACCTGATTGTATGAGCTGATCCGTTAGTTCTAGGGGTTTCTGAATTTGTTTTTTAAAGCCTTGGGGGCACAAAAGCATGGGAGGTTTGTAAGCACCACGGCTCATCGCTTCCGCACACGTCGATGTTAGATTTTGGGGTTGAGATTTTGGAGGAGGAAACTCCCCCTTCTCCCCCTCGTCTTGAGGGTAGCCCCGCCAAGTGCGGGTGTCCAATACAATCACTTCATGCTTGTGGCTTCTGACGGTATAGTGCCACTCTAAAGGCAGTGACCCATCTGGATACTCTCGATCCAAAATTAGGACATCTTCGTCCAGCCTGAACTTAGGCAGGTTGGTTCGGGGTTCCAATGGAGGCATTCCCAAGCACTTTGCTATTTCCTCGGCGGCAGACTCATCCATTCCATGAGATGCCGACCAACCTGTTGCCGCACTTAAGAGCTTTCCACCTGGCTTTCCCTCCTCAAACTGCTCAGGTGTATTTCCCCATGCCTGAAACACCGCATAGGCCAAAAGACCGTTTTGCACAACGCGCCTACCCAGAGGTTGACTCAACACACGAATACACCAAGCGCGATTTAGATACCAGTCATCACTGATGTCATGGTCGTCACAAATCATATAAATGGGTACATTAGCCATTGCTCGTCGAACTTTCCACAACTGATTGATACAGTCTTTCAGATGACGAGCTTCTGCATCCCATTGCTTGACTCGCTTGGGGTTTTTGAATCTATCCTTACCGGAAGCCAAGGAGTCGGGCCAGAGGATTGGCGACCAAACCAGCAGGTAAGTGGCAAAATATTCTCCTAGACTGAACAGGTGGCTTTTGGCCTCCTCTGGAGTATTGAGCAGCATGGCTGTGAACCCACCGTACTCTTGAGCAACATCAGTACGCTCTCCTGGTTTCAGTTCACAGGGCTTCTTGTAGTCGCAACTAATCGTTGACGTTTGGGACAAGGGCAGATGTTCTTCCCAACCCAGCAGGGTATCGCCTACTTCTGTCGCTACCTCCAGTAAAGGGTCAGCAACGTCATCCCCATAAATTTGGTCACCGGTTAAGAATACTTGATGCAGTCGAGAATTAGGTTCATGAGCATAATGCTCAATGAACTCATCCAAAAGAGGCAGAGCATCAGCACCACCACCGTGTAACTTGCGACAGGAACCATGAGCCAACCGCAAATTATTCAAATCCTCTGGCGGAAGAGCAAACGTAGGGAGCTGATGCTCGAAGTAGCTGACGGTGACGTGGGGAAAGTGTCCTCCTGTCAGTGCTTGGACAAGATTCTGTTCTTCGCTGCCAAAACTCAGGTCATAGGCATAGATTTGTCCAGGTTCTAGACAAAAGGGGGTGATGGGGTGCAATTCTCCCACTCTCTCACTCCCCCACTCCCCTGGGGGCTTAGCTGTGACGGCGACGATGTGCAGATGCTGACCGAAGGGTACTGTGGAGCGTGAACCTTCAAGTTGCAACGTTTTGAGGATAGAACCGTTGGCTTGTGTGGCGTAAACTTTGAGGGTAATGGTACGAGGTTCTTTGAGGGCGACCCAAACGGTTACTGCATTACTTTCTGTATGCCGCAAGATGGGCCCTGCCAGGAGCAGTGGCAGATCTTTGATGCGATCGCGCAATGGGATGCGATCGCGTCCTTCCCTGAAGCGCGTCCGTAACATATCGCCGTGAGCAATGCCTTTGCATTTAACAGCCTTATTTATGCAGTATGACGAATAATTGGGCCTCTGCCTAGTTCTCCCGAAAGATTGCGGATGATTACGCCACTAATCATCCAAACGGCGGCTACCACCAATTAAGCGGGACACTCGACCTAACGGTTCATAGTTCATGGGGTTAAACAATGAGCAATGAACTATGAACCATGAACATACTGTCCCATCGGCTGATATCCGGAAAAAGAAATAAACGAGTTGAAGCGTCTGTTAAGCGCTATCAGTAATAATTCATACAAAAGATAGATGCAATTAGGAGAAAGCCATGTCTAATCCCACTCGCCGCCCTCTTCCGCTGATCTTAATTCGCGGGTTTGGTGGTTTCAATACGGATAGTGAAAGAAAACTTACCTACCAAGGATTCACCGATGGCAGTGTCTACCCCCATAAACAGGGAGAAAACTACATCTATGAAGGGCTAATTCTGCGCTTCATGAAGTCACACTGGCAATTTCAGGATGCCACTAACGTGATTGGTTACTACGACAACCAGATTGAACTTGACCCGATCCTTCCCCAGAAACTCTTGCGCTTAGAGGAAATGGTTGAGAATGGTTCAATTCTGCCGCCGCAACTCCAAAAGTTAAAGGATAAAGACATTATTAACAAATTCAAGCGCCTACAAGACGCTGGATATTGTTCAGGACAAAAAATTATCATCGACCCAGCCATGGCGCTGTATCTGATCGAGACGGCTAACGATCCGTGCCGTTCCCTTTGGGTGTTTCGCTTCTACGACCTGATGGATCGTCACTATGATACATACGGCAAAGCGCTGGTGCGACTTATTGACTTAATTCGGGAACTCGCAGTCATGCAAGATGGTGTCAAGCCAAAGGTTAATATCATCGCTCATTCTATGGGTGGGTTACTCGTTCGGGAAGCTGTGCAACGCACATACCCACGCCAAGAGCGCAAGGCGGAGGACTACATTAATAAAATCGTTACCCTAGGCACGCCTCACCAAGGCATTTCATTTCAAATCTTGAAGCAGTGGTTACCGATTGAGTCAGAAGAAGAATTTGAGCATTTCAATCCTGATTTCCAACGTGATCCAAATAACGCGGCTTCTTATTTGCATTTTCAGGAACACTTCCCCCTAGATCGGCTACTCACAGTTGTTGGCACCAATTACCGGAGTTATGCTAATGCCGCTAGCACGACGTTGAACCAGTTATCCCCAGTACAGGGAGAGTTCGGACTCAACTACAACCGCAGTGATGGACTGGTGAAGCAGGCATATGCTCAAATTCCCGGCGCACCGAGAACATTTGTGCACAAGTGTCACGGGGGTTATGACTCACTCCTAACTTGCCGCGAGTCGTTTGAGGTGGCAACACGCTTTTTCTTTGGGAACGTGCGATCGCGCCTGCGTCTGATCAGCGCCAAGATTACTCGTGGTAAAGACTGGTTCGGCAAGAGCGAATTCTTCTTCGGTGTCTCGATTAAGCCGCGTGGCGTGGACTTTGAACTTTTTCACCAGAGCAAAGAAGCGGAAAATTGCTATGGACCCTTTACACGGGACGACTTGAGTGACGAAAAAGTGACATTTCCCTGGGCAGACTCTAACAAACTCATCTGGGAAGGATACCTGGATATTACACCGATTCTTGAGGACGATAGCATTACGCCTAAGGATATGGTCATGCGACTAGACTTCTACCTAGGCGAACGCGATCTCTTAGGGATTGGGTTTTCTGACAATGTGATTTTCTACAAGCAATACTATGTTCGTGCGCTCTTTCCGCCGAACTTGGGACTTTATCTCCACACCAGTGAAGAATTTGTTCGACCTGGATTTAAGCCTTCTCCAGAGCATGAAATGAGGCAGACGCATCAGGGCTGGGAATTTGATGTAAAAGGAACTGGGTTTGAAGGAACGTTCCGTATTGAAATCGATTATGTGCCCGAAGAGGGAGAACCTGTGCCATTAACACAAGTCAAAACGCTAGGGAAGCAAGAACAGGATGTGGTGTATTTCGAGAATGTAGGCATCAGTGGCGCAGGTAATTTCTGACCTGATTAGCCGTAATACCAATTCGCGAAAAGTTTGATACATATCTTAAAGAAGGAAAAGGGAAAAAGGAAAAAGTCTTATAGTTTTACCGTTTACCGTTTGACTTTTTCCTTCACTGCCAATCTCCACAGGTACGTTAGATGTGGAATAGCATGAGAACACCATCAGGCTTCAGACTTGGGCTGACCGCTCATTTTCTCTAAATCTAGTACCTTGGCCAACTCATCAGGACTCATTAATGCTCTCTCTATCACAATCTGTCGCAAAGATTTGCCTGTTTCTAGGGACTCTTTGGCAACGGCAGCGGCGTTGAGATACCCAATGTGGGGATTGAGGGCTGTAACCAGGGCGAGGCTACCTTCTGCATAAGCCAAGCAGTGATCGCGATTCGCCGCAATTCCCTCAATACACCGTTTCGTCAAGACAGAGAGGGTATTCCCCAAAATTTCAATACTGTGAATCAAGTCATAGGCAATCAGTGGCATCATGACATTGAGTTCCAACTGTCCAGCTTGGGCCGCTAGTGCAATCGCACTGTCATAACCCATCACCTGAAAGCACACCATAGAAGTCATTTCCGCCATCACAGGATTATATTTCCCCGGCATAATGGAAGACCCAGGCTGAACAGGCGGCAACTGAATTTCCTTCAAGCCTGTTTTTGGTCCCGAATCCATGAGCCGCAGGTCGTGGGAAATTTTGACCAAATCTTGTGCTAAGTTGCGTAAACTACCAGAAACACTAACAAAAGGTGCCATACTCTGCATGGCTGCCATGAGATGGGGAGCGGGTTTTAGGGGTTGACCGAGCAATTCTGAGAGAATTTCAGCGACACGATGCCGATACTGAGGATGCGTGTTTAAACCCGTTCCCGCTGCACTACCCCCCAAACCCAGTACCGTCAAGTCTTGAGAAGCTCTTTCAATCCGATTGACGTGGTCTGAGAGAATTTGTGCCCAAGCTCGAAAGCTTTCCCCCAGCCTCACAGGTACAGCGTCTTGTAGATGAGTTCTGCCTGATTTGACAATGTCTTGGAATTCATCCGCCTTATTATCCAGGGCAGTAACCGCATCGGATAAAGCCGGGTAAAGGGAGTGTTCTAGGGCTAATAAGGCACCAATGCGAATGGCTGTAGGAATCACATCATTGGTGGACTGACCATAATTAACATGGTCATTTGGGCTGATGCGTTGGTAGTTCCCCTTTTCATCCCCTAAGATTTCCAGCGCCCGATTAGCCAGCACTTCGTTAATATTCATGTGGTGGGACGTACCCGCCCCAGCTTGATAGATATCTACCACAAATTGGTCGCGGAACTTACCTCGAAGGACTTCATCCGCCGCTTGGACGATGGCATGGCTGATATCTTGGGAAATGCAACCCAGTTGACCATTCGCGATCGCCGTAGCTTTTTTAATCAGCACACAGGCATCAACATAGGTAGGCAGAGGCTTAATACCACTAATCGGAAAGTTTTCCACTGCTCGCAACGTCTGGATACCATAGTAAACAGTTTGGGGAATTTGCCGCTCTCCCATTGAATCGCGTTCAATGCGGTAGGCTACGCCTGCTGGTTCGGTCATATTTATTTGCTCTACTTCTCAAGTACGATCACATCATGCCCCTTATGGTACGGGGACTCACCAATGCAGACTGGCAGAAATAATCCACCAGTTTTCTTGTAGGTGTTACTCCCCCTCCTCCACTCCCCCACTCCCCCACTCCTTTCACCTGACTGGTAAGCAACTTTCGCCGCCTTGCACTAGGTCAGCCTCTAGATTTTGCAGTTTAAATTAATTGGAAGCCATCGAACTCAATCTATCCCTAGCATGGACGGCAAAGCTGACCCTGTATTTGTTTTTCTGGATGTTTTTAATTGTGAAGGCGGCATTCAGTCTTATGTAAAAGATATCTTGCAAGCCTATTTGTCCATAAGCCTTCAGTCCAAATGCCGAACGAATGCTGACATCTTTATCCTTAGAGATGAGGCCAACTGTGACAATCCTTTTGAGGGAAAATCACTGAGATTTCATTACCTAAAAACTTGGCATCCTCTACTGGGACGTTTGCGGTTAACAGCAGGACTGTTGAACTGTTTATGGCTACGCCGTCCTTGTCACGTTTTCTGCGGCCATATCAAGCTAGCACCGCTGACGCAGTTATTGTGTCAACTCCGCCAAGTTCCGTACACGGTTTTAACGTATGGTAAGGAGGTTTGGTATCCCTTACCTGATCGGGAACGTCAAGCACTCGCTGGTGCGACGGGAATTTGGACGATTAGTCGCTATAGTCGCGATCGCCTTTGTACAGCGAATGACATCAATCCTCACAAGGTGCAAATCGTTCCCTGTGTGGTAGATGGAGAGGTCTTTACCCCTGGTGTCAAATCACCGGATTTAGTGGCACGTTATGGTTTGGCGGGTGCTAAAGTGCTGATGACCGTTGCCAGACTTTGGCCTACAGATGTGTATAAGGGAGTTGATGTGACAATTCGGGCACTCCCTGCGATCGCACAAGTTTTTCCCGATGTGAAATATCTGGTGATTGGTCGAGGCGATGACCAACCGAGACTAGCACAGCTGGCTCAAGATTTGGGTGTGAGCGATCGCGTGGTCTTTGCCGGTTTTGTCCCAACTAGCGACTTAGCCGAACACTACCGCCTTACCGACGCCTACATCATGCCCTCTCAAGAAGGCTTTGGCATTGTTTACTTGGAAGCAATGGCTTGTGGGAAACCCGTACTAGCGGGTGATGCCGATGGTTCCGCCGACCCCTTACAGGATGGGCATCTCGGCTGGCAGGTTCCACACCGAGACCCTGACGCGGTTGCAGCAGCTTGTATGGAAATCCTCAAAGGGGCAGATCCACGTTGTAACGGTCAGTGGTTGCGAGAAGAGTGTCTAGCTCGATTTGGTAAAGATACCCTCACCGAGCTGTTAAAACCGCTACTCGATCCTCCTTCCCATTCCTAGCTCTACAGCCATACAAAGCCCGTCACTTAAGTCAAGGCGAATCTGAACTAGGATGGAGATGTGATAATACCATGCTGCATTCTTAAAGGCGACCGTGAACCAGTACGAACCCAAACTTCTTCAATTCAACCTATCCGACATGGGTTGTCTGCTTGCTCTTGTCACAACATTTGTGTTGCTGGGATCGGTTGGCTTGAGTTGGGTAGTGAATAGCTTTTTGATTTTAGTTGGAGTCTTATTGATTGCCCCAGTGATTGGGTGGTTTGGGTTTCGTTGGTGGTTAAAACGCAACCTAGTTGAAGACAACTGTCCAGTTTGTGGGTTTGAGTTTACTGGATTTAATCGCATCGAGTGCCGTTGCCCTAGCTGTGGCGAACCTTTAAAAGTAGAGCAAGGGCATTTCAATCGCCTGACACCTCCCGGTACGATTGACGTTGACGCTGTAGAGGTATTGTCTCAGCGACTTGAGGAGTAAAAGCCCCCAGTGCAGCCTGCCAGAAATACCTGAGCAGTCAATAACGGAGCCGAACTGAGAAATTATAAGCCTCTCTGGCTTCACTAGTTTCACTAGAAGCCGCTAAAAAGCCCACTTCGACCCTGCCATGAAGTGGGATTGTTACTTAAGGCTTTTGCGTAATAGATAGAGTGTAGGGATTTTGACCCCCAGTTAAATCTCCAATATAGATGGAGTAAACACCTTTTTCCCAGTATCCTGGAGCTTGAATATTTCCTCCAGAAAGCTTATCAGCAGGTACACAGGAAATACCACTCGGCCCCTTAATCAACAGCGTTGGCTGACCGGAACTTTGCACGTTAAAGCGTAGGTAATTAAAGTTAGCGTCCAAGGTTAAGACAACATTCGGTTGGGCGCTAACCATACCGCAGCCTTGAGTAGCTGTATTACCTCCAGAGGTTCCACTCACAACCGTCGGTTCGGGCTGAAATCCTGGCGAAAGCTGTAGGGCTTGGCTGCGAACGACACCAGCACTGCTAAAGAGCATTGCCAAGGCGGTGGGAACAACCATCCAATGTTTCAACATTTTCATCGAAAATTAGACCGCTGAATACCCCATCTTCGGCATGGACAGGGAGGAAGCGGGGCGGGATGTGCCACTTCCTAACAAAATAGGATGCTTAGTTTTGGTGGAGGAGCAGCAATGTTTGAGAATGTTCCAGATATGAAGGTTTGGTAATACACTCTGGTTAGCTAACTTGACGCCGTAAAATTAATCGATTACAAGCTCTGTCCAATCCAGAGGGCGGCGCCGTTGACTGTGTTAGTCTCTGACTATTTGCCATATCTTTCCAATATCAGTGTCCCAAATTAATCAAGATTTGTAAGCCGTGGTTGTTCCTGTTCCCCAACTGTCACTATTGGTCAAAACTTACTGTTGGGAGTGTTCAGCCCAACGGGTCGAATTTTATCTCCTCCTAGCAAGCTAAAATCACACCAGACCTTAGTTGTAATAGTAGGTTGTTGTTAAATGCTGTTTTAGTCCCAATCCGCTGTGAATCACCCGATGAATCCTCAAAACAATCAAGACTACAATCGCACCCTTCAAGAACTCCGAGCCAAACTGAACAAAGACCAACTCTCATCATTGCTGGGCAAGCACTTGGGACAATGGCTACAGCGCGATGTCAATCGCTCTCAAGTGGAATCAGTACTCAATCCACTGATCAATTGGTTTAACAGCCTACCTACTTTCGGTAAAGTCGCTGTTGTGACAATCGCAGTCCTCGTCGGTTCCTCACTTTTGTTCAGCGTCATCCAGCTCATTGCTTCCCTGATCAGTCTTGCCATCTTGGGAGTAATACTGTACTTGGTGTATAAATTTTTCGTTACCTCCCAGTCTCCCAAATAACCGCAAACCGTTTCTTCGTAGCGTGAGAGTTGAGCATGGCTAGCCCTAGCATAAACAGAAGTACAAATCAAGAGGTTGGCCAGTCGCTTCCGCTGCGACTTCGCTGGGTTTTGCCCTTGGTCACTCGGCGGTGTGGCGCGTTCGTGGTCGAAGTATCGCTAGTGGCGGCGAGTGCCTTGATTCCTTACGGTGTTGGCTGGTACGCCAAAGAACACTCCAAAGCCGATCCCGTTCCCTTAAACCCAGTACTGGTGTCTACCGAGGAGAGCATTGCCAAAACGTTGGGCTATCCGTTGCGCGAACAGTTAACTCAGCAGGTTGCTCCCCTGACCAATTTATTTTGGTGTGGGGCATTGGTAATGCCTGTAGTCCTGACAGCTTGGCAGCTTTATTTGTTGGGAAAAACAGGGAAAACTACTCCTAAACGCTGGTTTGGGGTACAGGTTGTTACAGCCTATGGTGCGCCTCCGGGGTTGATTCGGGCCATTTGGCGTGAGGCAGTGGGACGCTGGGGACTACCAATCGGAACAGCTTATCTGCTTTGGCGTTACACGGGGGCTTTTCCGGATCTGGGAATCTTGTTGGGATTAGCAGGATTAATGCTGTTAGCCGAGAGCAGTGTTTACCTGTTCAATGCTCGACGCCGCACTGGGCACGATAAGCTGGCAGGAACGTATGTCTTGGATGCACGACAGAAAATTCCCACTAGGTCGTCATTAGGACGTGAGCATACGGTCACGCTAGAGCTGGAAAATGGGTTGCACTCTCCGGATGAGGAAGTCTCCAGGTCGCAACCCCCCAACCGAACCGTGACAACCATTGTTCTCACCACACAACCCTCAAGGCGACAAACTCTGAATCTTTGGCTGTGGATGCGCCGACATCCGGGTTTAACGCTGCTTATTATTGCCTTTGCCAGTATGGCGTCTATCTTGGGAACCTTTGTCGGTACCCAAATCTATATTCAAAGTCAGGCCAATCGGCGAGAGTTTAAAAAGCAGAACAATCAAGTTTTTCTAGGGCTGGTGAAGCAATTAAGCTCGATTCCTGGTAATGCTATAGAAGAGCGGCAAGGTGTAATTCTTGCCCTAGCCAGACTGGATGATGCCCGTGCAGTGCCTTTTTTGATCGATTTGCTGGCTCAGGAAAAAGCGTCCGGCGCAATGGATGCGATTCAACAAGCATTGGTGAGTAAAGGGCCGGAAGCCTTAGCTCCTCTGCAACGGTTGAATCAAGCTCTGCAAAACGACCAGGAAACGCTGCGGCGTCGTGGCACTGCCCAATCTCAGATGTTGGTATCGCTGCGGCAACGAGCGACAAAAAGAGCGATCGCTAAAATTCTCACGATCTACACGGGTCAACTCTCCAATACCGACCTCAGCCGCACTGATTTAAGTCAACTGAACACTGACCCAGCTCAATTTACTCTCATCTTGAACAACCTGAACTTATCGGGTATCAATTTCCGCTCCGCTAATTTAGCCAATGCTAGTTTTCGCAATAGTAACTTCTATGGCCCCGGTGAAGACCAGCGCTTTGGCACCTTTGATGATTGGGTGGCGGATTTGAGTGGTGCTGAACTCAAAGATGCAGACCTTAGGGGTGCTAATTTAAGCAACGCTCTCTTAAATCGTACTAATTTTATCCGAGCCACTCTGAACCAAGCCAAATTGTCCAACAGCCACCTCGCGGACGCCAACCTCAGCACGGCTAAGTTAATTGGTGCTGATTTGCGTCAAGCTGTCTTAGAAAAAGCCAGTTTAACGGGTGCTGATTTAGGAGAAGCCAAATTAGCCCGTGCCAATTTGCATGGTGCGCTTCTGGGACAGGTGAAAGCACGGGGAGGTGAGTTCGTCTTTGCTAATTTGTCTGAGTCGAACTGGCAAGGTGCAGATTTGTCAGGCGCAAATTTGAGCAACGCCGACCTCCGAGGCGCTGAACTCAGCTCAACTAAACTCGTTAAAGCTGATTTAAGAAATGCTCAGTTGCAAAATTCCAAACTCCGTAACGCAGATTTGAGTACGGCGGACTTGCGAGGAGCCAATTTAGCTGGGGTTGATTTACAGGGAGCTAATTTTGCGACTAAACCGGTGCAGTTCAATCAATTTATCGATAAGCCACCTTCTGCCGACTCAGTTGCCCGTATTAGAGGTGTTAATTTTGCCGAAGTGAAAAATCTTAATGTTGAGCAATTGAAATTTGTCTGTAACTATGGTGGACTACATCCTGACTGTTCTAAAGATAAATAAGGATTTGAAGCCAAGAGTTGAAAATAATAATTTAAAAAACTTATGGATGCTCAATTTACCCGAACTGAAATTAATCATTATCGCCGGATTTTACAGGGAGAAAACTCCGCCCAAAAGGTACTGGATACCTTGGAAAATTACAATGGCAGGTTTTGCGACTCGTTGGATGAGTTGTTGAGTGAGGTGAGTGGGTTGAAGAAAACCCACAAGATTAAGCACCTACAGCAAGCCACGCTCAAAACACTGCGGAACGAAGTCTGCGGTCATGATCGCTTTCGCACTCAATTTCAGGAATGCCGGGAAAATCCACAGAGTACTCCATTGCTCACGGGATTGATTGCTTCCTTGGTCGGGTTTGCTACGGCTCATAAATTACCCCATGATCCTGCGATCGCCACAATTGTTGTTCTCTACATCCTCAAAATTGGACTCAATATCTTTTGCGAATACACGGAAACCTCTGCTCAACCGCCGGCTACTGACCCGGAATCGCGCCGCATCCCCCACGACTAAAAGCCACGTCCAATTTTACGGCTTATGGAGGCGATTGGTGCGCTCCAGTAGCACCTCGATTTTGGCTAATAACTCTTTAGGCTGAACGGGTTTAGTTAAATAATCGTCAGCTCCAATTTGCAGACCTTTATTGCGGTCTTCTACTTCGTCTTTGCCTGACAAAAAGATAAATGGCATCCGTTCGCCGGAAAGAGTAGCTCGCAGGCGGCGGCAAAATTCTATCCCGTCCATTTCGGGCATCATCATATCAGAAACGACCAGGTCAGGTGTATTCTGGGAACAAGCGATTAAGGCTTCAGCCCCAGAACTAGCTGAGTCTACGTGGTATCCTCTATTTTTGAGATAGTGTGTTAAGACAGTTCGCTCAAGGTTATTATCCTCAACAATTAAAATCTTCTTCATCGATAAAAATTCAACCCGTTTTATTTAATTACGCCGGAATTTGACCAAACCCGGATTTTATCTCACTTAACACAAGCAATCTGCTCAGCCAGTGTTCGCACTCAACCTATCCCACTGCCCCTAGACTCGCTCATTAGCTGCCAATCGCTTTGCCAAAACGCTGAACTGTCTTCGTTAAGTTATCCGAACGGTTGCAGCGCTCAAGGAAAGTACTTGGCGTATGCTTACTCATCTATCGCTTGGAATGGCGAGTAAGAGTACTTCTGTTTGGTAGAGGCGGGAGAAATGCTCAGGAATCAGCGAGGGCAGATAACCGTAGAAATACTCTATTTGAATAAACAATGTGTCAGGTTTAAGACATAAGTTTAGCTTGTGTAAAAATTCTTAACGATAATTCTCATTAAATCAGGATAATCTAACAACTTGGGAAGATTCTCGCTTTTTTGTAAGTAAAGATTACACAGCCGTCAATTTTAAGGACAGGATAATCGGGAATGAGCAGCAATTTAGCCACCAAGTTGCGTGAGGGCACCAAGAAAGCTCACACGATGGCGGAAAATGTTGGGTTTGTTAAATGCTTTTTAAAAGGAGTCGTTGAGAAAAACTCTTACCGGAAGCTAGTAGCCAACCTCTACTTCGTCTACTCAGCGATGGAAGAAGAGATGGAACGCCTTAGTTCTCATCCCATCGTTTCAAAAATTCACTTCCAACAGCTAAACCGGAAAAAGAGCCTAGAGCAGGACTTGTCCTACTACTACGGTGCTAATTGGCGTGAGCAAGTGGCTCCCTCGACAGCTGCTCAAGCGTACATAGAACGAATTCGAAATGTGTCTGCTTCAGCACCAGAACTCCTAGTTGCCCACTCCTACACGCGCTACCTGGGTGACTTATCGGGAGGGCAAATTCTCAAAAAGATCGCCCAACGCGCCATGAATTTAGCGGATGGGGAAGGCACCGCCTTTTATGAATTCCAAGAAATTCCGGATGAGAAGGAATTTAAAACTCTATACCGGAGTACCTTGGATGAACTACCCATCGATGAAGCTACATCCGAGCGGATTGTAGATGAAGCGAATGCGGCATTTGGAATGAATATGAAGATGTTCCAAGAGCTAGAAGGGAACCTGATTAAAGCCATTGGGCAGATGCTCTTCAACACTCTGACACGCCGCCGCACCGCGGGCAGTACAGAACTAGCAACCGCTGAATAGACAACTAATTAGATAGCTCATAATATTGGCGTTGCTAATTAGGGAATAGTTAGATACGGGCAATCCAGGATAAAGAACGCTCTCACGTTCAGTCTTTATGCAGTAGCAGAATGTGTTCTACTCAGCCTTTGGCAAGGGACATGGCTACTTTCTTAAAGAGATTTGCCGTCATCTAATCATTTCTTAATGAAGCAACGCCTTAATCTTTACAGGATTAGCCACTCTTTGTGCCTATAAAACCAAGACTTGCGCGAACTTGTCCTTTATATCAAATTTGACCCCTTTTTATCGGATTCGTCTCTATCACCCCGTCACCACATCCCCCCATCTGCCCGTTTCCCCATCTCCCCGTTGCAAAACAGACATAGGCTCCCCCGCTAGGCAAGGTTCGGCTAACGTGCATCCACTTGCCTCAAGCTAAGGCTGAAGCCCTTACTACAAATGAGCTACTGGAGAAAAATGGGAAAAATGAATGACGATTAACTGATTAGCCGATAAGGAAAAGTGTGAGGGTCTGCTCCGGATAGCGTAATAAATCTTTACTATTTTTGCTCGAAAAAATTAGCTGAGTGAAATAATATTCATAATGGTGTAATACGTGTCATACATTTTTGTATGACAGATTGAGAAGCCTCACAGAATAAAAACCGTGGGCTGACAATCGCAGTCCTCTTGCTTCAGCCCACATTCTTCTCATCAAGTGTCACACTATCTCATCTGTGCCACTGATCTACTTGAAATCATTATGGGAGTTTTTGTTTAGAGCCAAACAATTTCTTAAATCTGCATGGCTTTGACGCAAGGCGGACATGGGGCAAGCCTCCAGCGCAACAAAATTCCAGCTTACAAATGTCGCTTATTGCCTGAAAACAGCCTAGCTATCTTTCAGGTTTTTTGCAGAGCGATGCGCTGAAAAGCTCAATCAAATTGGTAAACCTACAGTCGCTTGTTGAAGAGCCACTAGAACAGCACACCTCGCTTGGCCTGAATTTAGTGGTTCATTGTCTCAAACGTCTTTGATGCTCCACTAGAAGATGCAAAACGTAGGGTTAAAATCAGCCCAATAAAAAATAGTTTTTCTAGTTTATTGGAGGGCTTGCATGGTGATTTTTCCACCATGCTATAGGAGTTTTGGCCTAAATTTTTCAAGATTTTATCGGCTTTATTTTATATATTTGTTAAACATCATTCCGGTTTATCTTTATCTTAAATTCATATAAAATCATTAAAATTTTTAAAAATATAGAGGCTGCAATTCTTTCTGTATAAGGATTGTAGGTAATCAACACTTCAGTATTACCCCAGATATGAATATTTTTTTTTAAAAAAGATGCTCTGGAGGGCTAGATCTATTTACCTAAAAAATGCAATTATTAATAAAGTAAAGATATGTAGGATTTGATTGCGAAATTAAAGAGGAATCTGAGTTGCATCTATCTAAGTTGCAAAAAGAGTTAATTTTTCTTAATAATTTAATTTCGCGGTCGCCGAGTACCTTGTCAGGGTTATCGCCCCTCAGATTGTTACCTTTGTCAACCTTTAGTTTTTTTGGAGCAATTACTACCATGTCTAAAACCCTCGAACAAACTCGCAGCGCAACTACCGATCTGAAGCTCACCACCAAAGACGCTCATGTCTTGACGTTCACTGGTAAGGGTGGGAACATCCCAGATGGCAGTGGCAGCTTCTACGATGACATCGTTGTTACAGATAATTTCAAGCTCACTGATGTCAACATCACTCTGCAAAACTTCGTCCATACCTGGGTCGGTGATCTGATTGTGCGCTTACGCCACTTGGAGACTGATACGGTTGTTGAGTTAGTTCGCCGTCCAGGCCAACCTCACTTCTCTTCAAGTGGCTATAGCAATGACCTCAATGGCGATTACACCTTCAACAGCAATAATGCCTCTAAATTTGAGGCAGCAGCGGCAGAGAATGCCGTTGTCCCTAGTGGTACTTACGCTCCACTCCAATCTCTGTCAGCGTTTAAAAATCTTTCAGCCGCAGGAACTTGGCGACTCATTGTCACCGATTGCTCGGCGGGCGACTCTGGCTCTCTTGGGTCTTGGAGTCTGAATCTGGGATGGGGATAAAGTGATTGAGATTGCATGACCCTGCTTGTGAGCGGGAGAAGACAATCTCTTTAAGTTAAGCAACCAATTGTAGAGTGTAAGTAGAAAGACTGACTGAAGCTCTCAGCTCCAATTGAATGTATGGGTTGACAACTCACATGTTTTTTGTGAGAGAGTATGACACTGTGTCCAAAGATGGAAAAGGTCGCGTGAACGACCAATTAATCAGCCATCTGATTAGGTTGCTGCGCCAACAGCAACCTGGGGGCGGAGCTTGTCTGTCTCAAATGCTTTGAATCACTGCTTAAAGTGCAGACTTAGAGGAGCTTTAGGGGGGAGTATCTATACTCTTCCCTGCTCCCACAACCATATACTAATAAGGCACACAAACCACCTCTGGGAAAACCGATACTAGGCAAAGGAGCTGGCAAGTTAGTATAGCTTGCATAGTTCTTTTAAGTCCTAGGAAAAAAGGCTTTCTACTGGCTGCTATGGGGAAATTAGCAGCTAATATTACCCAAAAACTGCTTTATCCCCACGGTATGAGCCGAATTAGTAAGATTGTTGCACCTCCAGATTGTTACTCTTTGCCTTCAAGACGCTCCTGCTTTAGCTTGTCACTATTCAGGTGGCATAGAAAACATGAATTTAAAATATCCAGCACCTACTATCTTTGTTTGAGAGGCGCTAGGGAAAGTAAAAATGCACCTAGATGGATGAAATTCGGGAGTTTGTTCGCTCGCCAAATCACTGTCTTTAAAGCGAATTTTAATTTTACTATGAATTCCACTACCAATGCAATCAGCAACTTACTGATTTGCTTTTGGTTGGATTAACTATTGAGTACTAAGCTTGTCCACATCTAAGTAGGTCAGCATTAATATTTGTCGTTGGAGCAAGGCAGAGGGCAGACGGTAGAAGGAAAGAGGGTTGTAGTCTCTTAATATTTGTTGAAATATCTTCGTCTATTTATGCCTACCTACTTAATGCAGTAGATAAGACAGTACTCTATGCCCTATGCTCAGTCTCCACAGCACCGTTAAATAGGGAATAGCTTATCGGTTTTGTTGACCGACTGGATTAATGCTCAGATGGTTGGAACCAAGTCATTCTAGATTAGGGTTTGGATATCTTCACCGCACTGATCGACTAAGTAACACAGAGCACGGAAACGCAAACTGATTAATTGCTCGTAGAGAGGATTAAGTTTACATAACGGCGGGATGTGAGCTAACACATGACCGAAAAGCTGAATGTCGCGCTCAAAGGGACATTGAGCCGGAATAGCCTTGGCGAGAAATCGAGCTAACTTCGGATCACCAATCTCTATGCCATCTAGCCATTGACGCACTGGTTGTAGTAAATCAACACGTTTCTTGGGTAGTTGATGCTTCTTGCCTAAACCGATGTGCGGATAGGCTACTGCTGAAATAACGAGCGTGCTGCTGACTAGGCTGTTCTTGCTCATAAGTCTACACCAACAAAAAGAGTGCATCGCTGTAGAAGCGTTTTGATAGCCTCTAACTACAACGATAGGAAGGTTGACAATCGATTGTATGAAGGGACGAATAAGATTCCCTGAGACAGGGATAAAGGTTTGATAAAGGTTTGATGAACCCGTGAGAAGCACTGATGAGTAGGGCTGGTCGCAGAAATTCGCTTCCCTATTGATTTACAAGTCTTGTCTATTGTTAAATAGCACTTGTGCAAGAAGTGTGGTAAATCTACTTTTAGGGGGAGGCACTATTTTAAAAGTTGTGCGTCCTAGTGCAATAGTGTCAGTCCTCTAAGAAGCTGACAATGCTTCTAACTTACTGGGTTATTTAGTCAAAACGTGATAAAGCGTCTATCTGCAGTTGGGCAACGTAGGTTGCTAGTGGTTGGTGTTGCTGCTGTATGCAGTACTCTGTCTCATCTACTCTTACCGATGAAAGCGCCTACACAGCAAGTCATTCTCTCACCAGCAACTAAATCAATACGTTACTTGACATCTGTGGCAGTACCGTCGAGGTTTCAAGGTGTCATCGTTAAGCAGATCCACTGGCGCAATGAACAGAAAACAATTGCTCTCACCTTTGATGATGGGCCTTGGCTGAGTGCAACCCCTCAAGTCTTAGACATCCTTAAAGAAAAGGATATTAAAGCCACGTTTTTCCTCATCGGGCAAAACCTGATACACTTACCTAAAATTGGGCAGCGAGTGATAGCTGAAGGCCATGCAATCGGCAATCATACCTGGCATCACTGGCATCGCCCGATGGATGAGTTTACAGCAATGCGTGAAATCGAGGACACAGCTTCCCTCATCACAGCAACGACAGGCGTTAAAACTCACTTGTTTCGTCCCCCGAACGGCTTTCTCTACAATGGGTTAGCTGATTATGCTCTCAAGCAAAAATATGTCGTTGTCGCTTGGTCTATTGACTCTGGTGACTGGCATAAACATGGTCTGTCTGCCGAAGGGTTGGTTAAACGTGTAGTGGGGAAGGCTAGACCAGGAGCCATCATATTGATGCATGATGGAGGTGGCGATCGCTCAAAAACAGTGCAGGCGTTGCCCCAAATTATTGACCAACTCACGCAGCACGGCTACCATTTTGTGACGATACCTGAAATGCTTCAAATGAAAGATAAAGAATTCGCTAAAAAATCTTAGGAAATTTGAGGTTGAATGGAAGCTTTTGATTTCCCACGTAGGGATATCTGCTAACACTTTCTCAGGCGAGCCTATTGTGTCATCTAAGTTGTCAGGTATAACCTGAATCTGGTAGGATGATAGGCTGGAAAATATTTAGGTGTTAAAAGCTCCCTATGGTGCTAACGATAAGACTTTATTGAGCCAGAGTTTCTCACGAGTTAGCAAAACATTACTCAGGGTAAGTATTGAAGATTCGCCCGTGTATTCATATTTAGCAGTAAGACTGAATATCTTCACCGCACTGATCAGCCAAAAAACAAAGCGCCCGAAAACGCAAGCCGACAAGCTGCTCGTAAAAAGGATTGAGCTTGCACAAGGGAGGGATATGCCCGACCTTACGACCAAATATTGTAATATCGCGCTCGAAGGGACACTGAGATGGAATCAACCGACAGAGTAATCGAGCAGCTTCAGGGTCATGAATCTCAATTTGCTCCAGCCATTGTTGTAGCTGCTGCAATACATTGAATGAAAGTTTAGGCATTTGATTGCCTGGAATCGAGTGGAAACTCTCTTCAGGATTTATCGGGAATTGCGCTAAGGGAGTAGGCTGATTATTTGGTAAAACTACATTCATAGTTTCTCCTCACTGATCTGCACAAGAATCTAACTTTGATTTTCTTATCTTAAATAAGAAAAAGCAAAGTTTGTACTTATCCACACCAATAATTCCTAATAGGCTTTATAGGGGATGGCTATCTCTAATGTTGGCCACTGCTTGGTAAAACTATCAGTACCCGAAGGGGTAATTTTGGGTGTTGTTAGGTGTTGTAACTATTTCTTGGGGGAGAACAGGGAAGCATACCGAGTTGCTCTCAAACGTAGTACATAGGCAGAGTAGGCGAAGTAGGAAGAGAGAAACTACTAAGCTGATGTGCATCCAAATTGCATTGTGAAATTGTCGAAAGAGGCGTAGGGTGTAGGGTGTATGAGTAAGCTTTCTTCAATCTGGAGCAGCTTATCTTTGAGGGCAATTTTGGATCAATATAAACAAAATGCTCTCAACCCTTGGTCAGAGTAAATCATTCATTGAATTATTTTGTATCTTAAATTACTTATCCTAATTCATAGCAGAATAGAGAATAAAAAAGAGAACAAGCTAAATACTTGCTCTCGCTAAAATCAGTATTGTCGAGGTTGGGAGCTTGCCCAACCCCTTGATTTCGTCAGAATTTACTTCACCGTAACTTTTGCCCCGGCCTCTTCCAGCTGCTTCTTAGTATCTTCAGCCGCATCCTTAGCGATCCCTTCCTTAACGGGCTTGGGTGCAGCTTCCACTAAATCTTTGGCTTCCTTCAGACCCAGGCCGGTAAGCGTCCGAACCACCTTAAGAATGGCAATCTTCTTATCGGCAGGAACTTCTTCGAGAATAACATCAAATTCAGTTTGTTCCTCGACTTCTTCCGCTGGGGCAGCCCCACCAGCACCAGGAGCCATCATCATCATGCCACCCACAGGAGCCGCAGCACTCACGCCAAAAGCTTCTTCAATTTGTTTGACGAGTTCAGAGGCTTCCAGCAAGGTTAAGGATTTAAGCTTTTCGAGAATTTCATCGGTTGTAGCAGACATTGATAAACTCCTTTGAGATTAATAGTTTAGTCAGTTGTCGGGTGTCAGTTGCCGCTAAGGCGCTAACCCCTAAAACAATTTCCGTCCCGAAAGGGATAGGCTTGTTTAAGCCGCCTCACCGTCGGAAGCGCTTTCTTCCTTATCAGCGATCGCCCTAATGCTACGACCCAGTGAAGCAGGAACTTCGTTAATACTGACAGCCAACTTAGTTGCCACTGCATTAATCGCCCCAGCAACTTGAGCAATCAGCTGTTCCTTCGAGGGCAAGTCACCAATCGCCTTGACTTGGTCTTGGCTCAAGGCGCGACCTTCCATTACGCCGCCCTTGACTTCCGTCTTCTTGGTGGCCTTTTGGAAGTCTTGGTAAGCTTTGATAGCGCCGCCAATATCCTCTTTGACCAACATAAAAGCGGTGGCGCCGTTGAGGAATTCCGTCATCGGTTGCCAGTTGGCATCGCCATCGATCGCACGCTGCATCAGGGTGTTTTTAGTCACCTTGCAAACGGTACCAGTGGGACGAAGACGCCTGCGTAAGTCTGTAATCTCCGCAACAGACAGCCCTTGATAATTAATGACAATGGCTAGCTGAGACTCACTCAAGATTTGCTTGAGATCCTCGATCACTTCCTGTTTGCTTTCAAGGGTTCTACCCATCGTTATCTCACCTCCTTTCAGTGTTAAAGGTTGAAGGTTGGCAGGTTGAAGGTTTAGATGCTTTGAACGATAAACTTTCTTACCAACTCTGAGCCTTTTAATTTTCTACGTTCAACCGTTCAACCCCTTGACCAAAACAAAACCCCGAACGCGATGCCGGGGTAACACTTGGTATCTGGAACGCCATGCCACTCTTAATAAGGCCGGTGGCACGGCAGACACTTAGAGCATTGACCTCGGCAGGATATTAAGCAAATTGCACCTGCTGTCTTTGGCACAAGTTTTCTTTAGTTTTTCGCTTTGGGATTTTGAATTAGTCTAAACTTCAAATGTTCAGCTTAGGCCGCTTCACCGACTTTCATGTCACGCAGGGTGTTGATATCGACTTGAATCGCTGGGCCCATTGTTGCAGATACAAACACAGTACGCCAGTAGCGACCCTTAGCTCCCGAAGGACGGTTACGGTCGATTGTCTCCTGTAAGGCTTTGAGATTTACCAGCAGGTCGTCGGCAGGAAAGGATGCCTTGCCAAACAAAACGTGGACAATCCCGGTGCGGTCTGCCCTAAATTCTAGCTTACCAGCTTTGAATTCCTGAATCGCCTGTGCGATGTCAAAGGTGACAGTTCCTCCTTTGGGTGAAGGCATCAAACCCCTTGGTCCCAACAAACGCCCTAATTTGGCTACCTGGGGCATCACATCTGGGGTGGCAATCAGGATATCAAAATCCATCATACCTTTCTGGATTTCGTCAATCAATTCCTCCGAACCAACAATGTCAGCACCGGAATTCCCCGCTTCTGTGACTTTTTCGCCTCTGGCAATCACAGCAACCCGCACGGTTTGACCGGTTCCTTTGGGCAGCACGACGGTTGTTCTGAGTTGTTGGTCAGTGTACTTCGGGTCGATTCCCAAGCGGATATGCGCTTCCGCTGATTCCGGGAATTTTGCCGTAGCGGTTTCTTTTAATAGACTGAGCGCCTCTAACGGTTCATAAGGTCGTTCTTCAACCTTTTGTAGCAATTCCTGCATTCGGCGCGATATCTTTCTGGTCATCTATACTCTCCTGGGGTTAGTGACGAAGTGCGAGCTTCTCCCCCGAATTGGGTTTACAACTGTTTTGGGATAAGCGACCTAATTTGTGATCTCTACGCCCATATTGCGAGCAGTGCCTTCCACAATTTTCATGGCTGCCTCAATATCATTAGCATTGATGTCAGGCATTTTCGTCTGAGCGATTTCTTGCAATTGTGCCCGCGTAATTGTACCAACTTTTTGCTTGTTGGGTTGGCTCGAGCCTTTGGGAATTCCGGCTGCTTTCTGAATCAGCACGGATGCGGGTGGGGTTTTGAGAACAAACGTAAAGCTACGATCCTCAAACACCGAAATTTCGACGGGCACCACCATTCCTGCTTGGTCGGCGGTCTTGGCGTTGTACTCTTTACAAAACGCCATGATGTTCACCCCATGTTGACCCAAGGCTGGACCAACCGGTGGGGCGGGGTTGGCTTTCCCCGCAGGGAGAGCCAACTTGATCATTGCAACGACTTTTTTGGCCATTTCTAGCTAGTTTTTTGAACCTGATTGAATTCCAATTCTACCGGTGTATCCCGTCCAAAAATAGACAGCAACGCCTTGAGTTTGCTCCTTTCGGGGCTCACTTCAATAACCTCACCTTCAAAATCTTTAAACGGTCCCGATAACACCAGGATTTTGTCTCCAACTGCCATATCCACTTTGACAATTGGCTCTTGTTCCTGGGCTTGCTTGAAGATCCGTTCGACTTCTCCCGGACTTAGGGGTACTGGTTTGACATGTCCCCGCCCTCGTCCGTAGCGACGTTTTTGTTCTGCCCCAACAAAATTAATCACATTTGGTGTGTTTTTGACAACCTGCCAGGTGTCATCATCCATGACCATTTGGACTAATACATAGCCAGGGAAGACTTTTTCTTCTGAGTGTTGCCGAGAACCATCCTTGCGGATTTTTACAGTCGGCGTTTGTGGAATTTGCACTCTTAAAATCCGGTCAGCGACATCCAGAGTTTGAATGCGCTGTTCCAGGTTGGTCTTGACTCGCTTTTCACAGCCAGAGGCCACTTGAACTGCATACCAGTGGGCAGCTTGAGTTGGTTCTAGTTGTTGGTTGGAATCGTATGATTCGTCTGACGCAAAACTCATCAGAATACCTGTTTTGATACCCATACAAAAAGGCCATCCACCAAGTAAATCAAGGTGGCGCTGAGGACTACCATCAGTAGCACAGCCGCTGATTCGCTAATTAATTGCTGCCGACTGGGCCAAACCACTTTACTGAGTTCTTCTTTAGTTTCCTGGAAGAACTCGTTAACGTTAAACCCGGATGCACTTTCTTGAGTTTCTGATTCTGGTTTTGTTTTCTTGGTCACGACCTTAAGATCTCCCCGTCAATCCATTGGGAATACTCTTGATTTGGGATTGGTGATTGGTCAGAGGGTTGAAAGTTGGAAGGTCGAATAGTTGAAGACTGACAGCTAACTCCTAACCGACAACCGACAACTGGCAAGCGACTAACCAATACCCTTTACGAGCCCAATCAATATGCACACTTAGATAAGGGCAGCTGATAAAGTGGCTCCTTACACAACAAGTCTACCCGAAATTTTTGACTTTCATGGGAGTAGCTTAGCCTAGGCCATGCTGGCGGGCGGAAGCGCAACTTTGTATTTTTACATTTTAGTAATTTTAGAGCGCGCCCTGGAGGACTTGAACCCCCGACATCAGGTTTTGGAGACCTGCGTTCTACCAACTGAACTAAGAGCGCACAGGGTGAGCGAGGTAGTAATCTTAAACTCCTCACTTGACTAAGTGTAGCGCAAAAAGGGCATCAAGATAAAGCTATTTCCATGCCAATTTCCGCTATATCCCCCGATCAAAGCGCTGTTTGATGCGAGTCGCTTTACCAACGCGCTGACGGAGGTAGAACAACTTCGCCCGACGCACTTTACCTCGACGGATGATTTTAATGGCGTCAATTCGGGGAGAATGAATCAAAAACACCCGCTCAACACCGATGCCTTGGAAAACACGGCGTACTGTAATCGTTTCATTGATACCGCCGTTGCGCTTGGCAATAACTGTGCCTTCGTAAGGCTGTACCCGTTCCTTGCCACCTTCTCGGATGCGTACCCCAACCCGGACGGTGTCGCCAATGTGAATAATGGGTAAGTCGGATTTTAGTTGTTCCGCTTCAATAGAGCGAATAATTTCTTGAGCTTTCATTGTTCTTAAAAAACCACAGTTTACAATCATACCGCGATTATTTACTCAGCGTCTAGAGATTTACTC
>DATNPV010000170.1:0-7015 GCA_036703055.1 Waterburya sp.
CAAACCCTTGCCCAGTAAGCTTTCCGCATCTTCCTTTACTCTCACTAACTATTGGAAGTTGTAGTCAAGCTTCTTTTTTGCTGTCGGAAGTTGGCGAAAAGTAAAGGAAGTTATTAGCGAGCGCTTTCATCTTCCTACACTAAAGCCCCAAAAACTCCGCTAAACTATTGGAAGTTGTATCCGATCGCGCTTATCTTCCTACACTAAAGCCTCAGAACTTCCGATAGACTAGCGGAAGTTGTTAGCGATCGCGTTTATCTTCCGCTAGTTTTTGCCGAATTTTCCTCGAAAGTAGCGGAAGTTGGTGGCTGACACGGTTAACTTCCGACATTTTCCGCCACAACTTCCTCTAGACTGTTGGAAGTTGAGCAATCGCCGCGCAATCTTCCTACACTACAGCCGCCAAGCTTCCCGTCAACTGTTGGAAGTTGTGGGAAGCTCCACATCTTACTGTACTAACTGGCTTAACCATCCGTAAAACTTTTGAACCCAGACAGTCGGCTTTAATCCGTTGACCGGGTTGTCTCCCCAACTTCTGACCCCGTGCCTTCGCAGCCGCCAAGCCGTAACGTACTCGTTCTCTCACTAAGTCCGGCTCAAATTCAGCCAAACAAACTATACCCTTCCAGGGTGGGGAGTATGTCAATTTTTCCCTGGTTGCAGCTACCTTCACACTACCCCGAATAGGGTATAGATTGTGCTCAGTTTGTCAACCGTGATTCAATATAAATGTCAATCCAGCAGCCTCATGTCCACCGCCACCGGGGCAAACGCCCTTGTTTGGAAACCCATCAAAATACAATGCGCCACACTTTTGGCAATATCGCCAATCTGAC
This sequence comes from Waterburya sp., assembly GCA_036703055.1. Taxonomy (GTDB): domain Bacteria; phylum Cyanobacteriota; class Cyanobacteriia; order Cyanobacteriales; family Coleofasciculaceae; genus DATNPV01. The sequence goes on from DATNPV010000170.1 coordinate 837, forward strand.
TGCTGCCCGTTACCTGGAGCAAAATTGGGAAGAATGAAGTCAAATCCAGCAGCCTCATGTCCACCGCCACTGGGGCAAGTGCCTTTGCTAGGAAATCCGTCAAAGAACATTGCATTACACTTTTGGCAGAACCGCCATGCTCCTTGCCCGGGACCTGCATTATCGTGCGGGAGAGTAAAGTTAAAGCCTGCTGCTTCGTGACCACCACCACCTGGACAGGTGCCCTTTCCAGGAAATCCATCATAAAACATCGCATTACATTTGTGGCAAAATCGCCATTGATCTTGTCGATCTGGTGCTGGCGCATCATGAGGTAGTGCAAAGTTAAAACCTACAGCTTCATGACCACCACCAGATGGACAAGTACCTTTTCCAACGAAACCATTGAAAAACATCTCATTGCACTTTTGGCAGAATCGCCACTGGTCCTGCTGCTCTGGTGATGGCGCGTCATGGGGCAGCACAAAGTTAAAACCTGCAGCTTCATGACCACCACCAGATGAACAGGTACCTTTTCCGACAAAACCATTGAAAAACATCTCATTGCACTTTTGGCAGAATCGCCAATCCGCCTGAGCGGGCACAGTAGCAGGTGCATCATGCAGAAGGCTAAAGTCAAATCCAGCAGCCTCATGTCCACCGCCACTGGGGCAAGTGCCCTTGCTAGGAAATCCGTCAAAGAACATTGCATTACACTTTTGGCAGAACCGCCATGCGTTCTGGAATGTTCTTTCAAATACAACGAACTGCATTTCCGCTCTTTCATCTCCAGCGCCTGCGTTAGACCATACCATGAAGCGCTGTGGATCACCGTCGAGGTTTGCATTAGAGCTATTAGACCCAGCCCAAGGATTGTCCCAATGAAAGTGTACGTGAAAGCCACCCCCACCGTAGCTTACCGTTCCTTCAGTTCCAGTGAATAATGAGCCGCTAGAACTCTGTGATCCAAACGCTGCTGCAGCACGGGGAGCAATGGACGGAGGAGGATTTGTCGAGGAACCACCGTGATCATGATTGGCACCTTCAAAGATCAGAGTTGAATCAGTGACATTGAGAATAATACAAACTACTGACCGAGCTTTGTCCAGTTGATCGAGAATTGCTTTAAGATCTCCTAACGTCTTCCTCACATCTTCAACTGATTTTTGAACGGCGGAGATCGGGTTAATATCAGTTGTATCTGGCATATTATCTCCTATCAAAGGTTATATAGTTCTGCAATTCATTTGTTTTTTTTGATAACCCTTATAATTACACATACTCAAAAGTAACGGCTAATAAAATTAAGAAAATCTAAAGAGATTGAAATAGATGAGATAAAGGTGATAAAAAACTTAATAGTAATTCAAATGGGGTCAGCTCAGGACTTACGCAAGGACGCTAGATGTAGAGTAGGGTCAAACAAGCCGGATACGAATAGACGGATGTTTGAGTTCTTCAATCAAGCAATCAGAAAGCCATTGGTGTTTCAGTTGGTAAATGGTTTGAGAACTCAGCATAGCTAGTCTTTTTAAGTGAGTCCAAGCCAAAATCGCGCAAGCGATATGATTGCGTTGAATTCTCGCTTTGCGACATTGGCAAGCTTCAATCCCAGTCAGCTGCTTAACACCTCGATGAAACTCCTCAATCTTCCAACGAACAGCGTTCACTTCTTGAACTTCATTCGTTGAGTTTTGAGACAAGTCGTTAGTAACAATATAGTCCTTTGGTTGAATTATTTCCCTTCAATTAGTTCTGCCAACGAGTGGTAAAGGAGAGCGTGAGATCGCTTTCATCTTCCAATCCTTAGCCAGAAAACTGCCGCCAAACTATAGGAAGTTGCAAGCGATTGCCTAAGACACCGGAAGAGAGCCGATCGTTTCTACTGATGAACAGCCTAACAAGTACTAACTTTTGTATCTTTTTTGGGCTTCAACCTTTGCCTTTGTCCTTTAGTCAGATTTTTCTTCACAAAACATGGCAGTAACAACTCATTTGTTGCCGGGAGTTAATAACTGCCAGATACTCGCCATATCATGCACTCGTTGCAGTCCCAACCACAGCGTTTTTACTCCCGGTTCTCCATCGTTCTTACGACCCAAAAACCCTCCTAATCGTGCTATCCAGCGCACACATTCCGCTAGGGTGGGCGGCTGGCACGGCAGGACTGTTGTTTGATGAATATGACAATAGAGCGCAATCCAATAGTGCGCTGGTAATATTTCCTCAATACTTTCAGTCGGATGACTTCGCGCCTCGTAGGTTAACCACAGTAACCGCCAAGCGACAATCGCATACGCGGCTAACGCTCTCTCCAGACGGTCAGCTCTCTCTAATTGCAACTGCTCTAAGCGACAACCACTTTTCAGGGTGTAGTGGTAGCGTTCGATCAGCCAGCGGTAACTGTACCAACGCAGACATCTTTGCGCCTGCTCAAAATTTGTTACTTCTAACGTTGTTAATAACAACCAACTGATCGCTTTTTCTCCACTTGGGGGATGTTCTTCAATCGCCCATACCGCTTGGACTCTTACAGGTTTTAGGCTCAAGCGCTGTGGGTGATGAACTGGTGGTTGCAATTCTAAGCTCGTAAAACGCACTGTCAATGTTGCTGTTCTTGGTTTTCGTTTAGGAGTTCGTTGCAACTCCAATGTCACTTCACCGCACGCTGCTGTTTGCGCGATCGCTTGTTGCAAGCTCTCTATGTCTATGTCTATTGCTGTCTGCTTCACTCCACGGGGATGACAGGCACGTATCAAAAACTCTGAGCCTTCTCGCCGTGGCAGTGCAAACAACTCATAGATGTCCGCTTCCCGATCGGCTACGGTCACTACTCTCTTGTCTTGGGGAATCCATCGTTGAGTTAGTTCCAAGCTCTCCAGCCAACGGTGACTCTCTTTTTGCTCGATCGCTCTTTTCCGGTCAACATGTTCACTAGTTCGTCGGTTTTTCTCTCTCGCCCACACTTTCTGATGCAGCACTCCCAACGGTACGCCCAAGGAACTAACGCACAATACTGAATGCACCTTTAATCCTTGAGCATAGGACTTACTTAATGCTCCTAGTCCTTGTGTTTTAGGTTGAGAGCTGAAATCCAGTTCTGTTGTATCTTGTACCGCTAGCACTATCTCTTCTCTTTCCACCCGCGACAATGTACTGTCTCGATGTGCAGCTAATATGTCATTCGGCTCCACGCGCACATTCCCCCAAAACTCATAAATACCTTGCACCGCTGCCCCATCTCTTGCCGCCTGGGTCACACTAGCCTGAGGCATCGCGCTTAAGTCTTCTACGATTTTGATTAAACGCTGATTTCGTCGTTTATCGCCTAAATCGGCTGTCTTTAGTTCTTCTGCTGCCCAGTTCATCGGCTATTCCCCTGACTCTTACTGGTTCTTCCAATTCACGCCGAATTACCACGCCTTGAGTCCCACGCGGGTGAAGGTTTACTCTTGTTTACAATCTGCCACAGCGGGGAGCCAGTCTGGGCAAGCCCTTACATTTCCTCGCTACTCCCTCCCACTCTTACTTTCAGCTCTTTTTCTCGGCAAATATACCCAAGTATTTCTAATTAATGCATACAACTCCACTACAATCCGAGCGACTCTTGCACGCCTACACTACCTAAAATCCACCCCATTTTCTCCTCTTAACTGCTCTCACGACCGCTTAAGTTCTGTTAAATTCCCCCGATTTTTCTGCTTTTTCCGGGTCGAATCATCTGACAAATTCTCTCTAACCCTTACCTACTCTGTCTTTAACACTGTTACAACTTTTTGCTTTTCTTTGAGAAAGATGTGACTAATGCATAGACTCTAATAGGTTCATCCGCTCTAACCTGTTCGCTTATTTTAACCAGTTGCCCCAATCTAACCAGTTGACGGGGATGCGATCGCTCATCATCTCACCCCTAGAATCGCCTCTACCAGTTTGAGGGTAGCTTCCCTCGCGACTACCGCCTATTGTCGCGCACGGCTCATCCTCGTAGGAGTGGAGCGGCGATCGGCGCTTCGCAGCAGCGCTTCGCTATCGCATCCTCCCCCCTACGCCACTGACCACGCTATACGCCGGATACACAGGATGATTACCCCTTGGCTGTGCTTTTTGACAACCGTAACATCGACTACCTAGGTATAGGTAAATGAGTAAGTTTCCGTAGTTTTGCTGAATGCACAGCTTTTTAAACTGGGCTAGCTTGTAGTGAGCGCTATGTTGTCTGCTATGCCAGAACGATGGCTACTAAAAGACTTTCAAGAATCGCACAGCCAGAGATTGGCAAACTCATCCGAGAGCTTCGGCTAGCGAATGAATTGACTCAGGAGCAATTTGCGGCTTCGCTCGGCGTTGTTTACTCCACCCTAAACCGATGGGAGAACGGACACGCCCAACCTTCACCGCTGGCTATACAAAAGCTTGAGAAGGTGCTTCAGAAGTTAGGAGAGCAGGGCCAAGAGTTGCTGCGACAAAAACAGGAGTGAAACTACCAATGCGGTTAATCATTATGAGGAAAGGCAAGGTTACATGGATTTTGTTGATGAAATTAAAGCTCTAGCTACAAAAACTTCCGGACTATTAGGGCATATCAAGACTGAGGCAGCAACTAGAACGGCTCTCGTTGAGCCTTTTATTAGGGCATTGGGGTACGACACGAGCGACCCTACGGAAGTTGTTCCTGAGTTTGGGGCTGACTTGGATGTTCCGGGCGTTCCTAAAAACAAAAAAATCGATTACGGCATTTTAATAGAAGGCAAGCCAATAATTCTTATTGAGTGCAAGTGCCATACAGACAAATTAATTGAAGGCTATAAACAACTTTTCCACTACGGGGTTGCTACTGATACTCGAATTGGAATTTTGACGAATGGCATTATATATCGGTTTTATGCTGATTTAGATAAACAGGGCAAGTTAGATAACGCGCCTTTCTTAGAACTTGATATGCTCAACCTCCAAGAACCATTAGTTGAGGAACTCAAAAAGCTAACTAAGTCTGCCCTTAGCGTAAGTGAAATGCTGACAGCAGCAAGCGAATTAAAGTATGTGGGAGGAATACTGAAGATTCTCGATGAGCAGATAGACAAAGACAGAATTGATGAAAATTTTGCTAAATATTTCTTTCAAAGACTCTGTCCTGATAGAGCATTTGCTGGTTCCATAAAACCTCAATGGAAAGCTTTTACACACAGGGCACTTAATCAGTTTGTTACCGAAGAAATAAAAAGACGATTGGGCGTTTCAGATGGAGGTAGTAGTCCTACAGGTATTACCAACCCAGACCCAGAGCCAGTAATAGCTTCTATCGAGCCACCGACAGATAAGGTTATTACAACACCTGAAGAAATGGAAGCCTTCTATATTGTTAAATCAATCTTACGTGAAACAGTTGAACCTTCACGTATTGGATACAAGGATGTCCAGAATCACTTTAACGTTTTGTTTGACAGTAAGGTTACCAAGCCTATTTGCCGATTCTACTTCAACAATCCTAAAACTATGAGATTGGGTTTATTTACTAGTAGTGATAACGGAAAACAGGAAGAGAAAGTATCGATTGCAGCCTTAGACGAAATTTACCAACACACCGATAAATTTAAGGCCATAGTTGCTCACTACGATTTGAAATAATGGCGTAAATGGGCAGTCCGAGGGGTAGCCTCTCCCCTCCTTTTGCTTGGCTGTTAAGGGACTTATGATGACTGGGTTTAATATCCATCATTATCATCATCAAAAAAAGAGCAGCGAGAGCGAATCGTTGACTTGATTTGTCCAAAAACTGAATAGTTAGGACGAGAGGAAGTTATTCTGTCAAATTCTACCTGCCCAATGCTATTAAAAAGGGCGTAGACCCGGTGGTTAGGGTTGATAGCTGAAGGATCGAACGACCTTAGCTCTTTCTCTAATCCCGAAACCTGTGAGGCCAATGAAATCTTCCGCTCTACCAATAAAGAACTAATCACAGTGAAAGCTTCGTTTTTATCAATTGAAGAAACTCTAACTGGATTTGGATAAACATTTAGTGCTTTACTCAATGTTTTTTCAAGAGTTATTAGCGGATTGAGAAAAAATTCTACTTTCCGATTTGGCTTACTAATTTCTTGATGGAAAAGCTCCTCACATTTATCGACAACTCGATTAAATCCAGTGGGAATAGACTGATGCCAATCTTGAGAGATATAGTATTCTTGCCCCTTCAAAACCTC
>DATNPV010000171.1:0-25215 GCA_036703055.1 Waterburya sp.
TCGACAAAAAACAGGTCAAACTGACCCAATATGGCCCAGAAGTAACGATTGAGGCCGGTGACCAACGGCGCAACATCATGTTACCCCCTGGCTTGAGTGGTCAATCCGTTAAGGGAGCGAAATTTCAAAATAGTTATCTAATAATTTCGTTTTAGACGTAATGGGTGATGAGTTATATTGAATCTGTTTGCCTTGGAATCCTATTTTTTTAACGCAGAGAGCGCGGAGGGAGGCGCAGGGGTACGCAGAGGTTTTTGAAGAATTTTGAGGCAAGTGGAAATGATATTCTCATTACCTTTTACTCATTCCCACTTACCCATTACCGAACATTAAAGCAGTTATCGAATCACGCCATCGGCTTAACTCAGTTAGGTGGCTGAGAATGGGTCTAGCCAACGAACAATTTCTCGCTTGAGTTGATTGAGGTCACGATACACTTCTTGCTTCATCCACTGACCAATTGCATCAAAGGGAGTAAAAACTTCTCCCGCTTTCCAGTTGACATCTTGGCCTAAAGGTGTTAGGTGAGTGCCAGGTAGCATTTGCATGGCAACCATACTGGGGAAACGCTGCTGCAAAACTTGGGTTAAACTGGCTGTTTGGTCGATATCGTCGTTGGTAAATTTAATCAGTAAATTGCGGCGGACTTCGTAGCGCTGAGCGATGAGATCGTTAGTGGCTAGAGGTGATGGCGTAAACTCAATATCGAAGGCTGCATTAATATTTAACTGCTCAATAAAGGGAATGGCGCGCTTGGCTGGGTAGTTATTGAAGGAAATTAGGATATTACCAGCCCGTTCCACGGAGAACAAACTACCGATGAGCAGATGCAGTTTGCACCCCATGCTGTGTCCAACACCGTAGATCGGCAGGTATCGTTTACTTAAAGCCGTTTTTGCTTGTAAGCGGTTTAGAGTTGTCTCGAAGCGGTTGAGGACATCTCGTGCGATCGCCGTATGATCCAGAGTATTCACAAACGGTGTCGCAATCACGGCGTACCCCTGACGCCCCAATTGTTCCAGTAACCATCGATACGTGACGTGAGGGGCTGTCGCCACGAATGCCCCACCCAGGAAATGCACGATGCCCTTGGGACGCGGCGGAATTAAAACCCAGCTACCCGATACTTCTTGCCAGTCCATGCCGAGATTGTGTAGTTAATACCTTTTCAATTTTAAAAATTCTTGCCAACCGACGAAGAGGGTTTCTTCCAAACGGTGCGCGATGCCAATAGACCTAAAAGCCGTCTCCACCGAAGCCACCGTTATCCGGGAGGGGGAAAAGCTACGAGTTCCCTCCCGCGAATTGATACCGGGAGATTTAGTGCTAATTTGTCTGGCAGTCGGTTCACCGATGATTCTCTGGGCGGCTGTTGTGAATCGATTTGAGCCTCCGAGCTAGGGTTATATCGTGTGTATCGCTAGTATTTTTTAACGAACCACAGAGACGCAGAGTACACAGAGAAGAGAGTTTTAAGAGGGAGAAATAAGTGGAGTAGGGGCGTGTGGTTATATGTTCCTACGAATTTTAATTGAGTCCATGGCTGTAGTTGTTATGTTTGTACATCTTGTTTATTCGGATTCTAGAGTAAAATATGTTTTTATGTTCAGCTTGGCATTCACTCCGAAGCCGATAGAGTTTTAGTTTAAAATTTAAGCGATAATTAGAGTGGCTGGTTGAGAGGATTGGCTCAATACTGGAACGTCTTGTTCATAGATGAATTCGCTGTAGTCTGCTAAATTATCGAGTCCGAGTAGATTGAGGATAATCTCAGCAGCAATCCAGACTGTGGTTTTAACTAATAACTTCCTCCATTGTAACTTCATTGGCTTATCCCTCTTGACATAAACACTGGAATTTGAGTGTTTTGAATGAACCCCTTCTATTTAAGAATCACCCTGTTTCCTGTCTTTTATGCAAACGAGGAAACGTATCCCGGAAATTCTCCAAAACTTGGCGAACCTCTAAGCGCTCTGCATGAAAAAAGTCAAATTCGCAGCGTTTCCAGGCTCTCCCTATAAATACAGACGTTGTTCGTCCTGTTTCGGAATCCTGGCGAAGAATGGAGATATAGCCCTCTGGCTGTCTAAGTGCTATGTGCGGTGGGGTAAAATCGCTCTACCCCTTTTTTTACAAGGAGCAGCGATGAGCAACGGCTTCGCCCTCGTCCTGTGATTAGATAGTTAAGGGTGATCGACTTTGATCATTTAGGTAAAAATAGTTTTGCTAAGTGTATACCTACTCGAAAGGTGAGAGATGAGCGCAAATCAACCAGACCTTCCCATTGATACATGGCTTGCAGAGGGGCAGAACAAAAAAGCGGCTTATTTACTGGTGGTGCTTAATGTAAAGACTAATGGTTACGAACCAATTTATGTTATGCCAGGTGAAAGCCTTAAACAGAAAGAAAAAAAATATAGTACAGGTTGGTACAGTGTCCTGACAAACTATCAAATTAAGGATACATAAAAGCCCTCTGCTTCCTGCCTTCTGCCTTCGTGAAATAGCACTTAGGCAGCCAGGGTATACACCCCCATTTTTGGCAAAAGTCACCCCAAGGATATGAAATACCACGTTATTTACGACGGCAACTGCAATCTCTGCGTTACCTTAGTTCAGATGCTAGAAAATTTGGATCAGGGGCAGCTATTTGATTACATCCCCATGCAGGATGAAGCAGCGCTGAACAATTTTGGCATAACGCCCCAAGACTGCGACATGGGGATGATTTTAATCGATGCCACCTCACCCGAACGCAGATGGCAAGGCAGCAATGCGGCGGAGGAGATTGGAAATTTGCTGCCAGGGGCAAATATGTTGGTATCTGCTTACCGTACTCTGCCTGGAATGAAATGGATGGGCGATCGCGTTTACGAGCAAGTTCGCGATAATCGTTACAGTTGGTTCGGGAAGCGCTCTAGTACCTATCAATCAGTTTACCCAGTCGGTTGTGCTGCCTCCTCTAATTGCCAGAGTTAGTGTCCAATCAATTAAGCGGGTAGACATATAGCAGAAGGCAGAAGGCTTATTATTAGTACGTAGTCGTTTCATCTGTTAAATCTGCCCTAACCTTTATGGCGATAGCTACAAATAACTCAACATACTCGTAGGCTGGGCATTGCCTACTAAAAGTCGTGTAACTCTGTTACCGAAACACCGCTAAGCGACGCCCACCTTTCATTTAATTGGCTTCACTTACCTATCTGGGTAATCCTTCTAGCTCAAAACTTTCCAAACCTCAAGGCAGCACTGCCTGACTTGGGAGATTTCAGGAGATACTTTTAAAGACTTGGGATAACGGAAAGCCGTGCTTTTCGAGTCAATGGAGGCAAGAAATTGAATTGTCTCAGACTCAATTAGATTCTGTACCGGCTCGCGTTCTAAAAGGAAGTACCCCTCAAACAGCATTCCCAAGTCGTGAAGCTTCTCATACCGAGAAAAATCTTCTGGCAGCCCAATAAATTCCAAACAAGACAGAATTTTAGCTTTGAGCAAAAGCTCCACGCTATGCAAATACAAAAAGAGCAGGGGATTAGAAAAATCCCCCGAAGAGCTACTGTACAGTATCTCAGCCGCATTGAAATACTCGCGACTAAGGCGCTGAAACTGGGTTAACTTGTTCATCCTTACAACGTGAAGGACTGTCCGTAACTTTCCGAGAAGAACACTTGTTCAATGCCAAACCGTCCACCATATTGCTTAAACGGTTCAGTTGCATAACCTAACGCCAGCAAGCAGCAGACATCTACCTCTTCCGGAATTTGGAATGCTTCTTTCACCTGAACACCAACAAATCCTTCCATGGGGCAACTGTCTACCCCAAGGCTCTTAGCGGCAATCATCAAGTGAGCCACGGCTAACATCGTATGGCGGTTCGTCCAAGCTTCTACATTATTGAAGCAGGGATGATACTCAAACAATTGCGGGATTGCCTGACGCATGTAATCGGCATAACCATCATTTATCGCCCCCTCTTGCTTGGCTAACTCAATCACCGACTCAATGTATTGGGACTCGCCTACACGTCTGTCACCACAACAAATTAAGACTACAGACGCTTCACCCACCTGTCGCTGATTGAAAGCACAAGCCTTGAGCTTTTCCTTATGTTCTGGCTCTCGTACCACAATAAAGCGCCAAGGCTGTAAGTTATATCCTGACGGTGCCCGCACACCAAGGCGGAAAATTTCGGCTAAGGTTGCTTCTGGAATGGGTTCGCTGCGGAACGCTCGCGCCGCACGACGCTGCTCAATACTATCCTTCAATCCAACTGTTGAGCTGACTTCACTCATTATGATTTCTCCTCAAACCACACTACTAGTCTGTTAAATTACATGCTAATTAACCTAAGCCTAATTCCCGCTTGAGCAAGTTAACTGACTTACTGCCGATATAATTATCACTGCAAATAAGTTCGGGTGGACGGATAATATCTTCTCTGGCAGCTAGAATTGCACTTTTAACCGTTTGATAACTGGCTTGGTCGCTAATAATGGTCTGAGCACTACGAACTAAGGCATTCAGTTTATACGTTTCGTTCACTTGAGCCGTCATGAGGAGTAACTCATCTCCACGCAAACTGTGAATGATAACTTCCACAATTTGCAGGATACCTTCACTAATGCTCACCACCCCTAAACAGCTATCTTTGGCTAGACTTTGCACCACCTTGATTTCTTTTCCATAGTCGTAAATATCAACTGGGATGACGCGCACCGATTTGGGAGCCGCGATCATTTCGGCTTGCCTGATAAAATACCGACTGGTTACCACTGTGCCTGAGTTGGTTCGCTCTAGTGTATGAGCCAATTCCTCCATGGGTACCAACTGCACGGGAATTCCCAAGGATTTTTCTAATTCCTGTACCATCAACTCTCCAGCACCCAAGTCTCGTGACTCGACGGTCACCAGTACTCTTGCACTACAGCGCAACCGCCAGTCAATTTCTGCCAGGAATAGTTCCCTTGCTTCACTGAGGGAGCAGCCCTGTGCCAGCAGGTCATCCAGGCTCTGCTGTACAATCTTGGAGGCTTCAGGATACTGTTGCAGGATAGGTGACTGACGTTGAGCGCCTCCTTCATGGCCCTGTGCCTTGACGTAAATTCCTGACCCCGCCTGAGATTCTACCAAGCCCGTATCTTCAAGCTGTCGGTAAACTTTACTAATCGTGTTGCGGTGCAAACCGGTAATCATTGCCAGTTGCCGGGTACTGGGGAGGCGGTGTCCGGGGGGGTATTGCCGAGAGGCGATCGCAAACTGAATTTGGTCAAATAGCTGCTTTGAGGCAGGTATCTCGCTATCTGGCTGGATATGATATTGAACCATCACAATGTCTCCAAAGCGCTTTGGTCAACCGATAACAGGGTAAGTTCTACCACCGGCTCTATTACCCCTAAAATTTTGTCCCATCTAGAACCTCTCCTGACTCGGTCTTGGGTTCTTAGGGAAATCGCCGCTACAAACTAACTCTCGCTGACTAGGTCTCCTCGGCGGGAGCTAAAAAAAGTGTGTGACTATATTAATAGTAGACTTTTGAGCGTTGATGCCGCCTTCTCTCCCTTTCAGGGGTAATCAACTAACGCGGCTTTTCCGGGAATTTAGCGCATTACTCAAGTTATTTTAACTTATTTATCTCTGCTTTAATCATCCTTGTTATCAGCTCTTATTTATGTTTATCTACTTATTATAAGGTCTAAGAAATTAATAAAATTTGACCCATTATTTAACGACCTGAAAGGCTCGCAGAAGATAAAGAATTAAACAGGTCAAACATAAAGCCATATTAAAAATCTTCTAACCCACTGTACAGTTAGCGTTAAAATTAAGCAGTAGTTTTGACATCGGTGAGAAAGCCGATAATCATGACAAAGAGGAGCCGCTCTGGGTTGAACAGAGCGCCGAACACCCGTCAAACTCAATTATGGCAAATAGAGAAATTACGACTAATTCCGTCAAGATTGCAAATGGCTCTCTAGAAATAGCTGCTTACCTGGCAATGCCAGCGGAACAGGGAACGTTCCCAGGCGTTGTGGTAGTGCAAGAAATTTTTGGCGTGAACGATCATATCCGTGATGTCACCCGACGGTTAGCTAAAGAAGGCTATGTCGCGATCGCACCTGCACTCTATCAACGCCAAGCCCCCGGTTTTGAAACGGGTTATACCGCCGAAGATATCCAGATTGGCAAACAATACAAAGAACAAACCCAGGCTGATGAACTGTTGAGCGATATTCAGGCAACGATTGGTTACCTGATTCACCAAACGCCAGCAAAAGCCGATGCCATTGGCTGTATTGGCTTTTGCTTCGGGGGTCATGTAGCATATCTCGCCGCTACCCTGCCAGAGATTCATGCCACAGCTTCATTCTATGGCGCTGGTATTACCACTTGGGCTCCAGGCGGCGGTGCGCCTACCATCACTCGGACGAAAGACATCAAGGGGACGATATTCCTCTTCTTTGGCATGGAAGATGCCAGCATCCCTACTGCACAGGTCGATGAGATTGAAGAATCACTCAACAAAAACCAAATTCTTCACCGTGTGTTTCGCTACAAAGGAGCCGATCACGGGTTCTTCTGCGACCAACGCGCTAGCTACAATGAAGCAGCAGCAACGGATGCCTGGGAGCAAGTGAAGCAGCTATTTAGGCAGGAACTCGTCTTAGCGTCTTCGGGTAATTCACTATTTCTTTAAGCAATAAATTGACATGAAATCAGAATCACCACGTTCTAAAGCGAGCAAAGCGTCTTTTTCAATGGACGATTTTGCAAAAGCCTTGGAAAAACACGACTACGAATTTAAAAAAGGACAGGTGGTGCGTGGCACGGTTTATAACTACGAGACGGATGGGGCGTATGTGGACATCGGAGGGAAATCTCTAGCGTACGTTCCCATAAATGAAGTTTCAGTGAAAACGTCAGGAGATTGGTCTGACGTGCTGCCGTTGCGCGAGGAGATGGATTTCCTGATTATTGGAGAGCAAGACGCAGAGGGTCAAGTGACGCTTTCACGGCGTCAGCTAGAAGTTAAGCGACTTTGGGATGAACTGGCAGAACTGCAAGACGAGAGCAAATCGTTACAAGCACGAGTGACGGGAGTAAACAAGGGTGGCGTCACCGTCGATGTGCGAGGGATGCGGGGGTTTATTCCGCGATCGCATCTCAGTGAACGCGAAGATTTGGATTCGTTGATTGGTCAAAATCTCACTGTAGCTATTTTAGAAGCTGATCGCGATCGCAACAAGTTGGTTCTGTCCCAGCGCCAAGCCACCCGTTCGGCTGGGTTTAGTCAGCTGGAGGTTGGGCAGTTGGTGGAAGGCACGATTACTTCCATTAAGCCGTTCGGTGTGTTTATCGATTTTGACGGTATTTCTGGCTTGCTGCATATTAAGCAAATCAGTCAAAACTTCATTGAATCTCTCCCAGCCGTATTCCACATTGGTCAGCCGATTAAGGCGATGATTCTAAATTTGGATGAAGGGAAAGGTCGCATTTCTCTGTCTACCAGGGTGTTAGAAAATTATCCTGGAGAAATGCTGGAGAAGATGGCAGAAGTGATCGATACGGCTGATGCGCGTGCAGAACGTGCTCGGCAAAAGATCATGCAAATGTAAGGGGAAGAGGGTTGAAGGTTGAGGGTTGAAGGTTGAAGATTCTAACCTCTAAGAGGCTAACTTACTAACTTGTTAACTTACTCGCCCTGCAACCCTTCCAGAACTTTCAATTTGCTCACTTTCCAACTTTTCTGCCCAATCCCTACGACATTAAGCATTGAATGGGAGTATAAATACTCATGACTCAAGCAAGTGGATCGGTCCGTACTCTCAGCGTGGACATCGGCGGGAGTGGCATCAAGGTGATGGTGTTAGATGAGGCAGGCAATCCTGTAACGGAACGTAGCCGTGTAGAAACACCGCAACCTCCTAAACCTGATGCTGTAATTCATGCGATCGCCAATTTAGCGGCAGGACAAGGGAAGTTTGATCGGGTTTCGGTAGGATTCCCTGGTGTCGTGACTAATGGTATTACGAAAACAGCCGTGAATTTAGACCCAGATTGGGTAGGATTTGATTTGGCCTCTACCCTTGCTCAACGTTTGGGGAAGCCCGTGCGGGTAGCGAATGATGCCGATGTGCAAGGATTGGGAGCTATTTCGGGTAAGGGAGTGGAACTGGTGATTACCCTGGGAACAGGGTTTGGTTCTGCTCTATTTGTCGATGGGAAACTAGTGCCCAATTTGGAAATGGGGCATCATCCGTTTCGTAAAGACGAGACTTACGAGGAACAACTGGGGCGCGAGGCACTGGAAAAAAAGGGTGAGAAAAAATGGAATAATCGCTTAGCAAAGGCGATCGCAACCCTGGAACATTTGTTTAATTATGATTACCTTTACATCGGTGGTGGAGAGGCGAAGAAAATCACCATTGATTTACCCCCCAATGTGAAAATTGTGCCGAATATTAGTGGGTTATTGGGTGGAATTGCCTTGTGGCGGGATTAGAGGTGACTGGATAGGCGGTATAGTGTTGCTTCTCAATGGAGTCGAGTCGAGCGATGCCTTCTTTCGTATACCGTTCGGCTTGTTCCAAATACTAGACGTGTTGAGATCAGGCTTTCCATAACTGTACAAATTGACTGAGTTATGGTATGACACGCTTGAGTATATTTAATCTATTAATTTTTAACTAAGACTTGCCTGATTCCTGCATAAGGCAACCTGGATTGCACCTATTAGAAAGGTAGAAGAGAGCCAGCCGATGAATGGCAGCTCTCTATACCTGGTAAGTAACGTTTGCCTACGGCAGACTATGCCAACGCTTTTCCTACGTAAAGTGCTTTTGCATAGTGTGGACTCTGTGTAATTGCAACTGAAGCCTAGAAAAAGTTGGCCTCATTGGACATAGCAACGCAGTATAAGCCAGTTCACAGATAAACCGCTTTGAATACAGGTTGAACTTCACCTAAGGAGTAAGAGCTATGTCTTTTAGTGATACCTTGCTTCGCCAGAACAGGCCATCGAGTATCCGCACAGTATCGCTGCCACGGCGGCAGCACTTCTATGCCTCCCCCGCAGACTGGCGCAATGAGGTTCTCTATTTCCTACTGCCAGACCGCTTCAGCGATGGGCAGGAAGCAAACCGTCAGCCACTCCCACTAGACCCGGAAAAAAGAGCTGCTTTGCGAACTGACAAATGGCAGTGGAACAAATGGAGTGAGTCAGGGGGCGACAGATGGCAAGGTGGAACCCTCAAGGGCATCGCATCGAAACTGGATTACCTGCATAACTTGGGCGTTACGGCGATTTGGATCGGCCCTATCTTCAAACAGCGTGGTCACCTCAATACCTTTCACGGATACGGCATTCAGGATTTTCTAGAAGTAGACCCCCGTTTTGGCAATCGTCAGGACTTGGTTGACCTCGTTGCCGCCGCCCACAACAAGCAAATGCGCGTTATCCTCGACATCATCTTTAACCACTCAGGTAATAATTGGATTTACGAGGAAGTAGAGCCAGGGAATGACCCGAATAAACCTCGATACCGACCTTGGCCCGACTTCTATAACAAGAGGAAGTGGCGTGGAATCGACGGAAATCCAGTCGATAACATCGTTAAAAATGAGGATGGTGTTTGGCCGGAGGAACTCCAAGCAGACAACTGCTATACGCGTGCGGGAACGGGCAGTCTCGGTAGTGGAAGCCTTGACGACGACCAAGCCGAATTCAGGCGAACGGATTTTGAAGACCTCCGCGACTTCAACTTTGATGATAGCGATACACTGGACGACTTAGCCCGGTGCTACAAGTACTGGATTGCGCTAACCGACTGCGACGGCTTCCGGATTGACACACTTAAGCATGTACCCTGGGAGGCAGCACGGAATTTCTGTGGCGCTATCAAGGAATTTGCCAACAACTTGGGCAAGGTTAACTTTTTTTTAGTCGGCGAAGTGGCTGGCTCAGACGATGACGCTGGAAAATACCTTGATGCTCTTGAGTTAAACTTGAATGCGACTTTGGATATTGGGTGGATGCGAAGACAGCTCCATGCCGTCGCCAAAGGTCTGGTCAAGCCGAGTGCATACTTCGATATCGTCAAGCAGTGGCAGCCGATACTGGGCTCACATCGTAATTCTGGCCCCCGTCATGTTTCCATCCTGGATGACCATGACCACGTTTCGGGCGACAAGATTCGTTTTTCCAGTGATGCGGCATCAGACCATCAGGTGGTTGCAGGCGTAGCCATCCAACTTTTCTCGCTCGGCATTCCTTGTATTTATTACGGAACTGAGCAGGCGTTTGCGGGACCAGAAAAGAGCGAGTGGAATTGGCTGGATAACTATGGCGGCAACGACAGATACCTCCGAGAAGCCATGTTTGGCCCCGCACACCCGCGACGTAGCGGTAAAGATGGCTTACCTTCGGAAGCTGACGGCTTAGATCCCAATTTACCCGGATTTGGCCCGTTCGGTTCTGCTGGTTACCACTGCTTCAACGAGCAGCACCCTGCTTACCTACGCATCGCCGCTCTATTGAAAGTACGCCAGGAATATCCCGTTCTTCGCTATGGTCGCCAATACTTGCGTCCCATCTCTAACTTTGGTGGAGACTTTGTCGAATCTGAAGCTGGGGAAATCATTGCTTGGTCTCGTATTTTGGATGATGAGGAAGCGTTGTGTATCGTCAACAGTCACGGCACACAGGCTCGTGGCGCTGATGTGATGGTCGATGCCAAGCTCAATATTGGGGAGGGTTCTAAGTTTCAAGTAATCGCCAACTCAGCGCAAGCTGTAGAGAAGGATGCCTACAAGGGAACACACCCCATAGGCACTACTGTGGATGTCAAAGTAAGAAGCGGTAAACGATTTGTCGAGATTCGCAACTTGCCGCCTTCGGAAGTACTCGTGTTGATCAACCGTCCGTAGCATACAGCGATCTGCTGAGCTAATGCTTCACGATAAATCGGTGTATTGTTGCTGCCAAATGGCTTCGAGTCGGAAGATTACCTCTTCGGTATACCGTTCGGCTTCGTGCAGAATAGTTGACCAGAGGGCGATCGCCCAAGGACGAGTGCTTTGATCGCTGAGTAGTTTTACCATTAGAAGAATCTCGTATTTGGGAGCTAGAAGCCAGCGTCAGCCGTAGGAAAGTTGAGCGCTGGCTTTTGACTTGTGATTGAAAAGAACGTCAAATAGTAGCCTTAATGGACTACAGAAATCCTATTACATATAGTCCATTAAGGGGCCGTTTACTCAGTCATAAGCCTCTGACAAAATCGGAGACATGGGACAAGCAGGCAAAGCCCTTAAAAAGGTGTTGGAAACCTATGACATCAGCCAATATCGGCTAGCGGCAGAATTGGGACTTGGACGCTCTAATGGTTACCGTTGGGTTAATGAGGTGAGAGATCCAACGGCTGAAACTGTTAAAGACATTGTGAAAGTCTTGCGGAAGATTAACCCACTGGCAGCCCAAGAGTTTATCCGTCTGTATTTAGGTGATGACTCAGCTGAGGATGAGGAGCAGTCGTAGGGTGAGGGGAGCGATCGCATCCTCCTAGTCCCTCATGTTTTATTGCTTCTGGGCAAACCAGCGCCGGATTAATTCAACTTGGAAGCGGTAGTGATCGCCAACTTGCTCGATTAACTCACGGCGTAAGAGTAGGTTGAGGGTGCTATGGAGGTTATCTGGAAACTGGTGGGATAAGGTTTCCTTGGTGACTATTGCCCCTTCTCCTTGTGCTGCTAAAAAGCGCAGTATAGCTAACCCAGTTGTATCTATCTGGTTGTTTTGGATGTCAGCGAAGAAGAGGCTTCCACTGCTTAAAGCCTCTGGCACTGCCGCTTCAACGTCATATAAGGTTGC
Organism: Waterburya sp.; assembly: GCA_036703055.1. GTDB lineage: Bacteria > Cyanobacteriota > Cyanobacteriia > Cyanobacteriales > Coleofasciculaceae > DATNPV01. The sequence continues at coordinate 11,864 of DATNPV010000171.1, forward strand.
TAACCGACGACGGTTTGGATATTGCTCATTCTTGAGAAAGACAATCTCCTGACAAAGTAACTGCACTAGATAAGGGTGAGAGTGGGTGAGTTTTAGTACTCGCTGAACTGCATTAGGTTCATAGCGTAGTGCAAAGTCTTTGACCGGACGCTCAATTAGCTGGCGTGCTTCATCTTCATTCAGGTAGCTGATATGCACCACTTGGACATTGATCAAGTAGCTAGCCCAGCGCTGAAATTCCTCTATCGTATGGGAGCCAGATAGCAGCACTTTGAAACGGGGGCGGTGTTGGATTAAGTTACGCAGCATACCTAGTACAGCCATCTCACTAAAGCGACCTTCTTTAAGGGCATTGTCCAGTGCCTCGAACTCGTCCAATTCTAGTAGGACTGTACTATTCTCTAAGGCGTTTTCAACATCATCCAACCATTCGTCAAAGCAGGTAAAGGGGTCAGCTACTAGCGCCTCGCGTGTTAAGGATGGTAAGGTCAGGTTACCTTGTCGCTGAGCTGAATCTCTCATTCCTCTAGCAATGTTGTAGAGAAAACCAGCGTGGTCATTCGCTCGTGAAGCTGGTCCTTGCAAATCCACAAACAACGGAACAATGGAGTTGGGTAAGAGGCGTCCTAGGTTATTGAGGAGAGAGGTTTTGCCCATACGCCGCTGACCATACAGAAGTAAGGGTGGGCGACGTCGGTCTAGGAGTAATTGCTCAATACGGAGACTGATGTCGGTGCGTCCGACAAAGATTTCCTGCTGCTCAGTAAGAGGTACGCCGATAATGTAGGGAGAGTCGATTTCTTGGCGGAGTTCAACAGCTTCAGCTAATTCATCTAGATACTGAGTGACAATCTGACGCCAATTGAGAGTAATACGTTGCAAACGAACAGCGTATTCATTGTTGCTTGTGGTTAACTCCCGTGATAAACGGTTCAAATTCTCAGCAACATCGCTGAGGGCTAAACGCTGGTTATAGGCACTTCCGTGGTTGAGGGCAGCATCTACATTTTCGCTGATACGACTGAAGCTACGCACTAGTGAACTAACTTGACCTTCTAATTGGCCAGTAAATAGTCTTTCGCCACTTTTGTGAGCTTTACGAATAGCCTCTAAGTGATCACAGTGTTCTAACTCCCGTATATCCATTTCAATCTGTGCAGCTTGAGCTGCCCAACGCTGAGAGCGGGTACTTAGGTACTCAATTGCAGCTCGTCCCTCGGCTGGATTACGCTCCGTCACTAAGATGAGGTGCTTGTCTAAGTTATACAGAGGTTGGCGTTGCCACTCGTCCCAGAATGCAGAATTCCAGCGTAATAAACTAGGGTTTATTCTAGTACGTCTCTTATCAAGTATGTAGAGCAGATGATTACCCACTTTAAAGAAAGGAGAGATTACTAGAAGCCGCAATAATTTCAGTATCGGTCTGAGGACAATTGCTATGCTTCCGGCTGCGCGAACTACTTGGCTAGTTACCGTCCCAATCGGCACGTTAATGAACCTGCAAATTAGCCAACAAACAGCCAGGATACTAGTTATGGCACAAGCTACGACCCAAGCTAAATTAAATGCAACGCCAAAAGCTACGCTAACCATTACGCCAAAAGCTATGCCAAAAGCTATGCCGAAAGTCAGGCTCAAAGCTATGCTCAAAGCTACGCTAACCGCAATGCCAAAAGCTGCGCTAAATGCCAAGCTAATAAGTATGCACAATACAAAGATTTCTATTGACTCACCTAATCCAAACAGTATCAAGAAGAAGCTGAAGGGTAAGTTAAATAGGAGAGGCAAGAGCAAGTATCCCTGTATCAGCAGCTTCCATAAAACCCAATTTCGCCACCGCAAATGACTCCAGGATGGAGATTTGAGATTTAGGTCAGGGTTAATGCGGGTTAGGTGGTTACGCCACGCTGAGGGACGGAAGAAAATCCAGAACAGCAGTTGCAAACTGCCCACAATCAAGTTAGCTTGTGGCTCAGGTGCATCAGTGTAGGCATTGCGTGGAACATCTGGTGAGGTCATGCCAAATTAGATCTTGCCTACTTGAGAGTTTGTACATCAGGATATGCATGAATTTTCGCGTCAGCCGTTAGTAACGGACATCCATAAATTCTCACCGTAGCCTCCATTCTTTGTTCAACTTGTTTCTATCCGATGTGCTTTTATATTCATGCTTCTACTCCTGAGATGAGAAAGCAAAAGAAAATTTTTAACGTAACAAATGAGTAAAGGGTTTTATTCGTTCTAACCCATCTTTGCGCCAATCCTCTCCATTTTCGTGTTCTTCCAGGCTGAACAGGCGTTCTCTAGAAAGTATTTGCAGCAAAAGAGGCCAACGTCCGCTATGAGCCAAAATCCACTCTACATCCTCAGCCGGAAAAGGGATAGGCGAACTCCCTATCAAGTCACGAGCTTCTGTATCAGCTAGGGGCCCCAAGGAAAAAGTTGTGAAGATATTGAAGAAGGGAGAGGTATGACCTGTGTGGCGAGCCAGTTGCATTGGTTCTTCATGTGCTGCCAGCACAAACGCTAGGTTTCCCCCAGTAGAGTTAGTTGCCAAAGAACGTAAACTCTCCCAGAACCCATCATCCAACTCTGGACAGCGTTGTAACCCAACGCCAATCTCATCCAGCAGAATTACTGTAGGCGATCGCAAATTATCGCTAACCACATCCATGAAATAATCCAGGTTACAAGGCATCGGAACTCTCAGGCTCAGGCATTCTAGAATGTAGCTCAGCAGTCTTTCTCGGCTTGCCATTCGTGCATCCTGAAAGTCTACGAATATCCAGCAATAGCGTTCTGGATGTGGCAACCAATCAGCCTTTTGACCGGGGCGTAACTGTTCGGGTGGGGTAGTGGTGATGTTTTTCAGGTAGTGCAGCAGAGAGGTTTTGCCACTGCGCCGCTTGCCGATGATAGCGGGATGTTGCAGGGGATGGCGTTTCAGCAAGTCAAAGAGGCGTTTGAGTTCTCGCTGACGCCCAAAAAAGTGGCGAGGATGGATGATAGGGGGGCCAGTGATGAAAGGTAAAGATTCCTCTGTCTGAAGCGGTTGAGTGTCTGGCTCTTTATAGGCGATCGCTTGCCGATCTAGCCCTAATTTCTCGCTAAGTTCGACAAAATTCAGATAATCAACAGGTTTACCGCTTAAAAAGTTTTTAACGGTGGCTAGAGATAACCCTACGTCACCCGCTAAAGCTTGCTGGCTAGGATAGCCATTACGCTGAAGAGCTGACTTAACTTTTTCAATATACTCTGGGGCAATTCTGAGCGATCGCGCCATCACGCCTCATCAAACCACTGCATCGAGTTTAGCCGTTTTCCAGTGCGTAGGGTGTGCGAGTGATCGCGTAACGCACCAGCACACCAGCAGATATGGATGAGTTACAGTACACCTAACTCACCCGGAAATTGTCTATTTCTCAACCCTATCTCAGCCAGTCGTGAAAGAAGTCAGCTATTTCGCCATCCATGAACTCAGCGATCGCTCGATTTAAATCAAATGAGTAGAGTTCATTGTCAAGGCAAGCGATATGGATAACCAAATTCAAAAAACCCTCATCCCCGCCCCTATCATTTTCCAACAACGCCACACCATCTACACAGAACGCCGTCGCCAAGCCAGTTGGGCATTTAATCTCACTTGGGGACTCACAGGCATCACTGGTTTAGTCGGTATTGCCGCTGTGATACTCCTCTTTTCAGGACGTATTTCCGAAGGCATGTTTACAGCCGCAGGCGGAGGTATATATGGAGGCGTTACTGTGTCATGTTGGCGACTCACAAAAGATGCTAACGACAGGCTAGATGAGGCGTTAAGAAGATTAGAAGAAGAATCGTAAGAGTTTTTCCCCCTCTCCTAGCTCCTAGTAGGAGAGGGTTAGGAGTAAGGTTCTGCAAGGACTTGAACACAAAAAAAAGGGGCAAATTTTGTGTTTACCCCTACTCACAAATTCCCAATTAAACTAAGGTATTACCCCTCGTCTCCCTCACCAATATCCCGCTTTAAGGGACGTTTATAAGTAAACGTAAACGTATCCTCACTTTCAATTACCCGCCGCATCTCCTGATACATGGGGTAGCTACCAACACCACTGAGACTCACCCAACCTCGCGCCCTGGTTAGCGCTACAAAAAGTTGATTCCTCAGACTCACATCCGCCTCATTCCTGGCTACATGATCAAAGCCAACGACATAAACCATATCTGCTTCATTGCCCTTGGCACGAGGCACACGAGACACCGTGACTCCCCCCTCCTTCCAGAAGCGATCTGGTTCATAGTTAGGCCATTGGGGCTTCAATTCATTCAACTCCAAAGCGGTTGGAATATAAATATCAATGCCTTGTTCCATCAAGAAACCTGCAACATGATTTTCTAATTCCATTGCCTCGTAAGTTGAGCCTAAAACGATAACTAAGATATCACGACTGGGTTTGAGGTTATCCTCACTGAGATTATGCCAAATCTTATCGACTAAGGCACTCATCTCTTCTTGGCGAGACTGATAGGTTTCAAATTCTAAGACAGGTGCTTCCCAAAGCGTAGAAACAGGATTGGGAGAGTTTTCTAAGGGACGATGAATCGTAATTTGTTGACCAGGAATAAATTTCCCAGTTACTTCGTATCCAATTCGTTCCCAATCTTGCTTTCTTGTTATTCCTGTCAACATTCCTTCTTTTCGGAGCAAGCCCATTCCAATCGCGTGAGCGGCAGTAAGAATGGAGCTAGGGGTGCGGTAACAGCGGAGCATTACCTCAGACTTTTTAATTCCACCGCTGTATTGCGTTCCCGGAGATAAGAGTCCGCTTAGATTCTCACCAAACAATTCTTTAGTCGTGGGAATCTTTAGAGTGTCCAAACTTTGAGCTTCATCATACGCCCAAACCAAGCGCCGTTGTTCAGGCTGCTCTGGGTTAACAGGGCGTAAAGATTGATAAGCCATCCAATAAATTGCTTGTTTGTCCTGATACTTCAGCTCATCTTCAGAGACTAAATCTTGCCCTTCATCAATCAAAATGGCATCGAAAGTTGGATAAATTTTGATTTCTTCGGATAGCCGTTTACAAAGTTCTGCCAATCCCCGGTTCGGCTGTTTTTCCCGCGTATCTCTAACACTTTTGGGGGTAATGCCATGCGCTTGGCAAATTATTCCATATAAACCTGGCTGTTCCTGAGCGCCCCAAGCGTGAAGCACTCGCAGCTTTTGATTAGTCTTGGGGTCATATTGGATATCGCCATTACTAAAGCGGCGCAACCACCGATCCACGAGCCCAAGGATCATATCGTAGAGCGTGCGGCTGAAAAACACTAAAGCGATATCCCAGTCTGGGTGCTTCAAATGCATGTGAGCCGCTTTCTGGCACAGCAGCACGGTTTTACCGGAGCCAGCAATGCCGCGTAGTCGCTGAAAACCAGGGGGAATTTCTTTACCAATATGTTCCTGCTGCCAATCCAATTCGTAAAGATGTTCAGAACAAGCGGCAACGATGGCAGCACGGCTCTTACTATCTGTAGCGATGAGGTTACGAGCAGGTTTGCGCAGCACTGGCGTCCCGCTAATCACAGCTAGCAGTAATTTCCACTGCTCATCATCAAGGTTTTCTCCTGGAACAACCGATGCAGCTTGTTGAATGCATTCCAAAAAGCCAGCCTTGCTCAGTTGGTCTTGGAAGATAATGGGAGGGCAGTTGGGAAGTTGGTCGAAGCCTTTTTGCTGCCATTGTTCTTGAGTAACGAGAGGTAGGGCAACCAGTGCTCGTCCGGTGACTTTGCGCCAAATGGCAGGCTCGCGATCGCAGTATGCTATTAAGGTCAAAAGTTGGCGTTCAGCGAGCTGATGCGGATTAGCTTCCGTCGTCTCAGGGTTTTGTAACTGCCACAGATGACCATCAACAGCAGCAATCTGGTCAATTGTGACAGATTTCACCTCAATTACAACTAGACCGAGTTCTCGATCCGCAATTAAAATATCAGGCTCCTTACGCCTCTCTCCAACTTTAGAGAAAATGGGATAGCGCCAGTAGCCAATACAACTGCGCTCAGCAAAGGCACTTTTGGTCACATCCCACACCTTCTGCTCACCGACCTCTCCACCATCTCCAATCTGTTCTGTAGTGATAAACTTGCGACCCTGATCGATTTCGATAACCGCCATTTGGGCTGATTTCCTTGAGTAATTTTGACCTTGTGAGTGCTCAATGCAGCACTAAAGGTAGAGTTCCCAAAAAATCAGTTCGAGGAACAAGCGGCTCAAAATTTCTTAGAGTACTGGCTATAGAATCAGTAGCTGTAGGATGGGCAGTGTCCAAGAACCTCACGCACCTAACCATCATCTTGGTGAACACTGTCCACCCTAACTCGTTAAATACACAGTGGCTGATCTAATGATGTTCGCGTAGCCAATCGATCATGAGCTGATTGACAGCATTCGGTTTCTCATCATGGGGACAGTGACCGGCATTGGGAATTCCTACAAACTCGATATCCTTACCTGTCTTACTCTGCTGTTGGTAAATGGCTGCACCGGCAATGGGTGTCCAAGGGTCATCTTCTCCCCAAATTACCTGTAAGGGACGCTGCACCTTTGGCAGGAGTTCAGTCGGGGAAGGACCAGGAGGGGCGGTAAGAACCGAAGCGAATACGCGTTGTGCACCAGGGTCACACGAAGGAGTGTAGAGTAAGTCTACCAGTTCCTCGGTAATAGCGTCGCGATCCCGGTAAACCTGCATCAGAGTGCGCCGAATCCGGGGTTTTTGGCGGATGAGGTTAAACAGCAATGGCCCAGTAATTTGAGAACTGACAAACTTGGTAAACATTCCCATGACCAGCCTTAAGGGAGGATTTAGCTCATCAGGACGGTGATTCAGTCCACCTGCACAGTTGATTAAGATACCACCAGCCGCTAAGTCGGGGTAATTCGTCACTACCATCAAACTGAGTAGAGCACCAATAGAGTTACCAACAAATACAGTGGGTTCTTGAATATGGATGTCCCAAAAATCCTTTAGCTGCTGTTGCCACAACTCTAAGGTGTAATCTAATTCAGGTTTGTCGGAACCGCCGAATCCCAGCAAGTCAAGTGCAAACACCCGGTAGCCTGCTGCGACGAGTACGGGAATATTTTTACGCCAGTGCCCGATGGATGCGCCAAAACCGTGAATTAGGACTAACGGCTTACCAGTCCCCATACAGGTGTACTGAATTGAGTAACCTTGCCATGCCCAAATGTGCTTTTCAATAGGGTTTGCCGATATCAGTTGTTGTGTAGTCACGGAGCTTTATGAAAATTATTAAACACTACTAGAATATCGAAGTTTTATGAAGAAGCATTAATAATTCCGTGGATGAGGTTTGGCGTTTACCGTTGTGTGGCAAAGTAAAAAATCTAATTCCGACGACATCGGCTTGGTGTTCAGCACATACAGCTACGCTCAAGAGTATATTAAAATCTGTGTTTTACAGTCCGTAATACCCTTTGAGAACGCGAACAGAAGTCTAGGTATGGCTTAATTGAAGAATTCCTCTCTTATCTGTATTACACTATCGAGAGTTAATGTTTGTCCGCTGCTGCATGGGAGACGTTTTCTTCAACCTGTATTACAATGAGTAAGAGCAGAAATCGACACTAAGCGTACTAGGGCATTCACCCCACATACTGTATTACAGTTTTCTCTATAGAATGAGCGATGGCGGTAGCGGGAAACGAAATAACTCTGAAAGCAGTGAAAAGAAAATACTTCATATTGAGAGGCGGTCACTGTTTAAAGAGAAATTATTTAGCGCTCAGCCGCCAATATTGTGCTGATCGCTAATCGTTAATAAGTTGAGCTGAACACTCAGTTTTGACAGTGTTATTTTACATGGCTACTCCTAATGATTATTACTCGTTGGGAGCCCTATATTCCTGCTATCTGCACCTAAGAAAAGACGTTTTTCATCAGGAGAATCTACATGGGATTAACCGATCGTAGTCGCCTAGGTTCTATTAAAAGCAGACAGAAGCGTTTACAATATCAGCTAGAAAAGTTGAATCGAAATTCTCAATCGACTTCAGCTTCAGCAGCAGAAGTCTCATCGGTGTCACAGAGCGAACTATCGATACAAAAAAAAGCTTGGGAAAAGTATATGTTTGCCAAAGCCATCTATGAAGAAACCAAAACTAGTGAACATTGGCAATATATGCAAAAGTGTATTTCTGAGTATGAAAAGACTTTGAAGTAAAAGGCAGACTTCAAAGCTTCGTGAAAACTTGCACAACTTAGCTTGCGACTGATTTTGCAGTTATGCCAAGCTTTGTTGCATCTACTACCCGATCAGAAAATCGCTCCCAATAGATTGAGTACTATTACTCAAAAGTGACGATTCTCAGAAATGCCAACACCATTGCGATCGCTTTGGAGTGGGCGATAAGAAGGTTATAGCGTTGGTCTTGCCAATCTCATAGCCTTCTTATCTCACTAAAACCTTAACTAGATTAAGGCGTGTCTGAATTCATACACAACAGATTTATTAACTAAAGCCTTGAGCAGGTATATTGTCACCCTGGCAATACAAAACTTTAATTTCACAAAATATTCACATTTCCTAGCTACCCGTATCTTATAAGGGAATATTCCTAAACAGGAGAATCTACATGGGATTAACAGATCGTAGCAGATTAGGTTGCATCAAAAGCAGACAAAAGCGCTTACAACGACAGTTAGAAAAAGTTAATTCTAATCTTGATTCAAATTGTACTTCAAAGCCACAACCTACATTAGTAGCAGAAAACGAACTATCTGCACAAAAAGAGGCGTGGGAAAAATATCTATTCGCCAAAGCTATTTATGAAGAGAGCAAGGATAGGGAGCATTGGCGATACATGCAAAAGTGCATTTCTGACTATGAAAAGACCATACGGTCAAATTCAAATTCTAAAGTTGGTTAAAGATTCAAGTAGGTTTTGAGACGCATGGGCAATATTGACAATGGCTCATGACTAACCTGCGAGTGAATCGATAATCGGTAATGGGTAATTGGAGAGACAGCCAGCCAATTACCCATTACTTACTTAGTAGATAGCAAAGCTAAAAGAAACTTGGTTGATGGCGAATTAGATTGAGGAATTCTTCACGAGTTTTTTGGTCTTCCTGGAAGGCACCGAGCATGGCGCTGGTTACTGTCCAAGAACCTGGTTTTTGTACCCCTCGCATTACCATACACATGTGGGTTGCTTCCATCACAACCGCCACGCCTTGAGGTTCCAATATGGTTTGAATCGCTTCTGCAATTTGGCGAGTTAGGCGTTCCTGCACTTGTAGTCGTCGGGCGTACATTTCAACCACGCGAGCGAGCTTGCTCAGTCCCACAACTTTCTGGTTGGGGATGTAGGCAACGTGAGCTCTGCCGATAAAGGGTAGCATGTGGTGTTCGCAGAGGCTAAAGAAATTGATATCGCGAACCAGAACCATTTCATTGTGACCCTCATCAAAGATGGCTCCATTGACCAATTCTTCCAAGGACTGATTATAGCCACCTGTTAGGAACCGCATCGCCTCTGCCACCCGTTTGGGAGTCTTGAGAAGTCCTTCACGTTCTGGGTCTTCACCCACCCCCAGGAGTAACGTCCGCACAGCGTTCATCATTTCTTCGTTCAGCTCTTCAGGAGGGGGTTGTAGATTGGGTTCCCGCCCATTTTGGGTATTGCGGTCGGGTCGTGTCTCGACGTGAGGAATAGCACTTGAGATATTGGAACTAGACCCGGAGTTAGAGCTATTGAAACCGTTGGAAGATGCAATACTCATAATTTAATTAGCCTGCTTGAAATCCTTAACAAGAGTGTGTGACTACAGCCAAACAGTTACTTTAGAGAACCCCCGCACTGGGCATCAAAGTTACTGAATCGATGACTGCTTGTTCGGGCAACATGGCGGTGTGCAAAATTGACTGTGCCACAATGTCTGGGGTCAGCATGGCTGACCGATTTAAGTCAATTTGAACAGTGTCCGTATCCCATAATGACGTATTAACGGCACCAGGACAGATGGTCACCACCCGAATACCATGAGGACGTTCTTCTGCTGCCAACGTTTTTGACAGAGCAATTAACCCCGCTTTACTAACGCTATAGGCTCCCCAATCGGGAAAGAATTGCTGACCCGCAATTGAGGCAACATTAATAATGGTTCCTCGCTGCTGCTGACGCAGGGTGGGTAACACCCCCAGAATGCACTGAAATACGCTGGTCAGGTTCAGGTCAATCACTCGCTGCCAGTCCGATAGAGGAGTCTCGCTAAGGGGGTTAGTGTAACCCATTCCAGCATTGTTAACCAGAATGTCGATGGGAGCAAAATCTGCTGTGATCGCACTAATCTCTGCCTTGACCTGCTCAATCTTGGCTAGATCCAGGACATAGACCTTTGTTTCCACTCCAGCTTCACAAGTAGCTTTGGCGATCGCTTCTAACTTATCCTGAGAACGGCTGACCAAAGCCACATCAATTCCTGCTTGGGCAAAGGCTAAAGCCGTCGCTCTACCAATACCGCTACTTGCCCCGGTAATTAGGGCACGTCGTTTATTTTGAGAAGTCATGAAATCTTCTAGTAATTCCTAACTCGATGCTCCCACCCTGATCCTGTCATCGCGTCCTGTATAATACCTGAACATTTGCTGAGGAGCCGCTAACACGTCCCTGCTTCTTGTCACTTTGGCATTGGAGTAGGCAGGCCGCTGCCTATAGAGGAGATGAAACCGATCAAAATCGCTCCAGGCTTTTGGGTAGCAAAGGCTCTCTCACCTTCCTAATTAAGTAGTCAATTTTTAAAGACCCAATTAACTTGCCATGCCGTCAACCTTGAGTTGCAAATAGACTAACTCTCCGTAATTAGGAAAATGTAAAAAATTGTTACCTTGAAAATTATATCATTGAGAATTAGACAGTGGATCAAAAAATGATCAGTCGGTTGGGTATCGGTTAGAACCTTCATCTACCTGATGCAAACGCCTACGGCGAGCAAGATATAGCAAAAGGCAGAGGGCACAATGTTGATTACTGGTGCGTAGTCGTTTCAGCCGTTAGATCTGTCTTAACCTTTATGGCGACAGCTATACCAACCGACGCTAAGCGCTACTTGAAAATCAGGGCAAACAGCGTGGAGCTTTGCCCTACAAACATCACGCTTCTAGGAAGCAGACAGTTCAGTAAAAACGCCAATATTACGGAATTTATGATATCGCAGGTCTCGGCGCTGTACTGGCGTCATCTGAGCCAGGGCTTCCAAGTTTTGCAGCAAAGCCTCCTTGAGGATAGACGCTGCCGTTAAGGGGTCAGAATGGGCTCCCCCCACGGGTTCAGGCAAAATTTGGTCAATAATCCCCAACTCTTTTAGATCTGGAGCAGTCATCTTCAAAGCTGATGCTGCCTGTGGCGATTTACCAGCGTCTCGCCACAGGATAGCGGCACATGCTTCCGGTGTTGCTACTGTGTAAACGGAATGTTCAAACATCAATAGCCGTTCACCAACACCAATTCCCAAAGCGCCACCTGAACCCCCTTCACCGATAACCGTACAGATAATCGGAACATCGAACTTAAACATTTCTCGGAGATTATAGGCGATCGCTTCTCCCTGACCCAACTCTTCTGCCTTGACCCCGGCCCAAGCACCTGGTGTGTCGATAAACGTTAAAATCGGCATACCAAAGCGATCGGCATGTTCCATCAGCCGCAGCGCCTTACGATACCCGCCAGGGGAAGCTTGTCCAAAGTTGCGGGCAATATTGTCCTTGGTATCTCGACCTTTTTGATGACCTAACATCACCACAGAACGTCCACCCAGACACCCGACACCACCGACTAAAGCTGGGTCGTCTGAACCGCCGCGATCGCCATGCAGTTCCATCCATTCATCACTAATCGCCTGAATATAATCCAGGGTACTCGGACGCTTCGGATGCCGTGCGAGCTGAAGCCGCTGTCCCGGCGATAAACCACTGAAAATTTCCTGACGCAATTGCACGGCGCGTGCCTCCAGTTGGCGGATTTGGTCAGAAACATCGACGTTATTCTCTTCAGCAAGTTCACGAATTTGGTTAATTCGTGCCTCTAGCTCCACAAGTGGCTTTTCAAAGTCGAGAAGAAATGTTCTGTTTTCGGTGGTCATGGGCAGTGGGTTGAACGTTGGAAGGTTAAAGGTGGGAAGGTTGTTCGCAAAGCGTTCCCCGAAGGGGTAGGTTGAAGGTTGAAGGTGGGAACTTGCAACCTGCACGCCTTGCTAACATTCAACCCTTTTTTAAAAGCTCAATAGAGGTCTAAATCCGTGTTTAACTGACACCTGTCCAATTTGTTCCATCTTTTCTACCGTAATCTGATTGCGTCCCCAAGAAAAGTTGGTGTGCCACTTTTCAAACTCCAAGAGCATAGATTCAGCGAAACAGGCAAATAGTTGACGCCCCGGCACGTCCATATTGACGATTTTCATGATTTTCCAGTCAATATCAAGGGAATGCTCCACAATGCCACCATTGAGTACATAAATCCCCGGATACTGAATTTGAGTTGCCAGGTTTTTGGGGTAGCCGCCATCAATCAACAGGCAAGGTTTCTTCAAAACCGTGAAATCAATGTTCACACCCTTGGGCATACTGGCTACCCAGACGATAATATCAGCTTGGGGCAAAGCTTCTTCGAGTCCCATGATTTTGCCGCGACCCAGTTCAGCTTGTAAGGCTTTTAGTCGCTCTTGATTTCGGGCAATCAGCAAAAGTTCCGCGACATCAGTCCGGGCATCCAGCCAACGGCAGACGGCACTTCCAATATCACCCGTTGCGCCACAAACGGCAACGGTTGCTTGCGATAGTTCAATCCCTAGCATTTGTGATGCCTGTTCGACTTGGCGGCAAAGAATGTAGGCGGTATGGGTGTTGCCGGTGGTGAAGCGGTCAAACTCTAGCTTAATGTTACGGACCTGCTTGTTCTGGTGTAGGTTGAATTCCTCAAAAATAATTGAGGAAAAGCCCCCCAACGCGGTAATGTTAATGCCATACTTCTGGGCATGAGCCATGGCGTTCAGGATTTTACGCATGGCTGCCTTAATGCGGCGATTGGCGAGCATTTCAGGGAGGAAACAGGATTCTACATACCGACCTTCAATGGTCTGCCCTGTGATGCTTGTAACTTTAATCGTATCCACAATTTGGGGGGGCGCACTGCACCAAAAATCTAGACCTTGGTCGGCATATTCTGGGTAGCCTAGCTCTTTAGCAACGGCTTGAGCGTGTTCCAAACTGGTAAGGTGACCGATGAGACCAAACATGTATTGCTCGCTTTTGAACCTGTCAATCAGGCGGAAATGGGGATAAGGGGAAGAAAT
>DATNPV010000189.1:0-5635 GCA_036703055.1 Waterburya sp.
AAAGGAGGTGACCCATCAAGGCATGGTCTTCTGACTCAGCATCAGCCAGTTGAGGAATGGGTTTTTTGGGAATGACGAGGATGTGAACGGGTGCTTGAGGGGCAATGTCTCTGAAGGCAAGTGTTAAGTCGTCTTCATACAAAATGTCAGCGGGCACTTCTTTGCGGATAATCTTACTGAAGATGGTCTCGCTCATGCTAATCCTTCGTAATGGCGTTAATGCGTGCTGCTAATGCCGCTAGCAGCCATTTTAAGTGCAGGCTGTACCGTAAAAAAAAGCTATTCCACATTTAACTTACCTGTGGAGACTGGGCATAGGGCATGGAGTGAAGACTGGAATTGGCAATATCATGGGCAAGACTCCTCATGAGCTACGCACAAGAGCATTGTAATGAAAGTCTAATTCCCCCATTCTCTATTCCCCATTGCCCCTAATCCCCAAAGGGAGCCGGAGAGTTCCCCATTCCCGACTTTCAAGAAAGATGTCTGTTCCACAAGCACTATATTCATGAAGCTTGAGGCTCAAATTCGGTAATTTCCCGGTTCAGTCGCCCAGAAGCCAAGCACTATACTCGCGCTTAGTGTCAGGGTGATAGATATGCTAGCCAGAGTTTGGAGTGCTTCAATTGTTGGCATCGATGCGGTGAAGGTGGGCGTTGAAGTTGATGTGTCGGGTGGGTTACCGGGAATTGTGGTTGTTGGGTTGCCTGATGCGGCGGTTCAAGAATCAAGAGAAAGGGTGAAAGCGGCGCTGAAGAATGCAGGTTTTGCCTTTCCTATGCGCAAGATTGTGATTAACTTAACACCTGCTGACTTACGTAAAGAAGGGCCAAGTTTTGATTTACCCATCAGTGTGGGAATTATGGCGGCCTCAGAGCAGGTGAATACTGACTTATTGGGGGATTATCTCTTTTTAGGGGAAGTTTCTCTGGATGGGAATTTGCGACCTGTGGCAGGTGTATTGCCGATCGCCGCTGCTGCTAAGCGGCTGGGGATTGTTGGGTTGGTTGTGCCGGTGGATAATGCGCGAGAAGCGGCTGTTGTACAAGGGTTAGCGGTTTATGGGTTTAAGGATTTATCCCAAGTGGCTGACTTTTTGAATGTACCAGAGCGGTATTCACCCATACAGATTGATGGATTGCAGGAGTTGCGAACGTCTCAGTCAACGGGACCCAACTTAAACGATGTTAAAGGTCAGGCTCATGCTCGTAGGGCGTTAGAAATTGCAGCGGCGGGAGGGCATAATTTAATCTTTGTTGGGCCTCCTGGGAGTGGGAAAACCATGCTGGCGCGGCGACTCCCTGGCATCCTACCTCCACTCAGCTTTGAAGAATCACTTGAAGTTACTCAAATTCATTCAGTGGCTGGATTACTGAAAGATAAGGGGTCACTGGTGAGCGATCGCCCTTTTCGCAGTCCCCACCACTCTGCCTCTGGCCCCTCCCTTGTCGGTGGGGGTAGCTTTCCACGACCTGGGGAAATTTCTTTAGCACATCGAGGAGTCCTGTTTCTTGACGAACTCACGGAATTCAAGCGCGATGTCTTGGAATTTCTGCGTCAACCCTTAGAAGATGGGTTTGTGACCATTTCCCGCACCCGTCAATCAGTCAGCTTCCCCGCTCAGTTTACTTTAGTCGCCAGTACCAACCCCTGCCCCTGTGGGTATTTCGGTGATACCATCCAAGCCTGTACCTGTTCGCCTCGGCAACGAGAGCAATACTGGGCGAAGCTTTCGGGGCCGTTAATGGATCGGATTGATTTGCAAGTGGCAGTTAATCGCTTGAAACCGGAGGAGATTACGCGACAGCAAACTGGGGAGGAGTCAGCACCGGTGCGGGAACGGGTACAAGCTGCACGAGATCGCGCTTATCACCGCTTTCAATCCGAACCCGGTTTGCGCTGCAATGCTCAGATCCAAAGTACTCATCTGCGTCGTTGGTGTCAATTGGATGATACCTCCCGGAACTTACTGGAAGGAGCGATTCGTAAGTTAGGGTTGTCAGCAAGAGCGAGCGATCGCATTCTGAAAGTCGCACGTACCATTGCTGACTTAGCCGGTGATGCAGTTCTCAAACCCCAGCACGTTGCGGAAGCAATTCAGTACCGCACTATTGACAGAATGCAATAAATATGCAATGAAAGACGAGGAACTAAGGAACTTCAACTCCTGAACGACGCACTAAGCTCACAACCCGCAAAACCAAGGATCTGAGAAAGTGAGCCATACTTTGGGGGTGAGTTATGGCCCAGAAATTGATGCCAAGGCAGGTACTAGCCAGCCATAACAAGATATAGGTGGGAGCCATAACCACGCCAATCATCCACCAGGTGAACACATGAAATACCATGACCAACGCGGGGATGCAGGCCAGGACAACCGCATTTCGCACCTGCCGCTGTGGGCGGTTTAGTCCCGTCAATACTATTGTCTTCAAGGTCAGGATTAGGTTGGCAGGAACCAAGAAGGCGCAAATCGCAACACAGTTAGCGCGTGAAAACTCAAATAGGGTGTTTAAGTCAAACATCCAAGTATTTCTCTAGGTATTATTGCCAGTCTATATTCTATGGGGAAAATCGCAATCGTCCTGCCTGCTAATCTTTTTGGTGTATTGGTGAGCACATCTGACGAGAGGCGACCCGACGGTTGTACAATATGACCGTTGTATTTCGCGACACCGGCATTGATCGAGCGCTACACCCTGCCCGAAATGGGCGAATTGTGGACGGAAACCTACAAGTTTAAAACCTGGCTTCAGGTTGAGATAGCTGTTTGTGAAGCACAAGCGGAACTAGGTGCCATTCCAGAAGCAGCAGTTGAGGAAATTAAAGCGAAGGCGAATTTTGACCCGAAGCGAATTCTAGAAATTGAGGAAGAAGTTCGCCATGATATGATCGCCTTTCTCACGAATGTGAATGAATATGTGGGCGATGCAGGCCGTTACATCCATTTAGGGTTAACGAGTTCCGATGTCTTGGATACGGCGCTAGCTCTGCAACTGGTCACCAGTTTGGATATTATTCTGGAACATCTGGAACAGTTGAGTCAAGCGATTCGCTACCAAGCGCAACAGCATCGTAATACTGTAATGATTGGTCGTTCGCACGGCATTCATGCGGAACCCATCACCTTTGGCTTTAAGCTAGCTGGATGGTTAGCTGAAGTGTGTCGTCACCGCGATCGCCTCTGCCGTCTTCGCAGAGAAATTGCGGTGGGTAAGATTTCCGGTGCTGTGGGAACTTATGCCAATATTGACCCCCGTGTGGAAGCGATCGCTTGTCAGAAATTGGGACTGCAACCGGATACTGCTTCAACTCAGGTAATCTCGCGCGATATCCATGCCGACTTTGTCCAGCACTTAGCGCTCTTGGGGGCAACCATCGAACGCTTTGCGGTGGAAATCCGCAATCTGCAAAAAACAGATGTCCTGGAAGTTGAAGAATACTTCTCCAAAGGACAAAAAGGTTCCTCGGCAATGCCGCACAAACGCAACCCCATTCGTTCAGAACGATTGACGGGAATGGCTCGAATTGTTCGAGCTCATGCGGTGGCGGCGCTGGAAAATGTGGCGCTGTGGCACGAACGGGATATTTCTCACAGTTCAGTAGAACGAGTTATTTTACCCGATACTTGCATTTTGACTCACTTCATGCTGGTGGAGATTACTGACTTGGTGAAGAACCTGTTGGTTTATCCAGAAAACATGAAGCGAAATATGAATCTTTACGGTGGAGTCGTTTTCAGCCAGCGGGTATTATTGACCTTGGTGGAAAAGGGCATGAGCCGCGAAGAAGCCTACAGGATTGTCCAATCTTGTGCTCACGAAGCGTGGAATAAACCCGAAGGAAATTTCCACGACCTTATTGCCAAAAACCCTGAGGTAACGAGTAAGCTAACTCCGGAAGAGATTGAGGCATGTTTTGACCCACAGCATCATTTGCAAAACTTGAACGAGATATATCAGCGGTTGGGGATTTAGAAGATGGGAATGGGGAATCCAGAAGTAACTAATTCCCTATTCCTTTCTCAGCCTCTCCCGAAATTCTAATAAGGCTTCTAAGGGGTCGGTTGTAGACTTCTAGTTGATCAAAACCGCCACGGGTTACAACCATTTCAATCGCTAGATCAGAAAATTCTTTGTCCGTGCCAATGTATGCCGGAGTTCACAAACGAGCAAGCTGAAGATAATGTTTTTAAGCGCGATTGGTCAGCGTACTATAATGCCGTCATGGGTCGTCCTCCACGAGACACACTCTTAGCGGCATTAGCGCGTTTTGAGGCAGAAGAGTCAGCAGATAAAGTGCGGTTTGCCGTTGATCTGGGCTGTGGGAACGGACGAGATACAGTGGAATTGCTGCGACGGGGTTGGCGGGTTTTAGGGATTGATGGAGAAAAAGAAGCGATCGCACGTTTATTGAGTCGCCCAGATATTAATAATAAGGAGCATCTGCAAACTAAAGTTGTGTGCTTTGAAGAGCTGATTTTGCCTGAAGCCGTGGATTTGGTGAATGCAAGTTTTTCTCTGCCGTTTTGTCCGCCAGAGCAATTTCCCAGATTATGGGAAAAGATTACTTCATCTTTGCGTTCTGGCGGTCGATTTTGTGGGCAGTTATTTGGCGATCGCGATTCTTGGGCGATTTATTCCTCAATGAATCATCATACTCGCGAACAGGTAGAAGTGTCGTTGCAACCCTTTGAGGTTGAAATGTTTGAAGAAGAAGAGCATCTTGGAAAGACAGCCTTGGGTGAGGAAAAGCATTGGCATATCTTTCAGATTGTCGCTCGAAAGCGATCGTAACTAACGACCAACTGGAAGCAAGAGAACTTAACATATAGCAATCCTAAATGATTCATAAGAATCTCCTTCGCTCTCCTCTGGGCGCTCTGTGCCTGGAGTGGTTTGTTAAGAGAAAACCAATCTCACAAATGATTTAAGATTGCTATAGTCTATACCATTTTATTTTTACCTTCTAACTCCCCTTATTAAGGGGGAATAAGAAAAGCATCTGTAGTAGGCTTTTAGTGAATTAGTATTCTTTGTGTCTCGGCTTCAGTTGCCGGGTATCAAGGCAATTATGTATTACAGGCTTGGCATTAGACTAACTCTTTTGGCTGATAGTTAGGTGGGTAAGGTGTGCCAAAGTCCCCCTTTAGATTTATCACGTTTGATAGAGCCTATTACGTCTGTATTACTGTCAAAAAAGTATATAAGTAGCTGATTTAACCAAAATACCTATTGTTTATTTGAACAAGTTTAAGTTGGCTGTAGTTTCAATCAAAAAATAGAGATTTACCTTGTTAGACATTTTTTCTAGTAGGGCAATTATTAACTGATTTAAAAGTGTAATTGCACTATTCAAATGACAGAATGCTGGCTTTTTATACAGCATTTCGTTAGGGTTATCAACCTGATTCAAAAGTTATTTTTTTAAGGAGTAGTGAAGTGATGTCTGAACCAATTTCAAACCCAAAAAATGGAGTAGGTATTACACAAATCACAACCGAGAAGACTTATGTATCGACGTTTAGAGGTCGTGGCGGTAATATTCCTGATGGTCGAGAAATGTTTATTGATGACATTCTTGTACAAGAGGATTTCCGAGTCACAAAATTAACCGTCATACTCTATAACTTCGT
>DATNPV010000193.1:0-10141 GCA_036703055.1 Waterburya sp.
TTGGTGGCAGAGATTGCGGCGAGTAGTGCAGCGATCGATTTGGGTGATAAAAAACGTGCCTATCGTCGCAATGGGATTAGAGAATATATTGTTTGGCAAGTGTTTGAGCAGAGACTAGACTGGTTTTATTTGCAGGAAGGGGAGTATGTTCCACTGCCAGTGGATCAGGATGGGGTGATTCGGAGTCAAGTGTTTCCAGGCTTGTGGTTGGCAGCGAATGACTTATTGAGTGGGAATATGGAGCGAGTGTTCGCTGTGTTGCACGAAGAGTTGGCTGCACCAGAACATACCGCATTTGTGCAGGGGTTAGGGTTGTGCGATCGGTAGATGCAGTACAAGTATCTTCCGAAAGCTCATTCACATCTCAAAGTCACTGTCATCATTACAATTAGTAGAGAGAGCTTAAAGGGAGAGAATGCTAATGACATTGCAGGAATTGCAAAAGCAGGCGTTGCAATTACCAATTAGCGATCGCTGGCGTTTGGTTCAATCCGTGTTGACATCAATTGAAAAAGAAACGTTGTCATCTATTTCACCCAATTCAACGATACAACCTTTGACTAATCTTCATCCTTGGACTCAAAGCCTAATCGGTTCGATTCAGCTAGATACAGACTATTCAACAGAATCTTATGTGGATTATCTAGAGGAGAAATATAGTTGAAGCGGGTGCTGTTTGATAGTGATGTATTGCTGGATGTTTTAGCGCAACGCCAACCGTTTGTGATTGCTTCTGCACAAGCATTAAATACCGTGACGCAGGCACAAGTACAGGGGTATGTTTCAGGTCATGCAGTCACCAATATTTTCTACATCTTACGCCGTCAAATTGGTAGTGAAGCAGCACGGGAACTGCTATCGAGGTTATTACAGCGTATTCAAGTTGCCAGCGTAACGGACGAAGTAATTCGGCAAGCCTTGCAAAGTTCCATTGCAGATTTTGAGGATGCTGTGACGAGTACTGCGGCGGCTGTCGCAGGCTTAGAAATGATTGTGACGCGAAATACATCTGATTTTGTAACTTCTTCAGTTCCGGCAATAACGCCAGAGGAATTTTTGGCAACACTATCCGAGTAAGCGAATGTAGTAACGCTACATTACAAGTCGCTGCACTGGAATCTATTCACCTTATCAAGCTTCTGGCAACTTTATATGAAAACTTCAGTATTCGTGTAATCCGTACACCAATAGAGTAATCGCTCTTCTTGCTTTTCTCAGCTGAGTAATATGAAGATAGGCAAGTAAACATTGATTGATTTCTGTTGTGGAGGTGGTTTGATTGCTCTAGGCACGGACAAGATAACTGAATACAGTCCTACAACTAAGTCTTTATATCTTAATATAATTATCGCTTATGATTTACTTTAAATGGATAGACAAAAATCTATACTTAAAGCCGGAAATGAGGGTTTCAACTCGCTTCAGCAGGAGTTTCCTCCCATTCCTAATGAACCTACCGAGAGCAAGGCTAAACATACTGCTGAGGTAACAGTCTCTTGTAGTGGCGTTTGTGTCTTTATTGACGAACTCGCTTGGGAGCAGGAGTTGGGCGATGACTACTCTGAGGAAAAAGTTCAAGAGCTTCGGTCTAAGCTTTTGAGACAAAACAATGTCAATAAGGTTGAGAAAGCCTTGCAGAATCTCAAACTTCCCGAAGGTATTTCTCAGGGTAAGCAACGCAAGCAACTCATTGGAAAGGTAAAACACTACCTTTTTGACAGTCCTGGTATTAGCTTTACTCCCAGGAACTTCAAGGCATGGAAGAAACTGATAAGTGGACGAGGAACTGTCACTGAGGCTGAGTTCATTATTCATGAAATCGCGGAAATTATGGAATTGCAGCGTATTCAAAATGAAACTGGTTTTGACTTTATGGGTACTGATTGGGAGAAGATGAGTTGTCAGCAAAAAACGCAATGGGACAGTGACTTTCAAGCTTACTATATGCAAGCTCACAGCAAGGCATTAGAGCATGAGTATGACTTCATTGCCGAACAGGTATTCGATTTAACTAATCGCAAGATTTCCATACCATTGCCAGTAGCGGCATCAGTAGATCCTACTCGGCAAGGAAAAGAAGCTCGTCAGTATATGTTAGTAGATGGAGTACCTCTGCAAGATCATCACCATTTTGAATCTTGGCGACAACGTGCTAGCGAAATGGTAGAGCTAAATACAAAACAACGAGAGAAACTCAGGCTTCACACAAACCCAACACTTGAATCGTTAGTGCAGACAGTGAAACAACAACCACTGATTTAGAATACTTAGTACTGCTTTGTAACGAAGTCAGTAGGGAAGTTACAGATGCCAGCATCCCTTCTGGCTTCTCTTCAAAGAGGTACGAAATAATTTTTAATGCTGATTATAGAAGTCATAATGTTAAATGATGGCGAATTCCAAGAATTAGTGGAAGCCTTACACAGCAAACAGCTATCGATTCGTGTCGCCACACTAAAAACGTTACAGAAGCATCCTTCGAGCGATGAAAGAGTGTTGCAACACATAGAGGCTTTACTCAATGACAAAACTCCCTGTGTTTTAATGTTGCCCTACCGCTTTGGTGAAATTCGTTGGTTAGCTGCACAAGCTTTAGCCGCAGAACGCGCTTCACTAGGAAATGAAGAGCCAGTACGCTTACAAAACGTTGTTCGCCCTCTTGACACAGAAGAGTTTGTAGGACTAAGAGAGAAAGCAGGTGTGAAAAGTCGGGGTGGCGTGGATGGGGTACTCGAAGCCCTAGCGACTCTTCGTGAAATGGGACAATTGCCTTTATATGATTTAGAGCTTTTACCTAAGATAAAAAAATTGGCTTAACAGAGATATGCTTCCTTCAATCCTAATCAAACTCTGGTGCCCAAACTTCAGCCACTGCCAACTCCCATCCCGGTAGCAGTTCCGGCACCGTCAGCACATCCCCATCTCGCAAAACCACTTTCTCTACACCGGGACGATAAACCTCCATCGTCCGACTTCGCGGGTCAACTAAAACCCCAACCTGCGTTCCTAGAGCTAGAAATTCCTGAATCTTCTGACGCAGCTAGGGCAAGGAGTCAGTTTTGGACTTGACCTCAAACATCAAATCAGGGACTAACTGAGCATAGTCTTCTGTCGTTCGCCGCGATCGCTCTAGTTCTGCTTCTTAAATCAATCTGACTGACGCAGACTTCATGAATGATGAAATTTCAAGTTCTGATCGTCGCTAGACTGGTTGGCGAATGCTTTGAACTCCATAGCATCGTGGCTACAGAAGAGGCGCACGCCATTAGTGCGATCGCACGATAATGAGCGTAACCGATCTTGATTGTGGAGCCTCGCCTCGCGATCCACTACTACCAACACCAATGTCCCAAGCATCGGTTAGGTTAATAAAAAAAACTCCTAGCTAGATAGATTATGCAATACGTGTTAATTATCCATGAAGTTGAAGACTACGAGTCGTGGAAGAAGGTTTTTGACAATGCATCCGACATAAGAAGGGAAGCTGGAGAGAGGTCGTATCAGGTCTTAAAGTATGAAAGAGATCCCAACAAAGTGGTGCATTTCTCATCGTGGACATCGATAGACGATGCCAAGCGTTTTTTTGAATCTCCTAAACTCATTAGAATCAGAGCTGAAGCCGGAGTAAAGGCTCCTGATTTCATATACTTGGAGCAACTAGAGTCGGGCACTTTGTAGGAGCGTGTAGTAGGAATTCCCTACAAGTCTGTCTGCTGTTGTTCGCCGCGATCGCTCTCCTTGGACTCAAAGCCTAATCGGTTCGATTCAGCTACATACAGACTATTCAACAGAATCTTATGTGGATTTATCTAGAGGAAAAATATAGTTGAAGCGGGTGCTGCTTGATAGCGAATGCGGTACAACTAATAGTTGTGCAGCTTATGTTATAAGTGAGGGGATTATTTGAAATTTGTCTGTTAACATCTAATGTGAAATTGTTTTGAATGGGGGGTAAAAATGGAGTCAATATGAATCAGCCGTTGCCTCAGTTCATCCACCGTGTTGTTGAACGTTTACAGTCAATTCAGGGAATTGCAGCGATTGCTCTAGGGGGTTCAAGGGCACGAGGCAACCATACACAGAAGTCAGATGTGGATCTAGGAATTTATTACAACCCAGAGAATCCGCTTGATGTGACTGCTCTAAATCACCTCGCCTCTGAACTTGACGACAACCACCGCGCAAATCTAATCACCCCAATTGGTGGATGGGGAAAATGGATTAATGGCGGTGGTTGGCTAAAGATAGAAGGTGTCTCTGTAGATTTTCTCTATCGTGATGTGGTTCAGGTTAATCGTGTCATTGGTGATTGTCATGCTGGGCAAATTACTATTGATTACCAACCAGGGCATCCACACGGCTTTGTGTCCTCTATTTATATGGGTGAAGTTGCAATTTGTCTGCCACTTCACGATCCGTATAACGTTTTAGACGCTTTAAAGCGTCAGACAACCCCTTATCCTATTCAACTTAAACAAGCAACTATTAATACTTTTGCCTGGGAAATTAGTTTTTCACTGTTCATTGCACAAAAGGCAATTGCACGCGGTGATGTTGCCTATGCGGCAGGTTGCTGTTTCCGCAGCGTAGCTTGTATGAATCAGGTATTATTTGCACTCAATGAAGAATACCTATTGAATGAGAAAGGTGCGGTAGCAGTTGCCAACAGCTTCGCGCTCTGTCCAAAGAACTATCAACAACGGGTTGAGTCAGTGTTTGGTTTGTTAGCGGTTGAGACAAAATCAATAATGGATGCGATCGCAATCCTTGAAGGAATTGAGCATGATTTGAGTCAATGGTATGGCAATCGTCGGTTAGTTATTTGACACTCCCCGATCTGAAGTAGAAGTGGTTTAACCCAATATCTAACACTCAGAGGGTTTCACGAAGAGACGCGGAGAGAGGGAGACGTGGGGACGCGGGGACAGAAATTGAACGAGGATGGTGACCTCGCCCAATTTCAAGCGCCTGAATCTTCGATTCAGGCGGGGCTTCAGACCCGTGGAGCTTACGTTACGCTCCGGACACGGGGGTTGAGACGCCTCAAACGCTCCGCGTCTGGGCGTCTGGGCGTCCTCATGTCTTCTTCGGTGAGGGGCGATCGCTATTCTTCGCTCAGATTACAAAAGTGTAATTCAGACAAAGGGCAAGCTGTAATTTTGGTTGAACTTAATCGAAACATAGACACGTTTCTAGATTCAACCGAAGGAGAAAGCTTGTGATGAATACCCGCCGACTGCTGGCACTGATTGCGCTTCCTGTTCTGGTTGGAACGTTTGGGTGTGTCGCTCTGAATCAGGCAACCGCTCAATCGCCCAACCGACTGGCACAAAACTCATCCCAGCCCAATCAGCAACAAGAAGGGCGCAGAAACCATCGAGGTCCAGATTTTGCAGCAGCAGCTCAGAAACTGGGCATTTCAGAAGCCACGTTGAAGGAAGCACTAGGCGTACCGACAACGCCACCTGCACCAGGACAGCGCCCTCCTCGACCTGATTTTAAAGCGGCGGCGGCCAAACTCGGCATTACCGAACAGCAACTGGTGGATGCGCTGGGAATTCCGCCGCATCCGCCACGCCCAGATTTTGCAGCAGCAGCTCAGAAACTAGGCGTGTCAGAAGCCGATTTGAAGACCGCATTAGGGGTGCCGGCGAATCCACCAAGTACGCCGCCTACACCGGGACAACGCCCACCCCGACCCGACTTTAAGGCGGCAGCAGCCAAACTCGGTGTTACAGAAGAGCAACTGGTAAATGCGCTGGGAATTCCGCCCCGTCCTCCTGAGGATGGCAACCAACCAGACGCAGAGCGTCCTCCCCGGCAATAAGCTCAAGCTAATTTAACGACCTGTTCATGGATGCGACCTAGTTTTCAGGTCGTCTCCGTGACGTTGTAGGTGAGCGTTTTTCACACACAGAGCGCAGTTCTAGATTGCGATAATTCTATTTGGAGCAGATGAAATGGAAAAAGACCGTGTGAAAAGAATCTCAGTTGTCTCCATGCTTAAGCGACGAGAGGTGCTTGGCTTCCTAGGGGGAACAGCCGCCGCATCGCTTGTGGGATGCTTACGCGGACAGCCCACCTCAGCAGAACCGGCTGCTAGGTTAATTCAGACACCGACTCAGATGGCGCTCACGACCCCTACATGCGTGGTTAGACCTCAACAGACGGAAGAACCATATTTTGTGGATGAGAAACTTAACCGCTCCGACATCCGATCAGATCCCTCAGACGGTTCGGTAAAGCAGGGAGTACCGTTACGTTTGGTATTTCATGTCTCTCAGATTAATGGTAGCTCCTGTACTGCTGTGAGTGGTGCAACCATAGACCTTTGGCACTGTGACGCGATGGGTGTCTATTCAGACGTGCCAGACCCAAGTTTCAGTACCGTCGGGAAAAAGTTCCTACGCGGCTATCAGGTGACAGACGCAAATGGAACTGTGGAGTTCGTGACGATTTACCCAGGTTGGTACCCAGGCAGAACGGTTCACATCCACTTCAAGATTCGCACCGATTCTGCGTCCCAGCGTCGTTATGAGTTTACGTCACAGCTTTACTTCGACGATTCCCTCACGGATCAAATTCACGCGCAAGCCCCCTATGCCTCTAAGGGACAGCGCACTCAGAGGAACGATCAAGATGGCATCTTTCGAGGTGGTGGTGAGCAACTAATGCTCCAGCTATCCCAAGATGCACAGGGCTACGTAGGGACATTCGATATAGGGCTTCAGATAACTTGAACTATTGGACGAGAATACCCCGCTACGCCGTAAACCAGTCCAGCGCGGAGTGTACGATCGCAGGAGGAATCGTATGAGGGCCGTCAAACTCCCGATAAAGCACGTCATAGCCAGCACGCTGCACCTGCGGCACTATCTTACGGCTGCAAACATCGATTGGTAAAACAGAGTCTCGTGTGCCGTGCGAGATGAACAGGCGCGGCGAGCCAACCTGTGAAGCTGGTGCCATAAACCCCGGTGAGAATGCTATGACATGGGTGAACAAGTCGCCGTTGGTGATGCCGACACTTAGCGCATAGGAAGCCCCATCGGAGAAGCCCTCAACTGCAATATGATTGGGGTCTACAGCGTAGCGGCTGAACGTCTGCGCCAGCGCCTGGTCGATGCTTGTGATATCAGGGCCATAATCACCGAACAGCACATCCCACGTTTCGCGGCGCGAGGCAGGTGCCAGCAGGATGAGTCCAGCCGCATCAGCGAGATTTCGGAACGGAGTCAAACCGCCGCGTGCGTCGCCACCTGCGCCGTGCAGCATCACCACCAGCGGTGCGGGTCGGGAAGCTTGGTAGTTTTTGGGCACGTAGAGGAGTCCGTCACGCTTAGCGGAAAGTCCCAATGGTTGCAGACCAACTGGTGCCGTTCCCGTCGGCTGCATTGGTCGCGCCAGTAAGCGTCCATTCCTGGATGCCTGTCTATGCTGATTCTTTTGTTTGTCTGTTTTCATCGCTGTAATTCTCTCCATAGAATTGGTAGTGCAGGCCACTCCGATCACCCCAGTGATGCCTGCCAAAAACATTCCAAGTAGGTGTCTTCGCCTTAATCGTGAACCGATGTCAGTGTTCTGCCTCAGCATGATGCCCTCGCTTCTGGAGGTCTGAAAAGTGAATTTTTCTCCCGTCACTAATAAGAGCCAGTGACATCTTGCACTGGATAAGCGAACTGTTCTCGATATGCAAACCGCTATAATTGCTAACTCACCTTCTGGAAAGGGTAAGCATCCTTAATGTTGTCGTTGAAATACTTACCATGTGATGGGGCATTCATTAAGTCCGCATAAACCACAGCAGACACGTCTTTATACTGGTAAACTCCTCCCCGTTGAAACTCGATTTTCAGGACTTGAAATATGGAGCAAAACATTTGCATCAAAAGAAAAAGTACCAGTTTTTCATCTGTCTAAAAAAGCAGTTAACCCTAACTATTTTTGTTATCAACAATACAAAAAGAGTTGACTATAGCCAACTGTAAGTGACAAAATGAAAACCCCCACTACTCCCAGAGCGGGGGCCGAAGTGTGTCAAGATAAAGTTTCCGCATGGCTGTAGCTTCCACCATCAAGCTTCTGGAAGTTTTATTACTACGAATAAGAGCCTTTATCACTCAAGTTAGGCGGCTTTAACGACTTCGTTTTCTTGTCCCAAAATTGGTATCAGTTTAATGTGCTTTCGTCCTAGAGAAATGGCAAATTCATCCCCTGGCTTTAAGCCCAGTTGTTTCGTGTAAGCTGAACCAACCAGCAGGTTCCCATTGGACTGCACCGTAACCCGGTAGCTAGGGCTGCGTCCCACACGACCATTACCTTCATGTCGAGCATCTAACGAAATCTCTTCTGCATCAAGCAGAGCATTGAGAAACTTCATCATATTAACTCGCTCTACCCCATTCTTTGTGGTGGTATAGTAGCCGCAGGCTCTAGCTTTTTCTTCTTTGCTCAAGTGAGATAGCTCTTTGACTTTATTAATTAATGCCTCGCCCTCTAAAGGCGCCATTTTTTTCTTTCTCGCCATAAAAATAGGTCTAATTATGCAATTAAATTACTGACATCCTCATTGTAGAGAAAAACGGCAAAAGTTTATTGATTGAAACCCAACCTTTTTCGGCGGTTATCCGAATTGTAAACAGCTCAAAAAATATTAAATTAGAAGTGATTTTTTGTCAGTCAGCTCATAGCGCCAAAAAGCTCTTGGGAGTCTGGCCAAGTTTCGACCCCAAGAGCTTTTTTGTTGTAACATTCGCGTCTTTTTCCTCACACATCAGAAATAATAGCGCGTTATTGAGTAGTCTTTTACCTATCTGAAGATGGGCATTTTTGTTAATTTGATGAGTATCAGAGAACACAAAGTGCTTTGGAGAGGAGGCTTCGCTTTTAGATGACGCCAGCGCCGTCTTTCGCATAAGAGTGTCGGCCAATAACTATAGGGGTCTTATAAAAACAAAAAGACGAGTAACAGAAAGCCAAAGAATGACAAACTCGACTCGATGAATACAGAGCCTATAGTCTTGCTAAACTTAGAAATCTAAATAATTCAAAATGCCAGTTTGAATTCTCTACTTTTAAACAGTCGCGTCAACTAATCGCGGAATGTTTCTCCTTTTTGTCCAAAGTTCAACACTCGATTAACAGGAAACAAGCAATTGGTCGTATTCTTCATCACACTATAGCTTCATATTCGAGGTACTCCTTGGAGGGAAGCTAAATGGAGCAGCAGAATATATCCTTCTAGTAAAGAGTGCTGATTCTAATCTTCCAACACTCATAAAGCTTTGTTAGAACATTTTGTCAGCACAATCTCAACTTAACCATTACCTTACTAAGGCATGGATTACAGGGCTACTCAATTATGCGTACTTCCTTCCTGCTGAGTCTCGTTACAGTAACTGTTGTTTTTAGTGGATTGTCAGCTCAAGCTGAGACTGTAGAATCTGCTAATCCTGAGACGAGCGCTTCCGTAGACGCTCAAAGGCTGAGTTTTTCGACAACCGCACCTCAACCCAATTTAGCTACGGCTCCGGCTCAACTAGTTAGTCCAATCAGCGTTGATTCTAATGCCTTGCCTATCCCAGAAGCGGCTGTGACTTCTGGTATCCAAACTGGAGAATCCGCCCCTGAGGCTATCGCTTCTACAGACACTCAAAGACTGAGTTTTCCGGTAACCACGCCTCAATCCAATTTAGCTGCAACTCCGGCTCAGCTAGTTAGTCCAATCACCGTTGCTCCTGCTGAAAAGCCTATCCCAGGAACAGCTCTTACTTCTGCTTCTGCTCTCAAGGCTCACCCCTCCGAAATTCTAGCTCCTACTCTGGCTCAAGCTGATAGGACTACACCCGGAACTACTACACCCGGAACTACTACACCCGGAACTACTACGCCAACTGATACTGCACCCGACACCACTACGCCAAACACTACTACACCAATTACTGATGTTTCGCCAGGTAGAGCAACTCGTTCTGGGTCCAGCTATATCGGGATTGGTGGCAACATTGGTTTGGGTACAGGTGACACTGCTCTGGGCGAAGGTAGCTTTGCAGTCATTAGCAAAATTGGGCTAACCAGGTATTTTTCTGTGCGGCCTACTGTCTTTATTGATGATGATCCAACTATTCTGATTCCACTAACC
>DATNPV010000194.1:0-55365 GCA_036703055.1 Waterburya sp.
TCGAAACCGACCTGACCACGGGGTACTATTAAAATCACCGATCGCAACGACCTCACGCTTGCCCTCTTTTTGCTGACGAACACTCCAATTGACTACAGCATCGAACTCCACCTTTTGAAAGGCTGACGTGCTGGAATTACGAGGGCGAGTCAGTTGTGTGCTCAGGATTGCAACCTCTTTTCCTCCCCATCGAATGATTGCTTCCAGCATAGGTCTTTCTGAGTCCTGTGGGAGATGCACAATTTGCGTCGTTACTACCTCAACAGGCTTTGAGGGTTTCATCGGCAACAGCATGGCGCTACCGTGTGAATTTTCTCGCGGTTCAGATGCCACTATCTGGTATCGAGAGAGTGCTGATTTCAGCTGGGTTAACGATCTGGGCGTTATCTCTAGTAACAGAATTAAATCGGCCTCTTGTGATTCTAGGTACTGAATGGCGGGGGTTGTGTCGGGATTCTCGTTGTCGAGGGTGGCATGTAGAATGCGCAATGTAGCCCCTTCTGACGCCAGAGTTCGCTCAGGATGCAAGCCTTGAGCAGAGGTAAAAAAGAGTGGCACAATCAGGGCGAGGTTGAGGACTAACGGCAAACACCACACAAAGCTCCACGCTTGACGCGAAATACCGCCAACTACCAGCGCAATGACTAAGATTAAACAGTATTGAGGTCTGGGATGATCGAGGAGATCGAAAACCCACCACACACTCCCAGCCAAACCGAGCAACGTTGCGATCGCAGCCCCTCCTGCTGCAATATTCAGTAAAAATTGAGCTGAACTGACCACTCGGGTTGAGGCCACTCTTGACTTAGGCATCTATCTAAGGGCTGAAGAGTCATCAATGGTCAGTCCAACCTAGCACAGGCAAAACATCTCTACGTAATGCGAAGTGAGTTCGACGGAGTCACGAAATGATTGGGGGTTAAGCCCCTCTCCGCTACCTACCGTGTACACACATCTCTCACTTGACCTCAAAATCCTGCATTTTGCCCCCCTAGCCCCCCAATTCTGGGGGGAACCAGAGTTTCTTGCGTCCCCCAGCATTGGGGGATTTAGGGGGCGAGAAAGCTTCGGATACCAACTAGAGAACTTGTGTGTACACCGTAGCTCCACTAAGGGGAGGGGTTTTTTAGCCGTTGTCGAACTCACGTTAATGTAGGGTGAGCAGGATACTGCCCATCCTACGGCTACTTTCAAAACCTACTAGGGCAACCAGCGAGGGTGAAAGCCTGTTAAGGATAATTCTTGATAGGGCACAGACTTAGTAGTAAGCTCTGATCTTCTGTTGAGCAGAGGCAACAGCACTAAATGACTGTTCTTTATCGCAGACCCTGTTTCAGTTGTCAAGTCTTCTTTTGCAGGCAGTGCCCCCGTTATGGCAACCTGATCCAACAGCACGGCTAAACCATCCGCTGACACACTCATCTGCACATCCGACTGATTAGATGCTGCCCACAGCGGTTCTACATTAAAAGTCTTGAGGTCAATTGCCACAAGGGATATCTGTTGAGAATATTCTTTCCCCGGTATCAGTTGAGTCATCAAGCAATAGAGGTTTTTCGCAGTGGAGTCAAACTGGCAATTAAGGACATCTGCATTGGTGCTGAGCAGTTGTTTCTGCAACCCCTGATTCGTGACTAGAAATATCGATTGTGTATAGTCACTATTAAACTTGACCATTGCGGCTCGGATGCCATCTCTTGAGAAACTTAGCACCTTGCCGAACTTGGGGATAAAATCTAAGGGCTTCGCTTGCGGTGTCAGTGGTAAGATGGCAACGCCTTCTCCTTGGGTATTCGCGATCGCAGCACTGTCCGGTGTGATTAAAAAGTCTCCTTCTGGACGTTGGTGAAGGGATTGCCAAGGCGCATCGCCTCGCCGTATCCACAGTCCCGTATCATTCAGGTTACGTCGATTTGTCCGCTCAACGACAATGGTTTGCCCATCGGGAGATAGGTCAAATCTCAGATTTTGATAGTCCGAATTGTCTAAAACTCGTTCAATCTTGCCAGCTTTTGGGGTCGAGTCGGAGCGGCTGGCAGTTAGACTAGAAATGCCTGTGGTTACTGTATAGAGCTGTTGTTCAAACAAACCAGGGCCATAATTTGACCAATCACTCGCGGCAAACAAAATGCGATCGCCAGTTGGATAGGGCTTAAAGTCGGTGACAACCCAGTTTTTCGGGGTGAGGAGAGTTTTTTGGCGACGGGTTAGGTTGTAGAGAATTAACCGTCCCTTCTCTTCCCCCTCGACACCCAGGTAAACAAACGCGCGATCGCGAGTGCGAAATTGGCTGACAAACGGCTTCATCTCATGCCCCGTTTGCCCCGTACCCAGGCTTTGTCGTGCCTGATTTAATTCCAGTTTATAAGTTGTTTCATAAGCCGCTGAGTTTGTTAGAGTATAAACCATCCGCCTTCCAGACCAACTGATTAGTCCTGGCAGGGGTGGCTGGATGTGCAAGTTTGCCTCCACACCGGTATGCTCCATGGGGCGGGAAAAGGTAAGGATAAAGAAGGTATCTGCGACACCAACAGCTTTATCCTGCCAACTAAACTCTCGCACATAGGGACGAGTGCGATCGCCGCCTCCCAACAGTATGCCAATCAGCAGACTCAACAGCAGCATCAGCATGAGGGCGATGCGGTCAATGGGCTGAAGATGTTTGGATATTTGAGCCAATCCGATGCGCATCTTATAGATTCTACAGAAAATCGCTAGGAGCGCCCTATTTTACAAAGGGATGGGGAGAGGGAGAAATCTTCACCCACTCACCCACTCACTCACTCACCCACTCACCAATTTCCATCACTATTTCGCGGCCTGAAAGTTTTGCTGAATGTACTGTAAAATCCCATTGGTGATCGCTCGTGCCATTTGGTCTTCGTAAGCCGGTGATGCCAGTCTTGGTGCGTCTTGCGTACCCGTGACAAAGCCCGTTTCTACTAAAACCGCAGGCATGGGATTATTTCGCAGTACATAAAATCTTGCTGTTCGTACTCCGCGATCGTTAATATCGAGGCTCTGCAAGATGCTGTTATGAATCGTCCGGGCGAGACGTTCACCATTGCCGTAATAGTAGGTTTCCAATCCGTTGACATCTGGACGATTATCAATGGAATTGGCATGGATACTCACAAACAAGTCAGCACGCTCTCGTTTTGCCATGGCTACCCGTGGCTCTAAGTCTACGAAGTAATCACTGCTTCGCGTCATCTCGGTTTGAATCCCAGATTGCTCTAAGAGCGATGCTACCCGTTGAGAGATTGCCAAGATTACATCTTTCTCTTGTAGCCCACCAAGGCCAATCGCGCCAGAATCTTTACCCCCATGTCCTGGGTCAATCATAACCAACAAGCGGCTCCTGGGCACACGGAGCGAGCCTATCGGAGTAGTTGGGAAGCCTATCGGCACGTTTCTAATCACAGGCGGTGGTACAGGGATCTGTTGCGTCTGTTGCGCTATCGCGACTGAATTGGGCAACTGTGCTATCCGTTCCGGTAAGGGTAATTGCACCACCCACTGGTTCGGAGTCGTTCCCCGAAATAGCACGTTTCGGGGGTTGATAGTGTAACCCGGATTTAATTCAACAACTAAGCGTGTGGTGTTATCATCAACCTGCCCCACTCGCACCGAACGAATTGCCCCTCCAACCAACTGCTCTGCAGTAGCGCGTTGCATGAAAATACCCGGCAAGTCAATCACCAGGCGTGTAGGATTGCCAATCAGCAGCGCCTTCGGTTGGACGCCTTCGTCCGTTGTAAAAACCAATCGATTCTGATTGGTTTCAAAACGCCAAGATAGCAATTGACGCGCTTGAGCAGGAGATGTAAGCAAAAAAAAGCCCAAAAAACTGGGTAGTAGCCAGTGAAGTTTCACAATCAAAGTTC
Organism: Waterburya sp.; assembly: GCA_036703055.1. Taxonomy (GTDB): domain Bacteria; phylum Cyanobacteriota; class Cyanobacteriia; order Cyanobacteriales; family Coleofasciculaceae; genus DATNPV01. The sequence continues at coordinate 3,888 of DATNPV010000194.1, forward strand.
CTTAGAGTGGGATAGGAATACAAAGTTGATTTCCCAGAAGAGCCTTCCCATTGTGTATTCCCGCCTGATCAGAGCAAAATTCATTAGACCTCTGCTAAAGTATTTTTTGCCAGAGGTTCTCGAAAGGTAAACAGCCGAGGGTATGCAGAATTTTTAGAGTTCCTTTTCCCTTTGACCTTTTCCTTTTCTCCGACTTCAGCAAGAAGTCTATTGTGCCCCTACGGCGATAAACCTGTAACAACCGGAAGCACTCGTCTGTTAGTATCAGGACTCTAGATCTACGATTTGCGATTGTCCCATAACTGAGGTAAGTGGGACTGACATTTTGCACCATTCTCAACCAGCTGTACAGTTCAGCTCGAAACCCAAGAATATTGACCTAAAAACTGTATTTCAGGCCAGCATCCTCATGCTCCGGGCTAACATAAAAATTCCAAAAGTTAGACTAAGCCTCTCTTGTTTAAAGCGTCGAGAGGCCCTCACAGTAGCTCAATATTTGTCGTTGTGTACGTCCATAGAGCGCAATTTATAATCCTATCAAATCCCATGACTCTTGCCAATGACCCAGTGACGCCGGAAGAAACGGGAAAGTGCCGACTCTTCTAACGGTAAATAGATTGGTCGTCCGTGGGGGCAGGTGCGAGGATAGCGAGTGCGTTTCCACTGGTCTAACAAGGTCTGCATTTCAGGTAAACTCAAGGGTGTGCCATTACGAATGGCGCTGCGACAAGCCGTGGCGACCTGGGCTGTTTGCAAATCTCCGCCTAAACTCAGTTCCAAGAGTGCATTTGCACAATCATCTCTTTTTGTCAAGAGTTCTGGAGCCTTCCGAATCGCCCATAATTGCTCGCCAAAGGGTTCCACCTCCAAGCCGATTCGTTGAAGTTGCTCTACTTGAGCAGGTGTCAAATGGTTGAGAATCGCTGGGGGTTCTAAAGGGACAAGTTGCCAGCGATCGCACAATTGCTCGTACAATACCCGCTCATGGGCAATGTGCTGCTCCACCAACCACATTCCCGTCGGATGCTCGGCTAGGATGTACATCTTATGGACTTGAGCAAGGGCTTGTAGCTCAATTAATCCAATTTCACGGGCTTTGTGCGGGTTCTCCTCATCTTCTGGTGTGGACTGGATAGAGCGGCTCACGTTGTAACCCGCTTTTTCTTCTGACACTTTGAGCAACTTGCCTACCCGTTGGGATTGGGAGGCTTCGGAAAGATTGCTGGGGCTGATTCGCAAGGCTTTTTCAATCGCTGAGGATACTTGCTCGTGCCAGTAGGAGAGGGAATGTAAGTAAATTTCTGCCTTTGCTGGATGGCGATTCCAGTCAATTTGGCTGGGACAAATCTGGAGGTGGAGAAAACAAATCGGGTAGCGATCGCGAGGGACAGTTCTCGCCATTGCCGATAATATAGTCTGTTCTAATTCCGGCGATCGCACCAGGCGTCCATTGGTTGCCACCTTTACCCAATCCGGACGTCGGCGGTGGCAGCGATCGGGTAGTCCCACTACCAAGTTGATTTTGGACGAGGGACTAGGGGAAGAGAATGCAGAAAATCCTTCTTCTAAACAGCCCGTGTGATACAAACTGTTCCTGTGATCTAGTGTCTCATTGCCTTCTTTCCCATCCCCTGATGGGGTAAGTACATCTAGCGTGAGTTGCTGTAAATCACTCTGCCGCACCTGCTTCAGGAGTTGGGGCAAAATCTGCTGTGCCGTATTACCTGGACTCAGGGTGAACCAAGGGCGATCATTTTGCTGTACTTGCCAAGTAACGCGGGGATGACACAAAGCAATGTGTCCAATCAGCGTTTGTACGGTTCGCAACTGCTGTGCGATTGATGGTAATCCCTTGCGGCGTACAGGCCAATTGCCGAATAAATTAGAGACACAGACTACTGTACCGGGTGCGATCGCGGCTGCGTCTACCAGTATCGGTTCACCTTGGGAATTATAGGTAACTCGCCAACCGTCAACCGTGCCCGCCAGTCGGCTGCAAATTTCCAAATCCGATAAAGCGGCTATACTATGTAGGGCTTCACCGCGAAAGCCCAAACTGGTAATCTTCCATAAATCATCAGAGGTACGGATTTTGCTGGTGCTATGGGCAGAAGCGGCTTGTTGCAAATCGCCCAAACTCATACCCGTTCCATTATCTGCCACTCTTACCCGCCACTGGTCAGACCATAGAGAAAGGGCAATTCGCGTTGCACCTGCATCGAGAGCATTTTCCACCAATTCTCGTACCACGGCTGCCAACGAGTCAATCACTTCACCGGCAGCAATTAAATTCACAACCTCTGCGGGTAGCGTTTCAATTCTCAAACTCATGAGTTGCCAACTTGAGGGCTGAAGATTACAGCCTCGAACGTTCTACTGGGTGCATCCCACTTGAGCAGAAATCATTGTGCTTATCAAATGGTATACCGCTGCGCTCTAGCTGTAGTAGACACAACGCCTCCTCACAACCCGATGGATTTGCAGAATTGGGATGCTCTCCCTTCAACTTTTTAACTTTAACTCTTCTACGGTTCTCTGCCCAGAATTAGCTTCAACTTGACTATTCAGCGGTAGGGTGACTCGAAAGGTTGTACCAACACCCACTTCACTTGTAAAGCTAATTTTTCCTCTGTGTAATTCCACTGATCGTTGCACAATGGCTAAACCTAATCCTGTTCCAGGAATATCTCCTACATTTTTCGCTCGATGGAACGATTCAAAAAGTCGGGCTTGATCTTCTGGGGGAATGCCAATTCCTTCGTCTTTAATTTCAATAACTGCCTCGTCTTTTTCACAATAGCAGCTTAACAGAACCGTAGCCCCTGACGGTGAATATTTGATGGCATTCGTCAATAAATTTGTCAAAATGTGGAGCAGAATCTTTTCATCCATGCACGTATTGTGGCATGGCCCGGAGTAGATGAAAGTAATCTTGTGATTTTGACCGATACCGAGCTGGAGTTCTTCCACTAAATCACTACACAAGTCTTTCAGTACTAGGGGTTTGGGATTAAATTCTAATTTTCCGGCTTCTGCTTTGCTCAAGAGCAGAACATCATCTAAAAGTACCGTCATCCGTTTAACGGCACCTTCAATTCGATGATAGTGCTTGAGTTTCTTTTCATCAGGCCAGACATTCCCATAATTTTGCAGTAATTCGGTAGAAGAGAAGATGGCGGTTAAGGGAGTCCGGAACTCATGGCTTGCCATTGACACAAAGTCTGATTTGAGTTCTCGGAGTTCTCGTTCCCGTTCCAGTGCCTTCATCATCTGGGCTTCTACACGTTTTCGATCGCTAACATCTCGCCCAATATAAACAAAGTTTTGTACGCCTTCAATTTCCGTTTGAATGGCTGAACAAGAGAAGGATACACAAATTTGTTCGCCCGTTTTGGTTTGACAAACAATCTCCACGTCCTTAATAAATTCACCCATACTTGCAGTTGATATCTTTCTTAGATTTTGCAAAAAGGCTTCATTCGGAATTAGCTTAGAGATTGGCTGATTGACTATCTCATCATGGCTATAGCCAAATAAATCTTGAGCAAATTGATTAACTGTTTTGATGAGACCTGATGCCGTCGTCACCAACAAAGCATCGGCCATAGAACTGATAATTTTATCGATATAATTTTTGGCAGCAGTTAATGAACTTAACAGGAGGTGAGCCTCATTGGTTCGCTGTGACAAAGTTTGCTGCAAAACCATCCGTTCGGTAGCATCTTCCAACAAAATAACTAACTGATTTTCTACCGCCTCTGGATTTGAGTATTCACTGATATATAAATCAAGATAGAAATAAGTCATCGGATTGATGGAACGGGCAATTCCTTTTAACTCAAAATTAGTTTGCCGTCTTTCCAAAATATCGATGATAATTTCCTCCGCCCCTATTAGTTCCGGAAAGGCATGGCGGATATCGTTGCCCGGCTTTAACACATCTGGACAATCAGTAAAGCGTTGTGCGCCATAGGATATCTCTAGAATCTTGAAATCCCGATCCAGTATTAGATATTCGTAACGTTGCTCTAAGATTTTATCTAAAAGAGGATTCATTTGCCTTCTATGATTTTATGACCTAATGTATGAAACATTTCGTCAACGTATGAGCCTGTTTTAGCAGAAGTTTGGTAAATTTCTAAGACTTTTTCCTTATGATTCTCCTGAACTAATTCGGTAAGTTTGCTGAGCTTATCCTTATCAATTAAATCAATTTTGTTCAAAGCAATGACAATCGAGCCTTTGGGATTAATGGATAAAAACAGTTCAGTGTGTTCGGTCAATCGCTCTAGGGTTTCGATCCGGGTAACATCGGCAACTACAACAGCTCCGCTAGCTCCTTGCAAGTAACTGGGGGTAATGGCTTTAAACTTAGTGTGACCCTCTAAGTCCCAGATGAGCAACTGTAAATTTACGGATTCTAGTAATTTCCTTGATATCTTCACGCCTACGGTGGAGAGATACTGGTCACTGAACTGGCGGTCTACAAATCGGCGAATCAGACTTGTTTTGCCAACTCCGAAGTCACCCACCATGCAAATTTTCTTAGAGATAGTTGCCATGAAAATAGTTACTAATTGTTATTTTCTCAGTGTTCAGTTCTCTTTTACCTCCCCTCCGACTCTGTTGCAAGAGGGGAGTTATACGAAATCCACTTCTATAATCCCCGTATTGCTAAAGATGGGACAAGGGAAGGGACAGAAAATAAGCTTTTCCACATCTAATTGGCATAGAGTACTGTTCTCTATGCCCTATGCCCAGCCTCAACAGGTCAGCCAAATGTGGAAGGGCTTACTAGGTATGAACGCAACTTTGGGTCAACACCGAGCAAACTTTAAGGTGTGATCAGTTCAAACTCGACACATCGACTCAACACTGGGATTTGCTCAGCCTTCACACCAATCGGAGGATTGGTTGTTCCTTCCACTTGCAATCGCTTGGGGTCAACACCTTGAGCAACCAAAACACCTCTAACTTTTGTTGCACGAGCTACAGCCAATTCTTGATTTTCTGTTGCCGTACCTTTAGGGTCAGTATGACCTAAGAGCTTCAGATGCTTGCTTGGGTACTGCTCGAGAAACGCTCCAATTTGAGCAATTTTTGAGCGTTCCTCGGATTTGAGTTCAGAAGACCCTTGGTCGAAGTATACACGGGAGGCGATCGCTAAAGGCTGCAATTGTACCGTACTGATAACCGACTTCACTCCGGGAATTTGCCCAAATGCCTCTGTAATTTTTTTGATATCCGCTTCCTGAAGCACAGCGCCTTGGACGATAACTTTACCCTCGTTGTAATCTGCCCAAATCACTGTACCTTCCACCTGATTCAGCAGGTTAGTCAGCCGCTTCACCTCCGCTTGTGCTGCCACCAGATCGGGAGGCACTTCAACAGGGACAATGGCATTTTGGATTTTTAGCTTCGGTTCGACTTTTTTGGCAATTTGTTCCGCTTTGGCGCGAAGATATTGATTAGGCAACTTGCCAGTGAGTTTGAGTGTTCCTAAACTGGCATCTACCCCGATCCGATAAACCGCTAATTCTGGATCAGAAGCCAAGGCTAAGCTGGTTTCCTCCTCCCGTTGGCGGTCAATCGCACTGAGGTGATGATGAATACCTGTAGGGATGAAAATAGCGCTAAGGACAGTTAAGCCGATGAGCATTAGCGCTATAGGAGGTTTTCCTTTTTGAGCCGCCGTTGGAGATTGGTTAGCTTTTGTTAAGGCTTGGAGAATCGGGTGTATCTGTTCCGGCACATTGGCAGGGTCACCATCAAATAATTCAACGGATTTTCCATGACGTTGGACAATAGTTACCAGAGCATCCCGCATCTTACGCATGAATGACTTGGGAGGTTCCCCTTGAGTCACCGCCGCCAGGTAACAGTACCCCGCTACTTCCAGGATGATTTTAGAGTTGCCATACTCAATTTGATCAATTTCCGAGACATTCCCAGACTGAGCGATACAATCATTCACAAAACTGCGGATCGCCGTGAGCATTCCCGCCACCATCTCTGATTCTAGGTGCTGCTGATCGGAGGGTTGTACTTCAGAAATCACCAATCCAGAGCCTTTGTGAATTAAAAATACCGCTTGGACGGTAAACGGCATCGCCTCTTTGAAGATGAGTTCTGCCTCAGAGACGCCTTGCATTTTGGCGCGGATTTTGCGAGACATCCCTTCCAAACTAAAGGCATTTTCAACTTTTTCATTAATGGAACGGATGGCTTCTGCCATGTATTTAGAAATTGTGCTGCCAATGACGGGATAGAGGGCATCTACCATGGCATCCCGCTCTACACTAATCTGTTCTTTAATGGCTGGCCCCATTTCAGGGCCAAGTGCCCTGGCTAACGCTCCTGGAGAGTTGCTCACTTCTTTGGCAACTGCCACTGGGAGTACGGGAGCCAGCGCCGAGCTCATCGCCTCTTTATCTTGTTGAGAGCGATGCTGAATCATCTCATCTACAATTGGTGCGATCGCGTGAGCAATGTCTTCCCTTGATTGAGCGATTTTGATGCTTAGAATTTTAGTAATTAAAGGCACCAGTAAATTAATTAGCTCTTGGGGTTCATAAACTTGATGCTCAAGTTTTTCTAATTTTTGTTTAAAATTGGCAAGCGCCTGACGAGAATCCATCACTTCCTGTGTCAGGAGCAAACGTTGCCAACGCTCAAATAGCTCGATTGAATTTTCGACAACTTTATCACTTGTCGATGCCACGGATTGACTCGTATACTCTGGTCGTTGAGCTTTGTGCCACTGCGATTGAATCAGTTGACTGAAAACATCTTCTGGAGAACTGGTTGAGTCTTTTGACTGATTCAACTGTACTGGAGAGGGAACCGTTCGATTTTGGGATTCTTCGGGATGCTGATCTGGCTGATTTAACTGAGAAAAGCTAGATGCCTTTTTCGATTCTTGTGGGTGTTGGTTTTGCTGCTGTATTTGAGATAGTTGCTTTGACAAATCGACCGTATTCAGTGAATCATTGCTTACCAATTTTCGAGACGATAAAGCAGATGACCCAGAGGGAGAAATCGGTACATCGTCTGATTCTAAAACATCCTCTCTCTTGTTCTCAGCCGTAAGTTTAAGACTCTCTTTTTGAAGAGAGAATTCTTCTTCTACTTTTGTTGCGCTTGGCTCAGTCTCAAGTACAGGGGATAGTATTTCTGCTAGTGCAGCGATCGCTGCATCCGACGCATCAGGGTTCGTGGCGCAACGCGTGTCACCCTGATTTGGTGTATCTTGGCACGCTTGCACAGACTGACAAGAGGCTTGATTGCACTCACTCTCTAAAAGTGGGAGAGGTTTGAGCGGCTCTTGAGCTTCTACTGGAGCATCAATCGTCCCTGATTCCTGTGATTCTTCTGCTGCTTCTCCTCTGTGTTCACCCTGGCTTGGTGTATCCTTCCCAGAGGAAGGAAATTCCTGAGGTGAACTCAGGATTTGTAAATCAGTTAATAAGTCCATCAAGCCTTTTAGCTGAGAGCTGGCAGATGGGTTTTCTTTTGGTAAAGCCATACTCTAATCTGCTTACCCTAAATTTTCACTTAGGCGGGTAGAGATTGCCTAAGTGCCAATGTTCATGGTTCATGGCAATGAACAATTAGCGATGAACTATAAACAGAGCCGTAGTCAACTCCACCACCCACAAAGACATGACGCTTGTTCTGTTTCGTGCTAATTAGAATTAGATGAATCAGTTCACTCGCTAACTTTGCTGGCTTCGATTAATATGGCATCTTTAGATTCATTATTGTTAGTCCCATCTTTCAGCTCTGGAGGTAATTCAGCTCCTTTTAGCCTTAAGCCCAATTCAAAGAGAATGTCTGCCATATCATTTCGAGAGACCTTAGCGGTTGAAAGCATGGAAAACCGCTTTTCTAATTCATCAAAAATTTGACTTTTCAGATTTCGTGTATCATCTTGCAACTTTTCTCTAACTTCTGTGAGGTCTTTGCGAATTGAAGTTGTCTGGCTGACCAGTGTCTTATCAATAGATTCCAAGCTGCTGGAAAAATTTTGGTAAGTGCGATCAATCAGTTGCCGAATATCAGCGTTATCTTTTTGAAAAGTGAACGTGAGAGACTTAATTTTCTCTTCGAGAGACTCTACTGATGAGTGGAGTTCTGTTAAGCAATCTGTCTTCACTTGCTCAAGACGGTCATGCATTTCTTTTTCGAGCAAGGATAAGTGAGATTCTAACTTCTCGATGCGATGGTCATACTCTTGCAATTTAGGGCCAAATATGATATCACGAATTAATTCAATATTCCCCATCCGTTCTCGCATTTCGTCTCTGGTAATTTCACCCATTGTGCTCTCCTTAGTTGATAGTAATTATTGGGTTTTCCAATCAGTCGATTACCCCGTAAAATTCCTCGCAAAAGGCAGCCTGTGATGATTGGCTCTGCCAAGCCTTAGATTTCTGGCAATTGCCATCACTATAACAAAACGTGAGTTCGACCGAGGCTAAAAGACCTCTCCCTGTGGGGGAGAGGGGCTTCACACCCTAATCATTTCGTGACTCCCTCTCGCCGTGTCACAGAAGGGGGTGAGAGGGAGAGGTTCATCGAACTCACGTTAAGAAACATCGCCGTTGACTGAAGACTATAAATCTCATGGGGTGATTCCCCAATTGTCATAGAAACAACCACTCCCCCAGAAGTGGTACTATTCCCAAAGTCGGCGTCGAGGAGGCCCGTTAAGACGTTCGTGGCTATCCGAGAGGAGCGTTGGGATATCTAGCTCGTGAGGGCAGCGAGGTAGGCAGTCACCGCACTGGGTACAATGATTGCCCTTGACTCCAGGAAACCAATGACCAGCGTTTTCTATCATTTGATAGCGGTATTGACTGAAGTCAGTCATGTCGTAAGCTAGAGCGAGATTCCGCAACCGCAAAATTTCTGGAATATTAATGGTTTCTGGGCAGGGTAGACAGGCATAGCATTGGCTACAGTGTTCAGTGCCTAAGGCATCCTGTGCCTGAGTTTCTAAGCGCCCGAGTGCTTCAGTTTCTAGGGGTGTCAACGCCTCATCTTGGTTAGCCACTTCCAAGGGGGTGAGAAGTTCACTCGGGTTAGCAGGACCAACACTCAGCGTGGTAATGCGCTGATCGCTTAACAAAAATCTATAATTCAGATGAAGTGGCGAAAATGGATGACACAGTTGTTCTAGCTTGGATGGTGGAGTGTACAGGCGTCCTCCCTTGTCGGCTGGGGAGATGATGAAGATGCCCATATCCTTGTTGTGAGCTAACTCAATCCCGGCGGCATGGCGTTGGAAGAAGTAATAGTAATGAAGGTTAACAAATTCAAATAAATCGGTGTTAATTGCCGCCAGAATGACCTCTAAGGGTGCATGAGTAGAGAAGCCTACATGCCGTACCTGTCCCTCGCTTACTGCGGCTTGTACCGCCTGCATACACCCTTTGGGAGACTCTACCCAGGCCAGATGCTCCCAGGTATTGATGCCATGAATGGCTAAACAATCCAAATAATCCAGTTGTAGGCGTTGTAGCGACTCATCGATCCACTGACGCATCAAGTCAGGATTCGGTGTTGGGGGTAGCTTGGTGGTAATGTAGAGCTGCTCCCGTGGCATCGACAATTCAGTGTTGAGAATGTTGCCCAAATACTGCTCACTCTTACCGTAACCTCTAGCCGTTTCCAGATGATTGATGCCTTGAGCGATCGCGTAGTGTACGGTTTTTCGTGCCTCTAATTCAGACGCCAAGCAGCGCATGGTTCCCAAGGAAAACACTGAAAGCCGCAGATTCGTTTTCCCAAACCGTCGATAACGCATTTTTGCTCAAGAAGTCACCAAGTTTAATAGTTGAAAGTTGGAAGATTGAAAGTTGAAAGTTGGAAGGTTGAAAGTTGGAAGGTTGAAAGTGATAACCTGCAACCTGCAACCTGCAACTTGTAACCTGCTAACCTTCAACCCTTTAACCCTCAACTTTGGCTCTTCCAGACCCCTCACTGACCGAGCACTTGAGAGTCAAGCTAAGAATCTCCGCCGGTTTTAAATCCCCGGCGTTGGGTAAAATCTTCGGGTCGAATGTTAGAGACAAACTCCCGAAAGGCACGTCGTTCTTCTTCGTCAGCGTCTCGGTCAACGGGGATAGAAGCATCGGCAACCACTTCTTCCATCACCCAGATGGGGGTATTCGTCCGCAGGGCGATCGCGATCGCATCACTGGGACGAGCATCGATATCTTTCTTGGCCTCTCCCTGGCGCACGCACAGGATGGCATAGAAAGTATTGTCCTGAAGCGAGTGAATAATCACCTTATCCAGCTTCATATCCCATGCTTCTAGCATGTTAACGATGAGGTCATGGGTGAGAGGCCGGGGAGGTGCTTGTTTCTCCAAAGCGCTGATAATTGCCTTAGCCTGATCTTGCCCGATGTAAATGGGCAAAGCTCTTCTATCCGAGGAATCTTTGAGCATTACAATCGGACTTTTGGTGATGGCATCTATTGCAATTCCAGCAACTCTCATTTCAATCATCGGCTTAGCCTCTAAAACACGGTCAGCATCGCGGGCATCAAAGCAGAGCGGTAAACTAGTATCCAACAGCGAACGACTAGAACAAGCACGACAGGTGTTGTTCTCATCGCTTCACCAATCAACCGTCAAAATCAGCCTTCTCGAACCTACGGTAAGCGGGATCAACAAGGCTGTATTCTCCAAGTATGCCCCAGTCTCAGGATGTTTGCTTTGGCACTTCACGAAAAAAACATACAGGACACTGGAGAGTTAGCTTGGGTAGCAACCCCATACTCATTAGGAGGAGTTGAATAAAAACCAGTGTTTACAGGATTAATTCAAGCCCTTGGCACAATTCAATCACTAGGTGGCGATCACTTCGCTGTGTCCTGCCGCACTGATGCCTCGGAGGTAATCTTACAAGATTTAGCGATTGGTGACAGCGTCGCCGTCGATGGAATCTGTCTTACGGTAGAAGAAATTTTGTCTCACGGCTTTGTAGCAACCGCTTCTGATGAAACCTTGTACCGTACCACCCTGGGACAGCAAGAGCAAGCGGCAGCCTATGTCAATCTAGAAACATCTTTGCGGGTCGGTAGCAAGCTTGGTGGACACTTTGTTACAGGTCATATTGACGGCATTGGCTGCTTGCAGGAATCGCGGCAAACTCCGAATTCTTGGGAAATGTCTTTCACGGCGCCCTCCACCTTAACCCAGCAATGGCATCACAAAATTGCCCGCTATCTTGTTCCGAAAGGCAGCATTGCGGTCAACGGTGTTAGCCTGACTATTGCTGATTGTGACCCTCAAGGTAGCTGGTTCAAAGCTGCCGTGATTCCCCATACCTATGCCGAAACCAATCTCAGCCATTTACAGATTGGCAGTTGGGTGAATTTAGAGAGTGATATCCTCGGCAAGTATGTAGACAAGTTACTGGGTCATCACTTATCCCTGACTGGTCAGGTGGACGAAATTACACCTGCCTTTTTAGCAGAACATGGGTATTTATAGCCAAAGTTCTGCTACATCAGAATGGTTCAGTTCACATCGACCTCATTGATAACTATGACATCTCAAAAAATCAGCCATGAATGCCTTTACTGTGAACCTACATCCTGTCATCGAACTAACTGATGAGCAGTTTTATCAGCTATGTCTGAATAACCGAGATTGAAATTTGAGCGAACAGCGAATGGAGAACTCCTGATTATGCCCCCAACAGGAGGAGAAACGGGGAGGCGCAACACTCCAATAACTACTCAATTAGAAAACTGGAGTAGCCAAAATAATTTGGGAGTAGTTTTTGATTCTTCGACTTGTTTCAATCTACCCAACGGTGCTGATCGCTCCCCTGATGCTGCGTGGGTAAAGCGTGAGCGCTGGCATATGCTAACCCCTGAGCCAAAGAAAAAGTTTCCTTCTATTTGTCCTGATTTTGTGGTAAAGTTGCACTTTACCACTGATTCCATCGAAAAGTTGCGGGAGAAAATGAGGGAGTATCTCGCTAATGGTTGTTACTTGGGTTGGTTAATTGACCCTCAGACTCAGCAGGTAGATATTTACCGCCCTAGTCAAGATGTTGAAGTTTTACAATCTCCTGCCACTCTATCGGGAGAAGACGTGCTGCCTGAGTTTGCCTTAAATCTGCAACCGATTATGTTTCTGGATTAATGTAGCAGAGTGCTGAAAAATATAGGTATAGAATAAGCCCATTCAGGGGTTAACAAAGTGCAATAAATCGGAGTTTATTGACAGAATTTATAACCCACATTTCGTATATAGATAATGCACACAAGAGCCTATTTGTACAGTACGTAAGTCCTAGAAGCTTCCCCAGCTCCCCCAGCTATTTTCAGATCAAGAAATCAAGGGTGAGAATTTGGCTTGTATCCCTTGCCGCTCACCCCTGACCTCACAGTTCGCGCCTACAGACCCCGTTGCGAGACAGACTGCGGGGGAGTTTGGGCAACCTGTAGAGATTTCATAAATTGAGCCAAGGAATATTCGAGATTAGTTCCTGCATCCAGCGCCACCCAGCCATTAGGAGTCAGATGTCGCCATTCAAAATGCAGGTGAGGGCCAGTTGAATTTCCAGTACTGCCGACCCGTCCAATCACATTTCCCTGTTCCACGCGATCGCCGGGTCGAACAAAGATTTCTGAAAGGTGACCGTAGAGGCTTAAATCCTTACCATCCTGATGCTGTACGACGATGGTGAGACCATAGCCACCCATGAAGTCAGCTGTGATCACTTGACCCGCCACAGCCGCTAGTACAGGTGTTCCGGTTGGTGCACCTAAATCCGTACCCGCATGGAAGCGGTAATCCCCTGAAATGGGATGAACTCGCCATCCAAACACTGAGGTGATGGCGGATGGAATCGCCAAGGGGAACATGAAATTAGTGTTGCCGATATTCGGACGCCCTGCGGGTCGAGCGGTCAAATTGTAGTAAGCCATCCCCGAATCCGATGAGGCTGTCCAACCCTGGGATACAGGATAGGGCTGAACGGGTAATGCAGCCAGGGGTTCGCTGGAATACCTGGGTAAGGCAGCTACACGTTGAGATGCATACGCAGGGAATCTTGTCGGGAATCTCGTTTGCCTCGGCAAACGAAGGCTACTAATACCCGATCCACTCGCACCCGATCGCACGGAACCAAGGCTACCGAGGTTAACAGGCTGGTTCATCGCCACTGGGGGTACTGGTAGCTTTGAGATTCCAGCCAGTCGAGTTTCCTGCCCAATCGATCTGAAGCCTTCCGCTTGTTGATTAATCGTAGAGCGCGTTGCCATTCGTTGATTGGCTCGTTCTTGACTCGCCGTTTCTTGAATCGGTGCAGCCGTACCACAGATTCCACTCGAAAGCTGTCCATTTAGGGACACAGCTCTACAACCACTGGAGCGGTCAGTCATGATAACAGGATCTGTTCTGTCGTTCCTGCCAGTTGCACCAATACTGTAGTCGGTGCGGTCAATATAGCGATTAGTCGCTGCATAAGGGACTTCAGGATTGTCCTGGGTTTGGGCTGGGCTGAGAAAAAGCTTGGGAGGCTTCGCTACAGTCTCATTGTCGGGTAAAGACAGGTTAGGAGCCTTTAGGGCTGGCTTTTTCAGTGTAGCGGGTATAGAGTCTGATGCCTCTTGTGAGCGGAGTCGTCGAGTTGGTTTGCTCACCGTTTCTTCTGGCGATCGCTCTCGTCGGGTTGGTTTGCTAACTGTTTCCTCGGACGATCGCACTCGCCTCGGTTTAGTAACCGTTATCTCTGACTCTCGTCTTGAAGCCGAGGGTTTTTTTGCAGCGGCGGGTGCAGGCGGCGTTCTTGGCTCTATCGCTGTCTGAGCGAATCTACGCGCTGGTCTCTCTGGCGCAACCCCTGACTCCCTCACGGCTGGTTTGCGTCTTTGGGGCGGTTCTGGCGCTGGTGCTGGTGCCGATTGGACACCGGTCGAAGGGGGCGCAGTTCCTCTGTCAATCAGGGAATCTGTTTGCGCTATCACAAGGCCACTGCTAAGAACACTGAGACTACCCATTACACTCAGTCCCTGAATTAGCCGAGGAGAGCGATAAAAGAGGCTTATTGGGGTGTAACCAGACCCAGTTTCTTTTGTCATTTCAGACTCACTCCTCATCACTTACCTTTATTAAGTTATTTGGAAGTTAAACGATTTCACTCAATTAACGTGCTAATCGATACTGAATCTGTTGTTTGATTCAGCCTTTAAGAATTACCAGTGATAGCCAAGACTGATTGTACCGGGCTTAAGGCAAATTTCTTTGGTGATTTCAGCACAGGTGATGCAAACCAGTAATTCACCCTTGGGGGTAATGCCTGTGATTATGCCAGGGTTACCGTCCACCATTACTTGGCGTCCCTGGCTATCGAGTAGCTCCAGGTAAGACGATAACAAGATTTCTATTCCTTGTTCTGACCAGCGTTGGTATCCAATTTTCAGTCCTTGTATAACAATTGCTGCTAGCATTTCCAAGGATTTTACCCCTGGATTTGACTTTTCTTTACAAAAAGATTGCAACGTGATGCCCGATTCGGGGACACAGTTGCTCCAGTTGATGCCAATCCCGACAACCGCTTTCGTAATCTGGCCCTGATGTACGCGAGTTTCGGTCAGAATGCCTCCTAGTTTGCGACCCAACAAAAGCAGATCATTGGGCCATTTGAGGAAGACGGGAATATCATAACTCCTCAAGGCCGTAGCAATGCCCCAAGCACTACACAAGGTTAGCTGGGCGCTGTTCGATGCTGGAAGATTGGGCGCTAAGGCTACAGATAAGTACAGTCCACCCAGCGTAGACTGCCATTGACGCCCCCACTGGCCTCGTCCTGCTGTCTGTTGAGCGGCAATCACGACAGTTCCACTGGTTGCCCCCTGGTTGAGTAATTCCCAGAGGGTTTGGTTGGTGGATGGGAGAGTCTCAAACAGATGGAGGGATGTCGCTTGAGTAGACGCTAATTCAGGAACATCACCCTGCACAGATAGCTGCTCTCTCACCGCCTGAAATGCTATCTCAAAGTGTTGCCGATTAAATCCCATTACTACGGGTTCTAAGTAAAATGTGGCTTACGTTAACATATATTAGCCAGGATTTCATAACTTCCTGAGCTAACGGGCAACTGTTCTACAAGGTCATCAAGCGTGATTGAAACCATTGTTCAAAATACTGTTAGGCATAGTTGGCACTGGCAGATATGGGAAGAAATGCCCTATTTGACTTGTAGCCTTCTCCAAGACTGGGAGCATGGCTTTTTTACTTCCGCGTTTTCGCCCCGTTCTCCGGGAGAAATTGTAGGGGCACTCCAGCCTGAGGCTCAAGTCTATCGCGTCAGACAAGTACACGGGAACACGGTACTAAAGGCTTCTGAAATAGAAAATGCGACGGCGGTGCAACAGGAAGGTGAAACGGAACTGGAAACACCTCCAGCAGATGGGATAGTCACGGAGCAAACAGGACAAGCGGTTTGGGTTTGTACGGCAGACTGTACGCCTGTGCTGATAGCAGACGCCAAGACAGGACAAGTCGCCGCCGTACATGCGGGTTGGCGGGGTACGGCTACGCGAATTGTGCCGAATGCGATCGCACGGCTGATTGACTCCGGCACTCGCCTGGAAAACTTGCGTGTGGCGATGGGACCGGCGATCGCAGGTGAGGTGTATCAGGTTTCCCAGACCGTCGCCGCTGAAGTGGGAGCTAGTATTGTACCCAAGGATATGGCAGATACCCCTGAAGCGATTCTGGATGTCTTACAGCAGCTATCCGATTCCCCAATCCTTGATGATCCACACCCAGAACGAGTGCGCTTAGATGTGCGGCGGGTGAATGCGATTCAGCTGGAACAAATGGGGTTGCAACCGGAACAAGTTGCGATCGCACCTTATTGCACTTACCAAAAACCGGAGTATTTCTTCTCCTATCGCCGCGATAAGCTCAAAAAAGTTCAGTGGTCGGGAATTGTTAGTAAGAGACCATAAAAGTATTAGGTCCAGTAGAGCACACGAGCGATGGGAAAGCGTTGAGCAATCTCGCCCTCGAAAAAGCGGCGCAGCATCTTCATCATGTCGGCCTCGTAAACATACTTGGTGCCGCCGAACTTGTTGCGCTTGACACTACGTGCTGTCTCATCCATATCCAGCTGGGTGTGAGGATACCACTTTTGCAGCACTTCCTTCGAGCCAGGGGTGAAGCGGTGGGAGATTAACTCGAAGGTGAGGTCACAATCGAAATCGAACGCTTCGCTTATCTGATCAAATAGGCGAGTGTAATGTGACATCCAATCATCTATGGGCATAATCGGCGCAATGACTAGACCCACCGGATAACCCCCACCGCCTTTTGATTGAGGCAGCGCCAACCGCCGCAAAGCTTGAATTCGGGCTGTTACCGATGCCGTACCCCCCTCAAACCGACCGGAAATAGGTGCAGCATTGACACTCATCCGGCAGCGCGTGTGCCGATTGTGTGGCAAGTCGAGCAGTTCATCCACCGCATCGAACTTCGACACCCAACGCAGATGTCCTTTCTCTCGCGTCCCAAAATGACGGATGCAGGCTGAGAGACTGCCAGTTAGATGCTCGATGCCTAAAGGGTCCGTGTAGCAGCTCACTTCATAAGTTGTCGTCTTTTGAGCTTGCTCGTAGGCCGCCAAATTTTCTAATATCTGGGGCAAGTTGGCAAAAACTCGGATAACGGGCGGGCCTGACAAACTCCCCGCTAGATAGCAATATTGACAGTGTGCTGGACAGCCTTCTGCAATGTGAAACTGCCAGTCTGCCGAAGGTGGGATGGGGCTGAGCTTGAAGGCACTGGGCGGTGCGGTTACAACCGCAAGAGTACGCTTACTTTTGTTATAGGTTTCCCGCTCATCCTCTGAGCGCAGACCTGTTAGGCGGTTTCGAGGTAGCTCTTCAACAGGCAGATTAAGAGACTGTACGCGAGACAGAATTTGCTGACCCCCCGGTTCTTCTAAGGCAGCAGGCGTAAACAACACGCGCTCAGGCATCCACAGTTTTGGCTCGCGCGCCTGGAGCCCTAGCTGAGGCTTGTCTACTATCGGGTTTGACAAAATTGTTTTCCTATGAAGCTACAGGATTTTTGTTTTCCTATGAAGTTACAGGATTTTCCGATTTAGGAACAGACAACACAAAGGCCACTTTCTTCTAACAGGTAAGTCGGTGGGCACAAATAAACAAAGGCATGTCAAGCAATGTTTAGAAACTACGACTCTATTCTCTTGTGCCTTCTATAATCTGCTCTCTACTTTGCCTCAACGAAAAGTCTTAATGCCGACCTACTTAGTGCTAGAAGAAAGTGCTCGACTAAGCTTCCATGACTTGGCGAATACGTCGTTCCAAACGTTCGAGGTCTAAACCCCCTTCGTCTCGACTAATGCGACGTACAGTTGAGTTGACGTTGCCCAAATCTACCAGTAAATCTTGTAAAATTTCTTGCTGCTGACGAGCTTGAGTAACTTCACGCGGTTCCTGTACCAAATCGCGCACGATTGTGTCTTCAGCCCGTGAAGCAACAACTGGATTGGTTTGTCCTTGGAGATGAACAAAAGTCCGTCGTCCAGGGCCTCGCTCTTCTTCAATAGGTATCACGGCTGTTACTTGGTCAGAGCGCACATATTTTCCAAACCCTAGATGGACTAGCACAGATGACTGAATTTTCATTGAAGCTTTCTTGTCTGACGTATCTTTATTTTAACGTTTATAAAAACGAATGGAAGCCTATAGATGGGAGGGATTTTACACCATTAAAGTAGGGTCGCCCAAAACCTTTTAATTTCAGGAATAAAAAAGCCCGGTTGTTTCTAGGTAACCGGACTCAAAAGTTAGGTTATGGGACACTATCTAGACAAACAAGCTACTTCAATCAGGTTAGGCGGCTTGCTCCAAATTGACTTTGACAACCTTGTTCTTTTCTTCCTCAGTTTTGGGTAGTGTCAGATTCAAGATACCGTCTTTGTATTCAGCTTGTACTTTGGTATTTTGAATGCGGGCGGGTAAAGGAATTACACGCTGGAATTTTCCGTAGTGAAATTCGCTCTTGGTTACGCCGTTCTCTTCGGTTTTAGTTTCTTCCTTACGCTCGCCGCTGATAGAAACGGCGTTCTGGGTGACTTGTACATCCAAATCTTTGGCTTCGATTCCTGGTATTTCCAGTTTCAGATGGATAGCATCTTTTGTCTCTTCCATCTCAGCGGCAGGGACTCTTACCAAGCTTTTTTCCCAACCTGTAGCAGGGCCTAGAGACTCATCAAACAAGCGGTTCATTTGCTGTTGTAGCGTAGTGATTTCTCGCCAGGGATTCCAACGAACTAATGCCATAGTTGTTACTTGTGTTTAACGGTTCAGTTCTGTATGTTTGCCTTTGATTTTTATGTTATTCAGTATCCAAGTCTGGTTAATTCGGTTTTAACACCTGCACTAATGAGGATTACCGTCTCGAATTTAGGGGCAATAGAAAGTACGGAAAACTGAAAAAACTGGGTTCGGTAAACTCGATAAAAATCTTATTTCATGAATTTATCTAGGAATAAAGCTCTTGTTGCTGCTGCCTCGCAATTGAGCTTATTAGACCTATCTTGAAAATCGGGCATGGGTAATGGGGAATGGGTAATAGGGAAGAGAAGGAGAACTTCCACTATTGCAGGGGTGAGCTTTTCTGTGACGTTGAGCCATTCGGTGAAGCGAAATCAATGGCAATAACGGTGGCGTAGGGGTCAATAACCGCTTCTGGGACTTGGATTGTTAACTCACCTAGGGGGTTAGGATTCATGATGGAGTCCACGATCGCGCAGCGGGTAGTATGGTGAAGCTCCCGTCCGTCAGCTAGAACGCGCACAGATTTAACTTGTTTAATCGGCACGCCGCGTACAGAGATGGTGTCATAGGGCTTCAGCAGTAGGTGCAAATAAATGCGATCACTTTTGGCGTCATCGCGCCTCCGTGTGGAAGAGCCGTAGAATTGCCACGGTTCCAGTCCTGGCTGAGTGCCAATAATACTTTCTTGATTGTCGGACATCCATGCTTCCACCACAGCTAGGCACTCAAGTAACTCCGGCTGAATTTGACCGTCACCCATTGGGCTAACGTTCAACAACAGGTTGCCACCTTTGCCCGCTACTTCACATAGCGTATGGATTAACTGACGTGCTGACTTGAAATGGGTATCAGCTAAGTTATAGCCCCAGCTTTCATTGATAGTCATGCAAGTTTCCCAAGCACGCTTCAAGGGTTGGGGTGGAATGAATTGTTCTGGCGTGTCAAAGTCACCGAATCCGGGCAAGCGATCGTTGATTAGAATCTCTGGCTGCAAGGAACGAATCATATCGTTGAGCGCTGATGCCTGCCATTGTTCCGGTGTGCGCTCCCAGGCGCCGTCAAACCAGAGAATATCAATTTTGCCGAAGTTTGTCAGTAGCTCCCGCACTTGCCCAAACATAAACGGGATGAATCGCTCCCACTGTTCGGGGGTAGGCTGACGATACTGACCAAAAACGTAAGGCTTATCTGCTTGCGTAAAGGCAGGGTAATCAGGATAATGCCAGTCAATTAATGAGAAATACAAGCCAATGCGAATTCCAACTGAGCGCATGGCATCAATGAACTCCCGCACAATATCTCTGCCGTAGGGTGCGTACTGGATGGAGAAGTTTGAGTGCTGCGTATGGAACATCGCAAAGCCATCGTGATGCTTGGTTGTTAAGATGGCGTATTGCATACCCAAGCTTTTAGCGAGACGTGCCCACTCGTTGGGGTCGTAATTTTGGGGGTTGAAAGTTTTGGCAGTGCTGTGATATTCATCAACAGAAATGTCGCCACAGTAAGGCAAGCTGAATACACCACCCACCAAAGGCCAGGACAATTCACAGCCACGCTGAGAACTGTGTCCCCAATGGACGAACATACCTAAACGTGCGGTGTCAAACCAGGTGTTCACGAAATAAAAATCTTAGTTTTTTGTCAATGCCTCTACAATACCCTTTGTTGAGTCTACAGCTTCGTCGCTTGTTCTAGTTCGATACCTGTGTGTTTGCGAACACTTTACGTAGTAATTGGTAATTGGATCTTCTTCCCAATTACCGATGACCCGTTACCCATTACCACTTATCGACAAATAGATTTCACAATTCATTTAGACTCAATAACACCAGAAGATTTGGCTTGTTAAGTGTTGTGCGATTACGCGCAGCGTAGCGCCAAGGGCGATCGCGTAGTGTCTGCTTTGTAGAATCGCCTCTACGTTAAGATCTGGGTGAGCGGTAGCCAAAAGGGTTGTTATGAGCCAAGTACAAGCTAAACTATCAACCGATACTTGGGTGAATGCCACCTGGGACGAATACATTGAGACGATTGGCGAACCAGCCTATGAAAAAGCCAAAGGCTATTACTATAACGGACGCATGAGGCTGGAGATGTCTCCACTTGGTAATCCCCATTCCCGCGATCACCTCATTGTTATCCACGCCGTCTGCCTGTTTGCAGGACTCCGTCAGATTGATTTCGATGGTCATGATAACTGCACCTACCGTAAAGCGAACTGTGCGGAAGCGCAGCCGGATGTCTCGTTTTATGTGGGTTCCAACGCGGAAACAATACCTTGGGAAGCAACTATCATCGATCTCGATACCTACTCTCCCCCTGATCTGGTAATTGAAGTTGCCTATTCTTCCCTCGCAGATGACAAAGGTGAGAAACGTCTACTCTACGAATCACTTGGAGTCTGTGAGTATTGGATTATTGATGTGCAAAATGTTCAGGTACTCGCGTTTGAGATTCAGAATCGAGGCAGTCGCAGAATTGATGAGTCCCAGGTGTTTCCTGGTTTGGATATTGGGCTATTGGAAGAAGCTTTCCAGCGCAGTCGGCAGATGAATCATGGCAAAGTGAGTGCTTGGTTGTTGTCCCAGTTTCAAGCTTGAGCGATCGCTCGCACAGTATCATCCATCCCATTAGTGAGATCGGCTTTGCTCGTCCCGGATGCGATAGCGCAAGCGCTGCTGCAAGCAGATCGCACTTGATGATCGCTCAACAAGTTACGCTCAGCTACAGGTTTGCATCACTAGACTAGATGGAGTTAATTTGGCTCTATAAAACTGTAGTTAAATCACTAGGTAGGGAGGAAAAACCATGAAAATTGAAGCAAATGATAAAGAGATTCAGGATATTTTTTCTCTTGGCTATTTCAAAATACCCCGATTTCAAAGACCTTATTCTTGGACTGAAGAAGAAGTAAAAAATTTTTGGGATGATGTTGTTATTGAAGAGCATGAACAATATTTTATCGGCTCGATGGTTGTCTATCAAACAGAAAAGCCATATTTTGGAATAGTGGATGGTCAACAGAGATTAACAACCATTACATTAATGCTAGCCGCTCTACGAAATGCTTTTTCTATACTTGGGGAATTAAACCTTGCAAGAGGTGTTCATAATTATATTGAAAAAGCAAATATAGACAATGTAAATGAATTTATTCTCAATTCTGAAACTTCCTTCCCATATTTACAAGATCATATCCAGAGCTTTGAAGGAGCAAAGGTTGATTGTACAGTAGGACATGAAGAATTAAAACTAAAAATCGCCTTCGATATCATAAACAAAAAAATTTATTCTTTCATGCCCATGTACAAAACAATCGAGGCACAACTTGACTTAGTAGATGAAAGTAGGGTTGCTGTAATAGATAGACTTAAAACTATAAGAAATAAAATTCTCTCACTAAAGCTGGTTTTTATTCAATTAGATAATGAAGATGATGCTTACTTGATTTTTGAAACACTAAATACTAGAGGTAAAGATCTAACTACTCCTGACTTAGTGAAAAACCTATTACTTAAAAAACTCAAATCTTCAAATAAAACATTAGACAACTCTAAAATTATATGGAATAAAATTTTGGAAAAGTTTGATGACTATGGAGTAGAAAATGCGATGTCATCTTTTTTGCACCACCATTGGCTTTCAAAATATGGAGATACTACTGAGCAAAAGTTATTTGGTGAAATAAAAAAACATGTTTCTAATTCTGACTTAGCTTTTTCATTGTTAATTGAATTTCAAAAAAACGCTGATTACTATGCTTCCATAAGAAACCCAAATAATTATTCATGGACTCCAGAAGAAAATGAAGTGAAAGAATCTTTGCAGGCATTAAATATATTGAATGTAAAGCAGCAAATACCAATGGTTCTATCTCTTATTAGAGCGTATAGGGAGCAAAAACTAACATTGAGAGCTTTATTAAAAATACTATCAAAGATTGAATCCTTTCATTTCGTGTTTAATACAATAACTTCTCAACACTCCTCTGGCTCAATATCTACCCTCTATTATAAACATGCAAGAGAGCTGGCTACTGCTAATAATCATGATAAAATTCAGTCCATCTTTTCATCTTTAACTAAAAACCTTAAGTCTAAATTACCTGAATTTAAGGAATTTGAAATAGAGTTCACAAATCTTGTCTATACCAAAAGCAAAACTAGAAATAAGAAAATTATCACTTATATACTAAGCCGATTCATGGGAAAAAGTATTAATGGGCTACCTATAGATTATGAATTTACCAGCATCGAGCATGTACTGCCGCAATCTAAAGAATGTAATGAAGATGTAGTTGGAAGTATAGGGAATTTAATACTTGTAGACAGAAAAACAAATGGTGAAGAGTTAAAAGACTTGGATTTTCAAAAGAAAATAGAAATATTGAATAGTAAAGGATATCCTCTCGATTCTGATTTATTAAATGCCACTAAGTGGACTGAAGAAGAAATCAGTAATAGAGCCAAATCAATGGCTCACAAAGCATTTCATGAGCTTTGGAGTATATAAGTAGGCGAAAGTTATGAGTATGGAGATGCGATGCCTGCGAAAGATATCTACCACCAGACCGTTAAAATTGCTTTAGTTAAAGATGGCTGGACAATCACTCACGATCCATATCGCATTCGCCTAGCCAGAGGCAAAAATCTGTTCGTCGATCTGGGTGCAGAGCGCTTGATAGCAGCCGATCGCGATACAGAAAAGATTGCTGTAGAGATTAAGAGCTTCACACGGGCATCTGATATGAAAGATTTAGAGGATGCATTAGGTCAATTTGTCCTCTACAGCCGTTTACTAATCCGTTATTCCCCAGAGCGAACCCTTTATCTTGCAGTTACAGAGGAAATACGCAAAACAGTTTTTGAGGAAGAAGCAGGTCAAATCCTCATTGAGGATGGCATCATCCGCCTTGTCACCTTCGATCCTACACAGGAGGTTATTGTCCGATGGATTCCCTAAACGCTAAGTATCAGTCTGTT
Source organism: Waterburya sp. (assembly GCA_036703055.1). Classification (GTDB taxonomy): domain Bacteria; phylum Cyanobacteriota; class Cyanobacteriia; order Cyanobacteriales; family Coleofasciculaceae; genus DATNPV01. Next base: position 27,208 of record DATNPV010000194.1, read on the forward strand.
GTAGAGCAAGTACTGAGAGACTATGCTGAATTTCTCGGTAATGATGATGAAGTTCAGATGGAACTCGTATTCGATCAAGAGCGCGATCGCTATCTCCTGATAGAAACAGGTTGGCATAATGGCGATCGCATCTATGGCACATTACTGCATATCGATATTATCGATGGCAAGCTCTGGATTCAACACGATGGAACAGAGGAAGGGATTGCCAATGAGTTAGTTGCCGCAGGAGTTCCCAAGGATACCATCGTCTTGGGATTCAAATCAGTCGAACGGCGTAAGCTAACAGAGTTTGCAGTTTCTTAGTCTGCATAGCCCTCGTTTTAGAGATTCAGATTGGGTGATGGAGGTAAGAGTTAGACCGCACAGACAAGTTTGGTATTCTGAAGTCATCAACGCAGTTTTAACGTGATGACTCAGGTTGTAATTGTCGGGGCTGGACCTGCTGGTGCAACGCTTGCGCTGCTTCTGGTGAAACGAGGCATCGCCGTCAAACTGATTGAATCCTCCCGTAACTTTCGCAGAGTTTTTCGCGGTGAGGGACTGATGCCCAGTGGGCTAGATGCTTTAGAGCAGATGGGCTTGTCGTCTGTGCTAGAGAGCATCCCCCATCGTCCGTTGGATGCCTGGGAAGTCCTGATCGAGAATCGGTTTCTGTTTCGAGTTGATGAGCCAATCGAACCGGGTGGTAAGCCCTGCACCCTCGTCTCACAGCCAGCTTTCCTGGAAGCAGCGATCGACCAGGCAAACACTTATCCCAACTTTGAGTTTGTCCCCGGTAGTCCCGTGCAGGATTTGCTGTGGAGCGAGGGACGAGTTTCGGGCGTGAAGCTGGGTGACGATCGCTCCATCTATGCCAATCTAGTCATTGGAGCGGATGGTCGTAATTCCGTTGTTCGGCAGCGAGCCAACTTGCCTCTAGAGCAACAGTCAGGAAGCTTTGATATTCTTTGGTTTAAATTGGCGGATAGTCCGCGCTTTGAAGCCGAGAATGTATTTTATACGATTGTTCGCGATCGCAATGCATTTGGATTGTTTCGCTCTACGTCCGGGAATCTTCAGATAGGCTGGGCACTCCATGACGATGCCCCAATGGACTGGAAGCAAGCTGATTGGCCTGAAATTTTGGCGTCTGCATCGCCCCCCCTGTTAGCCGAGCATATCCGGACTCATGCAGAAAGTATTGAACGACCGGTTCTATTATCTGTTGTAGTCGGGCGTTGTCCGTGTTGGTATGCACCAGGATTACTGCTCTTGGGCGATGCTGTTCACCCGATGTCACCGATTCGCGCCCAAGGCATCAATATGGCGTTGCGGGATGTGATTGTTGCAGCAAATCATCTGGTTCCCCTGTTGCGTGAAGGGGCAACAGATGTAGCAATTGATGCCGTCTTGCCACAGATTCAAGCTTTTCGGGAACCGGAGATTATCCGAGCGCAGCAGCTTCAAAGTCAGGAAGCGGCTCAGGCTGAGCTACTGCGTAAAAGCGCACTGCTGCGATGGGGAGCGAGTCAACTAGCACCCCTGCTGGGCAAGCTCGTGAGGCACTCTTGGCTCGCTAGGCAGCGCCAGTTGCGCCAAGGGGTAACGCAGATCCAGTTAACGGTGTGAATTACTGCTGACTCTTGACTCCAGTATAACTTACTGCGGCTCTCGAATTGAACCCATAAATAAAACCGTTCCCGTTTGATTGTCTCGAATTGCACAGAAAAAGGGACGGTCAACTACCATCTGGAACGGGGATTCTGGCATCGGAGCAGATGTTAAAGTAACACCGACAGAAGTCACGGCGGCGGCTTCTGTACCTTCCTCGTTCACTTCTACAAATGTTTTGTGCTTGACTTCATCAATGGCAACAGAGCTGGAAGTCATGTTAGAAAAGTTGGCTCCATCACTGAAAGCTTCCTCCATCCCTAGAGCTTTCAGCGCATTATTGAGTTGAATATTGTAGTCAAACTTGAAGCGAGGCAACTGAATTGAACCCTGATGCATGTGGAACTGGTTCATCCATTGTTGCCAATTCTGGAGAGAGAGTTGCTGTTGAAAACTGTCAAGATTCGTATTTTTCTTCGGCAGGAAGACATACAAACTCAAATTTCCTTTGCCGTAGGGCAGGCTCACTGCTTGAAAGCTTTCATTTTCATAGTACCGATATCTACCCGATTGAGACATCATAGGATGTTGCTTCTGACTGCCATTCGATAAATAGAACGGACGCTCATCCGTTTGACCCTTGTCGAAAGGTTTTGTCCATTTACCTTTGAAATAAATAGCGTTAATTAAATATAAAACATCATCAGGTTTAACTTGATTAACAATCTGGTCAATTTTACCGCGAGTATTTTCTTTGACCCAGTTATTAATGGCATTCGGGGCATCGGGCTTAGCAAAGTCTAATTCTGTTACTTTCGCTCCGTAGAATTGTTGATTTTTTTGCATAAATTCGGGCTTGAAGGGAATACCCTGTCTAGCCCAAAGCGAATTGGCAATAGATAGCTGAATATCAGGGTCAGCCTTTTCTAAGGTAGATTTTAATACTCCATTCGCCTGATTAATATCTTGCAGGCTCATCCCTTGGAATTCTAGCGCGTTCGCCATGGCTTGTTGAGTTTTGCCACTAGCACCGTTGTAGGTCATAGAAAGCGCGATCGCGATACTAGTCGGTGAAATAAAAATGTTTTTGTTGCTATCTTGCTTGAGAACTTCTTGAAACAATTTGAAACCAAATTTTGTATTAGCATCAACAAGCTTAGAATCGACGGGGCGATTGGGTAACTGTGCCATTACACGAGTATCCTTTGGCTTTTGCGAGTTACGAAAGGAGTCAAGAGCGTCAATTTTTTGAGCCATGAATCCTCCTAATAAACCTGCTAGAACCACTCCTGCTGCCACAACAGCACCCACTCGATTGAGATTCTGTCGGTTCATATCACTACCTCACTTGCTGATGCATTATCCTCTTTAAGATGGCTTGTTTCAGCTAGAGGTGTTCTAGTGGTTACAATTTTGGCAACCTATCCGTTAGCTTGAGCTAGTAAGTAGAGGAATCTAATTAATCGTAAGGTGGGCATTGTCCATGATACCCCTCCAAGCCTGACAAGAATTCGTTTCTAGGCAATGCCCACCCTACAGCTGAACCATGGAAAAGCTTTTATAGAGCTAATCAATAACCCACAATAATTGCCCAGAGACAGCAACCCAATACTATAGCTGCAAGATGTTGCCCAACAAGCGATCGCATCGACTGACAAGCAATTTTTCGAGTGAGTATCATCGTCAGCACCACACCCGCAATTAGCGTTACTGCCTGCAAAAACTCAATGACGGCTGGATGAGCCACAAAGACGGGTAACCCTGCTAAAGATGTACCGCCGTGCAACCCTACACCAAACGTGGCAAACGTTACAGGTAAAAGCCGTCCAGCTTCACTCAATGCTGGGCGTAAATAGTGAGCTAAATTGCCTGCCAGCACCAACGGCAAGTAGCCATAAGCCAACTCGACAAATGATTTAGGCTTAGGGTTTTGGATTTTGGATTTTAACGTTTGGATCAGGCGGTAAACTAACAACATCCCCGCATAAGCCATTAACGGGATAGCCGCAGGCATGGCTAAAGCTGCCAGCGATAAGCCAAAATGTTGCCAAAATTCTGTCAAATCAAGCGATAACCTCAACTCTGCCTGCAACTCCGGTAGTCGATGCAGAAATATCCCACCCAACAGCAGCAGTAGCAACGCCACTTCATAAGGACGAGGGACATGAGTTGTCCAAAGTTCAATCCCTGGCGGACGCAAATTTACTTCAACTGAACGGTGGGGACAGGCTTTGAGGCAAGTCATACATAGCACGCAGTCTCGATTATCTTGCAACTGCGCTGGGTGCGAGTATAAGGGACAGCCTGCCGTTTCCAATCCTTCTCCTTTTTGAGGCCCACCCTTATAACATTGATAAGTGGTGCATTCTGCCGAACAAGTGCCTTGCTGTGCGCGTAACTCCGTCATCGATAACTTAGCAAATAAACCATTCATCCCCCCAATGGGACAAAGATATCGACACCAAAACCTGCGCTCAAAAATGGCAGAAAAAATCATTGCCCCAGCCGTAATTAATAGGAGCAAGCAAGCAGAAAGGTAAGCCGTATTTTCTAAATCCCAAAGTTCTTCCCACAAAAAAATGAGGGTAAATAAGCCAAATAAAAACCAGCCTCCCCACTTTTCTGCTGTCTCTCTAGGCCACCGTTTCAGTTGACGAGGCCAAAGCCACAGGGAAAGTTTTTGAGTTACTTCTCCATAAATCATGAAGGGGCATACCGCACACCAAAGGCGTCCGACGAAGGGAAAGCCAATGAGAATTAAAGGCCACCACCACGCCCAAAATAGATTTAATGTAAAATTTTCTTGACGATTTTGAGGGCCAACAAATCCCATTACCACAACTAAGGCAAAAACCCATAACGTGAAGCCGTAGTTAATGCGATCGGGCCACCACGGACTTCTTAAAAATCGCCTCAAATCCGGATAGGCATTGAGAAGATTGAACCGGAATTGTTTTTTCTTACTCCCAGAAGGCCAAACAATTTCTTCAGTAAGTTCTTTCCCACTCCCCAACTGAACGATCGCACGCTCTACAAGATTTTCCAACTCCCTCAAGTTTCCCGGAAAATCATACGCTTGTAATCGTCGCAAAGCTTCTGGCGTTACCTTAGGTTTAGCAATTCCTCTAGCACGACACAAAAGGCTGATATAGTAGTCCATCTGGGCACTAATATCTGCTTTACGCACTCGCAGGGGTGGCACTTTGATTAAATGCTCCACTCGTCGTTCAATCTCCGGCAAGGTTTTTTCGGAAATCATAACGATATGTGCCCGACAAACCAGAGCGTTTTGAGTAGCAGATTCTGATTCCTGACTCTTAACCGGTGTGTAGGTGCCAGTTTCCAAAAGTGTCGCCAATTGAGGGAGGAGTTCTGGAGGCAGTTCTTGAATGTTGTTGAGAATTAACGTACCGTCTCTCAGATATTCAATGAGCCCAGGTTTACCACCCGCACGCCCAAATAGCTCAGCACCACTTGCCTGCACCGTACTGCAATCAACTTTAATCACAGGTTCCCGCCGATAGAAAGAACCGAAATGAATTAGAGCGGCAATATTGTCTTTTTCCAGTCCAGGTTCACCGAAAATGAGGGCGGACTTGCGGTCTTCTGCTGCCTTTTTAATTTGCTGTCGCAAGCGTACCGCATAACGGCTTTTCCCGATAATACCGCGTTTGGCTCTATTGACCAGATAAGGCCGTAATGCCGATTGACGCTCTTGCTCGTAGGTGAGCTGAGACGATAATTGTGCCAGTTCTTGCGCCAGTCGTGGTGAGAAAGTCTGAGAAATTTCCGGGTATTGATTGACTAATTCCCGAAACCGCTCAGCCGATATTACCCACAGATGACACTCACTAATGGTTCTTGCGGTTCTCTGGGCAGGTTGGTCAAATAAAAGTTCTGGTAAATGAATGATAGCGCCAGGAAGCCAACTGACGGCCCACAGGGAACTGGTTGAGTTAGTGCGATCGCTCTCTAACTGACCGGTTTCGAGAATATAGAGATATTCAACAGGGGTGTCCTCCAGTACTAAGCGCGTATTAGCACCGACTACCTGTTTTTCCATGACGCAGGCGATCGCATACAATACTTCCTCGGACAGAATACCGAATGCGGTTCGTTCTTTAAGCCACGTCACCAGGTCTGGAAAAGTCATTAGTAAACTCTCTTATAAAACCTGGTTTATATTTTAATGTCAAACTATAAATATGACTAATGGGTATAAGCGCTCATAGAAAGAGAAAAAGCATATGATACAACTCTCTGATCTCTGGGTTCCTCTAGCCCTTTTGGGTCTGATTGTCCTAGCTGCAATTTTCTTCAGTCGCAGCAGTTGAACATCTTTACAGTTGAAGGTTATAACTTTCAACTTGCTAACTTTCAACTTATCAACTTTCAACTGTTTATGCTACATCTAGCAAGAACAACGATAACAAAATTAAGTACAAAAGTAGGGCAAATACCACCACTACAAAGGGAGGTGTGAAAAGCATGGGTAAATTAGCGTCTTCCAAAAGACTGGGCAGGAACCCCTCGTAGCAGAGAGAGTCACCACATGTCCTATAGTTAAATAGCACAACAAAAGCTTGAAATCCAACAATTTTTAGCAAAAAACTACTATTAATTTTTACGATAGTTCGTTGTCTACGCGTGCGAAATGTTGCACTACAAAATAGCAAAAGTGAACTAATAAAATAGTAAAAACTGGTAAAAGTTAAGTAAAAAAAGATTGCCACCCATCCGTCAGAGGTCGCTAAAAAAAGCGGCACACTCAGCAGGGCGTAAATGACATACAAACTAAAAAACACCCAAATGTTAGTTTTAATCATTGGGGTTCTATCCATTAAAACTGCACAAATAGCATCTGTTGCCAATATTTGAGTTGAATTGGCAGTTCTTAAAAATTGGTTGAGCTAGCATCTCTTTGTTAAATGATCGCTCACGTTTTCCACGACTCTCATTAACGGTAATAGCTGCACAACCTTAGAGAGTGTTGGTCATGGTTGGTCAAGCCAACGGTTGAAGGCCAAAACTCTTATTCTTGTGAAGTTCATCTGCTAATAATTACAAGCAAACTCACCGCCATCCGGAGTCATTCACAGAAGAATTGGCTCCAAAGCCCATCTCTACTAGACGGGTGGGAGGCATACAGTAGTGTGTGCAAATTAGGTGTGGAAAAGCTTAGCAGAATGTGAGTTACAAAACAGTTGCTGCATGGCGCTCGTGTAAGGCAGCAGGAGAGGATAGTGTTCTGGGGATACCCGCTCCAAAATTTCATGCACCAGTAGTTTCAACATTTGCTCCACCATCGGCCAAGGAACACCAACAACCGGATAAACCATAGCTGATAGCGGATGCAGTTCTTGTTCTATCGCCGCCATATTCTGTTCCAGAACACACAGCCACAAGTAAGCTTGGAACATCTCAATATCTCGGAGGCTAGAATCTTTCACTCCTGGCTCTGTAAGCTTGCCTCGACGGCTACAATGATTGGGAAAAAGCCGGATTGCTCGTTTGTACACTGTGGATGCAATTTCTCTCGAAGCAGGTAACAATTGCTCGACAAGGGCTAAAACGGCTGAGTCATCAGAATACTGAGTGGCAGCGGTGCAAACTCGCTGCCAGGGAATGCAAACCTGCTCTTCAACAAACTTGAAGTAGGGAGACAACAGCAGCTGTTCGGGAAGGGTTAGCCGATCCAGCAAGAACTTTGAACTTAGGTGAAACTGCGTACTCATAAAGCCAAGAGTACGCCGATCAACTGAAGATAAATGTTGCGATTGGAATTGTTGTAATGTAGGTTCAAGTACTGTCGCTAACTGTTCGACTACTGGCAGTTCTAGCCCTAGTTTCACCAATGATTGAAAAGTATCTGAAGAGAAGTTAATAGCCTCTACTTGCGATAGGGTTTCTAGGAGAGAAGAGGGTGGCAACTGCTCTTGATAAATTAAGAGTACCTGCTCATAAACATGACCACCACTTCTGGCAATTCCCTGAGATTCGATCAAATTGACAATGTTGGGCACATAAGAGAAAAGGACACTCGTTTGTATGCCAGCGCACTTGCAGTGAATCTCCACAAGCCGCAAAAGCTTGGCAACAGCTTGTTTTCGCCCTTCACGAGAAGCCGCTGCTAGCAAATCAGACACCACCAAGTGGCCTTGTTGTGATGAAAGGGTTGACAAATCGGGTACATAGCGGTTTGCCCAAAGCTTGCTCAGGCGATCCACAGAAGTTGTTTTAACCAATGGAGTAGAAACTAACATAATTTTTTCCTAGGGCTGTAGTCAGTTAGATGGCGAATTTAGGGATTCACAGTTAATGAAGTGTAGTAGCTGGCAGAGTACAAATAAAATAGACATGCTGGTAGGTTGAAACACCATTGAGCATTAAATCAAGGCTTGTGAAGACATTTATTCATTGAGTGCTGGTTGAAATTATGTGTAGAATTTTGATGCAAGTCCTAAATTAGGAAAGAGCGACTGCTCCACCGAAGGCATCCATAATCTTTACTACCTTGCCACAGTACTATTCAAGATAAATAATTCTCCATCAAAGACATATCAGCAGAGGTAAACATTGACGTTTCACACATCTTCACAGCAAATAACTCAGTCAGTACGGAATTCCGCGCTCTGAGTTACTGATTTATGGGATTTTGCAATTTACCTGTAGATGTGTACAAGGAAAGTTAGTTGGTGTATTTATCGCTCGGTATGTAGCGCCCTGTGGAGATACACCTGCGGTCATTCTAACGCAAATTTAGACCTCTGAGAGAAGCTAAAGCTACTCATTTAAAACTACCTGTATTTTCCAGGTAATCTGTTGAGAAGTCATGAGATATTGTTTTTTTATCTCATTTTAAGAGATTTTAAGAGAACTTGCTAACAAATGAGCTAAGCGATTTGGCTGAGTATATTACGCCAAATCGCTTAGTCTGTTTATTCATTCCCAGGACTTACGCAACTGGTTGTTATATCCACTTTATGTAGGGGCAATTCATGAATTGCCCCTACAGACATGGTGTACTAGTCGAGAAAATTCGTAAGTCCTAATTTCATTTCACTTTCATGCAGGAAAGAATTCAGAAAAGGGTAGGGATATAGCGCAAGGTTAGCTCTAAACACTAACGCTCATAGGCGCTTTTGCCTCTTCCGGAAATTCTTCTAATTTTGCTTTCTGTGCCAGGAAATCCGCTAACTGAGCTTCAATTTGCTCCTTCACTATCTGGCGATAATCTAGGAAATGCTCAATTTGAGCACAAGTGGATAAATAACTGCTCAAACCACCCGGATTGTAGCGGTACATATTCCATAAATTGCGCCAAAACTGCCAACGAGTCTTGCGCAAAACGCCCTGCCGCCAACCAATGGTAAGAAACGCCCGAATCACCAGCCAATTTAACTTCTTCTTCGAGGATTTTCCTTTCTTGGGATACGTTGCCTCTCCTAAGATGCGATAGTGGCGATAAGTGCGGTCTAAAAACCGTTCTGGGTCATATAATTTCCAAAATGTATCGACGTATTCGTGGGCAATTTCTTCTAAAGGACGAGTTGGCACGTAATTCATTAGTGTTGTCTGATGAATATCGGCCGATTCACTCCGCAGTCGTCCTTCCTTCTTCAGTCGATGCCAGAGGGCAGTATCGGGTAAGGCTTGCAACATGCTGAATAGGGCAGTGGGAATGGCTGTTTTTTCCACAAACTGGACGATGCGATCGCCCGCCCCCGCTTTTTCGCCATCAAAGCCAATAATAAACCCAGCCATCACCCGCAATCCTGACTTAGTAATGGCATGAACGGCATCACTCAGCGAGTCTCGTGTATTTTGGTACTTGTGAGTGAGGGCTAAACTCTCCTCATCCGGCGTTTCAATGCCTAAAAAGACAGCCCCAAAATTACACTGAACCATCAAATCCATCAGTTCTTGGTCTTTGGCTAAATCAACTGAGGCTTCAGTGGCAAAGGAGAACGGATACCCGTGTTCAACCATCCAAGGCTTTAATTCTTTCAGAAACAACTTAACATTGCGCTTATTGCCAATAAAGTTGTCATCTACCATGAAAATGCTGCGTCGCCAACCTAATTCATAAAGGCGATCGAGTTCAGCGAGAAGTTGTGCAGGCGTTTTGGTTCGGGGTTTGCGACCATAAAGGACAATAATGTCGCAAAATTCACACTGAAACGGACACCCTCGCGAGAATTGAACAGACATCTCCGAATAAGCGTCAAATTCCAGTAAATCGAAGCGGGGAATAGGGGTTCCCGTAACATCAGGCTTCTCGCCTCCAGACCGAAAAGTTCCTTCCGTTACACCCTGTTTGACTGCTTCTACAAATAGCGGTAAGGTAATTTCCCCTTCATCCAAAATCAAATAGTCAGCACCTGCCGATTTAGCTTCATCCGGCAAAGCCGTCGCATAAGGGCCACCAACCGCCACCGGTTTACCCCGTCGTTTCGCCTCCTGAATTTGCACTAAGAAATCCTCTTTTTGCACAATCATGGCCGAGAGGATAACTAAATCTGCCCAAGCCCACTCGGCTTCCGTTACCTGGCGAACATTTCGGTCTACCAGCTTAAATTCCCACTCTTGGGGAAGAATTGCAGCTACAGTGATTAAACCCAACGGTGGGAGCATTGCCTTACGACCGAGCAATGCTAATGTTTTTTCAAAAGACCAAAAACTTTTAGGAAACAGGGGATAAATCAGTAAAACGCGCATTAAATTTTCAACCTCATATGGACTTAAGCGATTAGCTCCTTAATGGATTTATTTCCAGAAATTCAGTTATCAAATACTCGATTATACATCCAGAAATATTAGAGCTAATCGTCCTTATTCGGCAAGAACTCCCCTAATTTTCTGCTATTGTAACAGAAAAACCTCAGAGCCTACCGTTAAAAGATAGATAAATTAGGCAGTCAGTAGCATTTCTGTGTCAGTCGAAATTTTGCTGCTCAATGCCAACAAATTCCATTCAACTGCTCACTAATAATTCTGGGATGCACTCAGGTGATGAATTCGCCCTAAAACATTTTTCTGCTACTGCCAAAAAGCAGCCTTTTTATCTTTCTTGGCTAGAAGAGCCAGACTCAACAAAAAGACTTATCTATAGGGTTAGACACACCACAGGATGTAGATAGTTCCCAAGAGTTTTAGCACAAAAACTATAAAGAAGCCTACAAACAAAGTGACAGCCGCACAACTGTTACAGCTAAAATGAGCATTTTCCCAGATACTCATCTCAAAATAAGCTATTCCACAGTTGGGGTATTCTACCCTACCCATTTAATCGAGCCATGCGTTTTGGCTTCACGAATCCACCGTTAGCGCTTGCACTCATTCCTCTGACCTTGGCGTTGCTAGATAAGGCACTCTGCCATAGGCATAGTAACGACGATAAAGCAGCTCTAGCTTACCACCATACTCCTGAATCAAAGCCAACTGGCGGCGATACAAAGAACGAAAGCTGTTGGCAAATAGCAGGGTAAAAATCGCGACACACAACCCTGCAACTGTTGAAATTAATGCTTCACTGATACCACCTACGACGCCAGGAGTTCTGGTTGTACCCATATCGCCTATCCTCAGCGCTGTAAAGGCACTCATTAGACCGAGAATGGTTCCCAACAAACCCAGCAGGGGCGAAACGGTAATGACTGTTTCAAATAAGGTATTGAACCGTTTCAGGGTTGGCAACTCCGCTTGAGCTTCACTTTCCAGCGCTAGTCGAAATTCTTCTGGGGTGGGGTTTTCTAGTTCTAACGCGGCTAGAAAAATCCGTGCCATAGGCAGGTCGCTATTTTTTTCTAGCTTGAGGAATGCGGCTTGAGAGTCTTGTGGGTAGAGTCTGAGAACTTCGCGAACGATGGGTTTCTGGCGCTTTGTGATTTGTCGCCAAAAGATAATGCGCTCTAAAATCAGAGCGATCGTTAGGATAGACAATACCAGCAGGGGCCACATTACAACCCCACCCGCAGCAAACAAACCGCTGATTGACATTCTGTACGTTTCCGTTACGGAGTATTGGGAACGCGCTCAATTTGGGCGTAACCACTGAAAATGAGCTTTTTCCCCTGAGTCTCTAGACGATTAATGCGTATTGTGACGCCGTCAAGATTGAAGCGGTCTAGATCTACCATGTTATTCAAAATCTCATCCAGTACAGTTGTCAATTGTTGGGAGATTTCCCGCAAAGACTCTGGTACTTCATCCGGTTCAAACTGGGAGTTCTGAAACAGAACACGACGCCGTCGCTCAACCACAAGGGTGGAACTCATACTGATCGGCACTAAACCATGCGGCGGTAACTGGGCTTTGGCAAAAAGACGTAGGCGGTTGTTGGGTTGTAGTTTGACTTGCACATCGGTAAAGGAAACTGGCTCACCACCTGACAATTCACTCAAGGCTGGGGTAGAGATATTTTCTAGGCGTTTTCTCACCAGTTCTGCCTTGAAGGAGTTGTTGATATCATCTTCTGTCAGGACAACTTGAGCGACCGCTTGAGTCGGTTGCTTAAGGTTCAACTGACCTTTGACCAATGAGCCAAAGTCAATCGAGATGGCATCTGTTTCAAATGACATCTCCTCCGCCCGGAATTGGCGGCGAATGACCAAACCCCGACCACTCATTTTCAAGCTGTCGATGCTACCCTGCAACAATTTACTCGAAGGATAGCAGCGCACTGAGACATCCACTGACTCGCTTTGAGTAAACAGGTGGCGAATTGTCTTGCTGGCGACTGTGTTGAGCATTTGCTCTCCCCAGTCCGTGCCAGATGGATTTGTGAAACCGGTAAAGCCACCAAACATACCGTTGTGCATCTACGAGAGTTCTCTCTATCTTTGTAACAAACTGTGAAGAAGTCAGCAATCCAGATCCTCACGCCCCAAGGCATGAGGTTCGCTTGGGAAAAGCGACCAGCAAACCTTGCGAGCCTTAGCCATACAGGTTCTTACCCTTCTCTTCAGTTGTATTACGGAAGTCCTAAAGCTTAAGCATAGAATTTTTTAATCATTTCATTAGTTTTTGTAAAGGAAGTTGTTGGGAATGGGGAATGGTAAGTAGAGAGATCTAAATGATCGTAGGGTGGGCATTGCAGAGGATAACCCCTCCAACCCTAACTACAATTCGTTTCTAGGCAATGCCCACCCTACAACTAGGTTTAGTTGATGTAAGCGCACCTACTGAATCGGGAATACTTTCACTCGCTGCGTCCGGCTGCGCAAGAGAGGGAATGGGTACTAACCTTTACTGATACTTAAGCTGCACTCAAACATCCTAGAGTTTCTCTCTCCCTGTCTCCTCGTCTCCCTGTCTAGGACGTTTATTATCTTTGAACGCAATTCGGTATGATTCAGCAGCATGGCTCAGAAAATGAATTTCCCCGCTTCCTTAACTTTAAGCACGAGGGGTTCGGGAAGCGGGGAAAACGTCCAGAGAATGGGGAATCATCACAAAATATCAGTAAGACTTGTAATACCGCGAGTACTTTTGGAAAAAAGTTGCAACAAGCCTGCCTATAAAGCCCAAAAACCCCGTCTGTAAAGAACTAAACGGGGAAAATAAAATTACATCGCGATCGCGGCATCATTTTTACTTTGCTGGAGTATTACGCTCAGATGATGAGGGGGTTCCGGTATGTTAGGCGATCGCCCTCCATGTATCGGTCGAACAGTTCGCTAATACCCAGTCCTGGAGAATCGCGTTAACTTGTTCTGGTACCTCATCATGGGGACAGTGCCCAGCTTTGAGATAGTGTTCTGTCAGTTGAGGATAGTATTGATGGAACCTTGCTCCTCGCTCCTTAGCATTCATCCAAGGGTCGGCTTCTCCCCACAGAAGTAACAGTGGGCAGGTGAGTTGCTTTAACAGAACATCAACATTTTCGCCTTGGGGAGACCTGAAGACTGAGGCAAACACTTTATGAGCACCCGCATCGCAGGAGGGGCGATAAATCTCTTCTACCAACTGGTCTGTGACGGCACTCTGGTCAAGATAGACTTGGGAGAGCGTTTTGCGAATCAGAGAGCGTTGCCGCGCGTATTGGAACAAAAGAAAACTAGCCCAAGGTTGTAGTAAAACAGACCGAGCCAGGTCATTGATGAATTGTTGTAAGGGGCTCTTGTGCTCCGGAACCTTGGTATCAGTAAAGGGGCCAGCACTATTGAGCAGGACTAAACCAGCCGCAGCCGTCGGGCGCCCAGCTGCTACACATAGCGCTGAATAGCCCCCTAATGAGTTTCCTGCCAAGACAACAGGTTGACCAATGACCTGGGTGATGAAGTCATACAATTGGTCTCGCCACAAGTCACCTCCATACTGCCAGTCTGGTTTGGCAGAACGCCCAAACCCCAAGAGGTCAATCGCCCAAACTTCAAAATGGTTGCGTAGTTCGGCGATGTTTTTGCGCCAGTGGTCTGTAGACGCCCCAAAACCGTGAATGAGCAGTAAGGGGGGGCGTTCTGCGTGCTTGTGTCCTGCTTTGACGTAGTAAATTGATTGCCCTCGCCATTGCCAGTAAGTACCTGGGATTGGCCTGGTTGCGGCCTCTCGGATTGCCTGTGTCGTCACGAGAAATGTTAAGTAAGGTCAACGTTTTTCATTTTATCGTTGGACCAGGCGATGAGTTTGAGGATTCGCTCTTTGTATCCTGTTGCTGCCCAGGTAGATCAAATTACCGCTGTGAGGTGGTGAGTTCTTTGGCAGTGGAGTGCGATCGCTTTCCTTTGCCTTTTCCCCAACCACCCAGTTTTTTGCGGAACGATTCCATATAGATATAGAAGACTGGGGTGATGTAAAGGGTCAAGAGTTGAGAAAATAGCAATCCACCCACTACGGCTAATCCCAAAGGACGACGAGCTTCTGCACCTGCACCAAAACCCAGTGCGATCGGGAGAGTGCCCATCAATGCTGCCATTGTCGTCATCATAATCGGGCGAAATCGCACTAAACAGGCTTCATAAATAGCCTGACGAGGCGTTTTCTCTTCTTTTTCTTGGGCAACAACTGCAAAGTCAATCATCATGATGCCGTTTTTCTTGACAATCCCTACTAACAGGATGATGCCGACAAAGGCGTAAATATTCAGGTCAGTTTGGAACAGAAGCAGGGTTAACAGTGCCCCAAATCCAGCCGAAGGTAAGCTGGAAAGAATTGTAATCGGATGGATGAAATTCTCGTAGAGAATTCCCAACACGATGTAAATCACTAAAATAGCAACGACCAAAAGCAGTCCCAAGTTAGAAAGCGAGGACTGAAACGCCTGTGCCGAACCCTGGAAGCTGGTACTGATAGTTGCTGGTAATGTCTCGCGAGCCATTTTCTCAATGATTCCCGTTACATCGCTCAGCGACACTCCAGGTTTTAGGTTAAACGACATAGTAACGGAAGAAAGTTGACCTAAGTGGTTAACTGTCAATGGCCCTACACCTTTTGTTACCGTCGCCACTGCATTTAAAGGTATCGCCTGACCCGTACTAGAGCGAACGTAAAGCAGGTCAATGGCACTGGGGTCTTGTTGATACTTGGGATCTAACCCCATAATCACCTGATATTGGTCTTCGGCAGCAAGAATCGTTGAAACTTGGCGACTTCCGTAGGCATTATTCAGGGCGGTTTCGATCTGATTCGCCGTCAAACCGTAGGCTGAAGCTTGGTCGCGGTTAATTTGTACCTGCACCTGGGGATTTCTGATTTCGAGGTCACTGTTGACATCTTGCAGTTGCGGCAACTCGCGTAGCTTATCTTCTAGAGCAGGCGCATACTGGGCCAGTTCTTGGAAACTCGGCGAGGAAAGGGTGTATTGATACTGCGCTTTCGTCTGCTGCCCCCCGATGTTAATCGCAGGTGGATTCGTCAAAAACACCTTGATTCCGGGAATCTTGCTCAGTTTTGGTCGCAATTGTTGTACTACGTCATCCGCGCTCATGTGGACGAGTCCGAAGGTGCCTGGTTTGACCGGACGGTGCGATCGCTCTTTCAATCGGATAAGAACGCGCCCCGCGTTAGCGGCAGCATTCGGCCCCCCAGCCCCGACACTGGAGTTGACCCCTTCCACATTAGGATTTTTTTGAATAATCTGCGCCACCGCTTGCTGGTGTTTCACCATCTCATCAAAGGAAATATCGGCGGCGGCTTGGGTATTAGCCGTGATTTGCCCAGTATCAACGTTGGGAATGAACCCTTTAGGAACGATGACAAATAGGTACATCGTCGCCACCAGAATTGCAGCGGAAATTACCATCGTCGTGCGATGGTACTTTAGCGATAATTTCAGGCTCCAATTGTAAACCGCTAGCATCCCATCAAAAACACTCTCGGAAGCATCGTACAAACGGCGCTTCCAACTTTTTTTGATTTTGGCGTTTGATTTTTTGATTGAGGGACTGGGAATTCCCCCCCTCTCCCCCTCTCCCCCTCTCCCATTCTCGTGATGCCCGTTCTCGTAATGCTCGTTCTCCTGGTGATGGGCACGCAAAAAGCGACTACATAGCATAGGTGTCAGTGTTAGGGAAATAAAGCCAGACACCAAAATCGACACCGCCATCGTCACGGCAAATTCGCGGAACAAGCGCCCCAAAATGCCGCCCATGAACATCACAGGAATGAACACTGCCACCAGTGACAGCGTCATGGACAAAATCGTAAAGCCGATTTCCCTAGAACCATTGAGAGCAGCTTGGAAGGGTTTCTCTCCCATTTCTAGATGGCGGACAATGTTTTCTAGCATGACTACGGCATCATCCACCACGAAGCCGACAGCGAGGGTTAACGCCATCAACGAGAGGTTATCTAGGGAGTAACCCAGGAGTAGCATGACACCAAACGTTGCCACTAGTGATAGGGGTACTGCCAGACTGGGAATGATGGTAGCAGAGAGATTTCGCAGAAATAGAAAAATCACCAGTACCACCAAGGCAATGGTGAGAATTAGGGTGAACTGCACGTCATCAACCGACTCGCGAATAGGCTGAGAACGGTCAAATAGAATGTCCATATTCACCGCAGCCGGAAGTAGCTTGCGGAAATCTGGCAAGATTTTCTTAATCGCGTTGACGACTTCAACCGTATTCGTTCCCGGTTGCCGCTGTACGGCTAAAACAATCGATCGCGTGCCGTTATACCAGTTCGCCACCTTGTCGTTCTCGACACTGTCAATTACACGCCCCAGTTCTCCAAGTTGCACGGGGGCATTGTTCGGGTAAGCGACAACAAGAGAACGATAATCGTCGGCATTGTTCAATTGCCCGTTTGCCTTAATTGTGTAGTTCTGGCGAGGGCCATAGAGTGTACCAGTGGGTAAATTGGCGTTACCTTGGGAGATGGCTTGGGCGACTTGATCCATGCCCAATCCCTTAGCACCCAGCGCTTGAGGGTCGAGATAGATACGAACCGCGTACTTCTGGGAACCATAAACCTGCACCTGTGCTACGCCGTCAACCATCGAAAGCCGCTGTGCTAGCAGCGTCTCGGCGTACTTGTCCACCTCGGACAGGGGCAAGATTGAGGAACTGAGGGCGACGTAGAGAACGGGTTGGGCGGCGGGATTCACCTTACTGTAGGAAGGGGGGGAGGGCATATCTGTTGGCAACTGTCTCGCCGCTTTGGCGATCGCCGCTTGTACATCCTGCGCTGCCCCATCAATGTCCCGATTCAAGTCAAATTGCAGCGTAATCCTCGCACTCCCCAGAGAACTGGTAGAGTTCATTGAATTCAGCCCTGCAATGCTGGAAAATTGCTTCTCCAAAGGCGTTGCCACCGAAGTCGCCATTGTTTCTGGGCTAGCACCGGGGAGACTTGCCGACACCTGAATCGTGGGAAAATCGACATTCGGCAAATCGCTGACCGGCAAAGAGAAGTAACTCATCAAGCCGAACAGCAGAATACCGAGCATGACCAATGTGGTCATTACTGGGCGGCGAATAAATAGCTCTGAGATGTTCATCGGTTGCTCTAGTCAATTAAAGTTGTGACTGAGATGTCTCCCTGCCTCTCTTCTCCCCCTGCGTCACCAAATGACTACATCACGACGCGGGGGTACAGTTGCCCACTTACGACGGTTAGAATTACCGCTATCAGTAATAGAACGGTAACATCCAAACCGAATCCATAAGTACTGATGCCATTGGCTAGCATCAAGCCTCGTAACGCATCCACTTCATACGTCAAGGGATTAACGTGTGAAATCACTTGTAACCATCTCGGCATCAGGGAAATGGGGTAGATTGCATTGCTAGCAAAAAATAACGGCATGGTCATCAATTGCCCAATGCCCATAAAGCGCTCCCGTGTTTTCACCAGACAAGCAACTCCCAGAGAAAACAAGGAAAAGCAAGCCGCCCCTAGGAAAACGATCAGGACGATACCTAGCAGAGATAGCGGATTTGGGTTCATTTTGACGCCCAATAACAGCGCTAGGATGTAGACAATGACAACTTGGGATAGACTACGCACCCCAGCCGATAGCGCTTTCCCCAACACCAACGCTACGCGAGGAGTGGGCGTCGCTAAGAATTTATGAATAATCCCTAAATCCCGCTCCCAGATAATGGTCATGCCGCTAAAGATTGCCACAAACAGCACGCTTTGAGCGAGAATGCCTGGAGCCATAAAATCCAAATAACGCAAATTCCCGGTAGGGATGGCACGCACCCTGGTGAAGACTTGCCCAAATATCAGTAACCATAGGGTAGGCTGGGCGGCACGCATCAGCAGTTCGGTGGGATCGTGACGTAGTTTGCGAATTTCTTGCTCGGTAATCACCAAAGTTTTGGTAATCAACTCGTTGACTGCCTCAACCGCGTTAGCCCAACCGTTGGGCTGTACGCCTGGTTCTGGAAACGTCACGATAACTCCCTCCTGATGCTAATTGGTCACCCGTATAGTGAATGAATACGTCATCTAGCGTTGCCCCGCTTTTACCCAACGAGGCTTTCAACTCGGCTGGCGTACCAATAGTAATCACCCTGCCCTGATGCATAATTGCCACTCGAGAGCACAAATTATCGGCTTCTTCCATAAAGTGAGTGGTCAAAACTATGGTTGTACCGTAGTCGTCCCGTAGCTGTTGCACCAATTCCCATACGGCAGCACGGGCTAAGGGGTCTAGTCCGACAGTTGGTTCATCTAAAAACAAGACAAGCGGTTGATGCAGGATGGACTGAGCAATTTCTAACCTGCGAATCATGCCACCCGAGTATTGATGGACTAACCGATTCCCCGCATCTTGCAAGCCCATAAACGCCAGCGCTTGACGCACACGAGATTTAAGCTCTTGACGCGGGATGTTGTAGAGCTTGGCAAAAATCAACAGATTTTCGTAACCCGTCAAAGTCCCGTCAGCGGAGAGAACTTGGGGAACGTAGCCAATACATCGCCTCACTTGAGCGGCTTGAGATTTGATATCAAACCCAGCAATTTTGGCGCGTCCGGAACTGGGTGGCAGCAGGGTGGTGAGCATTTTAATGGCAGTGCTTTTACCTGCCCCATTGGGGCCAAGTAGCCCGAATACTTCTCCCGCTTCCACTGCAATGGTCAACTGATCGACAGCAGTCATCTTACCGAAATGCCGTGTAAGTGCCTGCGTTTCTAGGATGAGTTTCCTCTCACCTACGTCTTGTTGAATGCTCCCCGATCGCTCGGTCAAATTTGCCATTTATAACCTTAGCCTCCTTGCAATTACTTTTGTACGTTCCCCTGTCTCGGCGTCCCAGCGTCTCTTCCAGAGTTGCCTCCTTGGGTCTGAAGGCCAGGTTTCACATCCACCTTGGCACCGGGCACTAGATTAAATTGACCATCGGTTACGACTTGTTCACCCGGTTTCAACCCCTGTTTAATCACCGTCTCGCTACCAACGGTGTTGCCCACGGTTACCGTCCGCAGTTCCACCGTCTTGTCTGGTTTAACGACATAAACAAACTGCCCGTTCTGCCCTACTTGGACAGCTTGAGAAGGTACTGCGATCGCATTCGGTTCTTGCGCCAGTCTCAAAACTACATTGACAAACTGCCCTGGTGTTAGTCGCTCCTGAGCATTTTGAAACGTGCCTCTCACGGTAATGGTGCCCGTTTTGGGATCGACTCCACTATCCATAAAAGTGAGTTCACCTCGTTCGGGACGCCCTTCATCTTTGGGAATTAGTGCATCCACTTCCAGCTTGTTGCCACCAGCCATATACTTCTTCACCTCTGGCAGTAACCGCTGGGGAATCGAAAAGTTCACATAAATCGGACGAATTTGGCTAATGACTACCAATGGGTTTGTGTCATTGGCCTTAACTAAGTTGCCTTGGTTGACCTGAAGGTTACCTGTGCGTCCATCGATCGGCGCATGGATTGACGTGTAGGACAGTTGAATTTTGGCATTGTCGATGGCGGCAGCGTCGGCACTAAGAGCCGCTTGAACATTTGCCACTTCTGCCTTAGCTGCCCCTACGTTGGCGACAGCATTGGCTATGGCTTGTTGATCCGCAGCGACGGTGGCTTGCTGGGCTGTTGATTCTGTCTGAAACTGCTCAGCCTGGGCTTGGCTCACCGCCCCCTGTTTGTACAAACTTTGATAGCGCTGGGCTTGCACTTGGTTATTTTTTGCCTGCGCTTCGTCTTTGGCTTGGTTGGCTTTCGCTTGATTCACTTGCGCGATCGCTTGTGCCACTTTTGCCTCGGCTTGTTGCAACAGAGCGATATCTTTCCCTCGGTTCGCTTCAGCCTGCTTGAGTGCTGCCTGCAAGGGACGAGAATCAATGGTGAACAGGAGGTCGCCTTTTTTGACATCCTGCCCTTGTTTGAAATAAACGCTCGTCAGTTGTCCGCCAATCTGCGACGTGACCGATACGGTAGAGTAAGCTTCTGCCGTTCCCGTACCCCGCAACTCAATGGGAATCGTTTTTTGCATCACAGGGGCAACAACAACAGGCACGGCACTTTTTTTACCCCCCTTACCCGCTTGTGATTTGGTTGATTGAGCGTCGGAAGCCGCACAGGCAGAGAGGAACGTCAGACCTAGTACAAGCAGAATCAGGCGTTTGCCAAACAGGTAACTCAATGGCACGGAACTGCGCAGACGCCAAGTGTCTGAGAATAAAGATTTTGGTTTGAGTTTGCGATCAAGATAGCTCATGCAAGCGAATGAGAAATAGAGAGGAGCCTTAAAATTTCCGCTCAGACAGCACTACGGACAGAAGCTAGCAATTCGCCCTGTAACATCCGTTAGGTATGTTTCTTCTAGTTAGTTAGATAGACTAACAGTTAGCTTTACATATATTTTACTATCATCTATATCAGTCCGATATAACTGAGAGAGCTAAAAAAAAGTGATAGGCTCAGGAAATGAGCGAATAACGTCTAAGTTGTAACTTTGCAAGAAACTTTCCAGCCCTGCCTGGATTCGTAAAACTCTACAGGCGCTGTCACAGATGTCTAGAAACCCTCTTGTGTCACCCAAACAGAGCATTTTGACAGCTAGTTCTCAAAGAGGGTTAGACGAAACAAACTAGACTCTGGCTCCTACTCAAGGAACGGAGCTGTCTATCCATGCCAACACGATTGACTTGATACTCAGGAGACTAACGACTTAATGAGTTCGGAGCAACTCTCCACAGGAATAACACCAGAGCAGTGTGCAACAGAGCTTATGGATACTATTCCCTTGGTGATGCGTTGTATCCGAGCTGAAATGCGAGAACAAGGTTCACCGTCGCTATCCGTGCCTCAGTTTAGAACCTTAATGTTTCTCTACCGTTATCCCGGCTCTTCGTTGTCTAGCTTGGCAGAGCATTTGGGGGTGACTCGTCCTACGGCGTCTGCACTCACGGAGCGCTTAGTGCAGCGCGGGTTTGTAGACAGAACGGAACATCCACAGCAACGTCGTCAGGTGGTTTTGAAATTAACTGATCTGGGGTTCGAGCATCTCCAGAAAATTCGCCAAACAGCTCGTTCTAAGTTTGCTGAGATGTTTGTCGGGTTATCAGACGCTCAACGGTTGCATGTTGTAGAAGGATTAGCTGTACTGAAAGACGTGTTTGAACAAGATGACGCGGGGATAGGGGGACACTCCTAACGCACAGCGGAATGCGTCCTAACTGGAGCGTCCGGATTGGAAACCTTTAAGGGCTTGAATCCCCCACTGCTCTTAAGTGCCCTTATTTCAGGTGGGGTTTCAATCCCCATTTGAAATCTCTCCGCGTTTCTTCCTGAAAACGACTACGTACTAGTAAGTAGAGGGATCTAATCTAATTAATCGCAAGGTGGGCATTGTAGAGGATAACCCCTCCAACCCTGAGCACAATTCGTTTCTAGGCAATGCCCACCCTACAACTAGGTTTGGTTTATTTAAGCGCACCTACTTAATAAGCCTTCTGCCCTCTGCCTTTTCCCCTTTGCTTTTTGCCCTCTGCCTTTTGCCCTTTACCTTTTGCCCTCTGCCTTCTGCCTCTTGCTATAACTAGTACGGAATGTGGGTTGGAACCTTTTAGATTAAATGCGAATCAGTTTACATTCCCTGGTGTAAGAGGATGGAGATTGTTTAGTAATATAAAGACAAAGCGAGTATCTTTCCCTATGCAACTGGGAATCTGTAGCAAACTGTGAAGTCAAGAGGGTAGAGTTGTGTCGGTCGAAACTATAGAGAAGCGTTCAACAGCCCGGAAACACGCGCCTCGCTATCGCGTTTTACTCCATAACGATGAATTCAACTCAATGGAGTATGTCGTGCAGACTTTGATGGCAACAGTTGCGAGTCTAACTCAGCCTCAAGCTGTCAACATCATGATGGAAGCTCATATGTCGGGGTTAGCGTTAGTGATTACTTGTGCTCAAGAACATGCTGAGTTCTACTGCGAAACGCTGAAAACTCACGGCTTGACTAGCACAATTGAACCCGATGAATAAGGGGTGAATCCTGATCGGGAGGGCGTCGGGGGTAGGCATTGCCTCAAGTGCAAGGACTTTTACCATAAACAATTTTCGATTTTTAGCCAACCACTGACTGCTCAAAATTTTTGAAGCCTAACCTGACTAAATTAGCCCAATACCCAGCACCCGTGAGGCTGGGAGGCTTTTTATTAGCGTTGTTGCTGCTCTGGCTACCTGTAGCAGCACCGATTTACTTATTATTGAATCGCGACCCGAACTTAGTCACCATTCTGACGATGGGACTATTGTTCGGGGAATTTTTATGGCTACTTCCTTGGTGGGGCAAACAGGTGTATGGGCGATCGCATCTTCTGAAACGTTATGGGTTGCAGCGATCGCGAAAAAATGGTTTTAACCTGCTCCAAGGCTTAAGTATTGGTGTTTTATTTACGTTTAGCTTGTTCGCGTTGGAAGGGTTGCTGGGTTGGGTACAATTCCAAACGCCTCAACCTGCACTACCACGAATCATTTTAGAAGGATTTTTGAGTGCTCTCGGCATTGGTTTTGCTGAAGAGTTAGTCTTTCGGGGTTGGGTACTGGATGAGTTGCAGCGAGATTACAGCCCTAAACTCTCCCTTTGGGTAGATGCCATTATCTTTGCAACACTACATTTTCTCAAACCCCTATCAGAGGTGATTCGTACTTTACCGACATTTCCTGCTTTGGTGTTGTTGGGGTTAACGTTGGTTTGGGCGAAGCGTTCTTGTCAGGGACGCTTGGGATTGTCAATTGGGTTGCATGGGGGTTTGGTTTGGGGATATTACATCCTAAATGTTGGGCAATTGTTGCAGTATTCTGACAAAATTTCTCCTTGGATTACCGGTGTTGATCACAATCCCATTGCTGGGTTCATGGGGTTATTGTTTTTGGGAATTCTGGCTTTTTGGATGAGGATGCGAGTTCGTAAAGCGTATCAGCAAAGCCGCTTGGGTTGATAGAACGCTTGGGCGATCACACTTTTCGCTAAATTTTAGTAAAGTACGCTTTTTAATTGGTAGAGGTGTGATTCGGTGTAGATATGAATATCCCGACGGAAAAAACTATCGTTTTTTTATTGAGAAATAATTTCATTGTATAGAGTAAGTCTGAGGATGAAAGTAAGTATGATTTTCTGTATTAGTACAGCCCACCGTAAAATCCGAACCTTTTAATGATTGGCTGTACTTAGCGAGTCTGGCTCAACCAAAGCTATACTTGTGGGCGAATTTCCTACAGGCATAGAGTGATGTTGGACTTAGTAGCCTTAGTGACTGGGTTTGCTTTTGCATCGATTCTTAAGGAGATAGCCAAAGATGCAGCTAAGGACTGGGTCAAGGATTTCTTCAAAGGTTTGCCTACTAAAACTTCTCAATACGCGCTCAAGATAATCTTGCCGTCGGCGCATAAGAAAGCCATCAAAGCATTTTTGCTGCTCGTGCAGAAAGAGCTGGAGGCAGATGGCTTGGACAGAAAACAGGTGAAACAGTACCGCAAACCATTAAGCCAGTTCCTCAAAAATAAATCAGTTCGAGAAATTCTGGGTAGTGCATTTCAAAAAAATTGTAAGACTATAGATTCAGCAGCTCTAGGGAAAATTTGGCAAGAGTCACAACTAAAAGCTTTACCGGATAATTTTAATTGGGAACTGGTAGCCATACCGTATTGCAGAGAAGTTACGAAAATTAGGCGGGATTCGGCTGAATTACGAGAAATTCTGGATTCTGAGACTTTAGATACTATTGCCTCAACTAGCCAAGCAACTGCCCAAAATACTGCTGCTGCTGCTCAAGCGCTCCAAACAATTGCAGGTATTATCCCAAAATTTGACTTAGAACAGTATCGGGAAAGTCTGGGGGAGTGCTACGGCTACCTGAAACTGAATGTCCTCGACAGCACCGACCACCAGTATCGCCTGCGGTTGTGGAAGATGTTCATTCCTCAGATGGTGCGGGAGGCGTTGCCTCCGTCGCGTTACGATCTGCCCAAGGAAATTCAGCAGAGACTACGGGACGCAGGACATTTAGAGGGTGATTTTTCTCTAGAAGATTTGGAGCGGTATCGGGAGAGTTATTTTCAAAAACCTGTGCGTTCGGTATTGGATGTGTTGAAGGATGCAGGCTATCCGTATATGGTGATTCTGGGCGATCCAGGGTCGGGAAAATCTACGCTGTTGCAATATCTAGCATTGCAGTGGGCGGAGGAACCGACGGAACAGTTGCCTCTGTTAGTAGAGTTGCGGGAATACATTCGCGATCGAGCAACCCCTGCAAGCGTTCTAGAGTTTTTTCATCGAGGAACGCGCACGATTCAGAAGCTCAATCAGGCAGATCTGGATAGGCAATTGCGCTCAGGTCGAGCACTGGTACTGTTTGACGGCTTAGATGAGGTGTTTGACCCGGTTAGGCGAGAAGAGGTTATTACAGAGATTATTCGCTTCACTAATGAATACAAAAACGTGCGAGTGGTAGTGACTTCCCGGATTGTGGGGTACAACCCAGAACGACTGAGGGATGCAGAATTTCGTCACCTAACACTGCAAGACTTGGAACCGAAGCAAATCCAGGAATTTATCGAAACGTGGCACGATTTGGCGCTAGGAAATGACCCAGATAGGGAGATGCTGCAAAAGCGGCTGCAAGATGCTATTGACAACTCGAAGTCTATTGCTGAACTTGCGGGAAACCCCCTGCTGCTGACTATGATGGCAATCCTCAACCGCCGCCAAGAACTGCCTAGAGACCGAGCCGAACTGTACGACCAAGCTTCGAGGGTGCTGCTCTATAACTGGGATGTGGACTACAAGCGTCTGCAAGTTTCGGCAGAGGCAATTGGTCGCCCGGAAAAACAATCGCTGCTGCGGCAGATAGCCTACGAGATGCAAGCGGGGGAAAAAGGCATTAAGGGAAATATCATCAACGGGGAAAAACTTCTAGAAATCATCACTAAGTTCCTCAAGGAGCGGGAATTTGATCAACCTCGACAGAAGGCACAAATTCTCATTAACCAATTAAGAGAGCGTAACTTCATTCTCTGTTATTTGGGCAATGATTATTACGGGTTTGTCCACCGCACCTTTTTAGAATATTTCTGCGCCTCAGAGTTTTGTGTTCGTTTTGGAAAACGAGGGTTGAAAGGGGGTCTAACCATTGATGGACTCAAAACTGAGGTTTTTGGCAAACACTGGCAGGATGAATCTTGGCATGAGGTATTGCGCTTAATCTGTGGGATGGTTGGGATGGTTGAGGAACAGGTAGCAGGATTGATGATTGAGCATCTGATGGAGCAGAAGGATGAATCTAAACCCTCGATCAATTTGGTTTTAGCGGCTGAATGTCTTTCAGAAGTGAGAAATCGCTCCAGCATTAAGCTAACCTCTGAGAAACTTCTGAACCATTTACAGGAGTTGACTAAACAGAGGTTAGACTACACAAGCTATGGAGAAGTTATTGGAGCGATTGCCCAAAACTGGAAAGACGATCCCAAAACTTTACTTTGGCTCCAATCGCGTGTTCAAGAGGATAATGAGTCGCTCATTCAAATACTAGCCATAGTAACGATTGCCCGAACTTACAAGGATAACCCACAAACCCTAGCTTGGCTCCAATCCCTTACTCAGGAGGATAATGATGTGTGGGTAACAACGGTAACCGTGACAGCGCTCGCCCAATATTACAAAGATGACCCAAGCACCCTACCTCTGCTCAAGTCCCAGCTTCAGAACGATGAGCACGAGAATGTACGAAGTACTGCCGTGAAAGCGCTTGCTCAATACTACAAAGACGATCTAAACACTCTACCTCTACTCAAATCCTACCTTCAGAAAGATGAACATGAGAATGTACGAAGTGCAGCAGTAGAAGCGCTCGCCGAACATTACAAAGACAACCCAAACACCCTACTCTTGCTCCAATCTCGCTTTCAGGAAGAGGAGAGTAAGCGGGTGCGACGAATAGCTGTGAGAGTGTTTGCCCGAAATTACACAGATGCTCCACAAACCTTACCTTGGCTTAAATCCCGTCTGCACAACGATGAGCATGAGGATGTGCGAAGTGCAGCAGTAGAAGCGCTCGCTCAATATTACAAAGACGACCCAGACACATTACCTCTGCTCAAGTCCCAGCTTCAGAACGATGAGCATGAGAATGTACGAAGTGCAGCAGTAGAAGCGCTCGCCGAACATTACAAAGACGACCCAAACACCCTACTCTTGCTCCAATCTCGCCTTCAGGAAGAGGAGAGTAAGCGGGTGCGACGAATAGCTGTGAGAGTGTTTGCCCGAAATTACACAGATGCTCCACAAACCTTACCTTGGCTTAAATCGCTTAAATCCCGCCTACAGGAAGATGAGCATGAGGATGTGCGAAGTGCAGCCGTGTACGCGCTCGCTGAACATTACAAAGAAGACCCAGACACCCCAAACTTACTTAAATCCCGCCTGCAGGAAGATGAGCATGAGGATGTGCGAAGTGTAGCTGTGTACGCGCTCGCCCAATATTACAAAGATGACCCAGACACATTACCTCTGCTCAAGTCTCAGCTTCAGAAAGATGAGCATGAGAATGTACGAAGTGCAGCAGTAGAAACGCTCGCCGAACATTACAAAGACGACCCAGAAACTTTAGCCCTGCTTCAATCCTGCGTTCAGTCCGATGAGAGTTGGGAGGTACGACGGGCAGTAGTAAGGGCATTGGGCAAAAATTTGAGCCATGAGCCTGGGATGTTTGAATTTTTGTACAATTGCGCCATTAACGACCCCTTTGAGCGCGAGAACGAGTGGCAAGATAACCCCCGGAAAACTGCTCTTAAGGCAATCCTCAAACATCATCGCGACAATCCCCGGACGTTGGACTTGTTGCGCGACAGAGCCGAAAATGATCCGGAGGAGAAGTTGCGAGAATTTGCCAAGAGACGATTGCAGCGAAGTTGCTGAACTATTGGACATCGAGGCAAGAGGTAATAATCAATCTAAATACACTGCTGATCGATCAGATTAATCAATGGATGCAGGTGCAACACTAAAGGAGAATTTTCAGTTGGAGTAGTTAGTTTGGTTATGGCACAAATCCTTGACTCCTGTTGCTCTCCTAGTGTTGCCAGGGATTGAAGTTTTAGAGGCAAGGAAAGCGAGCGCACACAATATTTAAATCCTAGTGGCTACTCTACGGCAACGCGATCGCTCCTCTACCTCATTCACCCTTCTTGCTACAAGAAGGTGTGAAACGTCAGGATTTAAGAAAAGGTCACAACGCTGCGAATTGACTCCCCTTTGTGCATCAAATCAAATGCATCATTGATTTTTTCTAAAGGCATCACATTGGTAATTAAGTCATCAATGTTAATCTTGCCGTCCATGTACCAATCCACAATTTGAGGAACATCCGTGCGTCCTCTTGCCCCACCAAAGGCTGAACCCTTCCAAACGCGCCCCGTCACCAGTTGGAATGGACGAGTGCGAATTTCCTCGCCCGCCGCTGCAACGCCGATAATTACGCTTACACCCCAACCTTTGTGACAACATTCCAAAGCTTGGCGCATTACATTCACGTTGCCAATGCACTCAAAACTGTAATCTGCACCGCCTTTGGTTAAGTCCACGAGGTAGGGAACTAAATCACCCTCCACTTCCTTCGGATTGACAAAATCCGTCATGCCGAATTTTTCAGCTAGCGCCCTCTTC
>DATNPV010000203.1:0-3185 GCA_036703055.1 Waterburya sp.
GATGAATATTGTACGCTTAGTCAACTGGTGGCAGGGCACTCCCTTTGCTCAAACCCGTTGCTCCCATTTCAAGGCGCTCGCTCCCCTTACTTAACTCAATTTGTAACCAAATATTTCGCCAGCAGTATCAATCTTGGGGGGATAGGGGGGCGATTGCGTAAGTCCTGTTGAAAATGGGTTGAAGGTTGTAGACGCGCAGCGGCTTGCCGCAGCGTCGGTTAGAGGTTTTCATCCTTTCGTCTGATACCTAACTTCTTAATTTGTTTTGACTTTTGACTTTCTTACTCGTGTTCTATCCGAAACACGTTGGCATAGAGATTGGCAAGGATTTGCTTTCCGTTCAGCGTTCGCTCTAAGTAACGCAACGCGGGCTGAATGTACGGGAAGACAACATTCCAGTAAAAACTTGGGTAGTTCTTCCGCAAATCGCCAGGATTTCGGTAACCCAAGGTCTTATTTACGCCAGTTTCTTCAAACTCGGAGAACAAGGCAGGAATTTTTTGCAAGTAGCGTGGGTCACTCAGCTGACCAATTAAATCCGCCGCCCTTGTTAAACCGGAATAATTAACGGTGTCTTTATGCTCCTCATCCTTTGGTACAGGGAAGCGGGTCAGCTCAATATTGCGCTTGATCGCTTCGGTATCAATCAAATTGTGACCGCCAAAGCGCTCCTCAACGAACTGTTTTCCCCGGTCTACATGAAACGGAGCAAGGCTGGCATCTGTTGAATTAAAAGGCAACTCAATGAGCATGTCGCCTAGACCCGTAGCATATAATCTTTCTTCTGCTCGGTCGCTGCCACAGACTCCCTTGACGTAGCCAATGTCATGGCACAACAAGGAAATGATGAAATGCAACCAGTCTTCACAAGAAACGCCACCTTCGCGGATGTGCTTGCCCCGCAAAACTTCCTGTCCTGTTAAGGTGACTAAGACGCTATGTTCGACATTGTGATAGAGCGCGTCGCTACTAGCAATGAGTTCCAAAGCCATGTTACCGACCCAACCAAGGAGGTCTGCATAGCCGGGTTTTAGGCTGCTATAAGTGTTGCGGTAGCCAGTGAGCAAGCGCTCAACAGAGGTATTAATCAGTACTTCTGTAGGATTAAACATCTCTCATCCTCCTGTTAATTTATCACCCTTGGTCGTCGAGTTTACGGCTGACGCAAATGACGGAGTAAGGCAGTAAGTTTTGTTTTTTGCCCGCTGCCAGAAAGATGCTGGAGGCGTAGTAATTTACCCGCCTCTTGCTTTACATGTCCATCCATTGCCGCTTGCTGCAAAGTCATAAATCATTAATGTCTTCTAAGGTAAAACCTTCCTTACCCTCTGACAGCACCCAAGAGGGTAACTCCGAGAAGAAGCATGTAGGGATTGACTGGCGACAAGTTAGCTGTAACATGCTGGAGGCACAAAATCGGAGGCGGCTGACAACTAATCCTCTAATATCAATTTTCTTTTACTATTTTTCGATTGCCCAATGATGCCAAGCGTTCCCCCGATGCATCTTGGGTAAAGCTCGAACGTTGGGAAGCTTTGTCCCATGAGGATAGGCAGCGATTCCCTCCTTGTGTCCCGACTTTGTAATCGAACTGCGCTCTCAAACGGATTCCCTTGACGAGTTACGTCTCCTTCGCTCTGGAAAAGTGCTATCAAATTCTCCGAATTGCATTTAAATAGCATAGGTAAGCACTGCGCTCGAAGCAAACAAAGATTACTTTCTCCAGTGAACGATTACTCATCAGAAAGCGGCTCACTTCGTGGACGGCAATGCGAGAGGCGAGTTGAACGGGGAAACCCAATGCTCCTGTACTAATAGATGGAAAAGCGATAGTTCGGAACGAGTATTGCTCTGCCAAAGCCAAGCTATTGCGGTAACACCTCGCCAATATCTCGTCTTCAAAACATCCAGTGTAGTAGCCAAATCTGAACTTATCGCAGCTCTTGAGGGGATTAAGTAAATCATTGGTACTCTCATTCTTGGTTACTCCTTTTAGCTCAATGATATATATCTCTGACGAACTAGGAGGATATGCAAAAATTCATCAGGTGTACTTTTTAGGCTAGGGGGAGGGCGCGGTAGAAGAAACACCTTACCGACTTCCCCCAGGTAGCGAAGCTGTTGGTGGGAGCGGGTCTTTTTTCTTACTGATCGAAACACTTCTTTCTCTACTAAGCGAAAAAATATTAGTGCTTCCTTTACATTCAATCAATGTCTGACCTTGAGGCATGGCAAAATAAGTTTCCAGTCTGGGTGGCTAGCAGAATCTTAATCGAGATAATTTCTTGAGCCTGTGTGATAGGCTGAAGCAAGTCTGTAGCTAAAACAATCGATGTTAACACTGTAAAGTGGTTGAGTTTCATAGATATTTTTTGAATTAATTAACTGAATTTTGGTAAAAATTTTGAGGAATTTGATCTATTAAATTCAGACTATTTGGGGGATATTCCCATAAGCGACGTACTCACTAGGGAGGCTGAAAGACTCACAAAGTTGGCGGGAAGTCGTTAGAGGAACTGTAAGAACTTAGGGGATTCCCCGAACTTTTTTGAGAAACCTGGCTAGGCGTTGATGCTGAGTTGACCTGATGGGGGTAGGCTGTAGAAGCTGTTACCGTTGCTTTTGAGGCACGATCACTTCTATAAATTCATCAAACTCGACCGTTGCTTGAAATGCGGATTGAGTAATGATTGAGATGGCTTGACTTAGGCTTGACTTGCGCTCTTGCTCGAAAAAAAAGTCAGTATAAAAGAGAAATTCTGCTAAAAAAGGCTATGTCTCGCTCGATCCGAGTAGCCCCAGAGCATATGCAGCGAGTGAAAGTGACTCTGAAGCGTCATGGCTTTCCGAGTCAGAAGGCTTTGGCTGAGGAATTAGGGATTTCTCGCTCCACAACCGACAAATTTTTCACAGGGAAACCTGTTGACTACAGTTTCTTTGTGGAAATTAGTGAGAGATTGGGGTTGGACTGGTATGCGATCGCGTACATCGAAGAAGATCCACCGATCCAGGTACAACCTCCCCCACCCTCTGAGACACCTTCCAGAGAACCAGACAAGCAAGATTTAGAAATTCACTGGCGGCAAATTTGCCGTACTATGCTGGAGGCTCAATATCAGGGACGGTTAACGACTAATCCCCTAACGGCTGGGGATGGAGTCGCATTTGAACTGGATGAAATCTAC
>DATNPV010000289.1:0-11699 GCA_036703055.1 Waterburya sp.
TTTTGACAGCCCTAGGCTTTTTATCAGTTAACGTCGTACGGTTTTATTACCAGCGCACTCAAGTGAGCTTTAACCGTAACACCAATCGTTTTGAACTAGAGTGGCGCTGGTTTGGTCATAGGGTTATGCGCACGAAAGGGGCAATTTCGCAGATTTCTTATACCTGCTGCTACAGCAACAAAGGCGGCTCACAAGTCCTCATCAAAGAAAATGAACCCTCTTCCTATTCCTTTGGTCAAGGCTTAACCGAAGTTGAGTGTGCCTGGTTAGCTCACGAAATCCAAACCTGGTTGAACCTCAGATGATAAACTGATGTGCATTCAAATTGACGTGAGTTCGACAAAGGCTAAAAGACCCCTCCCCGCAGCGAAAAGGGGCTTCAAACCTTAATCATTTCGTGGCTCCCCTTCGTCGCGTCACAGAGGGGACAGGAGAGAGGAGTTCATCGAACTGACATTAAATTCAGGACTTACGCAATATCCGCCGATGAGCCCCCCTAACCCTCCAAGCTTGGGGGGAACAAGATTTCTCTCCCCCAGAGTTGGGGGGCTGGTGGGGCAAATGCGTAAGTCCTGATTAAGTTGCATAATCGTCTCCCCCATTCCCGATTCCCGATTTTCAAGTGAGAACTGCCTCAGAACCAAAGGGAACACAAGTATGAACCAAGGTTAACAGAGGGCCAGCCTGATCTGTACCATTAACCGCTAGGTCACTGTGGCACAGGTAAACCCGTTCACCGACACGCCCTAATAAATCGCGTAAAATTCGCTGCAACCGCTCGTTATCCGCGTTGATTTTATCCTCCTCTGTCCAAGGCTGTCCCGACCAATCCTTAAGAAATAAGTGAGCTCCAAACAGGGTAGCTGCACCCCCACTGAGCCAAAGCGGAGAACCTGCATCAAGCCAGAAGTGCCAACGGTGAGAACGACGACTGGCGCGGTATTGGAAGATGGTTGCTAGAGTTACAGCCTTGTTAGCGACGGTTGACAGGCGGCGAACAGGGTAGGGATTGGCAGTCACAGTCCCTTGACGCAGCAGTTGAATAAATTGAGCAATCGTCGTGTGGGATGGAGTGTTTAGCTTTCCGGGAAGGTTGGAAGGTTGAAGGTTAGAAGGTTCAAGGTTCAATCGGCTCACCTTGAACTCTTGTCGTAAACGTCCATCCACTTCCCAATAGTGTTGAGCAGTTTCCATCAGTTCCCGCAACGCGGCGATCGCATCATAGGGAAGATTGCTTCCATTCCACAAAAATTTCTGAATTGCTCGGTCGAGAACTACCACACAGGAGGGAATCAGACGCTGTTGTTGTTGTACTCGCTGCTCCTCCAACCACGCCACAATTTCTGAGTAAGCTGCTGTTGCCCGATGTCCCAACCTATCCCAGCGACTATAAGACTCCACTGGTAGTAAGCGCGGGTGTTCAGGGTTGGGTGCATAGCAGTAATCTGCCAATAGCCCAGCACGAACTGGATCAATGTGAGGACTTGGAGATTGAGAGGACAAGGGAGAGGGGGGAGACAAGGGAGCGGTGCTTTGAGAAATTTCGCTAGCAATTTCCCCTTGTCCCCCTTGTCCCCCTCGTCCCCACTCCCCTGGCTTTTGACTCAAAA
This sequence comes from Waterburya sp., assembly GCA_036703055.1. Classification (GTDB taxonomy): domain Bacteria; phylum Cyanobacteriota; class Cyanobacteriia; order Cyanobacteriales; family Coleofasciculaceae; genus DATNPV01. The sequence continues at coordinate 1,611 of DATNPV010000289.1, forward strand.
CCACCAGCATTTCTGCGATCGCATCTCGGTCTACCAAGCGTCCCAAACCGGGATAAACTAGTGCCAACAGGGTCAGCAGTGCTCGAATCATGGGAGAACTGCTGAGTGGACGCTGATTGTTGAGCGGTTCTATGGGTATGCCTTGTGCAGTGAGAATATCGGTGAGAACGTAGCGAGCAATCTCATCCAAACCGGGTGCGATGATGGCAATCTCTCCGGGCTGAACTTGCCCAGACTTCACGCTTTCCACAATGACTTGAGCCGTTTGCCGTAACAAGGCGGCGCGAGATGTGGTTTGAAAGGACTGTATTGACTCCGGTAGAGTTGTGATAAACAACGGTTCACTCACTACGTTCACCACATCCTCTGCCATATCTGCCAAAGAGTTGGTGGGTGAACCTGTGAGGGTTTCTACCTGACAACGCGATGCCAACCCCTTCAGATAGTCGGAGTCAGCATTTAAACCTAGGCGCACTTTCCCATCTGGATTATAGGTAAAGGCTCCAACGGCTCCTTGGTCTAATAAGTTATCAAACAAGTCTCGTGCGATCGCGGGATAATCATCAACATCATCCGCTAGTACAGCCCGATACCTCTGACTTAAATGTTGCTGATACGTTGGATCGGGTAATAAATGACGCCAATACAACTCACAGATGATTCCATACGTTAATAATCCCCGCTCTAGACACCAACCCCGCCAGTCCACGAGGAGCCGTCCTACAACATCCCACACTTCTGATGGTGCTTCCTCTGACTCCAAAATCCCTTGTTGGAGAATAGAAGGAATGTCCTCCAACTGTGTCCCACTCACCGCCGCTAGCAGCAGCAAGTCCAAGAGGCGGCGCACTTTTGTATACTCATTACTCCCTGGTAGCTTTTGACTCCACTGTTCTATTGTGTTTCGCCATAAAGTAGTGGCTAACTCCTGCTCAGTTTCCGGACGCAAGCGCAAAGGGAACTGTGCTCTAAGATTTAACCGCTGAATGAGTAACGGCCAAAATAGTACCACCTCATCCTGAAAAAAACCCAAAGGCGTTTTGGCGCGAATAGGATACCGCCCTTGAATCGCTGTTGTTAACTTTTCCGCCAAATCACGCCGATTATCGTCATTAGCCGCAAAAACTAAAATGGCTGGAGCCATCGTGCGATTGTGGCGAGTTCTTAGATAAGCTAAGTGAATAATTGAGTTTGTTTGGCTTCGTCCCTCTTCTACCCATTGGCAGAATTGGGTGACAAGGCGAGTGGTCTTGCCAGTACGAGTTGACCCAGTTATCCAAATTGAATTAGAATCCACGGATTCTCCTTTGGCTAATTTGTTAAGATACTACGTACACTAGATTTAAGAGTTCTTGTTCTTCAGGGTGCCAGAAAGCGCCGCTCACTCTTTCTGTCGTCAAACCGTCTATTTTTATGAATTTAAAATCTATCTTCCGCTCTGCCAATCAGTGGTTTCTGGGTACCCCTGAAAGAGCCTTAGACCAGGCTTACAAAGCTGCTTTAATGATTAAGGCTATTGAAGATGAACATTTTGGTGGCAAGAAAATAGCCGCAAGTTCTGGCGACTATACCGACAGTGTTATCTCCTATTTTGAAGCCGATCTGAAGAAATATTTAAATACGATAAAATTCAGGCTTGCAGAATTTAAAAGCTGTCGTTCGGTTTGGCCTAATTCAGATTCAAAAAAATTATACATCAACCGAGATGATCTGAATCAGGGGGAAAACGAGCAGCAGTCAATTATCATTGAAAAGTTAAATTTCATTGACAAAATCGTCAAACGGTATTCAGAACCCGAACCTTCGGCTAAATCTTTAATTCCCTTATCTCAAGTCCAAGAAAGAAGAATCATTCAATCGGATATCAATCAACCTGTTGCTGATGACGCTAGGAATGAACCAACCTCTTTACAGCGGGGTGTTATTACAAAAAATGGAGTAGTGCAGGATGTTGAGCCAGTCACAGATAAAACGGGTGTACTCCCTCGTTCAATTTTAAGGACATTCAATAGACTACAGCAAGAATTAGACCCCAAAGCCGAAGAAGAGGTTGTCAGAAACTTCCGGAACTCTAAGCTGAAAACCATCATTTCTTTAAAATTTATTCTGACATTAATCATTGTCCCCATTTTAACTCATCAAATTTCCAAAACTTTTATTGTAGGCCCCGTTGTCGATCACTTTAGAAGTGAAAACGAAGCGGGTGTGTTTTTGAACTTTGAATTAGAAGAAGAAGCCTTTAGTGAACTCAAAAGATTTGAAGAAGAACTCAGGTTTAAAAGCTTAATTGGCTTAGCTCCTCACATCAATGCCGAGGAGATGGAAGAGCAGGTTAAGGAAAAAGCAACTGAACTGGCCGAAGAATTTCGGAGTCATGGTAGTAATGCCATTAAAAATATTTTTTCTGACCTCTTATCGATTGCTGCTTTTTGCTTGGTAATGTTGAGCAGCAAGCAAGAAATTGTGATTTTAAAATCATTTTTTGACGACGTAGTTTATGGCCTGAGCGATAGCGCTAAGGCATTTATCATTATTTTGTTTACTGATATATTTGTCGGGTTCCACTCACCTCACGGCTGGGAAGTTATCCTTTCGGGGATATCTAGGCATCTGGGATTGCCAGAGAACCATGATTTTATCTTCTTGTTTATTGCGACCTTTCCAGTAATTTTGGATTCGGTATTCAAGTATTGGATTTTCCGCTATTTGAACCGCGTATCGCCTTCGGCTGTGGCTACTTATCGGAACATGAATGAATAGTTAAGGCAGAAGGTGAAAGGCGGAGGGCAGAGGGCAAAATTATTAGACCTTTACCTTTTTTTACGTGAATTCGATGAAAAAGTCCTTTGCACGAAAGAATGAGGTTCTAGGCTCTAGTAGTTGACAAAATGACAAGCGTTTCAAACCTCCGTCGAACTCACGTTTTTTTGGGTATATGTACTGAATTCAATTGAAAACTGCTATAAAAGTTAGGACACCCCTCTAGGGATGTCCTACCGAATCTCTTGGATTAAGTGTAACCTTCCCAGATTGAGCGGACGGTATTTTAAAGCTCCGAACCGATTTTATAGCGGCTTAAGAAGGTTACGAGAAATCCATTTGTGGAAATCAAAAAAGTAGAGATTGTTTTGTTCTACCTTCTACACTTGACTCAGACTATGAACATAACCGTTGTTAGAAAAGCGATCTGCTAATATTTGCTGATACACCGCTTCGTAACGGTCAGTCATACGCTCCACACTGAAGTTTTTGAGGACATGCTCTCGGCAAGTTTTGCGGCTCAGTTTTGTAGTGGGTTCAATCGCTGCAATACACTCTTCAACGGTGTCACATAAAAAGCCAGTTTGACCGTGGACAATTACCTCTGGGGTAGAACCCATTCTCATGCCCACGACGGGTGTTCCTGTTGCCATTGACTCGATCATCACCAACCCAAAGGGTTCGCGCCAGGTAATGGGGAACAGTGTCGCGACGGCTCCTCCCATTAAGGTACATTTTTGTTCGTGGGTTGCCTCTCCTAAATACTCAATCTGTTTACCGTCAATTAGAGGCTTGATTTCTTGTTCAAAAAATTTCACATCAACGGCATCTACTTTTCCTGCCATCTTTAAATGCCAGCCAGAACGCTTAGCAATTTCGATCGCCAAGTGGGGGCCTTTCTCCGGAGAAATCCGTCCAACAAATGCCAGGTAGGGGGGGTCTTGTGGTTCTGGATAAAACTCGTAAGTGCTGGTATCAATTCCGTTATGAACGGTGGCAACGTAGTTCAGGTTTAATCTGGGTTCGCGTTGGGCGTCGGAAATACTGATGTAAGGTTGATTCCGGGCGTGGCTAAATAGTTTCTCGTTGTCTGGAGTAAAAATGCCGTGCTGCGTGTGGACGGTGGGCGTTTTGACCAGGTTGCAATAGGGCAGAGCTGCACAGCCCATATGGGAGTGGATAATATCAAAGTCTTGTGCCTGTTCGTAAACCTTGCTCAGTTGCAGCATTTCATAGATTCCGAATTCCTTGACGCTGGGATCGAGACGCAAGGCTTGGGGGTGAACCGACTCAAGTTTCGCCAATGTGATGGAATCCCCAGAAGCAAATAAGGTGACCTCATGACCGCGCCTGACTAGCTCATCTGTGAGCAGTCCGACAATGAGCTCAATTCCACCATACGCTGGAGGGGGAACTCGCTCCCACAAAGGCGCAATTTGGGCTATCCGCATTAAAAAACTCCTGTTATCCGTCGGGTAAATCTCTATCCAGAGAATACTAAACCGTACTGTTGACTATCTAGGCATCAGTACCTAGAGAGAACTTTAAGGAAAAACTTTTTCTTTCGTAAAGGTTTTGACAATACGGAAAACCGACTAGTAGGACGTTCGGAAAACTCTACTATCAGGTGAGTGGCTTACTCAGAGCCTTGTTCGCTAAGTTAAACATTTCTAGATTAAAACTAGTAATATCTATCTAAAGACTGAGGTTGAATTTAACGATTCTGGCACTACCTCAAATGACTTCTTGATGGAGTATCAATCACTACAGAAATTAAACAGAAAGACTAGATAAAAAATAGTAGGTCAACCGTTCATTTCCCAATCAGCAGCAAAGACAAATGATTTACCATTCCCACAGGTAAGCGTGGGAACTTTAGCAAAATTTGACAGTCTATTCTAGACAAGCGCTTACACTTTGGGGTGTAATTACCATGTTAATTTCCTCTGGCTGGCAGTCTAGAACTGCATTCATCATAGCGTTGGGAATGGCTTCTGTAGCAGTTTCTCCGCTCCTAATGATGTCTCCAGCTACAGCGGTTGTAGAACCCTATGTCGTTGGACAAGTTTCTGGGTCGGAGCGAGTGGCGATTCCAGCAGGGACAGTGATTCCAGTTAAGCTGGAGAAGGCGGAAAAAATTGTTGTTACTCCCGATGAAACAGCTCGAGTGACTCTTTTGGTCGCCTCAACCATCCGTTCGTCTGCGGGAACCATTCTAATTCCGGAAGGCAGTAAGATTGATGGAGAGTTGCGACCGGTGAGTGCTGGAACTCAGTTTGTTGCCAAAACACTGACGCTCAGAAATAGCAATCAGCAACTGCCTATCCAAGCCACTTCTAAGGTCATTACCGAACGGGAAACGATCAACAAAGGAACTGATGTTAGTAGTATCCTCAAGGGAGCAGCTGTCGGTGGGGCGGCGGCAGCCGTACTATCTGCAATATTTGATGATGTTGACATAGGAAAGGTCTTAGGAGGTGCGGGTATTGGCGCACTGGCGGGACTGCTTCTAGGAGGAGGACGCAATAAAGCGGAGGTTGTTGTCATTAGGCCGGAAACCGATTTGGCCTTGACCTTGCAATCTGATTTAGTTTTATAAACTCAATACGGAGAATATTGGCGATTGTGTAAACGACAAAGGGCACGACATGTCGTGCCCCTACATTTTTCTTTGTGCCTTCTGCCTTCTGCTTTGCCTCAACGACAAGTATTATAGGTCGGCCTACTGAAATGAATATCGACGGCTCAAGCGTTTTGAAGGCGTAAGCGCTCTCTGCCGGTATATATATTAAACCGTTCTCCCCGCAGGAACCCCACCAGGGTAATGCCAAACTCTTGTGCCAGCGCCACGGCTAGACTGCTAGGAGCAGAAACAGAACAGACGATGGGTACGCCTGCTGCCAAACATTTCTGCACAATTTCAAAGCTTGAGCGTCCACTCACCATCACAATATGCTGATTTAAAGGGAACTGCTCACTGAAAACTGCCCAACCGACCAACTTATCCACAGCATTATGACGTCCAACATCTTCTCGCAGCGACAGTAGCTGTCCTTGGAGATTGAACAACGCAGCGGCATGTAACCCCCCAGTTTTGGAGAAGACAGCCTGAGCGGCTTGCAATTGTTCCGGTAGGCTGTAAATTACGTCCACTGGCACTTCTACCCCCTGTGGAATAACTGAATATCCCCGATCGCGCAATGCTTCCAGACTGGCTTTTCCACAAACTCCACAGGCACTTGTGGTAAAAAAGTGACGTTCTAAGGATGGCAAATCTAGACTGAGCCCCTGCCTCAGCTCTACATTGATAATGTTGTAGCGCTGTTCGCCATCCACATTCGGGTTTACACAGTAGCTGATGCGCTCAATATCCTGACGACTATGCACCACACCCTCGCTGTAGAGGAAACCTGCCGCTAGTTCAAAATCATTTCCGGGTGTACGCATTGTCACAGCGACCGTCTTCTGCGGCGAGCTTAGACGAATTTCTAAGGGTTCTTCTGTGGCTAATTGATCAGAACGCGATCGCACTTTCCCCTTTTCTACCATCCAAACTGTCGTTTTGGTCTTGCTCCCCGTCGGTGTCTTCATGTTTGCACAGAACAATCCTCTGGCGCAGTTCCCCAATTTACCCAGTCTATTGCTTTTTTATCCCGAAAGGCTGGATACATATCCTTAAAGAAGGAAAAGGGAAAAAGGAAAAAGGAAAAAACTTATAGTTTTACCGTTCGCCTTTTTACTTTTTCCTTCACTTCACTAACGTAAGTAGTCACTCATGAACCGCGTACACCAGAATGCATGAAAATTCTTAATCCTTCTACCTTCTGCTTTATTTAAAGGCAGCCGTCATGAACTACGTACCAGAGGGTGAAATGGAATTAAGACTCACGCCCAGACGCCCATTTATCGCGCCATTTTACCGTTCCTTCACTGGCAATGACCCAGCGGCGAGCCACTATATTTTCTCGCAACGGAGACTGACCTTCCCGTAGCAGTGCATACTTATAAGTAATGGGCTTTCCAGCACTTTCGTTAAACGGAATTTCCCCAAACCAAGTATTGGTATTGATGTACTCTAGTGGGTAAGCCTTAGCAATATCCCAATTCCCTAATTCCGGGCAATCTCCTATTACCACAATGACTTCACCGGGTTGGGTTTGGACACCATTGAGTTGCGCTCTTACAATCGTTTTCCCCTTGACTCGCTCCCCAACATGACTAATTACAATTAGTTCCTTGGAACCGAGTTCTAAGTTGTGTAATTTCCCATCTGTGACTTCAAATTTTTGCCGGGATAAAACATCCGTATGCTCTCCGTCAGGTAACTCTGTTTCAATCGCCTCCAGCTTTATCGGTTCCCCTCGATTCATAGCTACAAATAGTAGAGAATCCCGATAACGTCGCACATAACAATACACATCCGGAGTGATATACTTTTGCCACTGACTTCCCATCGATACAGCGGGATTCAAGCGTCGCAAACCTGAGAGTAACCGAATATCCCGGTAAAGCTGAGTATCAGTATCCCATTTCTCCATCATAGGACGGTTGTAGGGGTCGTTATTCCCATAAGGGTCGTTATCCCCGTTGGTGTCGTCGTGGAGATACTGTTCTGTGCCGTAGGAAATACAGGGGATACCACGAAAGGTCATAATCAGTGCGATCGCCAAACGTAATACCTCGGGATCAGGATTCAACGTTTGGAATCGGTGCATGTCATGATTATCGATAAATGTAATCAGTTCAGTGGCACCATAGTAGCGATGATCAAGGTCAAGAATATCTTGAATTAAGTGAAATCCTGACGGGTCTCCAGCCCCTAACGCTTGTCGAATTGCCATGCAAAGACCAAAGTCTAGAATTGACATTCCAGATTCATTGGCAAATTCAACGGAAAGGTCATTGAAAGGACTACTATAAATCCATTCTCCGAAGATAAAAACATCCGGTTTATGGCTGAGAATGTCAGCGATAAACTCTTGCCAAAACCAGATGGGCATATGCTTGACTGTATCAACCCGTAAAGCATCAACTCCCCGGTCTAACCATTGCTTAATCGCTGACTTGATGTAGTTACGATATTCAATATTGTTTTCATTAAATGTTGCCAAACCCGACAACTCGCAGTTTTGTACCTGCCACTCGTCTTCCCAGTTGGTCACTGGCCCATAATGGTGATACCAATTATCCTCATCATCATTAAAATCCGCAATTTTTACTCCGTCGTCGTAGAGCTCTCCTTTCTTGCCACTAAAATCCGGATTGCTGTGGTTACATACAATATCCAGAATCAATTTCATGTTCCGGTTGTGCAACTCTTCTATTAATCGGTCAAAAACGGTATTGCGAGTTTCTTGAGTCTTATTCAGAGAAGGCTCATCGTTTTTATTGATAAATCGAGGATTAAGGCGCTTAAAATCCTTTGTCCAATAACCATGAATAGCAGCACTATTAACAAATAATGCCTCAACTTGCTCAAACAAAGGAGTGAGCCAGATGGCTGTAACTCCCAAGTTTTTTAAGTAGTCTAATTTTTCAATAACTCCCTGTAAATCTCCTCCCCAGTATTTGCCCCAATCTTTTCCTTCTGGGTCATACAGTTCTGGATTAGGCCCTTCACTATTGTCGGAGTCACCATCATAAAAGCGATCAACGACAACGAAGTAAATGGTTTCCTGCCGAAACTCAATATCGCGAGTATATAAAAACTCTAAATCTATTTCACTTTCTGTTGGCGTTTCGGCAACAAGAGCATCTACTTCGGCATGAACTTCAGCCTCCGACATTTCATACTGAGATTTCGAGGAGCGAGGGGGAGGAGTTGACACCATAAGAGAAAATTAAGATAAAAAGGGTGAGAGAGAGTATTCCAACTTTGTCTCAGTTGGCACAGTTAATCTGTAGATAATAATCTGTCGGATGGTTTTCCTATATCTACCTCAAGATAGAGGTAAAACGCCAGAAATTGATTCTTGGTTCCTGGAGTAAACAGCGCGTTAGCTGAGTGTCAGCTTAGTATCGGATAAAGTTTATTGCGTTGTGTGATTTTAGAAGAAACGAACTACTCGAGTCACCGAGTACATCGAGGCGAGGAGAGAAAGTGGCACTGATGCGCTTCAGTATGGAGAAGATGGATTTGAATTTTCGGATGATTGTTTATCAATATATTCTCGCCAATATTTTATTTTGCCATGCTCAAGCTCAAAGAGTATAGCATCTTCAGCTTTAGAGACTTGACCTGTTTTTTTGTTAGTTTCACTCCATTCCCACTCAATAGCGCCTTCATTACCCTTGGCAATAATTCGTTTAATTGTCACTTTGGTATGGGTATATTCAGCAAAGTAACTCTCTGCGGCTTGTTTAATTTCTTGTTTATTTCTAAAACGGGAACCGGGTACTACAAATAAACACTCATCTGAAAAGTCTGCGATAATTTGGTCGCTATTGGCGGTTTCCCAAGCTTTAGCCTGTCTTTCTACCATCTGTTGAATGTTTGGGTCAATGGGTTCGGCTTTGAATGTGTGCATTGTGATCAAACTATTCGGTAAGTTAGCATGAGCGGGGAGTTGGTTATTGGCAATACTAGTGACTAGAAAGGAGCTTACTCCATAAATAACCATAGCTATCGAAATACAAAACACTCGATTGGCACATAATTTCTGGTTTAGCTGAATTTTTATCCGCTTCATCTTTTTACTACTATCTTCTGGCTCCTGATTGCTTAACCTACGTGTATTGCATCTAACTGAGAACCGCTATAGTGTCGTCGAAAGCGTTGATTTTGAATGTCAGCGATCGCACCCGCCTTCACTCCCTCGTTTTTATCCTGTGTTACGTAATTTGCAACTATCCAAAGATAGCTATATGGCTGAGCCATACTAGCGATTATTCCATTGAGGGCGTCCGATGAATCGCTCCACTCATTTCCCTTTCCCACTCAATTTAATCCTGAACACCCTATTGGGAACCCTGCTTTTAACCAGTTGCCAAGCGGCTGGTAATGTTCAACTCGAACAGCAAAAAGCTGCAATGCCGTCAAGACCGGCTGACGCGCCAGCCGCACCCACTCAACCCGCTAAATCCGACAATCAAGTTCCCCAGTCTCGCCCCCAACTGGTTAAAACTGCTGAAATCGTCCTTGTCGTTAAATCAATGGATGACACTCTCCGACAAGCCTCCCAAATTGTTAGACAACAGCAGGGAGATGTTTTAGGCTTACAGGATGACAAACCCGAAAATGGTAGCCGCCAGAGCGCATCAATGAAAATCCGGGTGCCGCAAAATAGATTGGAAACGACCCTTGATGCCCTAGCCAAACTGGGAACCGTA
>DATNPV010000291.1:0-63590 GCA_036703055.1 Waterburya sp.
TATTACTAAGCCCTTTCAACAAGAAGAGGTGTTAGCTAGGGTTCAAGCCCATGTAAGTCTCCGACATCTCACTCGACACCTTCGAGAACAGAATACACGGCTAGAACAGGAAATCCAGGAGCGTCAGCGCAAGGAGGCGGCACTATCCGAGAGCGAGGAGCGATTCCGCCTGCTAGTTGAGAGGGTGAAAGACTACGCGATTTTTATGCTCGACCCCAGTGGACGGATTGTGAGCTGGAATAGTGGAGCAGAGCGGATTAAAGGATATCGGGCAGACGAGATTATCGGTCAGTCGTTCTCTCGCTTTTATCCTGACGAGGAGATTCGGCGAGGTCGTCCTCAACGGTTACTAGAAATAGCAGCCGCCGAGGGTCAAGTGGAAGATGAAGGGTGGCGCATTCGCAAAGATGGATCGCGATTTTGGGCGGATATTGTGATTACCGCTTTGCGAGATGAGGTCGGAAGCCTGCGTGGCTTTACAAAAGTGACGCGGGATATTACTGATCGCAAACGGGCAGAGGAGGAGCGCGATCGCTTCTTCAACCTCTCTATGGATATGCTAAGCGTTTCTGGTACCGATGCTTACTTCAAGCGTTTGAATCCAGCGTTTGAGCAAGTACTTGGCTACACCAACGAAGAACTGCGACGACAACCGTTTCTCGACTTTGTTCATCCCGATGATCGGGCTGCAACCCTTGCTGAAGTAGAAAAACTTGCTCAGGGTCATCTAACCCTTGATTTTGAGAATCGCTACCGCTGTAAAGACGGTTCGTACCGATGGCTTGCCTGGAAAGCGTTTCCCATTGTTGAAGAAAACTTAATTTATGCGATCGCCTGCGATGTTACCGAGCGCAAACAGGCAGAAGTAGAACGCCTTCAGCTTCTCGCTCAAGAGCAACAGGCAAGGGCTGAAGCAGAGGCAGCTCGTAACCAAAGCGTTAATATTCTAGAAAGCATTACAGATGCGTTCTTTGCACTGGATCGAGATTGGCGTTTCACCTACTTGAATCGCCAAGCAGAACTGCTCTTGCAGCGAAAGCGGGAGGAGTTGCTCGGTCAAGTGATGTGGGATGAGTTTCCTGAATCGGTCGGCTCAATTTTTGACCTGGAGTATCACCGGGCAGTGTCGGAACAGGTGAGCGTTGAGTTTGAATCGTTCTATCCGCCACTGAATACCTGGTTTGAGGTACACGCCTATCCTGCTAGAGAGGGTCTATCCGTCTATTTCCGAAATATTAGCGAGCGCAAGCGGGCAGAAGAAGCATTACGAGAAAGTGAAGAGCGCTTTCACCAAGCGTTTGAAAATGCTGCGATCGGGATGGCATTGGTATCGCTGGATGGTCGTTGGCTACAAGTCAATCGTTCTCTATGTGAGATGCTGGGTTACTCAGAGCAGGAATTGCTAGCGACAAGCTTCCAGGCAGTTACCCATCCCGATGATTTGCAGATTGGAACCCACTATTTTCAACAACTACTGTCCGGCGAGATTCGCTCCTGTCAGTTTGAAAAGCGGTACTCGCATAAGCTAGGACATACGGTTTGGGGAATGTTGAGTAGTTCAATGGTCCGTGATGGGCAAAACCAGCCATTGTACATCGTTACCCAAATCGAAGACATTACCGATGCCTATCGGCAAGCTGCGCTACGCAAACTTGCAGAGGAAGAACTTCGCAATCTGAGCAAGGCACTGGAAAGTGCTGTTGAAGGTATCGCTCAATTAGATACTCAGGGACGTTACATCAAAACTAATCCAGCTTATGCCCGCATGTTGGGTTACCAACCCGAAGAATTGGTTGGGATGAATTGGAAACGAACGATTTATCCAGAGGAACTGGAGACCATAGAGACTGCCTACCAACGTATGCTGGTTGACGGTAAGGCAGAGTTTGAAGCTAGAGCATTACGCAAAGATGGAACCGTCTTCGATAAGCAAGTGGTGATAGTTAAAGCCTACGACCAACAACAGCAGTTTATTGGGAACTACTGTTTCATGAAGGATATTAGCGATCGCCGCGAAATCGAACGCTTGAAGGACGAATTCATCTCAGTCGTCAGCCATGAATTGCGAACACCGCTCACCTCCATTTCCGCTGCTTTGGACTTGCTAGCTGGTGGGGTCTTGCAAAACCAACCGGAAGATGCTCAACAGATGTTGAACATTGCGGCGAATAACAGCGATCGCTTAGTTCGTCTGATCAATGACATCTTAGACATCGAACGCATTGAGTCAGGCAAAATCGTCATGACGAAACAAGCCTGTGATGCGGGTGACTTAATGAATCAATCTGTAGAGGCAATCCAGGAAATAGCAGAAAGGGCTGGAGTTACCTTATCTGTTTCTCCTGTGTCAGTCCGCCTCTGGGCTGACCCGGATCGCATCATCCAGGTACTCACGAACTTACTCAGTAATGCCATTAAGTTCTCACCTCAAGGCAGTACAGTCTGGTTGAGCGCAGAGTTGATTAGGGGCCAGGAGTCAGGGGTTGTAGAGACGCGCCCGCCGCAGGATGCCCGTAGGGCTGTTGGCGCGTCTCTACAGGAGTCTCTCCTTATTCAAGTTAAAGACCAAGGACGCGGGATTCCGTCTGACAAGATCGAATCCATTTTTGAACGCTTTCAGCAGGTTGATGCTTCAGACTCGCGCCAAAAGGGGGGAACCGGTCTGGGCTTAGCAATCTGCCGCAGTATCTTACAGCAGCATGACGGACAGATTTGGGCCCAAAGCACCTTAGGAGAGGGCAGCACGTTCTACTTTACCCTACCCATCCTGAGGGCTGTCCAACGTTCTGAGTTCGTTTCGTCTAATGACGAGCCCGCTTCGCTAACAGTTTTGAGTTCTGAGCTAGGAGATTCAACTCAATACTTCCCCCTCGTTTTAGTCTGCGATGATGACCCCTCTGTTCGGACTGTAGTGCGAGCTATGTTAGAACGGCAAGGCTACCGGGTGCTGACCGCCGCATCGGGACATGAGGCGGTAGAACAGTCCGTTGCCCAACCGCCTGATGTAATCCTTCTCAACCTAATGATGCCCGGTATGGATGGGTGGGAAACTTTGGCAGTTTTGAAACAGCAGACAGAAACGCAAACGATTCCAGTAATCATTCTCAGTGGGCTGTTACCGGATGCGAGAGAAACTCCCCATCCGGGTGTCAGCGATTGGATTGTGAAACCTCCAGAACCCAGGATATTACGTCAAGCTCTAGAACGAGTATTAGCCGATCGAAATCAAACCATTAAAGTTCTGATTGTCGAAGATGACTTAGAACTGGCACAAGTACTCGCGACCGTGTTTTCTCGTCACGGGATAGAAACCTTTTATGCCCAAACCGGACGGGACGCCATTCACTTGAGCCAGCGCATTCTTCCCGATTTACTAGTACTCGACTTGGCACTGCCAGAATACAATGGTTTTGCCGTAGTGGACTGGCTGCGGCAGCACAATCGGTTGTGTCAGGTGCCACTCGTTGTTTATACGGCTCAGGATTTAGATGAGAGCGATCGCGAACGCTTAAAACTTGGACAGACGCTTTTTTTTACTAAAGGACGCATTACTTCACAAGAATTTGAACAGCGAGCGATCGACCTGCTCAACCGCATGATTCGAGGCAAGACAGGAGACACCCCTGATGACCACTAGACGCATTCTGATTATTGATGACGAATACGATATTCGAGCAGTAGCTCAACTCACTCTCAAAACGGTTGGCGGGTGGGATGTATCAATTGCAGCATCCGGCACGGAAGGACTGCGTCAGGCAGCCGATGAGCAACCTGATGTCATCTTATTAGATGTGATGATGCCGGATATGGATGGCATAGAAACGTTTCGGGCGTTACAGGCGAATCCAGCCACCCAGTCTATTCCTGTAATTTTGATGACAGCAAAGGTGCAAGCGGCTGAGCGGCGACAGTTTGCTGAACTCGGCGTAGCAGGAATTATCCCCAAGCCATTCAAGGCAATGAAACTTCCTGATCAGATTGCAAAAACTCTCGGCTGGGATGAGTAATCCAGTTTTTAGGTCTGATTGCTGCCTACACCTACCTAAGTTGAAAATATTGAGTACGCCTGGTGCAAGATTGAGTCTACACAAGTTCTGCATTTTTTAGCTGTAACTTAGAGACTAACCCGGATTAGAGTTAAAACTCTTACTTTTGCATCTACCTTCCGGCAGATTTCCCTACATCTTCTTATCGAGTCTCTACTTGTGAATAATCTAACTGTAAGTCACGTTGGTACTCTATTGCACCCAATTCGCCAATGGCTGGAATCTTTAGAAATTCGCAATCCTCAAGTAGCGCGAGCGCTCTGCAAAATTATTCCAGCTAGTTGTCCTTTTGAGCGAGAAATTAAATTGCTTGACCGCACTCTTGTTTGCATTCCACCACTGTGCAAACTGAATCCTTTCTACGAGCAAATCGTTAGTCTTCGCTTCAAATCTTTGACCTATTTGGCAGACCAGTGTGGTGAAGATGTAACGATATATTGTTAATACAATTTATTCCCAATGACTATTACTACTCTGGCTCACGAAAGTACTCAGGATATAACACTCAGGCAGAAGCCAAATTATCCCAAAAAACACCCCAGACACGCTGCTGCCCAAAATGACAATATGGAAATAGTTGAGGCTTTTACTAATAATTCGACTAGCGCTCTGCTGAATCGTGGTAGGGTGGCTATCTTTATTGATGGTTCAAACTTATTCTATGCTGCTTTGAACCTCGGCATCGAAATTGACTACACCAAACTCCTGTGCTGTTTGACAGCGAATGCTCGGTTGTTGCGTGCTTTTTTCTATACGGGAATCGATCGCATGAACGAAAGGCAACAGGGTTTTCTGCTTTGGATGCGTCGAAATGGCTATCGTGTGGTTACCAAAGATCTGGTTCAACTTCCAGATGGCTCCAAAAAAGCGAATCTAGATATAGAAATTGCTGTAGATATGATGCGCTTGGCTAACCACTTTGATACAGCTATTTTAGTCAGCGGTGATGGAGATTTAGCGTATGCTGTGGATGCAATTACCTACCGAGGCGTTCGCGTTGAAGTTGTCAGTCTGCGTTCTATGACCAGTGACAGCTTAATTAATGTTGCTGACTGCTATATTGACCTCGATACGATTAAACAAAACATCCAAAAGCCTAGTAGCTCTAACTATTCCTCTTCTGTAATTGCTGGAGAATCACGCTCGATTCAATCCTCTACTAGTCTTTCAGGGTAAGGATTTGTAGCAAAAGGCAAAAGGCGGAAGGCTCTAGGGCAGAGGGCTTTTATGTTTATTACTGGTACGTGATTATTTCAGCTGCTAGATCTGTCCTAATTTTTATGGCGACAGGTATACTTGATCAGTTTTTGATAAAAACTACAAAAAGTAACCCAATTGGGAAAACTCTCATCAATTAGGCTTCAGCGATCGCGATAGCGAAGCGCTGCCGCCTTGCGGCGGATCTCCAAGCCTGACACATGAGGGTTCATTATAGGCAAACTAGATATTAATCAGCGTATAAGTTACTCGAACCGAACCTGACCAAAAAGAAAACATCCCTAACAGGTCAAGCGTCTAATCCTTCGCTCACACAACCTGTGTAGGGATGCACCTTACCCAAGGAGTATAACTGAATTTACCCGAAGCAAGCCCAAATTGTTGTCAATAACGCTCCAATTCCGGCGAGGGTAACCAACGGCAAGCGATTGGCTACTTTTAAGTGTCGTTCGCGAATCGGTGTTGGAGCAGGGCAGTGAATTACGGGTTCAGTTGAGAAACCAGGTAGAGCAGAGAAGTCGAAGCGGAAGCCGCGAGGTAAATACTCTCCAGTCGCTTCATCTTGTTCATAGTCGCCCTGCCATTGCTTCTGGGCAATGCGGGAAACAGCTTCTACCAGGGTTTCCATTTCTGCTTCTGTGTTATGAATCCCCAAACTGGCTCGAACAGCACCCGGAACGTTGTGGCGATCGCCCCGCACTGTAGCAGTTTCTTCTTCGGAAGGACAAACACAGGTTTGTTCCACGTTGAGCAAGCGCTTCATCAACGGCTGAGCGCAGAAGCAACCATTGCGCACTGCAATGCCCCACTCGTAGGAGAGAACGGCAGCCGCTAAACCATGAGGAACTCCCTCAATGGTAAAGGTTACAACGCCTACACGATTGTCCGTCGCTTCCGGGTCAGTGGAGCCTAAAATCTTCACTTGAGGAATACGTCCCAGTTTTTGTAACAGTAGAGACGTGAGGTGACGCTCGTGAGCCTCTACCTTATCCATCCCAACCGCTTCGAGGACTTGAATCGTGCGAGCCAGCGCCAGCATTCCCAGGATGTTGGGCGTTCCGGCTTCGTTGCGATCGGGGGGAGCCGCCCAAGTGACACTATTGACACCGACAGAACCGACTGTACCGCCTCCCACTTGGTAGGGTGCCGCTGCGGCAAAGATGTCACGCCGTCCCACAACTGCTCCCACGCCTGCGGGAGCATTCATTTTGTGACCACTGAAAACTAAGAAGTCGATGTGGCTGGGATCGGTATGGGGTCTCATGTTGACACGGCGGTGTGGAACCAACTGGGCACCATCCACCACCATTAAGGCTCCGTACTGATGAGCGAGGGTTGCAATTTCGTGAATGGGGAGTACCGAGCCCAGAATATTGGAAGCGCCTGTGACGCTCACTACTCGCACTCTGCCCTTGGCAGGATCTAAACGACGCTCTAGCTCTTTGAGGTCAATTTGTCCCTCGGAATTGATTGGCAGGTGTTCTACCTTAGCTTTGGTACGCCAAGGGAGATCATTGCTGTGGTGTTCCAGGATAGTTGTTAAGACGCGATCGCCAGGAGCAAAGGTAATAGTATTGGCTAGAAGATTCATTCCCTCGGTGGTGTTGCGCACGGGAATGACCACATCCCGCTCACTATCCCAGCCTACGAATTCTCCCACAATGCGCCGTGCTTCCTCGTAGCGCTCTGTACAAAAACTGGAATCAAACCCGGTGCCGCGATGAATATTGGAGTAGTAAGCCTCAATCTCTCGAATAAAATCGCTGACTACTCGGAAGGGTTTGGTGCTAGCTCCATTATCGAGGAAAATTTGCGGCACATGGCGACCATCGAGCAACGGCACGGAGTGTTTGGCACCGAGAACTTCAGGACATTGAAAACTTGCGCTTTTGGCTTGGCTTGTAATCTGATGCTGTCTCTGGATTAACTGCATTGAATACTCCTTGGTCGTTGTTCTTGGGTAAGAATGAAGTAGAAATGTTATCGGCAAACGGTAACTGAATTTATGAGGCAGTTCTTGGGGTTCGACAGATATTTAAGAGCAGCCACTGCCTATAGCCACCTCACCAACTCACTAGGCAGCTTGCTGCCATCTGCGAGTTGTCAATTGACGCTGTTGTAGCTGGTACATGTGGTTAAATAACTTCCAGCAGTATTGTTCTGGCAGTCCGGAGGTTACAGCTCCTCGCAGGACAACATTGAAGTACCAGTCGTTGGGTGCGAATTCTTCCGTAGTTTTGTCAATCACCACATAGGTGCGGACATTGTTGTAAACTTGGCCTTGGCTCACTACTTCAATCATTTCGTGGCGATATCGCGCTTCGTGTACACATTCACGCTGATCTAAGTTAATGCTCAGCCGCCAAGGCAGTTGATAAAGTACTCCTTCTACGGAGCTATGAGGGTCTTGGACAACATCAAGGACTCCACAATCGCGTTTTTCACAATAGCAGTAAAAACCCAGTCGATAGCCTTTCAGTGTTGCTGGACCAATAACATAGTCATGTGTATTCTCACCAAGTGATCGCTTTAGATCTACTGGACACATACATGAGCCATAAGCAAAATAGTAAAATGTTGCTCTATTTTTCCTGTCCAAAATTTTTTTGTCCAACATAGTCTATTTGGGTATTCACAGAAACAGCAAATATTCTTTATGGCAAATTCTCGACTGGGTACTTAGGGCTTACTCTTGCTAATTTCATTGCCTAAGTTCTTGGGTAAATCTTGCCATAGCCTCCCCATAGGCTGTCTAGCTTATACCAGCATATTTACCGAAGTTTTAAATTGAGATCTCACCCAGAGAACTAAGCATTTTGGCTGAATACCTGACTCTCTCCAAGTTTCATCCTTCTGAAAGAAGCAATTTTGATTAAGTATTTGTGAAGTACTGGTAAGGATTGACTCTAAAAATTTGGCTTTAGGAATAAGATGCCCTATTTTTTTGTGAGAAAAAATTATTAATAGCTGCGCTGGGAGTTAGTTTTAAGCCAGAAAAAATGACACTGTCGGAGCAAAGCCCTATCACGTTGCTTGGCTACCTCAGTGTCATGAGTTGAGTTGCAGATATTATGAATTAACGTTCTTGTAGATGGGCGCTACTTACGCTACGCTCCATCTGGTAAGCCTAATCATACAAACAGCCTTGGCGATAGGTCTTCCGAACAATGGCGGATAAACCTGCGTGAAATGGCTGAATTGTAAGCTGGGTTATGTAAAGAAAAGTAGACTACAGGGAGAAGAGGAGGGAGCAGGAGGCAGGGGAGCAGGGATAGAGGACAAAATTTTGTTAAACAGTCCCAGGGCTTGAATCAAGAAATTTTCCCCGTCTCCCCGTCCCCCAGTCTCCCTTACCAGCACATCCTTCAAACCGGGGAATTCAGAACTGGGAGTCAAGCGGTGCACAAAAATCATTCACACCTTGATGGACAACATACATCAGCACAGGCGTAGCCAGAATGGGCGGAAGCAAAGGTGTTTCTGCCAAGTATCTCACCATCGGTGCATACGATCCGTTGAGCAAGTCTTGGCGAAATTCCTTCTGACAAATTACAGCACGACATTTCCGGGCTAAAGCGTCTAACCACTCAGCATTGTCTCTCTGGGGTTGCTGTCCGGCGCGGATGGCTAATGCCATCGCAGCATCTTCCAAGTCTCCCTCACAATCTTCAATCAGATTCAGCGCTTTTATTGCGTCGGGATTATTGGCTAACTCAGCACGAAACTGAGCAATTTCTTGAGCGGTAAGAGTTGTCATAAACGAGTGCTAGCAATGAGCCCAACGAAGAAAATGGATAGGCCAGTATTCCTATTGTGCCAGAGTAGAGGACTAAGTATTTTTACGGGTTCCTTCAAACACTCAGAGTAGATTGGAAGTAGTAGAACGGTACGAAGAGTCGTCTGAAGAAGCGATCGCGTCTCTCAACCCATTTTTTTGCTGTTTACGGCATTCCTACCGTCAAAGTGGGTATTGCTCAGAGTGAAGCTGAAGCAGTCGATTGTGCCGATTCCATAGGTTACCCCGTCGTTGTCAGGGAGCAATTAGAGAATATGTGTCAAACTCAAACCCAATTGGTATAACAGGGCACAGAGCCCCTCCCGAAATACCACTCAAAGCGACTATTTCCAGGTTTTCGTGAATTTTCTTCAGGATTGTTTGTAACGCTCCCACTGTGAAGGTTGTATGACTACTACCCCCGGACAGGCAATGGCAATCCGTCGATTTTCGGTGTTATTATTCATTAGTTAATTACCCCAAAGTTGGCTTGACTTCACTGCGAGAATGTGCTCGCCAGAATTTCAACGATGGAGTGAGCCATTTGTAGCCGTATTTTCTGATTCAGCACTCACTACTTTATGAGGGCTTTAATTTTTAATTTTTTTTATCTGAATCAATCTTATCTTTAGTGAACTCAGACAGATTTTAACACTTGATAAAATTCATCCGAATTTAAAAAATAGGGAACTAAGAAATAGTCACCATACTAGCGAGGTGTAAGTCAGAATTTTTCCAAGATGAAGCTGGAATAATGCCTGAGAAGGGAAGGACAAAACGGCTCTAAGTCTTCCTTGGGTAGGGGGACTGAAGGAAGTGCGCAACGATAAACTCTGGCAAAAGTGATTACTCAGACATCTTATGACCCAGACTGTGGTTCATCTGAGTCCGATAATTAAGAAGCGAAGTTCTAGCTAACTCTAACTAATGGAGATGTGATTAATGGTGATGGTATATACAACATTTAATCAAAAGCTAACATGCTTACCTGAACGTTTAGAGAGCTTGTTACAACAGACCAAGGAAATTCCGAATGTACTAGAAAATTTGTGGCAACGAGCTGATGAATTTTCTGGACAGACCCAAGAACTACTTACCCAAAGTTTGCAAGAACTGTCTTATACTCTTCAAGAGTTGCAACAGACGGCTGAAGAATTACGCCAAGAGAATGACCAACTTGCTGAAAGCCGTATAGCGCTGGAATTAGAGCGTCAGGAATACTTGGAGCTTTTCGAGCTTGCGCCCAATGGCTACTTAGTTACAGATCAACACGCCACAATTCTCAAAGCAAATCGAGCTGTCGCCCAGTTGTTCAACGTTGCTCAAGACTATCTCGTCGGAAAGCCTTTAGCTAATTATGTTGCCCTTACGGAACGTCAGAGCTTTCGCGCTAAGCTGAATCAAATTCAACAAGGTGAGTCCGTCAAACCTTGGCAAGTCCGAATTCAACCTCCCCAGTATGATGCCTTAGCTGTGGTGATTACCGTGACACCCATTGCGAACAACGAAAGTCAAGTTCAAAAGTTGCGTTGGGGGTTGATCGAGTTAGATGAAATGGCAAGTCAACCGCAAAGCGATACTTCAAACTTGGCGATGACGACACAAAAGCCAGAGGATTCTTATACTTTCCATGCCCAGACCGTAAATGCGTTGATCCACCGAATCCGCGACTCACTCAGTACCCTTTCTATTACTACCCAATTACTAGAAACTCAGTGCAAATCTAGACCTGAAGAAAAACAGCTCAACCGTTTTCAGCTGATTCCCATGAATATCCAACGCATTGATCGATTGTTGAGCGAGTTTGCCTTAATGGGAAAAATAGAAGCTGGAGAAATAAAGTTGAATCCAGTCTTACTCGATATCCGCCAATTCTGCTACAAGCTGATTGGAGAGTTACAGCAGAGCGAAGTTGGGCAGCACTGCATCAAATTTACCAGTGAAGGTCTAGGTCCAAGTACTTGGTTAGATCAACAGCTCTTACGACCCATACTCACAAATTTACTGGTCAACGCGAGGGAGTTTTCGCCTAAAGGAAGCGAAATTAAGTTCAAGATAACGCATCAAAATAGACATACCATTTTTCTCGTTCAATACTTGGGCGATGGCGTTTCTAAAAAAACCCAAAAAATCCTCAGTGAACCATTACTTGAGGGGAGTAAGATAAACACAGCGTCAAGCCACGGCTCCAAATGGGCAGTTGTGAAGCAATGCGTGGACTTGCTGAGAGGCACAATCTCTATCGAACGTAAAGGAAATGTTGGCACAACCTTTACCCTCACAGTACCGTCGATCCTTCCTGAGCAGAATATAGCGCTACGCACTAAGGTTAGGACATCTTCTTAAGCTGCGTTGTTTATGATTGGGGCTCGCTCCTGAAGAAATGTCCTAACGTATCTTAGTAGTGCTATAACTTACAAAGTCGGAAATAAAGGACTTGATTGTATGGTTGACGCCTTGGAGATTCACGTTAATCACTGCATCCAGTCGTCAGGTTTCAGTTTGATGAAGAAGTTATCGTGGGTAATGCCTGCATTGGCAACCACCTGATAAACCGGGCCTAATTTTTTTTGAATCTGAGTGGCGGCAGCTTCCATTGAGGCTAAATTGGTTACGTCAACTTGAACGCCTAACGCCGTACTTTTGCCTTCAGTAATTTTGATGTCGGTGTAGGCAACCTTTGTCCCTACTTCTTGGAGTAAGGCAACGATGGCAACGCCAATGCCTCGATCTTCACCTGTGACGCTACAACTTTATCTTCAAGTCCCAGGTATACCATAATGTTCTCCTGTTAAACTCGTTCGATCGCGATCGCCGTACCGCCTCCACTTCCATGACACAGTGCTGCCATACCGAGGGTTCGATCTTGCTGTTGCAACGCATTAAGTAGCGTGACTACAATCCGTGCTCCGGATGCACCAATGGGATGTCCTAGAGCAATTGACCCGCCATGAACGTTCAACTTGTCGAGAGGAACTTCTAGCATTCGTTGGAAGAGTAAGGAACTCACAGCAAACGCCTCATTATTCTCGAACAGGTCGAAATCAGAAATCTGGAGATGGAGTTTGTCTAAAAGCTTCTTAGCTGCCCCAACCGGCATTTCCACAAACCGCCAACTCTCGCCACCTTGCCAACTTCCGCCTAGCACTTTTGCGATCGGCTTTAATCCATACTTTTCTACAGCGGACTGGCTGGCTAAAATGAGGGCAGCAGCTCCATCAGTAATCTGACTGCTGTTCCCGGCGGTGAGAATGCCCTCCTTCTTGAAGGAAGGACGTAGTTTGGCTAACGTATCGAGAGTAGTATCCGGACGAATCCCTTCATCGGCAGCTACAATCTGAGTGCCCTTTTTGGTCGTCACCTCGATAGGTACAATCTCATTCTTAAAGCTACCCCGCTCTGTTGCCGCCGCCGCTCGTTGATGAGAATGAAAGGCGATTTCGTCTACGTCCTTGCGGGTAAAACCATGCTGTTGTGCGATGCGTTCAGTTTGGTCTCCCATGCTTTCTCCTGTGATGCCATCGCTCAGCCCATCACGAAGTAAGATGTCGGTTAGCGGCTCAGGTGCTCCCAACAGAAATTTGTAACCCCAGCGTGCTCGGTGGGAAAGGAAAAAGCCTGTCTGGGACATCGATTCCATCCCCCCAGCCAGTACTATGTCTGCTTCTTTGCACCGAATTGCCCAGGTCGCATTCATCAGGGCGACCATGGCTGACGAACAAACCATATCAGTGGCGTATCCATCCACCGTTTCCGGAATCCCAGCCTTATAAGCGGCTTGGCGGGGCACTAATTGCCCGTGTCCTGCCCTCAGCACGTTGCCCATAATATATAAGTCTAATGCTGAGCCAGGAATGCCTGCCCGCTCTAGTGCGGCTTTCATCGCATGAGCACCTAAATCAGCGGGAGAAAAATCGGCTAGCACTCCTCCAAATCGGCCTAGGGGTGTGCGTACTGCTGAGGCAATATAGACTTCTCGCATATATCTTTACCTTAGATTTTTTGACCGAAGAGGCAGGGGGCGGGGGGAGCAAGTCTTTCCCCCTCCTCTTCTCCCCTGCGTGGAGCGTTTGCGCAGCATGGTGCTCTCTTCAGCAAGCGCGAAATAGGGGTATCAAGCCCTGTCCTTCGAAGACGCCACGGCTGGGGCGAAGTACAAGCTCTGTCCCAGCCTTCCCCCTGCTCAGAAGCTCCCCTGCTCCCCTGCCTCCGGCAGTGACACCCATAGATATAGCGGATTGTCACAGATTTGTGCTGACCTGTACTCAATTAACAGACCAAGGATCGCTGATGACTGACACCTGTGAAACACGGCGTCGTTCTTGCTGCTGTTGAATGCGTTCTAAGGTGCCAGTGGGAATTGAGGCAATTAACTGGCGGGTGTAGTCTGTTGCGGGTTCACGGTAGATTTGCTCAGCAGGGCCAATTTCCTCGATTTTGCCTCGGTTCATGACCATGATGCGATCGCTCATAAATTTCACCACGCTCAAGTCATGGGAAATAAAGATGTAAGTTAAACCAAATTCACCTTGCAATTCTTTGAGCAGATTCAGTACCTGCGCCTGTACGGAAACATCCAAGGCAGAAACCGATTCATCGCAGATAATAAACTTGGGATTGAGCGCCAGTGCCCTAGCAATACAAACTCGTTGCCGCTGACCTCCAGAGAATTCATGGGGATAGCGGTTCATCCAGTCAGGATTTAAACCCACACGCTCCAAAAGATAGGCCGTGCGATCGCGTCTTGTTTTCTTATTGCCTCCTGCCTCATGAATAACCAGTGGCTCCATTACCGCCTCCCCAATCTTCAGGCGGGGGTCAAGAGAACTAAACGGGTTTTGGAATACAATTTGCATCTCTCGCCGCAATTGCCGCAAGGAATTGCCTTTGAGATAGGTAATATCTCGGCCTTCAAACTCAATCTCACCACTGATGGGTTCAATTAAGCGTAGCAAAGTCCGGGCAAGAGTGGATTTGCCACACCCTGATTCTCCGACTAACCCTAATGTTTCCCCTGGATACACCTCAAACGAGACGCCATTGACTGCCATCGTATAGCGCTTAGCTTTGCCAAACATCCCTCGCAGTGGAAAGCCAACCTGTAGGTCGCGCACAGCGACAAGAGGGGAGGAAGACGGCGATGAGGTGGAGAGGGGAAAACGCTTTTCAATCTGTGGCGAGGCGGATACATTGGCTGAAAAATTCTCCGCGTCTCCATATCCCCGCGTCCCCGCGTCCTCCTTCCCCGTCTCCTCTTCCCCAGTCATTAATCTGGCATCCACGGGTTTTTCCCGAATCTCTACTTCACCCGTAGCGGTCGTTACAACCTCCATAAAGTCCGAAACCGTCGGCAAGTATCGCACACGTCGCTCTAGGCGAGGACGACACGCTAATAAACCTCTGGTGTAAGGATGTTTCGGGTTGGAGAAAATCTCCCAAACGTGACCGCTTTCTACAATTTTTCCCTGATACATCACCGCAACGCTGTCGGCAATTTCTGCAATCACCCCCAAGTCATGGGTGATGAAAATCATCGACATGCCCCGGTTATCCCGCAACTCCCTGAGCAAATCGAGAATTGCTGCTTGTACGGTAACATCGAGTGCTGTGGTGGGTTCATCAGCAATTAACACATCGGGGTTACAAGAGATTGCCATCGCAATCATCACCCGTTGTAACTGACCACCAGAAAGCTCGTGGGGATAACGTTCTAGTATTGCTAGCTTTTGCTGATTGATGGACTGATTAATTTCCTTGTCCCCTGGTAAAGGTTGACCAGGATTCTGCTGGCGGAATTCTTCTAAATAGCGCTGCCTGATTTCTTCATCGCCGGGAATGAGTTTGACTTCCTGAAGACCAGCTATTGCCTGACGCCGCGCTTCTGCCTGCGAAACATTTTGGTGTTGGCGAATGGCTTCAATTAGCTGAAATCCACAGGTATAGACGGGATTGAGGGAACTCATGGGCTCCTGAAAAATCATGGAAATTTTGCCACCCCGATAGAGCCGCTTTTGATCGTTACTCAATGCCGCCAAATTCACGGGTGCAGCGCCATTGCCCGAAGGACACAAATAAATTTCCCCAGCCGCGATTTTGCCGGGACTGGGCACTAAACTCATCAGTGCCAGTGAGGTAACCGATTTTCCAGACCCTGACTCGCCTACAATTCCCAGCGTTTGACCACGCCTCAGTTTGAAGTCAATGCCGTCAACGGCCAAGACCCGCTTTTCATCAGTGTGAAACTCTACTTTTAAGTTGCGGACGTCAAGAACGTTGTCAGTCATAGCACTCAAAAACGGCAATTAACAGCGATTGTAACAACCTCTTCCCTGCACAAGCGGTTACTCTGGATATTTTTTCATACCCCTGAGGGTTGTCAGGTTCAGCCGTCGGTGGTGGCTTTAAGATCAAGCGCCTGTAACCGCTGCCAACATTTTAGGCACAGGCGGCAACTACCCCTCAAGATTACGGTTCTGCCCACTGAGCAAGTCAACCAGAGCGAGATACATTGGATGAAGAAAGTACATAAAAGTTTATGCAAAGGTGATTGACAATCACCTATTTCTTCAAACGCTCGGTGAGGTACACCCACATGTTTGAACGTTTTACGGAAAGAGCCATCAAAGCTATTATGCTTGCTCAGGAAGAAGCTCGTCGCCTGGGACACAGCCTCGTGGGAACCGAGCAGATTCTCTTGGGGTTACTTGGAGAGGGTACGGGTGTTGCAGCAATTGTACTCAATAAGTTAGGTATCACTCTCGACAATGCACGGGCCGAGGTAGAAAGTCTGATTGGTCGTGGTTCCGGATGGTCGAGAGCAGAACTTCCCTTCACGCCCAAAGCCAAGCGCCTTTTTGAGCAATCCTTCAAAGAAGCTCGCCAACTTGGACATAGCTACATCGGCACTGAACATCTACTGCTAGCTATCACCCAGGAAAAGGAGGGTGTTGCTGCTAAAGTCATCGAGAATCTGGACGTTGAGTTGGATGATGTGCGTAATGCTGTAATTCGCGCCTTGGGCGAAGTAGCAGCAGCCTCCAAAGCGAGGCGACAAGGGTCTTCGGTAATGGGGAATCCTTCATCCAAAACAGGAACCTTGGAAGAATTTGGCAGAAACCTGACTCAGCTAGCTGTAGAAGGCAAGCTTGACCCAGTTGTGGGTCGAGTTAAGGAAATTGAACGAGTCACTCAGATTCTGGGTCGTCGCACGAAGAATAATCCCGTGTTGATTGGGGAACCCGGAGTTGGGAAAACCGCGATCGCAGAAGGTCTGGCTCAACGCATTGTGGACAAAAAAGTCCCTGACCTGTTGGAAGATAAGCAGGTGGTCATGCTGGACATGGGTTCGCTACTCGCAGGCACTCGCTATAGAGGTGACTTTGAGGAACGCCTCAAGCAAATTATGGAGGAAGTTCGTCAAGCTGGCAATATCATCTTAGTAATTGACGAAATCCATACCTTAGTTGGCGCAGGGTCAGTCGAAGGCGGGATGGATGCGGCGAATATCCTCAAGCCAGCTTTGGCACGCGGTGAAATGCAGTGCTTGGGCGCTACAACTCTGGACGAATACCGCAAGCATATCGAACGGGATGCTGCATTGGAACGTCGTTTCCAACCCGTGATGGTAGGAGAACCCTCGGTTGAGGAGACCACTGAGATTCTGCACGGTCTGCGCGATGCTTACGAGCAGTTCCACAAAGTTACCATTGCTGACGAAGCGCTCAAAGCAGCCGCTAAACTCTCTGACCGCTATATTCAAGACCGCTTCTTGCCAGATAAGGCAATCGACCTGATTGATGAAGCGGGAAGTCGCATCCATTTAGCCCATTCTCAGGTGTCTCCGGCACTAAAAGAACTGAAGCAGCAACTGCGTCAGATTACGAAGCAAAAAGATGATGCCGTAGCGGATCAGGATTTTGACAAAGCGGGACAACTGCGCGATCGCGAGTTAGAACTGGAAGCTCAACTCAAGACAGTGAGCTTAACCCACCAAGAACACAACGCCTCAATCACGCCAACGGTGACGGAGGAGGACATTGCTCAAATCGTTGCCTCTTGGACAGGGATACCCGTCAACAAGCTGACGGAATCCGAATCAGCCATGCTGCTGCACTTGGAAGATACCCTGCACCAGCGGCTGGTGGGTCAGGAGGAAGCGGTTACTGCTGTTTCCCGTGCGATTCGTCGAGCCCGAGTTGGGTTAAAGAGCCCTAATCGACCCATTGCCAGCTTTATTTTCTCTGGCCCTACTGGTGTAGGCAAGACAGAACTTGCTAAAGCTCTAGCCGCTTACTTCTTCGGGTCAGAAGAAGCGATGATTCGACTAGATATGTCCGAGTTCATGGAATCCCATACGGTTTCCAAGCTCATCGGTTCCCCCCCTGGATACGTCGGTTACGACGAAGGCGGTCAACTCACAGAAGCAGTTCGACGCAAGCCTTACACGGTGGTGTTGTTTGACGAAATTGAAAAAGCTCACCCCGATGTTTTCAACTTGCTCCTGCAACTATTGGATGATGGTCGCTTGACCGATGCTCAAGGTCGCACCGTGGACTTTAAGAACACCCTGATTATCATGACCTCTAACATCGGTTCTAGGGTGATTGAAAAAGGTGGTAGTGGTTTCGGCTTCGACTACTCCGACAACCAAGTCGAGGCTCGGTATAACCGCATCCGGGATAAGGTGAATGAAGACCTCAAGCAGTACTTCCGGCCTGAGTTCCTCAACCGCCTCGATGAGATTATCGTCTTCCGTCAGTTGACGAGGGACGAGGTGAAGCAAATCGCTGGCTTGATGCTGCGGGAAATCTCGGTACGCCTACTTGAGCAAGGCATTACCTTGGAAGTCACGGAACGGTTTAAAGACCGCTTGGTGGTTGAAGGATATGACCCCAACTATGGTGCAAGACCGTTACGGCGGGCAATTATGCGCTTGTTGGAAGACAGCTTAGCTGAGGCGATGCTAGCCGGCCAGCTCAACGATGGAGACACAGCAGTTGTTGATGTCGATGAGAAAGGTCAGGTGAAGGTATTGCCGAGCCAACAGCCAGAGTTGTTACTCCAATCTGTTGCTTAAAAATTAGCTGCTCAGCGACTGAGTGCTAAATCAGCATTAATAGTATCCGCTCTTACTGCAAACAACGACAAGAGCGGATATTTTTTCTCTGCCTCCCCGTCTCTCCATGCTTAGTTCAGCTTTAAAGCATTCACGGGAACGTCTTCCCAAGAACTAACCGTTCTCAGACGCGCTACCCAACCAGCTGACTTCTGCTCCTCGGTCAAATTTTGAGTGAAAGATTCATGACAATCTTTGGCTTGCTGTTCATCACAACAGGCAATACAAGCATAGAGGAGACCTGAGGGGTCGATTTGTTCATTTACCCAAATAGTCATAAATTTCTCCTCTTAACTTGAAATATGGGGACAACCATCGAGTATAGATACTAATACCAACTTGGATTCAAACCTATAACTCTCTGTTTCTCTTACCTCAGTGTCCTGGAGTGACTCTGTGGTTTGTTAAATCCTGCGTAGACTGCAACTCAGTATGACCTTTCTCCCACAGGATTTTGCGGCAAGGCCAAACTCCAATCCCCTGGATCTGCAATAGAAGTTTATTGTTCCACAGCCTGGCTCATCCTATTGGGCGAAGAAGATGCAGCTAGCTGAGTAAGAGCATCGCTAGTCACCCGGCAAATTCGCCAATCGGGTAATACCGAAGCTCCTAGTTTCTCATAAAATGCGATCGCGGGTCCATTCCAATCCAATACACTCCATTCCAAACGCCCATAATCACGCTCAACCGCTAACTGAGCCAGGTATTTCACCATAGCTTTACCAATGCCCTTGCCCCGAAAGTCTGGAAGTACGAACACGTCTTCCAGATAAATTCCTGGCTTAGTGAGAAAGGTGGAATAGTTAGGGAAAAACAAGGCAAATCCCACAACTTGTCCTGCATACTCGGCAAGAATTGCTTCTGCATAAGGCTTGGCACCGAACAGGTGTTCTTGGAGCGCTTCAACACTGCCGGTAACGGCATGAGAGAGGTTCTCGTATTCTGCCAGCGCCTGAATTAAGCTAAACAGTACAGGGGTATCGCCCTGTGTTGCAGGACGTAACGTTAACTCAGAAAACATCTATAAATCGCTTTAGTCATCAATTGCCAGCTTTTCATTGTAGCTGCTACAAGTTGAGCAGAAAAATTAACCGCGGATAAATGATAAACGCAGATAATTGATTATCTGCGTTGTTTTGCGTCCATCTGCGGTTTAACGTTTTCTAAGTGAGCCAACCTTTTAATCGTCGGGCAACTTGAGGGCGGCGCAACTTACGCATCGCTTTGCTCTGAATTTGCCGAACCCGTTCGCGGGAAAGATTGAACATGCCGCCCACTTCTTCCAAGGTAAAGGGTTCACTACTCGTTAAACCATAGCGTAGAGAAATCACATCTTTTTCTCGTTCGGTGAGAACGTCACTCAAGACATCCCAAATCTCTTGACGCATCATCGATTCATTCATTTGCTCTTCCGGCAATCGCAGATCGCTGTCTTCGAGCAAATCTACAAGTTCCGTGTCTTCTCCTTTACCAACACGATGATTAAGAGAGAGCGATCGCCGACGTAATTGCAGCAACTGGCGCAAATTTCCAGGCGTAATATCCAAGGCTTTTGCTATTTCCTCTTCCGTCGGGTTGCGTTGGAATTGCTGCTTGAGTTCACGCTGAGCTTTTTTGAGTTTATTTAGTTTTTCGACAATGTGGATGGGTAAGCGGATTGTCCGAGCATCGTTGGCAATGGTACGGGTAATAGCCTGACGAATCCACCAGTAAGCATAGGTTGAAAATTTGTAGCCTTTTTCTGGGTCAAACTTTTCTGTTGCCCGGTTCAACCCCAGAGCACCTTCTTGAATCAAATCTAGGAAAGGAACTCCTCGGTTTAAGTATCGTTTTGCAATGGAGACGACTAAGCGTAAATTGGAGCGAATCATTTTACGCTTGGCAACACGACCCCGATAAAGCCGATTTTCTAGCTGACGTTCTGTCAAATTCAACTCTTGCGCAATTTCCGCTTTTGTGGGCTTGTGACCTATCCTTTTGTGTAAGCGTTGTTGAAGTTCATCAATTTCCACCAAAAACTGGACATTTTTGGCTAACTCTACCTCTTCTTCTGGCTTAAGCAAGGGGTAACGCGCCATTTCTTTAAAAAATGCCCCTACTGTATCATCTGAGCTAGTTTTACTATAGCCGGAGGCTCGGCCCGTTCCGAGGTCATTTTTGGAGACAGAAAATTCAGCTTCTACAAGATGTAAATCGGGTTCCTCCGTTTCTAGCATGTCATTGTTAAAAAATTCTGTATCTTCTGTAAATTTGAGAGTATCAGCCTCGTTCAATTCAGTAATATTCATAGCTAACTGTGAGGAATGAGTGTATAAGGGTTTGTGAGAAGGTTGCCTTCACGGAGTTTAACCTTACTCCTGTCGGGAAACGGGTTTTCCTTATGCAAATTTTTAACAATGAGAGGAATGACTTGTGAACGATGTTCACAAGTAGTAGAGAAATGAGCGATAGACGATATCGCTCCTAACCCCCCAGCAATTTGATTGGATTGGCTAGCTTTTTAGCAGGTAAAGAACTGATTCTAGAGCTAATGACAGCCATTTGACTAGTTCCTTGATTACAGAATACTAAATAAGATTGGCGTATAGAGGGTTCAACCAAACCAGCGAAAAGCGATGTAATCTCAGAGCCAAGGTCAACCTGACAATTTTCATAATTCTTGACGTTGATTAAGAGTTTTTACATTTGGCAACAACCTACTAATCTTGGAACACTTAAGTGAGTCTGCGAGGAGGAGAGAAGGTGACGAATCACACCAAAATCTTTGTTTAAATTAACTTTGCTATAGAAACAGGATCTCATACGTACTAAGGCTCTCCTCTCTACCAATAGTCAGAAAACCCTCCATTCTTAGGAGTCCGCTGCTTCCTCCAGTGGGGGGAGGAGAGGAAGGGCAAAAGGGGAGATGGGGGGATTAACAGAGAGGGGGGGACTAAGGAGAGGGGGGGAAGGTTTGTTGAACATTTCTAAGATTTGCTGGAGCGATTCTCGCCCTTGTGTGTTCCTATGACGCTTAACGGTTCATGCAATCTTTAGAGTGAGCCAATGAGCCAATAGGTAACCATCTCTCCTTTCCCCTTGACTTTAATAGCTCCCCGCTTCTGGAATACATACTTATCCTTTAGCCGCTCATAAGTGGCTGCAGTGACTTGAATGCTTCCCGGTTCACCCAACGATTCCATGCGTGAGGCAACATTAACCGCATCTCCCCACAAATCATAAATGAATTTTCGGGTGCCGATGACTCCAGCAACGACAATACCTGTATTAATACCAATACGGATTTGCAAGTGCTCACCTCGTTCAGCTCGGAAGCGCTCAACCTCAGCTTGTATCGCTAGTGCCATTTGAGCGATCGCTTCAGCATGATCGGCTCTGCGTAGAGGTAGTCCAGCAGCTACCATGTAAGCATCACCAATGGTCTTGATTTTCTCTAATCTCAACTGTTCTGCTAGCTGATCAAACGTAGAAAAAATATCATTGAGTAAGTTGACTAGCTCAATCGGTTTTAAGCGAGCTGATAAGGGTGTAAAACCCACAAGATCGGCAAACATAATCGTAACTTCGTTGAATTGCTCGGCAATCGCTCCTTGGTTTTGCTTGAGCTGGTTAGCGATTGGCTCTGGCAAAATATTGAGCAATAACTGCTCTGACTTTTCTTGTTCGAGACGAAGGGCTTCTTCCGCTTGCTTGCGATCGCTAATGTCCCGTGCCACTAAAATTGCCACTTCCTCAGACAAGGGAGAAATGGTTTCTGCCAACCAAACATCTTTTCCACCTATCGGTAAGCAATATTCAATCGCCACAGTTTTTTGGCTAGATACCGCCTTGAGGATACCCTGGAGAATCAAATGGGCTTGAGCAGAAGGCAAGTCATCATAGAGTTTTCTACCCATCATGACGGCGGCTGGTTTATATAAATTCGCCGTATTAGTCGGGATGACATTGAGGCACTGCCCAGAAACATCCCGAACGGTTACCATATCGGTCATTGCCGCAAACAGCGCTTTCATTTCTGCCTGCACTTTCTTTTGTTGCAGGACGGTTCCTAACTGAGTTGCCACGGCATTGACTAACTCGCCGAAGCGCTTGTCCTCTGAACGGGTTGAGAGCATGAAGAATACCAATACCGCCAGAACTGGGGATTGGGAACTGAGCAAATAACTCCTGTGTTCCTCACTCGGTTGATTCATGTTCCCCATGGCAACGATTGGTACGCCAAATCCAGCTTTGAAGCCGGATTCTGTAACCAATTCTAGTCTCAGAAGAACATCGTCAATCTCACTAAGCTGAGTCACCCACTGGGATTGTCTGGTTAACCAGATTTGTCCGGGAATCTCTTCACCCGGATAGAAGGTGAGGACTTCGCTGTATTCTCGCAAGCGCCCAACCAAAGCCTCGATAGTGGGGTCAATGCCTGTGCGTTTACAATACCAACGGGGATTGCAGACTAAGGCTGACTCATCAGTTGTGGGAATCCAGGCTTCGCCATAAGTCCAACCCGTTGTTTCACACACCTGCTGCAAGGCAATCTCCAGAGCCGTATCAAAATCTGGGGCTGCACTAATGGCTTGACTAATGGTTAAAAGGAGTTGAACTTCTTCTTGGGCTTGTTTGCGGGCACTGATGTCTTGATGAGAACCCACCATACGCACAGGTTTCCCATTCTCGTCCCATTGTACCTGCCCTCGTGCCAAAACCCATTTATAACTGCCATCTTTACAGCGCAGGCGATATTCCACGTTGTATTGCGGGACTTTACGCTCTAGATGCGCTTGCAACAAGCCAATGGTTGGGCCAATATCTTCTGGATGGACGAGATTGCGCCAAGTCTCGTAGCTGTAGGGTATTTCGTTTGGCTCATAGCCGAGCATTTCTAGCAAACGATCTGAAGCAAACGCTTCCCCCTGGGCAATATTCCAGTCGAAGATGCCATCTCCCGTACCGCGCAGAGCTAACTGCCAGCGTTCTTCACTCTGGCGCAAAGCTAATTCCGCTTGTTTGCGTTCTCGTGCTTCAATGGCCAATGAGACTAAATCAGCTAGCGATCGCGCGAAATTCTGGTCTTCCGGTGTCCAATGACGCGCAGCGCCAACCTGTTCTAAGCATACGACTCCTGCCGTTTGTCCTTTGAGCCGGATGGGGATATCCAGCATGGATGTAATGCCTAATGCAGTCAAATAGGATGCAGAAAATTCTTGGGTTCTGGGGTCAGTATGGGCGTCATCTGCTGCAATCGGTTGGTCTTGCTGCAAGGCTTGAAAATAGGCTGGGTAGTCTACCGCTAGCAGTTCAAGTCCTTGATTATGGCTATGTTGGTTACGACTCTTCTCAAATAGAGCGAGGCACTCGATTTTAGTCCCGATTTTGTCAAACAGCCACACACTAGCCCGTTCAACCCCAATCGTCTGAGCGGTGGCTTGTGTGATTTCTTTTAAGGCGGCTTTTAAATCCCCCTGATGCAGAGCTGGACTTTTGGCTAATTGAGTTAAAACTAAATTGTGGTTGCGTAGCTCGATCGCACTTCTTCGCAACGCTTCCTCCGCTCGTTGACGTTCTTTGATTTCCTGTTCGAGCTTTGCTGTTCGTTCCTGCAATGATAAGCGCTGACGCACAATGGTTAGTTGATTTTCTACGCGGGCTATAACTTCTTGAGATTGAAAGGGTTTAGTGATGTAGTCTACCCCTCCAACGGCAAACGCTTTGACTTTATCCAATACTTGATCCAAAGCGCTGATAAAAATCACCGGAACGTCGCAAGTTTGCTCATCTGCCTTAAGGCGGCTACAAATTTCATAGCCATTCATCCCAGGCATATTAATATCGAGCAAAATCAAATCGGGGACTATAGTCTTCGCTGATATCAATGCCATCTGCCCAGAGATAGATTTTCGGATGTTATACCCTTGGTTAGCTAGCATGGTCGATAACAGGCGCAGATTGTCCGGTTTATCATCTATAACTAAGATGTCTCCTTTGGTTGATGAAGTGCGATCGCTTCTCATTGCTTGTTCAATCAATATATTGGAGCGAGAGGGAAATCTTTAACCTTTTAGCCTGCGCCTCAGCGAGAGCCGCTTATTTTGAAGGAATTCGTTCTATATCTATTATCAATGGCTAAGTGTTTTGTAGCCTCCTGCCTTCTGCCTTCTCACTTCTTGCACTAGTAAAAAATGTCAATTGATACACGCGAGCTTGGTGAGAGCACAGCTGTACAAGTCATGCGTAGCGGAGTTAGTACAGCAGTCTCTTGGCTTTTGTTGTTTTCAGCTCGAAACGTTGCGATCGCACTATTCGCCTAGGGTAGCAACGTAAAAAGCGTTAGCGCAGCCTGTTGTAGGAATCGACCGAGTGTAAGTGTAATCGTATTTCCCATGATTTAGACATTGTACGGTTACGCTTCCCAGTCGGGTGTCAAAGCAGGCATCAACCGCTGCCAGTTACCTAACAGTTTCCCCTGCCAGGGTATTTCTTTCGAGCCTTTAACCACTAGCTGAATCGTTTTCTTTTTACGTACACCAATGACGAACCGAGACAATACACTCATCCCTGAACTGTTGAGGAATTCTAGCTCCTTTAGGTTCATGGTAAGCGTTGGGGGTTGCTGAGCGATCGCCTGATCCAGCAACTGCTCTATAGGCTGATAGTCAGGTATCCCACTTTCCCGCAGTAAACCTTGGAAGTTCACGGTTGCTGTTGCTGCTTCATACCATACTCTATAATCATCTGTTTTTATTTCCATTCTTTTCCATCTCCTAACCCGCTCTCTGAATAACCCATTATTATCTATGCTTTTAGCTGCACCATGGTGGTAATAGTGATAATTTCCGGGTCTTTTTCTACCGTCTCAATCTTCCAGCCCAACTTAGCATTATAGTCATTCATTAAGCTGAGAAAGCCTAATCGAGACTCTTCACTCTTTTCTTCAGCACCTTTTTCTAACTGAAGAAAGTACAATTCATTAGCATCTGAGTTTATGAGTTCATCAACAAAATTATTGAACTTATCTAAAGCTTTAGGGGTAACACAGTTACTAGCGACAAAAACCAAATCCTGTTCTAGTAAACACATCCCAAATTGAATAGGATATTTTAATTTTTCATAATTAAATTTCATCGAATTTTCTAATAATTCATTGGCAATATAAGTGACTGTACTTTTGATATGCAATTGTCTTTCATAAGAATTGATATCCTCTTCATTAACTGGAAATAAATTGGCTAAGTAATCAGTAATAAACGCAATAGACAAATAACGGGTTTGCTTACGCCTGTCAATGGGAATAGCGTGAACAAATAAATCCATCATAAAAAGTTTATGATTGTGAAATATAGGTTCACTGAAGTCTCCAAATATCTGATTCATAGTCATTTGATTGGATGCGTAGATTTTTCCTTAAGCTAAACCGAATTGGCAACAAATCTAGGTTGTGAAAATTAGGCTGCTATAGTGATGTTTAGTTTCATCCACATATTTACTTTTGTTTCAGCACTAATAGAGTAATATCGTCGAAAATCTTTTGCTCCCCAATATGCCGCCGCACATCAGAAATGACTGCTTCTCTAATCTCTTGCGCTGAGTAATCCCTGTAGCGGCTGACTACTTCGCATAAGTGCTTGATACCGTATTGCTGGTAATTGATGTCGAAGGCTTCTGTAATTCCATCAGTGTATAATACCACCACATCTCCTGGATAAAGTTGCACTTGTTCAGAAGCAATGAAGGCGGCAATATCCTCTTCTAATCCCAAAGGAAAACCAAGATGCATCGTATCAATTTGCTCTACTTGCCCCTCAGTACGTACCACAATTAGTGACTCATGTTGTCCACTCACCTTTAGAATACCATTAGCGTAGTCGAGAACTGAAAGGGTTAGGTTTTTATAGGGATTGATGCGCTGGACGTTACGATAAAGGGTGCGGTTTAGGATGTCCAAAAATTTCACGGGATCGGTTTGCTTACTCTCTTGTAAAGTTCTGACAGCGGTTTGTGCCATTAGCATTACTACCCCGCTTTCTAAACCATGCCCCGTGACATCGCCTATGCTAATTTTGACTTGACCATTTTGTTGAATTACGTCGTAATAATCGCCGCCCACTTCCTCAGCAGGCTCCATAAATCCTGCGATATCTAATCCTTCAATTAATTCTAATTCTTCTTGTTTGGGTAAAATCATTTGTTGCAGTTGCTTGGTTACTTCTAACTCTGCACTCAAGCGGAGATTTTCTGCTCTGAGTTTTTCGTTGAGGGTTTTAATTTCTTTAGTCGCTTGAGCTAGTTGGGCAGTGCGTTCATTCACTTTGTTTTCTAGAGTTTGATAAAATCGGGCATTCTCGATAGAAATAGCAGCTTGAGTGGATAAAATTTCTAAGACTTCTAATCGATCTGGAGGAAATGCACCGACCGTCAAATTGTTTTCCAAATAAAGGAGGCCAATGAGCTGGCCTTGATTGATAATAGGGGTACACAAAACAGATTTGAGTTGGTGTTCCGTAATGTAAGGGTCAGCCGCAAAAGTAATTTCATCTGTAGCATCTCTGAGTACCAAGGGTTGTGATGTGCGACTAACATAATTGAGGACTGTTACTGGGACTTCGTCACTAGAGGTTATGGGAATTGAAGGAAGCCTCAAGAAGGTAGTTTTTGGATTTTGGTTGTCTGAAGTTGGCGTTACTTGATCAGCTAAATGGCTTGCCAAAGTTACTGCCTCAATGACTAAAGTTCCTTGCTCAACCAAGATGAGAACACCTTTTGAAGCTCCCGCATTTTCCAGGGTTACTTGCATCAACCTTGAGAGCAAAAGATCGAGGTGAACTTCTCCGGAAAGAGCTTGACACGCTTTGATTACTGTTGCTAAATCTAGTACTTCTGAAATACCTCCACTAGTAGACGTGATAGTTCCATGACTTTTTTGGACAATAGTCTCACTGGGGTGAAGGATTTTCTCTTGTTTAAGAATTGGGGTGAGTAATTGGGCATAGCGTTGTTCTAAATCCTCAATTTTTGCTTTTGCTCCCCAGCGAGCATAGGCATAGTAAGCATTCGTTAGGTAAGTTTTGGCAATAGTTAGTTTGCCTAGTACTAGATAGAATTTAGCAGCAAGTTCGTTGGCTAGTGCTTCTTCCTGGAGGTACTCATGTTCTTTAGCTCCCGCTATGGCCTGATCATAATAATCCATTGCTTCGAGTCTTTGTCCTAATATTCGTGCTTTTTCTGCTTCTACTAACTCGTACTTATGTTGATAATTCATCGGTGCATGGTACGCCCAGGTTTTCATTTTCTCCTGATTGATTTCCACTTGCCTTAGGTATTCTTCCTGTTCACTGGGTTTGGCATTAGAATATCGGGATAGAAGAGCCAGCGAATAGTAGAAGTTGTGCTGAGGAATCATCATCAGCGAGCCAACCCCTGCGGCATAGTTTTCAGCTAATTGGGCGTTTTCTACAGCTTGAGTATCATTATTTAATAAATAATTGATGACTAACTTGGCAAAATAAACCCCAAAAATTGAAGATACATTATTCGCTTCTATTAAAACAGGTAACAGCTCGTCTTCATTAAAACTATCGCCCATTAATCGATATTTTTCTGGGGATAATCCTTGCAAATTTAATACTAGTTGTCGCCAAATTTTGGTATAGTAAATTTGATATTCCTGTTTCAGGCTTAGCATTAGAGCAACATACTGCTCATATTTTTGCTCTACAGCATTTAAGTCTTCTCCAATGAAGAAGCTATAGATGCAAAGATACATCGCTGCATAGCAAGCGTATTCAATATCTCCTGTTTCTAGACCGCTTTTAACAGCCTCAAGCAATGAATTAAGGGTTGAGCGACCGTGTTCTTTCCAGTGGCGAACACAGGCGTTATATACCATGATGACTTTTGAGGCAAATTCTTTAGCCTTGAATTGCTCCAACACTTTCAAAGACAATTGACCGAACTGATATCCTAATTCAATTTCTCCTGTAATTTCACAAATTAAGCTACAACAAGCATAGGCATAACTAGCCGGCGCAGAATTACCATATTGGCTACAGATATCTGCCATGGTAAAAACGACTCTGGGGTAAAGTTCTGGACTTGCTAAATAAGCGGCTGAAGCAATGGTACTTAAAATCCGCAGTGCTGCATTTTTTTCTGGCTCTTGAATGGCTGGTAGACTGGCTAGTTCCTTAATCACAACTTGATTCGGAAGTTCTGTAGCTAGGGAGACTCCCAGCATTTCCAAAACTTGCAGTCCAGTATCGACTGCTGCTTGCATCTGATTTTGCGAAATGTAAGATTGAATTTGTGCTTCGTAGACTTTGACTTTGTCTAGCAGTGTGCTGGCACGGGCGAGAACTACATCAGTGAGTTGTTGCGATCGCTCAAAGTTCGTATTTAAATATTCCGCTTCAACAGCTTCGACATAGAGGTTGATGGTTAAGTCATACGCCTGAAGCCAGCTATCGGCGGCTAGCAATTCTCTCCCTATCCTTAAATAGTCAACAGCCGCTGCATAAGCTGTAGCCGTCTTCGCTTTACGTCCGGCGAGCCAATTGAGTTGAGCCAGTTGATTCCGCTCATTTTGCTCAACAATTAAATCCACTCCAAAATTTAACGGATTGACAATATCAAAAATCTTCTCATCCCGTTCGGATTCGGGAGTATTCTTCAACAGCAATTGCCCGATTTTTAGGTGAGTTGATTGTTTCTGGTTTTTCGGGATGAGAGAATAAGCGGCTTGTTGGACTCGGTCATGCAAAAACTTATAATTGGGTAAGTGGTGATGGGTAATTGCTAATTCGGGGGACGGTTGCGGATTCCCCTCTTTTGAGTAGCTTGCGTCTTGGAAAAACTTATAAACTTGGTTATTGGGTAAAATTAACCCTTCTTGCAAGGCTCTCCACAAATCAGCGGCTGTTTCCGCCTGAGATTTTTCATGCACAATAACTAGAGTCGCTAGGTCAAATTGATTGCCAATACAGGCGGCAAGTTTCAAAACTTCTTGGGTATTTATTGGCAACTTTTGCAACTGAAGTGCCATGAACTCGACCACATCATCAGTCAAAGTTAGCGCCCTCACTCCGGCAATGTCACACTGCCACCCCCCTTTATTACCATCCTTAGTAAGCGAGGAAACAGGGAGGTTAAACGAGATTAGTCCATCTTCATGCAGGGATTTGAGGAATTGATTGGTAAAGAATGGGTTACCTTTTGTCTTTTGATAAACCAGTTCAGTTAAAGGCAGGGCAAATTCTGGGGGGCACGAAAGAGTATCGGCAATCAAGTGATTCAGGTTAGAGCGATCGAGAGGTGCTAGAGTAATCCGATGGATAGTGGCATTCCCTTGGCGAATCTCATCCAAGGTGAGCATTAGTGGATGTGCTGGATGAACTTCATTATCTCGATAAGCTCCGATGAGCAACAGATGGTGAGTATCCTTCTCACTCATCAGGAATTGCATCAACTTCAGAGAAGCTAAATCTGCCCATTGTAAGTCATCCAAGAAGATAACCAAGGGGTGCTCTGGCGTCGCAAACACCCGGATAAATTTCTGAAGTAACAAATTGAAGCGATTTTGGGCAGCAGTACCCTCTAGTTCTGGTACTGCTGGCTGCTTACCAATAATTTGCTCTAACTCTGGGATGACATCAATAATGACCTGACTATTCTCTCCCAACGCTGCCAAGATTTTGGTTTTCCACCTCTGCACAGCAGCAGCGCTTTCCGTGAGTAATTGCTGTATTAGGTTTTGAAAGGCTTGTACCAACGCTGAGAAGGGGATGTCCCGCTTGAATTGGTCAAATTTCCCTTTGATAAAGTAACCCCGTCGCCGCACAATCGGCTTGTGGACTTCATTCACAACGGCTGTTTTGCCAATCCCCGAAAAACCAGCCACTAGCATTAATTCAATGGTGGATTTTTGCCGGGAGACTAGGGATTGGGAATTAAATTTTCCCTTTTCCCCCCTCTGCCCCTCTCCTCCTCTTCCAGCAACTCGATCAAAAGCGGCTAAAAGAGTTGCAACTTCTGCTTCCCTGCCGTAAAGTTTTTCCGGAATTACAAAACGCTGGGAAATATCCCGTTCTCCTAACTTAAAGGGTGCAATATTTCCCTGAGTTAAATACTCTTTTAAACACCTTTCCAGGTCATATTTAATGCCAAAAGCAGTTTGATAGCGTTCCTCTGCCGTTTTCGCCATCAATTTCATCACCATGTCATTGAGTACTTGAGGGATGGCAGGATTAACCTGGATGGGAGGAATCGGCTTTCTGGCAATGTGACAGTGAACTAACTCCATTGGATCATCCGACTGAAAGGGAAGTTGCCCAGTAAGGAGTTCGTAGAAGGTGACACCCAATGAATAGAAATCGGTGCGATAGTCAATCCCTCGATTCATGCGCCCTGTTTGTTCTGGGGACATATAAGCTAGCGTTCCTTCTAAAACGTTAGGGTTTTGAATGTCCTGAAATTCTGAAGGTAAGAGGGAGGAAATACTGAAATCAATGAGTTTGACAAGCTGGGTTTGAGGGTTAATCAGAATATTTTGAGGCTTAATATCTTTATGAATAATTCGGTTGTGATACAGTTGTTCTAGAGTTTGAACAATCTGGATAGCCGTGTTAAA
The DNA here is from genome assembly GCA_036703055.1 of Waterburya sp. Taxonomy (GTDB): domain Bacteria; phylum Cyanobacteriota; class Cyanobacteriia; order Cyanobacteriales; family Coleofasciculaceae; genus DATNPV01. The sequence goes on from DATNPV010000291.1 coordinate 30,768, forward strand.
AAACTCGCTCAATCCACCGGGTATTGGGAAGGGGGAATCTGCACTTTCACTGGCAGTAGTAATGTAGTCAGATAGGGAAATACCACCAAAGTCCTCCATAATGAGAGCAAAACCATTGCGGTAGTTTTCCAGTTTCAATTGTTTGACAACTCCCGGCAATTCGAGATTTTTGGTAATGGTGTATTGATTGCGAAACTGCACTAGCTCATTGAAGGTGGGATATTCAGACTTGAGCAGTTTGATGACTACGAGCTGTTGGTCTGATTCAGAAATCCCGCGATAAACTAGGGTTCTGGAACCTGAGTAGAGCTGAGTGGTAACGCGATAGCCGGGAATTGTGAACGCTGCCATGTTGATTAAATTCTAATTAGCTAGTATCTTCGTGGAAAACAGAGCAAAATGTCATCAAAAATCTTTGGCTCTCCGAAATACTCTTTCGCGGGTTCGCTGCAAGTCGCATCGCGGATAATCGGGTTCAGCTTCATTAAACGCCCTGCAAATATCGAAATACATCGAATACTGTTTTTCGGGGGATATTGAATTGGGGAAGTTGGCATTCTTATTTTGGAGAATCTTCTCAAACTGGGGATACAGTTCGTCGTTTCGTACGTCGGGATGTTGGTAAAAAGCCTGAATAGCCGGTAGGGAGCGCCTTGGAGGTGTGCCATTCGGTAAATCTTTGCTAAAAGTAATCCAGAGCTTTGTCTCCAAGCTGTTCATGTATTTCATAAATTGGACCGATGCCACCTGACATTTGCTGTTAGTATCCCTACAAGTAGAGGAATTAAATACAAATGAATCAGTGAATAGGAGAGGAAAAAGCTGGGAACCGTAGGGGGCTGCTGTAGCGAAAAATAAGCTAGATTTTGGATTAGATGTCAGGATGGAAAAAGATTGTTCTGAAAAGCCAATTAAACTATCTCCAGTCCCTTGAGCAAAGTCCTGAACGCTCATACTAGGATTAGTGTTATAGTATTTATTGATGCAATTATTATTAGGCCCAACTCGACACTCTCCGGTCATCTTCACCAAGTTATTGATTACGGCAGAATCAATGGGTTTTATGAGGGCATTAGGAACTTGATCTAAACCATACAAATCAGCATAACCATCCAAATAAAAACTAATCAAATTCCAGAAGCTGTTAAAGTCAGCGATTAAATTCGGCCAACGGCTAGGTGGCACAACAAAATAATCGATCAGTTTCTCGACAGAGTCAATCGTCCAAATCTTTTGATCGCGTGCGAATAAAAAATAGGAGCACAACCAGCTAGGAATACCGTAGAGAGTGCCATTGTAAGTTGAAGCCGATAAACCTACAGGCCAAAATTCCGAAGTTGAGATGCCTTTGGGAGTAGGCACGATTAAATGATGCTCGACGAGGTAGTTGAACATAAAGGTATCGAGTTCAACCACATCGAAGCCATCTTTCCCCAAAAGAATCGGTAAATTTTCGTAAGTATAAGTGTCGTAATCTCCGTTTAGAGTGAGAACTGCATTTAGTAAAATATCCGGATTTTTAGCTTGAAATTCATTAACTATCCGCTCAACCATTGGCTGGAAATTGCCGTCTGGAGTAGTCGGTAAATACGGATAAAGCAACACGGATAACGTCTGTTTTGCCTGACCGTTAAAAGATAGGTAGCGATCGGGGCTACTCGAAGTAACGTTGAGTTTACCAACCGTATATCCTTCACATTCAACCCAGTCAATTTTTGATATCGAGGACTCTCTTGCCAGAGTAAATGTTTCATTCGGGGATACAGCGAGCCTCTCTGGGTAGCCATCTGCATGGCAATTTATCGGATGATTCGTAGAATTATGAATTAAGAACTGACCCGCATGAGCAACGCCTGGAAAGAAGACTGTTCCCAATAGCAAAACGAAAGAAAAGACGATAGTAGATAAAGTTTTCATTCTTAATTTTCCCGAATAACTCAAGAAATCTTATAGTAATTCTCAATTCAATGACGTATAAAAGCCTCTCTTTTCTTCCTCCGTGTTCTTTGCGCCTCTGTGGTAGCCTACGGCAATCCGCCGCGCATCTACGTTATTCTTCACCCATTCAATAGGACTACTATAAAAGACTAAATTTATTACAGGAAACTAAAAAGCGATCGCACCTTTAGCCAGCCAGTAGGAACACGACATGTTATGTTCCTACTGGAATGCACCGTGTCACAGCTTACATCTTCACTTCAGCCGCCGCTTGGCTAACAAACCACCGCCACTGGCGAATAATGCGCCGGAGAATGGCTTGTTCTGGAGTCAACACTTGTTCCACCACCTCATCATCTAAAACCTCTAAGGCGCTAGTCATTTGAGCCAGGACAGCCAATCGCTCTACCCTCGTAGCCGCAGTTTGGTAACTCTTTACTTGAGTGCCAATTTCTCCTAAACGCAGAAGTGCTTTTAACACCGCAGGACGAACCGAAATCTCATTAACGGATAGTCGCGAAACGACATCTTTAGCCACCTTTAAATCCGATAGATGGTCATACGTCAAGAAGGTGGCTAGCGCAGCAAACGAGTCAGCAATTTCCACCCCACTCGGATAGGGAGTTAAGCCAGCGTAGATTGTCTCAAACGCCGATAAGTCAAAATCCCTAGCTTCGACAACTTTAGAGTAAGTTAGCTGATAAAGCAGATTGGCAAATTGAGTCAGAGGTGTTTGCTTGCGATCGCGAGCCAACCCAGTTAGTCGCCAGATAAGACCTTCTGCCACTTGATTAATACCATCACTCGCGCAATCCACCCGTTGATGGGCCAGTTCCCCTAGTAACATTTGCCGGGTTGTAGCCATGAGATGCCAATCGAGCCGACTAACTGGTGTGACTAGGTAGGTATTGAATTCGTCTAAGGTTAGCAAGCGATAGAGAAAGTGCAAGGGTGCAGAAACCTCATGCAGATGAGCCTGTAAAGCGCGCTGAGCCCAAGCCCGCTGAAAGGGGTTACGAGCAACATCAGCCACAAGACGCAGTCCTTCCAGTTCTGACACCCGCAGCGTGGAGGTGAGCAATGCTGTAGTTCTAGGTACAGGTAAAACCAGTAACTCATCCCACACCGCTGGATGCCATTTTCCCCGAGCTCGACGGTAAAGTGCCATCACGAACTGCATGGGGTAAAACACAAGACGTAATGCACCCAGGGCAACGAGTAGGTTGAAGGTGATGCTAACCGCTTCAGCCGCCCGAATGCCAGGGCGTAAGCGACCATTGAAGCTGAGGGATTCGGTCACAACGCAAGCAACAACGAGCCCGACAGATATCCCAATGACAAAAATAAAGATAATGCTAGCAAAAACACCCGTGGCCTTGCGACTGGAAAGAGCAAAGGCCACACCCACAAGCAGGCCGAATAAAACTCCATAAAAGATTGTCAGGCCGATGCTGATGTTCCTGGCGTTGTACACCTGTTCCAGCATGGGATCGGCGGCGATGCGATCGGTGGCAAGATAGGCGAAGCAAAAGCCAAAGCTAACAACAAGCCCAATCAGTAAAGTGGCAGCAATGTTACCTGCAATGCCGAAGGCAATAATGCCACTGGCTAATAAAATGGCGATACTCACAGCACTAGCCAGTACTGCCAACGTCAAGGTAATGGCGAAGCTAGCTTTTAACCCAACTCCTGTGCCAATCACGCCTAGCATGAGCTGCTCTTTTCCCGACTTCAGGTTCCAGAGTTTAGGTGGCCCTTCAAACGAGGCGGAAATCAGCCGGGGTGAGTTGGGGAGGACTGAGATCGCAGTAACCCAAGAATGATGGCCTTTGAGCGTATGCAGGGCTTGGGCTTGCTTTAAGTCCCAAACTTTAATCGTTTGGTCACCCGAAGCAGAGACGGCTCGCTGACCATCGGGAGTCATTGCCACACTGGTTACCCAACCTTGATGACCTGTCAGGGTATTGAGGAGTCGGCCTTGTTGGATGTCCCAAACTTTCAGGGTATGGTCAGCCGAAGCGGAGACGGCTTGTTTGCCATCTGGGGATATGGCAACCGCAGTGACCCAATTTTGGTGACCGTTTAAGGTGAAGAGTTCTTTCCCTTGCTCGATATCCCAAACTTTTAAGGTTTTGTCTACGGAGGTAGAAATGGCCTGCTTCCCATCTGGGGTGAGAGCCACATCCGTCACCCAAGCGCGATGACCGGTTAAGGTGTAAAGTTCTTTGGCTTGCTCGACATCCCAAACTTTGAGGGTGCGATCACCAGAGGCAGAGACAACTCGTTTCCCATCGGGTGTAAGTGCCAAGGCCCAAATCGTATCTTTATGTCCGGTGAGGGTTTGGAGTAGGGTTCCTTGCTCGATATCCCAAATTTTCAAAGTCTTGTCACCGGACGAGGAAATCACTCGCCGTCCATCCGGAGTAAGGACTACACCACTCACCCATTCCTCATGCCCTTTGAGGTCGTGCAATTGAGTCCCTCGCTGCAAATCCCACACTTTAAGGGTGCGATCGCGGGAAGCGGAAACAGCCTTTTTTCGGTTGGGTGTGATCACAACATCAGTGACCCCAAATTCATGACCCACAAGCATATGCATTTGGGAACCCCACCGCAAATCCCAAACCTTTAAGGTGCTGTCAGCGGAGGGAACCTTGACTTTTAAGGAGCGATCGCCTGAAGCAGAAATGGCGATTTGTCCATCGGGCGTCACAGCAAAGGTATTAACCCAGGCGGTATTGTTCTGAATGGTGAGCCAATGGTACAAAACACTCACCGCACTCACCAGCAGAAATGTGACTACGAGCGACAGGGGTAGCATGAGATAAACATTGCGATAAGCTGGCACCCGCCAAGACTTCAAGAATTTCTGGTAACCCCTCAACTGATAAGCTTCAGGCGCGGCCTGGTAGAGGTAGCAATGAAGCGCCGTCGGACGGAAGTAGACCCAGTAGGCAAGCCGCCAATAATGGCGTAGCTTCAGCGGACTCAGGACTTCAGGTAGGTCACCACTTAATTTTGGGAAATTTGGCATAGTTAACTGCGCTGGGAATGATTACATCAGAGCAAGGGTAAAAAAGTTGTTATTTCGCGAAATTCCTACGGTGCACCCAGTCAATTGAGGAATGAAGGATGAAAAAACGGCTTGCCCACCAGCGAGGAGGTAAGCTGAGTTTGTGAGAGTTGGGGATTTCTCCGAAACTGATGCTTCATCCTTTATTCTTCACACTTGAGACTTCTTTAGTAAATTGCTCCTTGAAAGCTTTACACTAAAGGGTGCATTATGGTTTGGAAATGGCGCGTTAAGCTGTGCGAAAGATTGTCATTGCTGGTAATTGGAAAATGTACAAAACTCAAAGGGAAGCCTCTGAGTTTTTACAAAAATTTATGCTTGAACTGGAGCAAACTCCCGAAGGGCGGGATATCATCCTGTGCGCTCCTTTTACAGCCTTGGATATCCTGTCTAAGAGTTTGCACAACAGCCGCGTGCAGTTGGGTGCCCAGAATGTTCACTGGGCAGACGAAGGAGCCTTTACAGGTGAAATTTCCGGCTCTATGCTGACTGAAATCGGGGTTCGCTACGTCATTGTAGGTCACAGTGAGCGGCGTCAATATTTTGGTGAAACGGATGAAACGGTCAATCAACGACTGCTGGCAGCTCAGCATCACGGGTTGACCCCTATCCTGTGTGTGGGCGAAACCAAGCAACAGCGAGATGCCGGGGAAACGGAAGCACTCATTGCCACGCAGTTGTCTAAAGACCTGGTGAATGTTGACCAAGAAAATCTCATTATCGCCTATGAACCGATCTGGGCTATTGGCACTGGCGACACTTGCGAAGAATCGGAAGCCAATCGGGTGATTGGTCTGATTCGGAGTCAACTGAAGGTCAGTCATGTCCCAATTCAATATGGCGGCTCCGTTAAACCCAACAACATAGATGCAATTATGGCTCAACCAGAAATTGATGGTGTTCTTGTGGGGGGAGCTAGCTTAGAGCCAGCTGGGTTTGCACGCATCGTCAATTATCGTTAGATCAGCGTACTGAATCAAAATTCCCCAGTAGGACTTGACAAAAGTCCTTTTTTATTATAAGAATTTCTTGGTCTAGCGGTTGGGGCTGGGCATCGGGCATGGGGTATGGGGCATGGGATATTTGAAACCTGCCCTGACAGGCTCACCTTAATAAGCGGATGTGCCTTGAAGTTGCATCATTGCAATTACCCAAGAACAAGGAAACGGGGGGACAGGGAGATGCAATTTGAATGGCGATTAGCTTATCAATTCACAATCTAAAACCAAAATCTAAAATCCTCAATGGAACTGCGAGGTCGTTCTTTCACATGGGGCGAGCGAACTTACCTCATGGGCGTCTTGAACGTGACGCCAGATAGCTTTAGTGATGGCGGTGAATTTTTTGCCACAGCCGATGCTTTGGCCTGCGCTCAGCGTTTGGTAGAGGGAGGTGCCGATATCATCGATATTGGTGGACAATCGACCCGCCCTGGTGCGGAGCAAGTATCAGTGGAGGAGGAACTGAATCGGGTGCTGTTGGTCGTGGAGGCTGTGCGTTCCCAGATTAAAGTGCCCATCTCTGTGGATACGACACGAGCATCTGTCGCCAAAGCGGCTGTTGAAGCCGGTGCAGATATGGTAAACGACATATCAGGTGGTACGTTTGACCCGGATATGCTGCCTGTTGTTGCTCAGTTGGGTGTACCGATTGTGTTGATGCACATCCGGGGAACCCCCCAAACGATGCAGCGATTGACTGACTATCAGGACTTAATCGGAGAAATCTACGAGTTTTTGGAACATCAAATTGCAGCAGCACTGAATGCAGGGATTGCGCGATCGCATATCATTATTGATCCGGGCATCGGCTTTGCCAAAACGCTGGAGCAAAATTTGCAACTCCTGCGACAACTACCCACCTTTCATAGCTTAGGTGTGCCAACTTTGGTTGGGGTGTCTCGTAAAAGCTTCATTGGTCACCTCCTCAAACAATCCGACCCCAAAGGCAGAGTTTGGGGAACAGCGGCGGCTTGCTGTGGCGCGATCGCAGGTGCAGCAGACATCCTCAGAGTGCATGATGTTCATGAAATGCGAGATGTCTGCCTAGTTGCTGATGCGATTTGGCGCAATTAACTCAAAGGCTAAAGGATGAACAAGACAATCTGTTCATCCCTGACGCGTTTTACTGATCGTGAGGTCGAATCGAAGAACCGTTATAACCCCCATCAATAGGGGAATCCCCCGAGCCAATCAAGTCTGTGATGGCTTCTGATAAAGCCTTCGGGTCCATAAAGACTACCTTGGAATTGGGACTTTCACCCAATTTCTGATTGGCCTCAACATAGCGTTGAGCAATCAGGTATTGCAAGACAGCTTTGCTATTGGGCTGCTCCAAGAGGGCGCGTGAGATCTTCTCGATCGACTGCACCGTACCTTCGGCTCTGAAAATTTCGGCTTGCTTCTCACTCTCCGCCGCCCGTGCCTTAGCTAGCGCTTCCAAAACATCTACTGGTGGTTTAATCTCTTGTACCTCTACTCGTATGACCTTCACGCCCCAATCTTCCGCTGCTTCGTTCAACCCTCGTAGGAGCTTCTGATTGATATCGGTCCTGGACGCATAAGTCTGATCGAGTGGCAGCTCACCAATGGTGGAACGTAGTGTGGTGGTCACTAACTCTTCAATCGCCCTCTCCACATCTTCCACATTGTAATAGGCTTTATACAAATCCTGAACTTTCCAAAAGACAACAGCGTCTACCTCTACCGAAATGTTGTCTTGAGTAATGGCTTGCTGGGCTGGAATGTCCAGAACCTGCTCACGCATCGTATCCTCTACAGCAACTCTGTCAACAAAAGGAATGATGTAGTTAAGACCAGGTCTTAATGTTTTATGATATTTGCCCAAGCGTTCTACCAGGGCTTCGTTGCCCTGTGTGACAATTTTTGTCGAACCAATGCTGTAGCCAACGATGACTAAAATCATCGGGGCAAGGATAGATAGGATGGGCTCCATAGTTTGTACTCTCCAGCTAGGAGTTAATAGATTGACTAGCGTAGCGGTTTTAATTTTCTCTTAGATCCTTCTACAATAGCGCGGTTAAAAGCTTAAAAATGAATGTTTCGCTCTAATTTCAACTTTAACCGCTACTGGGGGGCTGGGGATTGAGGACTGAGGGCGGGGAGACTAGGTACTAGAAGAACTCTCTACGTAGTCCCTGTATGACCCATTATCCAATTACTGTCACTTTTTTTCAGTCGGTGAGGGCTTAGAACTATTAGGCGTTGGTAAAGGTTTCGGCTTTGTTGATGTGGATGAAGCTTGAGGTGTTGTTGAAGTCGATGAGGGCTTGGCTTTCTCCGGCGTGGGTGAAGCGGGAGGTGTTTTAGGAGTCGATGAGGGCTTGGCTTTCTCTGGTGCGGGTGAAGCGGGAGGCGTTTTAGATCCCGATGAAGGTGAAGGTTTCGCTCTTGCTGGCGTAGGTGAAGCGGGAGGCGTTTTAGATCCCGATGAAGGTGAGGGTTTCGCTTTTGCTGGCGTAGGTGAAGCGGGAGGCGTTTTAGATCCCGATGAAGGTGAAGGTTTCGCTTTTACTGGTGTGGGTGAAGCGGGAGGTGTTTTAGATCCCGATGAAGGTTTGGGATTTTTAGGGGTAGGCGATGGCTGGGAACTCCCAGGTGTTGGTGAAGGCTTCGGACTCTCTAATGGTTTTGGTTGAGTTTGCCATTCTGACATAGGGCGATTTACGGCATACTCAAAGTCTATGGGGACTAACAGCACCTTCAGCGCTTGAGGGATCTGAGTAGTTGCGGGATCGGCTTGAGCATAGAGAAAACTGCGATTAAAGTCAGGTTTCCCTAAAACCAGCCGATGAATCTGCTGATTTTTGAGTTTGACTCTCACCGTTGCCATGGGTTTGTCTAATCCAAATTCTTTGAGTTGGTTAGCTTGAATGAGAAAAGAGTGATCGCTTTTGCCTTCTGCTAACAAGTCCAACAAAAAGGCAACAGCCGCATCACTAGCTGGGGCGTCTTTAGGCTGCTTCATCTGCCAATGGGTTAGTTGCCCACTAATTCGCTCAAAGTCTAAAACCTCTTTACCCAGGTCAATCGTTACCGATTGAATATCATCTTCTTTAAAGGCAAAAATGGGCTGCTTGGTGGTTTTAGTCGCTTCTTGGTTTTGACGCCCCGATATTTCAGATAAATAAACAACACCGCCTAGTAAGAAGGCTGTGACTAATAAAACTAGAGTTGTCCGCTGTAGCTTCATACAAAGGGTAAGGTTGCAGCGTGGAAGGTTGAAAGTTAAAAAGTTGAAGGTTGAAGGTTGAAACCTGCTTAATTTCAACCTTCTAATGTTTAATGTTTAACGGCGTCGCCACCACATTATCCCAGCTGTTGTCAAACCTAGTAAGGGCATAATAAACAGTGCAGTCCAACCGACTAAGCTGGCTTGTAGACCTGTGAGATTAAGGCGACGGCTTTTTTGTTCTCTGGGACCAATGGATAGGGTTTGCTCATCCCTGTTGCTTAACCAACTAACGGTATTGAGGAAAACATCTCGGTTGAGTTGCTGCTCAAGCCAACCATTAGTGGTGAAACTTGAGTTTCCTATCACCACTAGTCGTGATTCAGGGTTCTTCGGATTAGTCTTTACCTGATTTGCTAATGCAGGAGATGTTGACGCGCTAGGAGAAGGGGATGCCCCTGGAGTTGCAGTAGCTTGAGCTTGGGGTGTAGGAGAGGCTGTGGGTTGTCCCTTTTCCTTTTGTCCTTTAGCTACAGGAGAAGGAGAAGGGGAAGAAGAGGGGGATGCCCCTGGAGTTGCAGTGGCTTGAGCTTGGGGTGTAGGAGAGGCTGTGGGTTGTCCCTTTTCCTTTTGTCCTTTAGCCGCAGGAGAAGGAGAAGGGGAAGAAGAAGGGGATGTCCCTGGGCTAGCAGTGGCTTGAGCTTGGGGTGTGGGAGAGGCTGTGGGTTGTCCCTTGTCCTTCTGTCCTTTAGCCGCAGGAGAAGGAGAAGAAGAAGCAGAGGGAGAGGGGGTTGCCCCGGGACTGCCAGTGGCTTGAGCTTGAGGTGTGGGGGAAGCTGTAGGTTGTCCCTTGTCCTTTTGTCCTTTAGCCGCAGGAGAAGGAGAAGGGGAAGCAGAGGGAGAGGGGGATAATGCCCCTGGAGTTGCAGTAACCTCAGATTTTGGTGTGGGGGAGGCGGCTATGGGCTGAGCTTTGCGAGTTAAGGCAACGCCTAGGGTTAAAGGGCCGGGGCGGTCAGCATTTGGGTCATATTGTAGGGGCTGTTTTTCGGGTGTAGTCTCTTCCCAACTCTGGTCATTGGTACGTAGGAGGGGAGTTTCTGTAACGCCTTTGATGGAAGTCACCTCCACTGGGCGCGCTACTGGATATAGGGAATAGTTATTCCCAAAATTTTTGGTAATGGGATGGTTACCGTAGTTGCTGACTAACGACGTGGCAGGGCTTAACCCTACAACACGTCCTTGACCAGAGGCATCAATGATAATCCCTGGGTCTAGTTTGACACCCCACTCTGCCAATAAACTATCCAGTCCCGACTTGCTATCCGGGTCAAGCATGACCAGCAAACTGCCGCCCATCGCCAAATAATTCCTCAGTGCTTGAACTTCTCCCTCAAACAGCGGTCGTTCAGGGCTGGCGACCACAATCAGGGAGGCATCTTGAGGAATTTCTGTGCGCTCAGCCAGGTTGAGAGGTAGGGCGGTGAAGTTTTTATCCTTTAAGGCGCTTACGGCTTGAGAGAGTCCACCTTCCACCTCCTCTAAGGGGCGTTCTCCATGACCCTGAAGGAAGTAAACTTTGTCAATGCGATCGCTCGACAGTTGTTCCAGTCCATTAGTTAGCTTCACCTCCGAAAGACGCTCTGCATCACTTACCGTCTGCAAGAATTTACGCTGTGTTCCAGATGCCAGGTAAACGGCGCCAGCAGATTTTACATCAAACTTTTGAGCAAGCCCCGGTTGTAGCTGCGGATTGACAAACTCATATTGAAATTTTGCTCCATAGCGCTGGTAATTTTTCAGCAATTCCAGGTCCGCTGGGTTAGGCTGAGGAGAAAATATCCAGACCTTTACTGGCTGCTGCAATTTCTTCACCACCATCTGCGACAACGGCGAGAGGGTAAATAGCTGATTTTCTGTTAAATCGATTCGCTGTGCATAGCGAACGCCTAAAAAGTTAATCAGCCCCAAAATCACGACCATTGCTAGTGTGGCAATAATGGCATTCGTACCTGCCTGAGTAGAACGGCGTCCCCAAAAACCAGGTACTAAACTGCCTAAAAATATCAGCCACAATCCAATCAGTGCAATTCCAGCAATGAGCAACCCTAATGCGACTGGTGACCATTCACCCCCAACCACCCAGGCAGTTAACCCCATGATGGTGAAGATTGGGCCAAGCCAAAACAGGTAAGTTAGATAGGTCTTACTTTTGAGGGTTTTCATCGGCTTTTTTATGAGCGTTGGAAGCGTAAGGCATCGATATACTGGGCGGTGAGAAATATCCCAATAATAATGTAGCTAGCAAACAATATTAAGCTGCTAGTATCCAAAACGCCTTTGACAAGGTTGCTATAGGTTTCTAGTAACGATAAATGACCTATGATTTCACCAATAGGCCCTTTGATATTTTGAGCTACCCACCCAATAACCCACAGAAAAAAATTCAGTGAAAAGGTGAGGAATGCTGCCAAAATCGTGCTTTCCGTTAAAGAAGAAATGAACATTCCCAACGAAAGAATGGCACCAGCTAATAAAATTAATCCAGCATGGGCTAATAAAGGGACGGCGGGTTGAACAGCGGGAGAGGCTGCACTTAGGGCAACCGCTTCATAGACAAGCAGAGGGATGACCATAAACGTAAAAAATGTGAGTACTCCCAACAATTTCCCCACCGCTACCGCCCAGTTTGTGACTGGGGAAGTGGCTAATAACTCCAACGTCCCCCGCTTGCGTTCCTCGGCATATAGTCCCATAGAAAGAACTGGCAGGATAAATAAGGCAAGTGTCCCTAAATCACTTAAGAAAAAGAATAGAAAGGTATAAGCAAAATCCTCCGGTGGCGCTGGCATACCCATTTGGTCAATCGCCTCCGCTCGACTCAAAACACCAAACAGATTGACTAAAAAGGAGTATCCAGATAATAGCCAGAAAAGGGCAGCTACGATATAAGCTAAAGGCGAGCCAAAATATCCCTGTAATTCTTTACGAAAAATTGCCCAAATATTGGCAACAATTACACCCATTTATTCCTGTCCTCCCGATGGTGTCGTCTTAAATACTGAAGTGTGAAGTCTATCGCCTCAAACTACCTATAGCACTCCTCACTCATTGATAAGATTACGAACTCTCTCCTTCCTATTTCCTCTGAGTCCTCTGTGCCTCTGTGGTTGATTAAAATTACGAATTCACTAAGATTTCCATACCCACTCCATTAAAGATTCTGAGACGGAAGAATCTGAATGAATACCTAATTACTGCTTGACATTTCAGACTTTTTGGTTCAACTTTTAAGTCTGAGTCGGTGCATCATCCATGCTTTCCACTTCAGACGTTTGGGTAATATCAGATTCCTCTAAATCATCCTCCGATTGAGCAAGGGGTTGCTCCTGGGTGGTCAGTTGTAGAAATATATCTTCTAACGAGGCGCGAGTGCGTCGCATTTCGTGTATTCCCAACCCCGCTCCAATTGTGACAGCCGCAATATCACGTCCAGGCTCAGCTCCCTGGGAAGAGGTAATGCGCAGCAAAGAGCGTTCCGGTGGTAGTTCGTCTTTTTCTACAAGTTCGACTAAACAAACTCCGGGTAAAATCTGTAATAGCTTTTGTAACTCTCTGGCATCGCCATCTACCTCTAGTTCGTACCCTGATCCTCCCGACATCTGAACCATTAAATTTTCGGGGCTATTGGTGGCGACAATGCGACCCCGGTTAATAATGGCGACGCGGTTACAGGTCATACTTACCTCTGGCAGGATGTGGGTTGAGAGGATGATCGTATGTTCTCCTGCAAGGCTCTTGATTAAGTTACGAACCTCGATAATTTGTCGGGGGTCGAGTCCGACGGTGGGTTCATCAAGAATGATAGCAGGGGGGTCATGCACGATCGCTTGAGCAATACCAACCCGCTGCCGATAGCCCTTGGACAGTTTGCGGATGAGTACCTTGCGCTTTTCGGTTATGTTGCAGCGTTCCAGCGTCCAGTTGACTCTTGGCGTGCGATCGCCTGCGGCAACTCCTTTAATCCGAGCGACAAAGTGCAAAAAGCTCTCCACCGTCATTTCTGGATAAAGGGGTGGCGTTTCGGGTAAGTAACCAATCCGCCGTCTGACTGCCATTGACTGTTCGTGAACATCATAGTCAGCAATGCGGGCAGTACCACTGGTTGCCGGTAAGTAGCCAGCTAATATCCGCATTGTGGTGGTTTTTCCGGCACCATTAGGGCCGAGAAATCCCACTATTTCTCCAGTATTAACGCTAAAGGTTACATCCTGAATGGCTGGGGTAGAACCGTAGATTTTACTGAGATGCTCGACTTCAATCATGAGTTCCGGTCGTTCATCATAAGGGTTTTTCGCGTTTCAATTGGGGTTAAGGGTAGGGTTTTGGGGGATGCTCCCTAACTTTTAAGGGTAGTCCTAACCGCCTCACCATTATAGGAATCATGTGTCTTCAACGGAGTTGTGACAGTTACTCCCGCAAGTTGTGGCACTTGTTTTCGCGATCGCTGCATAAACCGACATCGGGTTCACCCATTAGATATGTAGAAGAGAGCGAACCCAAAATGATGTGTAAATCCTAAAAATTAATTAATACTAATTTTTCATGGTTTAGGGAAAATTCATGGTAGTCTACGCTGAAAAATTAAGTGTCGCTAACTCTCGAATTCGAGCGACCGCGCTTTTTCACTCTCCATTAAATAAACCAGTGCTCTAACTAAGTGAGGTGCCTACGGATGAGTAACGGTAATACCAACCCTGCTACCCCAGACCTAGGTGCTGACCCATTAGACTTAGACCAATCTCTCAATCGCTATGGCAATGCAATAAGGGAGCTTGAGTCAGCTGCTCAAAATAAACAAAATCCATCTATCGAGCAAATTGTTGAGGTGCTAGTTGCTCGTGATGTGGTTGAGAAACGACGGGTAGAGGCTCAGAACCCGTCTGGAGCAAGTATCGCTAAGCTCATCGAGTTGGATAGCCGCTTAAAGGAGCAGCGACAGGCGATCGCCACCGCCCAAGATAATAACTTCAGGGAAAACTTGAGTAAAAGCAAAGAGAGTTTGAATATCCCGCCGACTAATTGGTGGTGGGATCTTGCCAAACAGGAACAGGAACCGCAACTCAAGCAATCTATTAGACATTACGAACAGGCGATAGAGACGTTAGAAGGAACGTCGGAGCCGAATTCAGAATTACTTTTAAAAGTGCTTTTAGCTCGGGATGCCCTTGAACAAATCCGTAAGGAAGAAAAAAATACACAACCAGCAGAAATTGACAGAATCATAGAACTAGATACTCGATTGTGGCAGCAAGAAACCAAGGAAAAAGCGAGCGTTAAAGAAGAAGAGCAAGTTGATAAATGGAAGGTTTATTACAACCCTCCGCCATCACATTGGTGGTGGCACATCACCACAGAAACCCCCTATTTTATCCAATGTGTAGAACGTTATAAGAATGCCCTCAAGGAAGTGACAGATGATCCGAACCCAAGCCCACTACAAACTTTAAAGTTGCTCAAAGCTCGCGATACGCTTGAGAAAACTCTCAAAAATCAACCCTCACTGCCAGAGAACATTTCTCACCAAATTACTGAGTTAGATCAAGAATTGAAGCAACGGCGATTGGCTCTCACGAGAGGCAATCAATTGCAAAAATGGAAAAAAAGTTTGAATCCACCCGAATCAAACTGGTGGTGGAATTTTAAACCAAGCTTATTCGGGGAGCAAGAAGAACCATTACCTTGGCGAGATAGGGTATGGATTCTTGGAGCATTAGTCTGCATAGGAATTGCTGCTGGCTTCGTCGTAAACACGACTCAGATTTTCCAATCGGGCAGTGGTAAAGCTCAAAATCAAGGAGAAGTGCGCTCCGATGCGGCCCAAAATTCACTCGTGATTCTCCAAGGATTAGGCTTGCTGGCTACTGGTGGAACGGTGGTAACTAAGAAAGGACAGAAAATGCTGGAAAATCTCATCATCAGTATTCCTTTTCTTCGCCCCAGCTGGCAGGCACCAGCAACCTTTGGTCTATCGTTGACTGCCTTAGGTTTTGCCTATGGTATTAATACGTCACTGCCAAAGCTTGGAGATTGGTACTTTAAGCAAGGGCAAAAATTGGAAGAAGAAAATCAATTCTTCCAAGCTCAAGAAAAATATTTACAAGCCAGCAAATTCTATACAAAGTCCGAGGATAAAGCAAATATCAGTCTGGTACTAGGAAAAGTTTATGAACAACAAGGAAATCTTGCACAAGCTATTCAAGTATACAAAAGTGCTTTGACAACGGATGATGACAAAGTTAGGAACTGCCTAGGCAGAGCAATAGTTTTATCCGAGCTGAAAAAGGTTGGATGGACAAAAGTGAATGAGAAGGTGGTTAATAATTTCCAGGAAGCTGAAGATTACTTTCTAGTGCTCGAAAATAAACTTAAGAAGGGTAAAGTAAATACTCAAAATAAAAAGAAACAAAACGAAAATACTCAAAATAAAGAGAAACAAAACGAAAATACTCAAAATAAAAAGAAACAAAACGAAAACGAGACGAATTCACAATATACAGAAGATCAAGGCAGCCAAACGCTAAAAAAAGAATTACTAATCAATCAAGGTATTATTGCTTTGTCTAAATATAAATACAATCTAAACAATCCAAAAAATAATAAGCTCATATACGACGCTGAAAATAAGTTTACAAAGGCAGTTGCGCTGGAAAACAAGTTGCCAACAACTCCAGATGGAAGGAAAGCTCGGTGCTATCAGAAATTAACAAAAGCTTTAGAGAATCAAACAGCTTTAGAGAATCAAAGAGCTTTAGAGAATCAAAGAGCTTTAGAGAAACAAACAGCTTTAGAGAAACAAACAGCTTTAGAGAATCAAAGAAACGCGATTAATTATTGCGGCAAAATCCTCCGTAATTCCGCCATCGATATTAACGAACTCAGTTTGATAGGTGAGTATATGCACACCCTAAATAAGGAATAACTTCGATGCAACACATAAGAAAACTGTCTCGGTCATTCAAACAAAGATTGAAACCGATACTAAACATCTGGCAAAGCATTCAGAACTTTATTGAAAAACTACCACAACCACTGCAAGATACGATATTTGTGATTACCCTTATCGTGTTGCTGGGAACTTCCGGATGGATTGAGTACAATTTTAAACCCTTTACTAACCCTAAGAACGAGTATCTACCAATTACTCTAAGATCGATTCCAAACCTCCAAGAAAAAACCGAATCAGTGCTTCGTCCCTCCCAATCTGAGATTACTTCTCTCGCCTTTAACCCTAGTGGTACAGCTTTAGTTAGTGAAAGTGCGGACGATACCATTAAGCTGTGGGATATGAAGGATGATCCGATTCAGGGGAGTAATCTTTTTTCCGAAGGCAAGGATAAGAGACTTATTTTGTCTCCATCATTTATTAATGATAGAGATACTGCACCGAACAGTAAAACTGATACTTTAGTCAGTGTTGATGTTGATAAAAAAGGAAAAAAAATCCGTTGGAAGCAAATACCTTCTGAAGCAAATACTCCAAAAAGTAACCCGAGAAGCAATAATAAAGCCAGTGAAAAAACAATTCCTTTACAAGACATAGGAAATGCTATTTGGCCTTTCGCCTTTAGTCCTGATGGTCAGTTTTTAGCTAGTGATAGTACAAGTTCACGTATTATTAAACTATGGAAATACAATAATGTTAAATTTGATAATGTTGAACTTGATAATGACGAAGGATTTAAAAAACTAGAGGAAAATTCCCAACCTGATGCCTATAGTAGTATTAATGCTATCGCATTTACTAAAAATAGTGATATTGTAGCTAGTGCCCATTCTGACGGTATTATCAATCTGTGGCGTGTAAAAAGCAACGAAAATAAATTTAGTTATATTGGTAGCTTAAAAGACAGCCAAGGAGGAGATGAGAAGCAACATTATGAAAATAAAGATGCAGAAATCTCTGTGCTTACATTTCTCCACCAAAATAATGATTTTCCATCTTTAGAAAAAAGATATTTACTGGCTACTGGTAGTTACGATGGGATTATTAAGCTGTGGAAGTTTTATTTAAAAGACGAAAAGCTAAAGGATGAAAAGCCTATAAATCTGGAGCATCCTAAGGCTATTAATTCTCTTGCTTTTAGCCACGACGGTCAGATCTTAGCGACTGGTAGTGACGATGGGACTATTAAGCTGTGGAATCTCTCGAAGGTATGGAAACGCTCAGAGGTCGAAGAAATTCGCACATTAAGAAGTCATCCTGATGCAGTTACTTCTCTTGTATTTTCTCCTGATGATAAAATTTTAGCAAGTGGTAGTGATGATGAAACTATCAAAATATGGCGGGCTAATTCCCAACGTCTTAGCCGTTGGCGGCAGCCACCTCTGCTTAGGTTATCCACGATGTCTTTTTGATCCATGCTGGAATTTTTTGGTCAATTTTTATCAAAATCCTAAATTTG
The DNA here is from genome assembly GCA_036703055.1 of Waterburya sp. Lineage (GTDB taxonomy): Bacteria > Cyanobacteriota > Cyanobacteriia > Cyanobacteriales > Coleofasciculaceae > DATNPV01. Next base: position 48,435 of record DATNPV010000291.1, read on the forward strand.
ATGACTTGACAGCACTTCAACATTCTAAATTCTAATTAAGTTAGGCTCAGGTCATTTTTAGATACTCAAGCTAAAGCTAAAAAAAATGCTAATACGACTAATAAGATAGACAAAACAAAGAAGATTATTACCCCACTAAAAAACCAACGCTGAAGCTCATAAACTTGGCTCACCTTCCCAAACCCATCCATGAGATTCTTCATGTCATCGCCGCGATCATCTACGATTCTTTTGAAGTAAGTAGCCGCTTTGAAAGTCCAGAAACCAATTAATAGGTTGAGTATTCCCCAAAAAATATACCCAATACCACCAAAGATATTACTATCTAGCCGCCACTCTACCCAGGAGCCTCCTAGCAGACTTAGGACGCTCATCACTATTAAGAATATGCCCACAAATCGCATATTCTTAGACAAATCCCAAATTATCTCAGTCTCATATTGATTAAATTCATATTCTTCAAATTTCATTTTTACTATTCCTTCTACAGCGAAGTTTAATACAGCCTTTAATAATCCTGATATAACCAAACTAATTTCATCTTACCTTTAAAATATAAAATAAACAAATTATCCCATAAACAATTGTTATACCAATCAAAGTGAAATTCACAATATTCCGTTGAACCCTGTAAAGGTTTCTCATTTTTCTAAGCGCATTCATTAGCTTATCTAAGTCATTGTCTTGAACTCTAGAGTCTTCAATCATCTTGAAAGCGGATGCAGCCTTAGAAGTCCAGAGATAAATTAAATAGAGAACGAACATTTGAATAGAGTAAATCGCAGCATTTATCTGTTGGTCTACCAGATTCGGTTGGCCTACCAGATTTGGGTTTTCATTAGATTTATAAATAATCATACATTTAATAACCCCAATAATACATATTGGGACACCAATTACTAGAATGCATAAGCTGACAAAGCCCATTTTTCGTGCTAAGTTCCGAAACATTTTTTTCTGTTCGTCGCTCAACTTATACTGTGATGAATCTGTTCCCTGTTCTTGTAATTTTATGCCAGCAATTTCTACGTTGGATGTGTCAGAACTCACCTTTTTCCTCCAGTAAATCTAAAATGCTTATTTAAAACTTTATAGTAGCCTTGCTTGTATACATTGTTTCATTAATTTAAATTTAAAATTTACCAGCTATAAGGTATACTTTGCCACTAAGCATCAATATAAATTCAATATTAAATAGGAATGTCAGCAGCAGATACCTCGGTGAACTTTGGCAGATGACAAAGACATCCCTCACCACTTGGGGCTACGAACAAAAGCGTTCCTGAAAGGTAGCCTCTGTAGACAGGCTAAACATTTTTCTCACATTTAGTCCTCGCAGGCGGAGGAAAGTACACGGTAGGGGTAAGGCATACCTTGCCCCCACAGAGGATTGGGTTCAACTCAACTGAAGAGCGTCTATAAGGTGGCGCCTGTGCGATCGCATCTCCTCCCTAGTTGTGATGCCTCTCCTAAACAATAGAGAAAGCGATCGCTCACAACGATTGACTATCCTGCCGAGTCAGCTTCAGTTCTCCCCTTGCCAAAGCGCTCTAGGGGGAGCATAAATAAATCAGCTAAACTGAGCGATTGCACTATGCTCACGCTATGCGATTCCTTCGGATAGCTACGCTTCACGCATCTCCTCCCTCGTTGTGATACCCCCTCGGCTTTTGTTCAGGTAAAACGCAAATCATGGTTCAACTCACTCTGCACGTCAACCCACAAACCGGCAAAGATGTTGCTGCTGGTAACTCTCAAAATCCCTTCAAAACCTTGACACGCGCACTCGCTGCCGCCTCAGCGGGAACGACAATTCAGTTAGCACCAGGAACATACAATGCGGCTGGAGGGGAAGTCTTTCCCTTGGTTGTCCCTACTGGTGTGATGGTGCTGGGACATGAACCGAGTAAGGGGAAGGAGATTTTAATCCAAGGAAGTGGGAAATATAACAGCCCGACGTTTGGAGTGCAAAATATCACGATACGGCTAGATTCTAACGCCCAAGTGCGGGGCATTACGGTTACCAATCCGGCAGACAAGGGGACAGCGGTTTGGATTGAATCAACAGCGCCCATTGTTGCCAATAACACCTTCGCCCGCTGTGGACGTGAGGGGGTTTTCGTCACAGGCACAGGCAAGCCCTTGATTTTAGATAATGTATTTACCCAAAACGCTTCTACGGGCGTATTCTTGGTGCGTAATGCCAAGGGAGAAGTGCGCCGCAATCTTTGCCAAAAAACCGGTTATGGGATTGCGATTAGTGACTCGGCAGCGCCTTTAGTTTCGGACAACAACTTGGTGAGCAACAATGCCGGAATTTTCCTTTCTCGTAGCGCACGCCCCGTATTGCGCCGTAATTTAATTGAGAAAAATACGAATGGCGGCTTAGTGGTTACTGGTGAGGCACGACCTGATTTGGGGAGTACTCAAGACCCAGCAGGAAACATTCTGCGCGATAACGGTCAGGTGGATTTACAAAATGGTACGTCTTCAACGTTGATTTCGGTGGGAAATCAGCTCAATCCCGCCCGAGTTTCGGGTTCGGTAACCCTGCGCTCAGCTCAAGTTCCAGCACCGATGACAGGCCCCTCTCAGTTTAGCGATTTAACCAATCATTGGGGCGCTGCGTTTATTCAGGGATTGGTGACACGAGGGCTAATTCTTGGCTTTCCTGATGGCACGTTCAAACCGGAAGCGAGCATTACTAGGGCAGAATATGCAGCCATTATCGCTAAGACATTTGACCTCCCTCGACAACGAGGGACAGGGACGGGAGTGTTTGCGGATGTCCCGGTGGATTTTTGGGCGAGTTCAGCCATTCGTGCTGCGGCTGGGATGGGTTTTGTTTCAGGGTTTCCCGATGGCACGTTTCGCCCTCAGCAAGCGTTGACGCGGGTGCAAGCACTGGTGTCGCTGGTGAGTGGTTTGGGACTGAGTGGGGGAAATCCTGACATTGTGCTGTTCTACAGCGATCGCGCCCAAATTCCCAGCTACGCCACGGAAGCGATCGCGATCGCCACTCAACGCCGCCTTGTGGTGAATTATCCCCAATCCAATCAGCTAGAACCGATGCGCGATATTACCCGTGCTGAGATTGCCGCTTTAATTTATCAAGCTTTGGTGGCAACGGGACGAGCAGAAGCAATCGCATCTCCTTACATCGTTAACCCAGAGCCTTATATGGCTTCCTTTAGCGATATTCAGCAACACTGGGCTACTGATTTTATTCGTCGTCTGGGTAGCCTCAACCTAGTGAGTGGTTTTGCCGATGGCTCATTTCAACCCGATGCCACCCTATCACGAGCTCAGTATGCCACCCTAGTAGTAAAACTATTTAACCCAACTCCCATCCGTCCAGATACGAAATTCATCGATATTCCAGCTGATTATTGGGCTTTAGCCGTAATTACCCAATCTTATCGAGGTGGCTTTTTATCCGGATTTCCTGACCAAACCTTCCACCCCCAGCAAAGTTTGCGGCGAATTGAGCTAATTACCTCTTTAGTACATGGATTGTCTCTACCCAATGCCGATGTAAAAGTCTTGGAAATTTACGAAGATCGCGATACTATTCCAGCTTATGCTAAATCTGCGGTTGCGGCTGCCACCCAGGCTGGGATTATCGTTAACTACCCCAACCCCAAACTCCTGCAACCCAAACAGGAGGCCACCCGTGCCGAAGCGATCGCGTTTATGTATCAAGCCTTAGTGAGAACAGGTCGCGTGAGTGTGATTAACTCACCCTACATTGTTTCGATACATCCGAGTTGAGGTCTGATGAGGGAGCTCCAAGAGCAGGGGACAATAATATTCCCCGCCAAAATCCAAAATCCAAAATCCACTATTGAGATGAGGGAGCCAACCGCGGACTCAGCCATTGCCTATGCCGTTGCCTTACTCAAGCACTATGGGTTTGAACTGAGGGGTTACACTGCCGAAGAACTCGTCAATTTATGGCTGAGACACTACAAAGCCAATTGGGTGCGTCTCGCTGTCATTGAGGCGCTGTATCAGGGACGCTACAAAGCGGTTTCTGTAGAGCAAATCTTAGCGGTTTGGGCAAGACGTGGACAGCCTATTTATCGCTTTAACCATGAGTTCGAACGGCTAATCTGCCGCAAACTTCCTCAAAATTTAGCAGTACCCCTCAAAAAGCGCTTAACGGATTTAAGCTTGGAAACGCCTCTACCACTAATCCTTCCACCGTTCCTTGACACGTTGGATGAAGAGGTAGAGCAAGATTTCACACCACAAGAACCTACGTCAACAATCAAGCCGGATACTCCGCCAACTGCAATCCTACCCACAGATGAGTTGAGTGAGATACCCATTCAATCAACGGATGAACTCAACGAAGTACAACCTGATATCAATACTCGCCCTAGTTATAAGGCTAATTGGTCTCGGTGTGAGGTCAAAAAACAACCCATACACCAATTCACCCCACCGCCCGACGATTCTGGGTTTTACTTTAAGCTTAAGGCCGTTGTTCAGCAGCAAGAAGAACTTCCTGCCAAAAATGAGACACCGTCAACCGATGAGTGTGAGTGAGAACCCCCTCCGCCTTCGACGGCAAGTAATAATATCTAATTGCGGTCAGACGTATAACCTTAAAGATTGGGCCTAAAAGATGGAAAATTTGAAACCAAGGAGTGAAAATTTCTCTGTTCTTTCTGCCTTCTGCCTTCTGCCTTATTTTCAGATTACGATAAGCAAAGATACTCTAAATCGGTGTTAGCTGGATTGAGGGTAGATTACAAGCACCCTTAGTAGGTTGCATAAGGGGTCGGGTAAAGAGAGATAAATACTAAATAGGAGTCTATCGGATCAAGTTCTGTAGTAAGGACTCAACATCTGGATAGTCTCTTGTCTGACTACTGCCTTACAGCAGTTTCTCCAATCCCACATCTACTCCTTTCGGATAATGGTTAAAGCTACTCCGCAACAAATCACTTGTGCCAGGGCGCTCATGATTCATCCAGGTTCGCTACTTCAAGACCGTTACCGAGTGCATCAAATCTTGGGGAAAGGAGGGTTTGGTCAAACCTTTGAAGTGGATGATTGCGGAACTCCGAAAGTTCTAAAAGTTCTGAAGTTGGATCGTTTCCAAAGCCCAGAAGCTAAACAAAAAGCAGTCTCTCTTTTCCAGCGCGAAGCCGTTGTCTTAAGTCGGCTTGATCATCCCGGCATTCCTAGAGTTGAAGCGGACGGATACTTTACGTTAGATAACTCGACGGGAGAGCTATTGCACTGCCTCGTGATGGAAAAAATTGAGGGTGTGAATTTAAAGCAATGGCAGACCAAACAAGGTCATCAACCCATTTCTCAAGAATTCGCGATCGCGTGGTTGAAACAACTGGCAGAAATTCTCGATCAAGTCCATCAACAGGAAATGGTACATCGAGATATCAAGCCCTCCAATATCATGATTCGACCCAATGGTCAATTGGTTTTAATTGACTTTGGAGCTGTTCGGGAAATCACAGAAACCTACCTACAGAAACAAAAACAGAATGCAACAGGAACTGTGATTATTTCAGCGGGTTACACACCTCCTGAACAAGCTGAGGGTCATGCTGTGGCGCAATCGGATTTCTTTGCTCTGGGACGAACCTTTGTTTACTTATTAACTAGCAAACACCCGAATGATTTTGATAAAGATTTGCGAACGGGTAAGTTGCTCTGGCGAGACAGTGCGCCCCAGATTTCGCGGGAGTTAGCCGATTTATTTGATTATCTGATGGCGACGTTTCCCGGCAAACGCCCACAAACACCCCAGATGATTTTGCGCTGTCTTGAGGAAATTGTCTCCCCACCCCCGCTTTTGCCACCTCCACCACCCATTCAGGAAATACGAGTACGTAGTGGACGTGATAGGGAAGCGGGCGTAACATCAGGCTCATCCACCTCTTCCCCTGACTCAACTACCTCGAAGCCCAAAGGATTATTTTCCCTGCTCTCCAGTTTCCTGCCAACGACAACCACACCCAGCCTCTGGGCTAAGGCTAAATTGCGTCGCACCCTCTCTGGACATGCGGATGTGGTGAAATCCGTTGCCATTAGTCCTGATGGTCAAATCTTAGCCAGTGGCAGTTATGACAAAACCATTAAGTTGTGGTCACTCAGTACAGGAGAATTGCGACAGACTCTCTTCAACCACACTCACCGCATTACTTGCCTGGCAATTAGCCCCGATGGTCAGACCTTAGCCAGTGGCAGCTATGATAACACTATCAAGCTGTGGTCACTCAGTACGGGAGAATTACTGCACACCCTCAACGGGCGTCCTGATCGAGTGCGTTACCTGGCCTTTAGTCCCAATAGCCAGATGCTCATTAGTAGTGGAGACAGTGCCATCAAGCTTTGGGCTGTCCGCACCGGTAAGCTGCTGCGCCTCCTAGGCGGAAACTCAAACTCTGCTCGCCTTGTCACATTTAGCCCGGATGGTCATAGCTGTGCTGTTGCCAGCTTGGACGGAGAGCTGGAGCTTTGGAATCCCCATACGGGTAGACATCTGCGCACGTTTTCTAGTCAGTTGAGTGAAATTACAGCTCTTGCCTTTAACGCAAATGGTCAAACCCTTGCCAGTGGCAGTAGTACAGCCATTCATCTCTGGCATCCTCATACAGGAAAACAGTTGCGTTCTTTTCCCACACAGTCGCAGGGAACATCGTCCATCTCTTTTAGTCGAGATGGCCAGACTCTTGCCTGTGCTAGTGGTAAGATGATCGAACTGTGGAATTGGTCTTCAGGGAAACGACTGTGTGCCCTTTCTGGCCATTTCAGAACAGTTGAATCTGTTGCCTTTAGCCCCAGTGGGCATATTCTAGTCAGTAGTAGTAGTGACCAGACGATTAAGATTTGGCAACCTGTGCCATAAGGTTCTTGCCACTGACAATAAGCTGCCACGCTTCCAATTACCTGCTCTTAGAAGGCAGGGGACGGGGAAAGGGTTTGACAGCTTTGTTCTCAGTGATGAAATGTACAATTTAAATGCGCCTTAGCTTAGTATCGTCGTTTCGCCTAATAGGAGCGCAGGCTGTATCAGAGCAAAATTGGCTAGGATTGCCTCGTTGGGGTTTTACTCTGGCTTTTTGTGCCAGTTTCCATCCTCTCCTTTTTCGTAATCCCGCTTCACGGCATTCCAAGCCACTTTGAACGCTGTTTCTTCCTCGTCGTACTGTTCCAGGGCACTATTAAACGCGGCACGGAAAATTTCTTGAGCATGTTTAGGGAGATGATGTTTAACCGAATCCGGTAAATCTTCAATCTGTTGATAAGGCATAACAAAACTCTTCTCTGACTTACTTAATCTTCAGATTGCGATGCTCAAAATAGAAAATCATACCTCTCAAGATTTAATTTGGCTGACAGGCATGAGCCACGGTACTTGGAGAAGAAAACTTCTATAAAGTTTTTCGTTAGATTTAATGATTTCTTTATTGGCAACTTTGCAAAAGCAGAAGGTATCGGAATGCTACCTTGGCTCATCCTGGGGTGAAAGCCAGTCACTAATACAACGGATTGGCAATTCGGCATCATGTCCCGAAAGTAGCAACAGGTAACCGTAACACTAATTAGAGCCTCTGCAAAAAAATGTCTTATGACTTACCAAAAAAAGCTGAGTCCTTGGATTATTGTTCGTACACAGCCCGATCAGCAACCTATTACCGTTGGTCGATACCGCCGTCGTACCGACGCTGAGGGACATGTACGTGTCTTGAAACAGATGATACCGAATATTGAGTTAGCGATTATCTTTGAATCAGGTCAGACGGCTGTAAATAAGGATACTGTTAGCTAATCGCGATACCTTACAGCCTTGTAGGAGACCGACTACTCTAGCCCCGTAAGCTATTTCGGGGCTTATCATAATATACCAATTGAGAGAGGGCAAGCCTCTACCCAGCAAGACAGTCTAGTATGGATAAATCCATCTTGCTCTAGGAAACTATGAATTTACCTAAACTTATACTGAAGCTGACTGTAGTGATTGCAGCAGTTGCAATTGCAGCTACTCCATTAACTGCTTCAGCTCAATCTCGCCCATCCTCATCCCCTTCACAATCTCAACAGCAACGGAATAGAGTACCAAGAATTGTTTTCAGCCAAGACCAACAGGCTAAGTTTGAGAAGCTTCAAATGGAAACCATTGGTAAAATTAATGCCGCCCTGACAAAAGAGCAACAGCAGCAATTTGCAGCGGGTGTGCAAAGTGGTCAGGGGTTTAAGAACGTTAAAAATCTCTCAGATGATCAAAAACGCCAAATTCAGGGCATTCTGGAAGACTTTAATGTTGCAATCGGCAATATTTTGACTACCGAACAGAAGGAGCAAATCCGTCAATTCCAAGAGAGTCAACGGAGTCAGCCTAACCAACAATAGACATCATAAAAGTTACAGCGCTTTGCAGATATTGTGATGTCCATGCGTAGGGGCGAACTTCGGTTCGCCTCTACAGAATATATAGTCCAAGAGTAACGGTTAAGCCATCTTGATTTCCCAGGGAAGTCGTTACTCAATCCTTATTCCAAAATTGTTTTAGGGACTACTATTGAATCGCGGATTTGAGCTTTAACTTGATAGTTGTCCCTTTTTTGAGAACCACTTCACCACCTGGACTAGACAAAACAAAAGCCGCTGCTGTTGCACCACCCGCTAACCCACCATGCTTGAATTTCGCTTTATTACCGAGAAAATGGCCTGCCGCTGCTCCACCTAAAATAATGCCTGCATTTTGAATGAACTTGCCCTTGGTTTTTGACTCAACCTGAGTGTTCACTAAAGTGGCATCAATCGGATAAGCTGAACCATCCTTTAGCATAATATCGTCAAACACTAGATGCAGGCTAGCTTTTTTACCTCTAGCGGCTTTCGCTACATCTTCTAAATGTCCCTGAACTTCAGCATCTTTAAGAATTTTATTTCCTCCTAGCAAAGAGTTTTTAACTCGCATAGTAAAGCGCTCATTGTTACGGCTTTTACCTGTGGATAAATCTTGCTGAAGAACGGTGTCAAAACTGGTTCCAGCTGGGACAACTGCTTGCTGATTTTTAGCATTATTAGCGATTGTTTTGGTAGAGTTAGACCCAGCCACCTTATTAGGATTAGCTGAAGGAGAATTGCTGCTAGTCTGATCAACTGGCTTACGACAAGCAACAGTACTACTGAGCAACACAGCACTCAGTAAGAATGGCATTAACTGTTTCATTTTTGGTCTCTTTGATGCTTTATACACAGAGCATTCTGATTGATGCCGTCAGGCTGATTTCTAGTAAAATTGACGTACTACATGTTCTTGTTGGATATGCGAATGTAGCTGTCAAAAATCAGCCGACGTTTTGTATACACGGTATTTTGGCTGTTCAAACGTTCCCCTAGAAGGAAAACTATACAATTCTTAAATCGCTAGCCTGCTGACGGGCTGTGACTACCTACATTGCAACCTTTGATGGGCTTTGCCGCCTCATAGCCAATGCTCCTTGTCCGACTCTCCAGTTTGACTGATTAACCAGCCGCTTTTCACCTGAGCGGGGGATGGGGTCTTACCGTCGGAACTGTTAAAAAGAATTTAACGCTGATTCAGTTTAGTGTGAACTGCTCTGATGGCGGCTTCCTGTGTCAGCCTAAAACAGTCTGTACTTTTGCACACTTAGAAGTATCTAAAATCTAACTATATCAGATTGATATAATTGAACGAAGCACTCAAGCGTTGTTAGCATATCTTTAGGTTTTTTAATAAATCTAAACGGTTTAAGGTTGGGATAGCTGTTGAGCCATCAGGAACACTTTACTCTCAAGCTTCATCAATCATGTTTGCCCTAGTGTAGGGAGGGGTAACTGTGGGATATAAGTCCTTATCGGAAGAAGAAGACGATAAACTCTTAGGAGCGATCGCGAATGGTAATGGTGCAAAGCGTACAGACGAAATTAATCCTGTTAGTGATATAGCTCCGGATGAGTTTGATGACCTAGACCACCCCCCTAACTTCATTAAGGGTTCTCGGCGCGGCTGGCTCACCCCAACGCTAGTGGGTGTAGGAATTGGCGTGGTGATAACGTTTGGCGGAATGCGCATGATGTCAAGTGGTGGAAGCAAGAAAGCTGCCCCAGCTAAAACGACTCCTCCCCCAAGCATGAGCGTCACAGTCGCGCCTGTAGCAACTAGCCCTGTCGGTAGTACCCTAGATGCCACAGGTACTGTTGCCGCTTACGATTTGCTGCCAGTTTTACCCCAGGCAACCGGTTTGCAAGTCCGTCAAGTGGTGGCAAGTGAAGGGCAAACGGTGCAAGTAGGGCAAGTTATGGCGGTTCTGGATGATTCTGTCTTGCAAAGCCAACTTCAGCAAGCGAAGGCACAATTAGAGTCAACCAAAGCTGTGGTACGGCAAAAACAAGCGGCTTTTAACCAGCAACGTGCTACGCTAGCGCAAGCGGAACGAGAGTTCAAACGATATCAATATTTAACGGCTCAAGGCGCGATGAGTCGTCAAGATTTAGAAACTCGCTCGACGGCGGTAGAGACAGCGCGAGAGTCTCTGGGAGTTGCTCAAGCCAATATTGGCAGTGCTGAAGCTGATGTGAAAAACAACCAGGCACAAATTCAAAAACTGCAAACTCAAATCGCACAAACCGTTGTGAAAGCACCCGCTAGCGGTGTTGTGGCGGAAAAATTCACTGCCGTTGGGGATGTAACCTCGAATCAAAAGCTATTTACCATCATCCGTAATGGTGTGTTAGAGCTACAGGTCAAAATCCCAGAAACCCAACTCCCCCAAGTACGAATTGGGGCACCGGTGTTCATTACGAGTAATGCAGATTCTCGGATTCGTTTAGCAGGAACCGTGCGCGAAATTATGCCCATGGTTGACCAACAAACTCGTCAGGCAACGGTTAAAATCACCATGCCCTCGACGCCGCTATTACACTCTGGAATGTTTGTGCGAGCGGCTATCAGTACTGGAACAACTCAAGGGTTGACGGTGCCGGCTAAAGCCGTGTTACCTCAATCAGAGGGCAAAGCTATTACCTATGTATTGGATAGTAATAACGTTGTCCATGCTCAACCTGTAGTAACGGGAACAACGAATGGGGGAGAAAACCCAAATTCCGATACCGCCAGAATTGAAATTAAAAATGGTTTGAAATTGGGCGATCGCGTTGTGGTGGCTGGTGCAGGTTACCTGAAAGATGGCGACCGAGTGCAAGTCGTAACGGCTCCAAGTAAAAAGTAAGAAATTTCACTTTTTACCCTTTGCCTTCTGCCTTCTGCCTTCTACCTCCTAACTCCTACCTCACTCATGTCCTTCAACATCTCCGCTTGGTCGATCAAACAACCGGTTCCTACCATTGTTTTGTTCTTAATTTTGACTGTGATGGGTTTGGTTGCTTTCCCCCTACTCGGTATTGATAGCGACCCAAACATTGATATTCCGTCTGTTACCGTTACCGTCACCCAACCCGGTGCTGACCCAGCAGAACTAGAATCACAAGTCACCAAGAAAGTTGAGGACGCCGTTGCCGGTTTAGGCAATATTGATCACATTATTTCTACTATCACAGATGGTGCCTCTAACACTCAGGTGAACTTTCTCCTGGGGACGAATAGCGATCGCGCCACCAATGATGTGCGGAATGCCGTTGCTCAAATCCGCCAGAATCTTCCCCAAGATGTTAACGACCCGATTGTGAAACGGGTGGATTTTGCGGGTGGCTCGATCATGTCCTACGCCGTTGTTTCGGAGCGACAATCAGTAGAACAACTGAGTGAATTAATCGACCTCACCATCAGTCGCGCTATCTTAGCCGTCCCTGGTGTGGCTCAAGTCCAGCGCATCGGGGGTGTAGACCGAGAAATTCACGTAGATTTGAACCCCGACGAGTTGCAAGCGCTGGGTATTACTGCCACTCAGGTTAATGACCAAATCCGTAACTTCAACGTTAATCTGCCTGGTGGACGCACGAAACTGAGTAACTCTGAGCAAACGGTTCGCACCTTAGGGAGTGCCAACAGTGTTGAACAGTTAAAAAATTATCAAATCGTCCTTCCCAAAGGGGGTTCCGTCCCCGTGTCTACGTTGGGAGAAGTCAGCGATACCTTTGCTGAGCCTCGCCAGGATGCCCGTCTCAATGGCAAACCCGTTGTGGCTTTTTCGGTACTGCGGAGCACGGGTAGTACCCTCGTCACTGTAGAAGAAGGGGTACGTAAAGCCGTAGAACAACTGCAAAAAACCCTCCCATCCGATGTCAAGCTGAAACTCATCTTCACTCAAGGGGACTTTATTCGAGACTCCTACGAAGCCTCTGTAGATGCCTTGGTTCTAGGGGGAGTTCTTGCGGTTGTTACCATCTTGGTTTTTTTGCGCGACTGGCGAGCCACTTTAATTACGGCTGTAGCCCTGCCCCTGTCTGCCGTTCCCACGTTTGCGATTCTCAAAGCGTTGGGTTATACCCTCAACAGCATGACACTACTAGCCTTGGCTTTGGTGGTAGGGATTTTAGTGGATGATGCGATCGTGGAGATTGAGAACATTGAGCGGCACATGCAGATGGGCAAAACAGCTTATCAAGCCGCCTTAGATGCTTCCGATGAAATTGGTCTAGCCGTCGTTGCTACCTCAATGACGATTGTCTCCGTGTTCGTGCCCGTTGCTTTTATGGGCGGCATTCCGGGTCAGTTCTTCCGACCGTTTGGTGTTACTGTTGCCGTTTCTGTCTTATTCTCCCTATTGGTGGCTCGTACTGTAACGCCACTCATGGCGGCTTACCTGCTTAAAGACAAAGGACATCACGGACAAGAATCGCACAAAGACCTACTCTCTGTTCTCTATCGTCGGCTTTTAAAGTGGTCGTTGAGGAATCGGTTCCCCACATTGGTGATAGCCATAGCCTTCTTCTTCGGCAGTTTGATGCTCGTGCCTCATATTCCTACAGGCTTTGTTGATCGCGCGGATACCGGGATTTCCAGCGTCTCCCTGGAACTGCCGCCTGGTTCAACCTTAGAACAGACGACGGAAACGGCACAGCAAACTACTCAACTGTTGCTCGCTCATCCTGCCGTCGATAGTGTCTTGACAACCGTCGGGACTCCCAGCAGTTCAGGTGGATTTAGCATGAGTGGGTCTGGTGCAGTGAATACAGGGACTCTCACGGTTAAACTAAAACCTGAAGATAAGCGCTCGATTGGGCAAAAAGCATTTGAAGAGGAAATGCGCTCTAAACTACGCGAAATTCCTGGAACCCGGATTAGTTTCGCTCAAGGCAGCGTTGGTGGGAAGAAGCAGTTGTCACTGGTACTTAAGAGTGAAGATGCCACTGCCCTGACTCAAGCGGCAGATTTCCTGACGCACCAAATGTCTCAAGTACCAGGGCTAGTGGAAGTGACATCCAGTGCCAGTCTGGTGAAGCCAGAGATTTTAGTCAAACCTGACCCCAATCGGGCGGGAGATCAGGGGGTATCTGTGCAAGCGATCGCAAGAACCGCTTCTCTTGCCACCCTTGGGGATAATGACGCCAATCTCGCTAAGTTCAATTTACCAGACCGACAAATTCCCATTCGGATTGAACTCAATCCCCGCCTTCGTAACGACATCGACACGATGAAGAATCTTCAGGTACCGGGTAAAAATAACGCCTTAGTGCCTTTGAGTGCTGTGGCGGATATTAGCCTCGGCAGTGGTGCGTCTCAAATTGACCGTTATGACCGTTCTCGCCAGGTTACAGTGGAAGCCAATTTGCAGGGCATTACGCTGGGAGAAGCGACGAAAGCGGTGAAGGCGTTACCTGCGATGAATCCTTTACCCCCCAGTGTGAAACAGGAAGCTTCCGGGGATGCGAAGGTGATGCAGGATGTCTTTGCAGGGTTTGCTGGTGCGTTAGGAACAGCCGTATTGTTTATCTATGCGGTTCTCGTTTTGCTATTTGGCAACTTTCTGCATCCCATAACGATTATGGCGGCCTTGCCTTTATCCATTGGGGGGGCTTTAGTCGGACTGTTGGTCGCACAAAAGTCTCTAGGATTGTTTTCCTTAATTGGGATTGTGCTACTGATGGGGATTGTGACAAAAAACTCTATCCTGTTAGTGGACTATGCCTTGCTGAACCAGAAAGAGGGCAAGCCGCTGTACAAAGCAACGTTGGAATCTGGAGTGGCACGCTTACGACCGATTATTATGACCACGATCGCTATGGTGGCAGGGATGGTACCAATTGCCTTGGGAATTGGGGCAGGTTCTCAGACTCGTAGTCCCATGGCGATCGCTGTAATTGGTGGGTTAATGACCTCCACGCTTCTTACCCTAGTAGTTATTCCAGTGATTTTCACCTACATGGATGGTTTGCAAAACTGGATTTTCAAAGCCTTTCGTCCTCAGCAAAAGTGGAAATCAACGGAAGCTGTACGCTCAAAAATTTAAGCTCATACTGAGCTGCACAGTCTAATGTAGAAACGAACCACATAGGCACTCCAAGGCGCTGAGGTAAGAGAAAGAGAGAGTTATACGTTTGAATACAACTTGGTGTATCCAATACAAACGCTATCTATTGCTAGGCTGTAAGGCGATGGGCGAATACTACCCACTCGTCTGATCTTGCACAATCCACTGCTTCAAATCCTGCCTCAATCAAGGTGTTTGTCACTTCATCCTCATAATCGCTAGTAAACCCGGCTGTAATTAGTAGTCCTCCGTGTGCATCAGTCCGGCGCAGGGCACGCTTATAGTCTTGAACGAGGGCAATATGTACCCGTGCCAAGATGTTTGTAACAATAAGGTCGAAAGCCGTTGTACTAGTGAAGGTTGGGACGTTGTCGCTGGTAACTCCACCCATCCAATGTCCCAACTCGCTTCCGCCTCCCAAGCTCCCTTCCCTAACCGTTACCTGCTGCTCTACCTGGTTAAAACGTACTGCCGCTTGAGTCGCTTGCACAGCCATCTTATCGTTATCTAGTGCCAAAACTTGTGCCCCAAGCTTTGCCATCGCTACAGAAAGAATCCCTGAACCGGAACCGAGGTCGAGAACATTCATGCTGGGAACAATGTACCGCTCAAGCAGTTGCAAGCATCCAATCGTCGCTGGATGCAAGCCACTACCAAAGGTAAGGCTTGTCTCCAGTCTCAAGATAATTTCATCCGCAGCCTCCAAAGGATAGGGTGCATC
>DATNPV010000232.1:0-11816 GCA_036703055.1 Waterburya sp.
GTGCCAGTGATGGATTGAGCTAATTTTTCAAAGGACTCCGAACGCCAGTTGCGCTCATGAATGGGTTTGGATTGTTCGCCCCGGAAGTAAGCTTGGGTTCCGATGACAGCAGCCGCTGCCCAGCCGACGACGAATAAGGCAATCAGGATAGTCATGGACGTTTCTCCGCTACTTGTTTAGCTTTGTAACTATTTATGTAAATAAATGTAATTTACACTTGCAAATTGTGTCAATTTACGGTATTAACCCTAGAGAGTAGGGTTAACCTCACCTTAGTTACCCTAATAGTTGCTTTAATAGTTGCGTTGCTGGAGTTGGAGTTAGGGGTTGGTGCGATCGCTCAAGATTTCACAGCCGTCTTCTGTCACGAGTACGGTATGCTCAAATTGAGCCGCAAGGGAACTATCAACCGTCACCATAGTCCAGCCATCGGGTAACAATTGCGTATCCTTGGAACCCGCGCTTACAATCGGTTCAATGGTGATAGTCATTCCCGCGCGAAGCTTCACATTGGGCATCTGGCGGGTGCGGAAAAAGAATACAGAAGGTTCTTCATGGATGTTCCGTCCTACACCGTGACCGGTTAAATCTTCCACGATGCTAAAGCCATTTGCTGCTACGTGGTCTTGCACAGCACCCGCAATATCGATGAGATAATTTCCAGCTTTGACTTGCTCGATGCCGATGTTAAGCGCTTCCTCCGTTACGCGAATTAGTTTGGCGGCTTCTTCAGAAACCTCACCAATGGCAAGAGTAATGCAAGAATCACCGTGAAAGCCTTGGTAGCAAGCGCAGGTATCAACCTTGAGAACATCACCTGACTGAATGACTCGTTTGGGACTGGGAATACCGTGTACAGCCTCGTGATTAATACTGGTACAGAGGGTAGCTGGAAAGCCTCGGTATCCCTTGAGACTAGGAATTGCATCCATTTCTCGGATGCGCTTCTCGGCATAAGCATCCAAGTCACCAGTTGTCATCCCTGGTTTGACTAAGTCTGAAATTTCTTGCAACACGGTTGCAACAATCTTGCTTGCCTGACGCATGATGGCAATTTCTCGTTGTGACTTGATTTCGATGCCACGGCGTTGCTTCTTGGTAGGAGAGGGTTGAGAGGACTGGGAAAAAACTTCGCTCAGAAGATTCATGGATTTTATTATTGCTACACTAGCATAGCGTAGCATGGCATAGCGTCTCGTGCACAACAATAGGGTAAGGCGTTACCATACTTACAGGAGACACGACACAGGAATCTCAGATGGGCGGTAAAACTTCGCTGGCTGGTGTGACAACCTACATTCCTCCAGAGTGGAAAAAAGAGCTTGAAGAGTGGGCGCAGGAAGAAGAGCGCTCTGTTTCTTGGATACTCTTGAAACTCATTGGCAATGCCCTTGAAGATCGGCGTCAGCAAGCGGAAACGACAAAAAGCGAAGAACAATTGGCTGTAGCCGGTAACTCCAAAGCCGCGTCTGGGCAAAATTGAGGTAGTACCGTTTTCCCAAGCAGTTGCAACAGAGGTATTCTTTCTCCTCCCTTTTTAAGCTTTTCTCAGGAGTCGAACAGTAAGTTCCTCTTAGTTGCAACAGAGGTATTCTTTCTCCTCCCTTTTTAAGGGGGGGCTGGGGGAATCTGGATGTGTAGCAAGTCGAAGGAAAATTGGTATTGGTATAGCTGCCGCCATAAAGGTTAGGACAGCTTTAACGGCTGAAACGACCACATACCAGCAATAAAACGCTTATCGTACAGGAAAAATCAGAGGAAGCACAATTGAGTGGTAAAACGGGTACGGCTAACGAGAAACGAACGTTAGGTTGGTTCGTGGGTCATCTTTATGCAAACGGCAAAGAATTCACATTTGCGACGAATATTGAAGCCAATAGTGGAGCGACAGGCCAACGAGCCAAGGCCATTACTAAGGATTTGTTGAAAGAACTGCATCTCTATGGTCAGTCTAAATCATTCGTGAAAACTATAAAAGATGGGAATAGGTAATGGGTAAGTTGATGGTTCATAGTTCATTTCGTCGTAATCCATGAACTATGAACCATGAACGAAAAGGCAACAGGGGTGTACTCCATGCAACTAAGAACCGCTCTAGACTCGCTATATAACCCGATAAACACGAATTGATAAATTATTCAGGTAACTGTTTAGTCGGTAGTATACGGTCGAGGTACTGCAAAATCAGAATACCGATGCTGATGCTGGCAGCCGCCACTAGCCAAAAGCCATGAGCAATTGTTTGAGACTGATCTAACGCCCAACCACCAACAGGGGGACCAATAAAATAACCAACTGCCCAACATTGAGAGTTAATTGACAAGTAGACACCCCGGAGAGATTCTGGGGCTAAATCTACAACTAAAGCCGAAGCAGAGGGAGTGTAAGCGACTGTTGCGATCGCTAAAATTCCCAAAGCTAAAATTGCCCAAATTATAGGGTGGGTTGCAGTAACTCCAGTTACCCAAATCAAGACAAATCCTACTCCGAATAGCATCATCGATAGGGTTAAAGCACGGGGACGGCTGAATCGGTTCAGACTGCGGGCAACGGGTAACTGACACAAGGCGGCGAAGACGACATGCCAGGTGAACAGAATACTGATGATTTGGGATGAGAATCCTTTTGCTGAAGAGATGCCTGATATAAAATTAGTGAAATATAAGGGTATTGTGCTTTGAATTTGAGCCACGTACGTGGTGAATAGGATATTGACCAAAACATAGACGAGGAGACGACGATCACCAAAGGAAATTGCCCAACCTTTTCCGGCTTGCTTGGTAGAGGACTCTTCAAACTGGCGAGTTTCTGCGATCGCCGCATATACAATGGCAAAGAACACGAGGAAGGAGATGCTATCAATCACAAATAGAGCACGATAATTGCTCGTTGTGCCAATCAATGCTCCTCCGAACACAACCCCCAATCCTAAACCCATACTATCTGCCAACCGGGTGATGGCAAACGCTTCGTTACGCTGCTCAATCGTTGTTAAATCAGCGACGGCGGCTTCTGTTGCAGGCCAATAAAGACCAATTCCCAAACCCATAAGCAGATTTCCCACAATAAAGATGGGAAAGTTGGAGGTATAAGCCAACACGAGGGAAGCTACGGCAGAAACAGCCAAAGCCAGCAATAGTGTGCGCCTGCGTCCCCAAAATTTTGAGTCAGCAAAAGAACCGCCTAAGAAGCGCCCCACTACTCCAGAAATGGAATCGCTACCCAAGCCAATTCCTACCATCGTTGCCGATAAACCGACTTGATTGACGAAGAATATGGGCGCATAGAACAGGGTAAAACCCGAGCCAATTTGGGATAGCAATCGACCTGCCGCGAGAATCCAGACTTGGTGATTCAGTTGCGGTAGCCAGGATATCAGCTTGTGCTTGGACATCGAGATAGGATTGGAGAATTCAGAACCTTATAAGGATATAAGAAATTTTTATTTTATTACCTCTGCATAAAAGGGCTTGTCCAGCAATACGACTGGGATTTTACAAACTAGTGTTTCTATCAACCTGCGTGGTTGGAACATTCAGGTATTTGATTTGTCATTGGCGCAAACAGCCAGACCCATTCCCACCTTTAGCAAGGCTTGCTCGTTTTCTAGCCAGTCTTGTCTGCACTTTGTCTCTAATTAGCTTCGTTGGTGTAGCCCTCGTTATCGGGGATGGCTCAGAAATTCATTATTGATTTAAAATTATTAGTTTAAAACTCACTGTAATCCCAGATAAACTAAATCCTAACAAAGTTATTATAATATTTTTCAGGAATTCATGCTCAGCTAATAAACAATAGTGACGGAGCTTTAAAATGTTAATTCATAGCGAAGTAATAAATCTGTATTTGAATTTAATGGAGATGTCTTTGACAAATTCAATTTATAATAACGATGTAAATTTGGAATCAGGAAAGTTTGAGTTAGACGAAACCACAGGTAAATATAAGTGTTTAGAGGGAATTGAATTTAATCCTATCCAAAAAGAAGTAGGTGCCATCTGGCCTTCTAGTGCCCACACGATGATTGGCAAATTGAGACTCGGAAATATACGCTTTTGTGTCGAAAATGTCCTAGCCAATGATGTCCCAGGTGATTTGATTGAAACGGGTGTATGGCGAGGCGGGGCAACAATATTTATGCGTGCCATCTTAAAAGCCTATGGTGTGACGGATCGATTAGTGTGGGTGGCGGACTCATTTGAAGGACTGCCAGCGCCAAATCCCGCCCAGTATCCGGAAGATACAGGGCTAAATCTTCAGGTGTATGGAGATCTTTGTATACCTATAGAAGAAGTTCAATCTAACTTCGAGCGGTATGGACTATTAGATGCTCAGGTTCGCTTCTTAAAAGGTTGGTTCCGGGATACACTGCCCAATGCTCCTATAGAGCGGCTGGCAGTTTTGCGATTGGATGGAGACTTGTATGAGTCAACTAGGGACGCCCTAGTAAATCTTTATCCGAAACTTTCGATTGGAGGATATTTAATCGTTGATGATTACGGAGCGATTGAAGCTTGCCGCAAAGCGGTGCATCACTATCGTGAAGAACATGGAATTACAGAAGAAATTCTGGCTATTGATTGGACTGGAGTCTATTGGCAGCGAACTAAGTAGTCGCTCATGAACGGCATACACCAAAACGCCTGAAACTCTCTCCCCTATTCCCTACTTTCTAATTACTGGAATCTCTTGTGGTTTAGACTTTAACGTTTAGAGAAACCAAGCAACTAATAACGATGAAACTTGTGATCGCACAACTCAATCCCACGATTGGCAACCTCCCAGGCAACGCCCAACAGATTTTGGATGCGGCAAAACAGGCGGCGAACCAGGGTGCCCGTTTATTACTGACTCCGGAACTCTCTCTATGTGGCTATCCACCCAGAGACTTGATTTTGAATCCAAGTTTTGTGGAGGCTATGGCAACTACCCTACAACAGTTAGCCAAACAGTTGCCGCCATCCCTAGCGGTTTTGGTGGGGACAGTGGAAGCCAATCCCAAAGTCCACGTTGCTGGAGGCAAACCTCTATTCAACAGCATGGCTTTACTCGAACAAGGCAAGATCCAACAGATTTTTCATAAACGACTCTTGCCAACCTATGATGTGTTCGATGAAAACCGTTACTTTGAACCAGGACTCCAGAGTAATTCATTTACCCTCGATTTGCAGGAGTCAGGAATCAGGAGTCAGAATTCAAAATCTCAAATTAAGGTTGGCGTCACGATCTGCGAAGATTTGTGGAATGATGAGGAGTTTTGGGGCAAACGGAATTATGCCGTCAATCCCATTGCTGACCTCGCTGCAAACGGCGTGGATGTGATTGTCAATTTGTCCGCTTCTCCCTACACCATGAGTAAGCAACGGGTACGGGAGGGCATGTTACGACATGGCGCTATCCGTTACCAGCTACCCATCATCTACGCCAATCAAGTCGGGGGCAATGATGACCTACTCTTTGATGGCAGTAGTGTTGCGTTTAACCGCACGGGTGAAATGGTGTGTCGCGCCCGTGCCTTTGAGACAGATTTGCTGATGTTGGACTTTGATGAAGCAGAGCACGACTTGTTACCGGGAGTGATCGCACCAGCACCGACATGCGAAGATGAGGAAATTTGGTCAGCCTTAGTGATGGGTGTGCGGGACTACACCCGCAAGTGTGGCTTTACTAAAGTGGTGATTGGTCTAAGTGGTGGCATTGACTCGGCGCTGGTGGCGGCGATCGCAACGGAAGCCTTAGGTGGTGAGAATGTTTTGGGTGTCCTCATGCCCTCGCCTTATAGTTCTGACCACTCCGTCAACGATGCTCAAGCACTTGTGGCTAATTTGGGCATCAAGAGTCATATCCTGCGGATAGAAGAGTTGATGCAGGAGTTTGACCACACCTTAGAACCCTTATTTGCAGGGACAGAGTTTGGGCTTGCCGAGGAGAATATTCAAGCGCGGATTCGGGGCAATTTGTTGATGGCTATCTCGAATAAGTTCGGCTATCTCCTCCTATCCACTGGCAACAAGTCAGAAATGGCAGTCGGGTACTGCACCCTCTACGGCGATATGAGTGGGGGATTAGCGGTGATTGCCGACGTCCCTAAAACCCGTGTTTACTCGTTGTGCAAGTGGCTTAATTCTAGGGGAGAAGAGTTGAAAGTTGAGCGTTTGCATCAATCTTCTAACATTCAACCTTCAACCTCAAATGAAATTATTCCTGCCAATATTTTGATTAAGCCACCCAGCGCTGAACTCAAACCCGGTCAAGTTGATCAAGATTCTCTGCCACCCTATGACATCCTTGATGATATTCTGCAACGATGGATTGAAAACCACCAATCCCTCGAGCAAATCGTTGCTGCGGGTCACGATCCTGCTGTGGTCAACAAAATTGTGCGGCTAGTAATGCGTGCTGAATTTAAACGGCGGCAGGCAGCGCCAGGATTGAAGATTACCGACCGTGCATTTGGTACCGGCTGGCGTATGCCCATCGCTAGTCGCTGGGTAACAGCCAGTACTGAGTTATCCCAGTCTTTTGTCCAGTAGGTCAAACAGATATAACTGCCGCCATAAAGGTTGAGACAGATCTAACGGCTGAAACGACCACATACCCGTAATAGAACTTCTACCCTTTGCCCTTTGCCATAAATCTCTTTCCATGAATCGAGAAAACATGGGATGACAGCGGGAATAGGGGCATGGGGCATGGGGCATAGGAAGTTTTACCGATGTCCTATGCCATTCACACTCGCTTGAACGCCTTCTGCTCAAACCAAAATAAATTGATTGATCACGATGAGATGGGCTTCTTGAACGTGGTATCCAACCCTATCGAATTGAGCAGTTTGTTCCAAGCCTGTTTCAGATCAGCGTCATTTGGGTAATCGCGCTGGAGTTCAACCAAAGTGCCTAGCGTTTCATACCAAAGCTTTGGCTTTGCATTAGCAAAAAGTGCAACCCGTTCTAAAACAGTTGCCTGCTGAACACTTTGGGCAAGGGTTGAATTAAGTTCAACTCGCCTAATCCCACCCTCTGCTGTGATATCGCTGGAGCGATCAATCGCATTACAAACTAATGCTACTGTCCAACGGTATTCCTGACCTATTTCTAAAGGAGAGAGGTTAGCAAAGGCAGGAAGAGAGAGGCTCATAATTCCAGGCACGCCCGTGGCTGACCTTTGAGCTGACTTAGCGAGGGTATACTTCGCTGAAAAAATCTCCTCCTCTTTAGTGTCCCGCAGCACAAACTCGACTTCTGAGGCGGAGGATTGAGGCATATACCAAAAAACAGTTGGATACGGCGATGCCGTTTCTCCGATTCCAGAAGCGGGAACTAAGGCTGTGAGTGACGCATTACTTTGGAGGCAACTTTCTTCGTCACCAGGCCCCCGTGTTCCTCCGCCCATTCTGTTATCGGGTATTGACTTTCCTGGGCCCGTTGGTGCAGAGAATTCCCATTGGTTGGGTAACCGACTACTCATTGAGGTAGAACTCAAGGGAGATGGCATCTGGGCGGAAAGATTAACCGCCAACCCTAGCGTTAATGCCACCGCCAGTATTGTCGCTAAAAAGGAGATGCGTGATGAACGTTTAAACCAAGCCATGAGTAAAGAATTTAAAAAGAGAGCAGGGTCTTGCTACAAAGATGGCAGAGTACGAGCTTAGTGACCAAGTTTTAGTAGCAATTTGTTTCCATTTTGCACAAACAAGTAAAAAAATTAGGGAAAGAAGTGCAGATGGAAAAGAGTTGTTAAGTTATTTCATATTTAACTTGCCCCTAGAGACTGGGCATAGGGCATGAAGTGTTCTTCTCCATACCAATTAGTTATGGAGAAGCTGACCCCTGTTTGGATAGGAACTCCTCTTCGCAAAGTACAAAGTGACCGCTACGGCTGAAGACTTCTCCTGTTCTCCCAGGCGGCCTGAATTAATTTTTGTTGATTTATGTCCTTTATCCCTTGCGATCGGGCTCATTGTTTGTAGCAAGCGTTAACTATCTAAAGTAGTAGATATTACCTCCAAAGTACACAAGTCTTACCCTAGGTAGATTGGGAGTTCTTTAAGAACAGATATCCTTCTCAGGTATCCTTCGCAGGCAAGCACTCTTAGAGCTTTGCTGATGCCCTACTTCTCCTATGGATCAACCTCTGAAATTTCTTTACGTTACAGCGGCTATCCTGTTTTACTCGGTGATTTCTCCTCAACCCCTTTTGGGAATGGGAGCCACGGTCAATACAACTGTGTCTCAATTACCGAAAGGGGCAGAACGGCTGTCTCAAAATAACGTCGATGCGTTGACCAACCATCAATTGCCAGAGGTAGCGCCAAACTCGGAGCAGGCTCTAGCGATGGAGCAGGATTTGGGCGTTTTCTCTAATAATAACGCCTTGATTCATACAGATAAAGCTAACACCTTTGAGAATATATTAAGTGTTTATCCTTTGCTTGGAGACTTTAATAAAACTATTGAATTATCTAAAGATATCTTACCACTGACGCAAGAATTAGGAGAACATAATACAGAATTAAATCTACTGATTGCTTTAGGAGATGCTTACAATTCCAAGGGAGAATATGAGCAAGCAATTGATTCAGCTAACGCTAGCTTGGCTCTCGCCCAAAAAATAAAAAATCCTAAAGCTCAGGCCGTTGCATTTTTGATATTAGCTAGTGCTTATCAGTCTCTTGCTACTACGCCGAGTGACTATCGAAAAGCCACGATGGCGGCAATATCTAGCTTAACTACAGCGTGGAAAGTCCAAGACCGTAATTCAGAAGCCAAGGCACTAGCGATTCTCGGTAGTGTTTACAATTCCCGTAGGGAGAAACAAAACGCCTTACTGTTTTCTCAGCAAGGATTAAAAGTGGCGGAGGAAAACAACGTACCAACTGCGGCGGCCTCTTCACTATTAACATTATCGAGTGTTCACCTAGAGCAGGGAAAATACCCGCAAGTTATTGCTTCTACTCAACAAGGCCAAGAAGTCTTAAACAAACTGCAAAAACGTGAGGAAGAAAGTGCTATCTCTGTGATGCAGGGTCTAGCTTTTTTGGGGCAGGGAAATATTCGACAATCTCGGAAATCGACAGAACTGGGTTTAGCGATTTCCAGAGAAATCAAAAGTTCGCGGATTGAAGCTTTAGCTCTGATCGTTTTGAGCTTAGGCTACTCGGAAGAGAGAAACTCCCCAAAAGCGCTGGAGTTGATTAACCAAAGTCGAGAAATTGCTAAGGATTTAAAGAATTACGACTTAGAAGAGTTAGTCCTAGAAGTTATCGCTGAAATCTATAGGAAAGCTGGACAAAAAGAACTGGCGATCGCATCCTATCAAGAAGCACTCTCAATCAACACAAGTTTCAGTGCGCTTGCTGGACTATCTCGTCTTTATCAGGAATCTAATTTGTTGACGACAGCGATCGCTTATTTCAAACAAGCTGTTAATAAAAATGAAGAACAAACTCCTAGGAAAATTGATGGCTTACCCGCTTGGTTACAAGAATCTTTTCCTCAAGCCATTCAAAATATTAATGGATTAAGCGCTACGAAAATTTATCGCTCATTTACCGATCTACTCCTCACCGAAAAACGCCCCCTAGAAGCGCAACAAGTTTTAGAACTTCTCAAAGGACAGGAGTTACGCGAATACACGGGTAACCCTAACATCAATAGAACAGAAAAAGGTCAGCCTGTAGTACTCACTATAACACCAACTGAGCAGCAACTTTTGAGAGAGTATGGTAGCTTAATTAACTTTGGATATCAGTTGGCTCAATGCCAGAAAATTCACTGTCCCCAGTTGGAACAGCTATTGCAACAACGAGAAGTTTTGACCCAGCAATATTATCAATCGTTAGAACAGCTAGAAGCCACGATTCGTCAAAAGAGAGCTTTAGATGAGGCGTTTGTTGACCCTAATCAGTTTGCCCAAAAAGCCCAAAAAATTGTGGACGCACAACCGGATACTCTACTGATTTATCCCTTGGTGCTAGACGACAGAATCTGGCTAATGTGGGCGTCAAAAGGTGGTATTGTGACCAGTGTAGAGGTTCCAGGGGTTAAACAAGTGCAACTGGAAGTAACGGTGATGAAGTTTCGCCAGCTATTACAAAATCGTCTTTCAAATGTTGACGAATTGCAAGCGACTGGTAAGCAATTATATGACTGGCTACTCAAACCTTTAGAAAAAGAACTGAAAGCTAATCAGATTCACAACCTAGTGTTTGCCTTAGACCGTTCCACACGCTATATTCCCATAAGTGCCTTGTTCGATGGCAAGCAGTATCTGATTGAAAACTACACCGTTTCTACGGTGTTGTCTGCTAACTTAACTGAGACAGGCTCGACGAGAGAGCAACCCAAGGTTGCAAGCCTTCCTTCAGGTTCTGCACGAGATAGTGGGGAAGTGAAGTATACTCCACAGTTTCCTCAATTTATCCGACAAGACCATCCAAAAGCTAAAATCGAAAATCCCAAGTCAAGTGATAATCATAGCCCTACAATTCTCGCTTTAGGGGTGTCAGATGCTGTAGGGGGTTTCCCTCCATTGCCTAATGTCCCACCGGAGTTAAATGCCATTGTGCGGCGAGATGCAGTTGAGACGCAGGGCATTTATCCCGGTGAAGAATTCCTCAATCGAGAGTTTGACTTTTTTACTTTACGAGACAACTTACCCCACCACCAACTCTTGCATATTGCTACCCATAGCAAAGTTGTACCGGGACGAGCTAATCAATCTTTCTTACTACTGGGAACAGGTGAGAAATTAGCTATTCCTGAGATTCAAAGTTGGCTCAATTTCCGCAATGTCAATCTCGTCGTACTGTCAGCTTGCGAAACAGCATTGGGAGGAACTGGCATGGACGGTAGAGAAATTGCTGGTGTTGGTTATTACTTTCTTAAAGGGGGAGCCAAAACGGTGATTGCTTCTTTGTGGAATGTAGATGATCAAAGTACTCGCTTGTTAATGGAGCAGTTCTACAAAAACTTGGCTCAAGGAACGCTGGCTTCACCTGTAACGAAAGCCGAAGCACTGCGTCGCGCCCAATTAGCACTGCTCAATGGTCACTATACAGCCGCGATCGCACAACAGGATGATCGTACCGCACCGACCTCTCAAAGAAATATTCTTCGCCATCCCTACTATTGGGCGCCATTCATTATTATGGGACGTGGGCTATAGCCATTTTATTAAATGGATGAAAAGGTTGAGCTATTCTAAATTTTGAATTTTGAATTTTGAATTTATTTGTCTTCCATCTGTTTTTCCTGCCATAAAGTGATATGGTCAGGACTTTCCACCATTATACAAAATCTCCCTGCATCCAGTTCAGCTTGACACAGTTCTATGGCCTTTTCACCAAAGCGCTTGGAAAGCGATAAATTTTTGACCAACAGCTTACCCTGAAAGACAAATTCTGAGGTTTTCGGGTTCAGGATACCCCGTTTTTTCAGTTCTTCTTCCTTAAAAATTAACCGTTTAGTCTGAACTGGTTCTACATCTAAAACTGGTGCTTTCTTTGGCTGGTGTACTGTGTGCTTACCATTCACCTCTACTTGTTTCACCAGCAGGATGAATCCTCCAATTCGGATAATGTCATTCCGCTTCAGCAGAAAATTCTGATTAGTCGGAGCCTCTTCACTGTTAACTTGGGAGCCACCAGTGCTACCGAGATCGCTAAAGTAATACTGTCCTTCTCGATACACAATCCTGGCGTGTACACGACTCACCTCAGGACTGTCCAGCACAATATCACATCCATGATGCCGACCAATAAGACCCCCACCTTGGATCAGCGATTCTGGTGTCAGGTTTTTTTCCTGAGACTCGCC
>DATNPV010000239.1:0-8675 GCA_036703055.1 Waterburya sp.
GTGCTGAGAAAACGGGGTGAGGGTATCTGTAATTTGAGGCTTGAAGGCACAAGAGCACTCCTGTTAGAAACATCATCAGTGAAAGCAGCATGTTCATCATCAGTTCAGCCGGAACAACCTACAACCGCAGATGTTTTTAGGGAGGGCAAAGTGGGGTGTTCACATGCCTTTTATGGAATATTTCAGTAAGGCACTGCTAACAGCATCTCTCCATAGGCTTAAGTATTTACCTTTCAAGAGATAGACGTTTTGCCAAGAATATTAAGATACATTAATACACTGGTTTTTAAAGAAAATCCTATGAATGCGACAACATCGACGCTTACAATCTTCAGTTCTCTGGTACTAGACCCAACTTCCTAACTTTTTAGATAATCAGTGATAAATCAGGCAATTTGGGGTAAATATTAGCATTTTTTGACCTGTTATTCTGTTAGGTGCTTTTATCAAGGCGAATTTCGCGAAGTCTTAGTCTTAATCCCAGCGTTATCTGCTTCATTACCCAATACAATACCGTAAGGATAAGGAAGGTGACTACCATCACCAGCACTGGACGTTTAGTCGTTAAATCATTGATCACACTCTTGGCTAGATCATCAGGTTGGGTGAGAAAGTCCCAACTGTTGAACCGCTTGAAGCGTCCTAGATAGACACCAACAGCGCACATAACGTGGGTGATTAACTCAGCTGGAAGAACAAACTTGCTAACTCCCTGTTGCTTCAGGTAGTGACCCAAATTCATTAAAGACAGTACGTAGGCTTCAAATCCAGCCAAGATGGCAATCAGGTGGGGCGGGATCAGAACTAAAGTAATGATCCACACGGAGTAATAATCGCGAATGGCCTTAATCAGGTGAATGATATCCGTGAGAAGATAAGGCGCATTAGGTAAAAAGGCAATAAAGACCAGAAACGCCACCCACCACAAAATGGAGCGTGCCTGAGATTTTCTGTAAAATAGCCAAAAACTCAGCGCTAAGGGAATAAAAGCTAGAAAAAGATTCCAGGCTATCCAGCCACTGTGGATATTCCAAGCTTGCCAAGCATCAGCAAGTAGCTCTCTTATCGGCATTTCTTTCGTGCCTCTAGGAGGGTAGGTATACGAGTGGTTTTGCCATCACTAGTATAACTATCCTAAAAAGAGCGGCCAGGGTGTAGTGATTCGGTCAACCTTGAATTGAAGGGTTGAGAGAAGACCGTTGAAGAAGTGTAAAGAAGGTAAACAGATAAACAAGTTACAAACAAACTAGACAGGGATATCACGATTCTCGTCTGATATCCCTGTTAAATTTTCCTGACATTTTATAGATTGTGTCGTCTCAGACGCCAGGATGGATAGTGTTAAGGAACTTAGTGCAAGTTAAGGTAGCTAGCTTCTTGTTGTAGTTGACGAATCAAGGTTTCGTCACCCTTGGCTCTAGCAACTTCTAGACGATGCGCCAGCAGTTTTTGCAGGGTAGCGCGATGAGCTGCGGCAGCTTGCTGTACGTTTTCGTTACGATTTTTGTTCACAGTAAACAGTCCTTCTCGTTTAACTAAGCTATTATCTCACTCTCCAAAAATAACACGAATAGAAGTCCGATGGAAAGCAAAACCGTAGCTTGTGATACAGAAATTAGCGAACAATTAAGGATGTTAACCGAACAGCTCACTCCTCCTGTCGCTGGCACTGGAAGTTGCTCATCGTTATCGAGATAACCCTTCATTCCGGAGCACAGCCCCCTACGCGATTGAGGAGTCGATGCGGTAAGATGGGCACGGGCTACCGTGTCTTTGCAGTGATCTGAGGCAGAAATCGAAAGGTAATACCTCCATACCTCCATCTTTATGGATATATCTACTCAACTTCGAGTCCCTTGCAGCGGACGAATCAAGAGAAACAAAGGCTTCCACACACATGCCTCCAGATGAAGCTAGAGGGTTTTTGGGGTAGTGTTTTGAGAGGTTCCACCTCCTGATAAAGGAGATTTATAAGGTGTAAAGGTATTCATTTTCCCTACTTATATACGCTCCATCTGTAGGACTTGCTAAGCCCTGTGAAGTTTTTTGGGATGCATCAGGAAACAACTTTCATCAAATAGCCAAAAAGGGTAATCAACCCTATAACTTAAGTGCCAAAATTGAGGTTTACAGGATTTCTAGACAAATGCCATGTAGGGTGCGCACAATGAAAGGGTGAAAAGTCCAATCTTTTCCAACATACCACCTACCGCCTATTGCTAAATAGAGTTTTCCACTCGCTCTGTCCGAAATTCCAACCCTTGCTTGTGATTTGGCGAAACGGCTATCCTAGTTAGTTGTCATTCAGAGGCATCAACTTTCCCTTATCTAATTTCCGTGTTAACAGATTTCTTGGAGAATTACGGGGTAATTACATGAAAGCAGTCATCCTGGCTGGAGGGCTTGGTACTCGCATTAGTGAAGAAACTTCTCTGAAACCCAAGCCTATGGTTGAAATTGGTGGTAAGCCAGTTCTCTGGCATATCATGAAAATTTACTCGGCTTATGGAATCAATGACTTTATCATTTGTTGTGGATACAAAGGATATATCATTAAGGAATATTTTGCCAACTATTTCTTACACATGTCGGACGTTACCTTCGACATGCGATTTAATCAAATGAATGTTCATTGTGGTTATGCTGAACCCTGGCGAGTAACGTTAGTGGATACAGGTGAGCAAACCATGACTGGAGGACGTCTCAAGCGGGTTAGAGAACATATTGGCAATGAAGCCTTCTGCTTTACCTACGGAGATGGTGTGGGAGATGTCAATATTAAAGAGTTGATTGAGTTTCATAAATCGCAAAAAACGTTAGCAACACTGACAGCTACTCAACCCGTAGGCCGATTTGGTGCACTTTCTTTGAAAGAGCAGGATAAGGTTAGTAGCTTCAGAGAGAAAGAAGATTTGGATGGAGCATGGATTAACGGTGGCTATTTTGTCTTAGAGCCTGAGGTGATTAATTATATTGCCGATGACTCTACCGTTTGGGAAAAAGACCCTTTAGAGAAGCTAGCGGCTAGTGAGCAACTTTCGGCTTATAAGCACTACGGCTTTTGGCAACCTATGGATACTTTACGAGATAAGACTTTCCTAAATGATCTGTGGAGTAGCGGTAAAGCACCCTGGAAGGTTTGGTAGTCAAATAGGCCAGCTCAAAGAATATATTTGTACTCTTGAGCTGCAAAGTCAAGATTACTCATGTCTGACTTGGCACTCATCAGTTTCGGAACTGAAATTTCTCGCAATCTGATGAGTTAGGATAATTTGGGCAGAAATAGCGGAGCAAAAATATCTTCGTTAAGCTGGCTTGCTGCTTTATTTGTTTAATGCCTGTATCTTTAGAAAAGTCAACCTGAGTAACCTTACAGGAAATGCCGATGAGCTAGTCTATATCTAACGGGTGCATCTAGATTTATTGACTGTTTTTTAATAAAGGCAGAAGAAAAAGCTAATTTTAATAATTTCAGATGCCTGAAAATAGAATAATCACTCTTTTAAGCGATTTTGGGTTGAAGGATGTGTATGTGGGTGTGATGAAAGGTGTCATTGCCCAAATCAATCCTTGTTTAACAGTCGTTGATTTAACTCACGAGATTTTACCCCAAAACATTGCTGCTGCAGGATTTAACCTGATGAATGCCTATTCCTATTTTCCCCATGGAACGGTACATGTTGCTGTGGTCGATCCAGGTGTAGGAAGTCAGCGCAGAGGTGTTGCTATTCAAATAGATATAGGTTACCTGGTGGGACCGGATAATGGATTGTTTAGTGGTGTCTTAAGTCGAACCGAAGCGCTAGCCGCTGTTGAACTCACGAATCCGGAATATTGGCACACTCCAACCCCTAGTACCACTTTTCACGGTCGAGATATTTTTGCAGCAGTCGGTGCTCATCTCGCTAGCGGTGTCCCGATCGCGCAGTTAGGAGAACGCCTTGATCCAACCACACTCACTTCAGCAACGATTCCTGAACCTACTCCAACAGCTTCTGGGATAAGGGGTTGTATTCAATATATAGACCACTTTGGTAACCTAATCACCAATATTCCTGGAAGTGAGGTGCAGGGAAAAACTTGGTCGGTTAGCGTTGGCGATAGCGTTAGCAAAGCGGTAGCGACGTTAGGAGCATCAGCGCTGCTGCAAAGCGCAGATCGCACAATTGGGAGTAGTCAAACCTATAGCGATCGCCCCGTGGGAGATGTTGTTGCTTTAATTGGCAGTCACGGTTGGGTGGAAATTGCGGTTAATGGTGGTAGTGCGCAGCAATCGTTGCAACTCAATTGGGGGTCAACCGTAGAAGTAGTGGTGAGCCCCGAAACGAAAGGTTAAAGTTAAAGAAACATCAAAATTGATGTTAAAGCCTAGACAATATTCAGGTTTTGTTGATATAGCTTCGACTGAAGGTAGTAAAGATTTAGAAGTGAGGATAGGTTATGAGGTTACAACAAGCGTTGGAACCCGAAGTTTATCAGGGTCAATTTGGGGAATTTACAATCACCGAAAGCGATCGCATGGGTGTGATTGTCTACCGCAGTGGGTTGCTAGTAGCCGCGTTGAGTTTTGCTTTAGGAAGTGGACTGATTTTATCAGTGGGTGACACACCAACCGTTTTGACGGCACTGACTGCCCTTTATGGTCTATTTTGGTTGGCGTTAGGGATTAGCTTGGTCACTATTCATATTTATCTAGCGCCCTTGCACCGACTTTTGCAAATCTTTTGGGCGATTGGTGGCATTGTCTCAATGGGACTAATATTCTCAACGCCTGAACCTTTTGCCCAATTTGTTTACAATCATCCCTTAACAATCTTCGGTATTGGTTTTACGTTTGCAGCATTGACAGGAATTTATTTTAAGGAAGCATTTTGCTTCAACCGATTGGAAACCAAAGTCCTCACGCCACTCGTACCGATTCTGTTAGTGGGACATCTATCGAGCATCTTGCCACCGGATTGGGAACCCATTCTTTTAGCTATTTGGGCGATGTTGTTTATGGTATTTGCAATCCGCAAAGTGGTGCAACCTATTCCCCCTGATATTGGTGATAAATCCGTGTTTGCTTATCTCAAACAACAGCGTGCTGCTCATTCATAAATTCAGCGGGGAGTGTTATGAACTTGCAGGGGAAAGTCGCAATTGTTACAGGAGGCGGACAAGGAATTGGTAAAGCCATTGCTCAACGATTTTTGGGAGAAGGACTCAGCGTCGTTATTGCTGAAATTGATGAACAGGCCGGACAAGAAACAGAGGCAGAATTTCAGTCTCTGGGCTCTATCCGGTTTATTCGTACTGATGTGTCTGATGAACAGTCTGTTCAGAATTTAATTCAAGAAATCGAAAAGAGGTTTGAACGACTAGACATATTAGTTAATAATGCTGCACGAGCCGCTCCCGATAATCCACCGATCACAGAACTCAGTTTAGCCGAGTGGAATCAGACCATTTCTATTAATCTCACAGGAGCATTTTTATGCACCAAGTATGCTGTTCCTCTACTGAGGAAGAGTCAAGGGACGATTATTAATATTTCCTCGACTAGAGCGTTAATGTCAGAACCGAATACAGAAGTCTATTCAGCATCAAAAGGAGGAATTTTGGCACTGACTCATGCCTTAGCCATTAGCTTAGGCCCAGAAATCCGGGTAAATTGCATTAGTCCAGGTTGGATAGAAGTCAGTGAGTGGAAAAAACAAGCCATTAGACAAAACCCGCAATTAACCTAGCAAGATCATCTCCAACATCCCGCTGGCAGAGTTGGTAAACCCGAAGATATTGCTTCATTCGTTACCTATCTGGCTTCTCCTGAAGCCACTTTTATTACAGGAGCCAATTTTGTCATTGATGGTGGAATGACAAGAAAAATGATTTATCTTTAAATGGCGACAATGTACCGTCGTTGGTGGGTGCTAAAAATCTTTCTATAAAGAAAAATATACACGCTTTAGAAACGAGTAAGCGTGCAGTTGTGAGTTAACAAAAAGCACTAATTCCTAGAGTCGTGTTGGTGCGATGAACACTCTTAACTCTGAATAGAAATCGTAAACATTGTTTCATCCTGGATTTAAGGAAGACACACTGGGCGAGCAATCCCGATCACAGATGGCACTACTTCAACACAAATTCTTCTGCGAGAATTGTCATGGGGATCATAATCGTCGCCAGTTACTTGATAGCCGGACTTACCCCGGTGCTACGGCCTTCTCCACTATTATTCCAATCGGGAGCTTTATCACAGACGTTCCTTCTCTCTGCTCATTCAGCTGGATTTCCGCCAACATTCTCTGAAGATGCTGAGCAGGCATTAGGACGTCTGATTGAGCGTGAATGTCGAGAGGCTCCAAGTGGTATTGGTATCCCAGCCTTTCAACCAGGAATTGAGAAAAAAGATGTTCTACGGATGCTGGGTACTCCTAATAAAACGTCACGCGGCTACTGGCCTAATACCCGTGCTGTATCCTACGAATTAGTTCCAGATCAAGTTAGCTTAGGGTTTCTGTTTGACCGACAATCGGAGCGAATTCGGCAAACGGAAGCATCCTTTACCTCCCAAGCTGATTCTCAGTTGGTCGTGATGACGTTGAATGGGATGTTAGGTTGTAAGCTTACTGAAGAAATCCAGCAAGGATTACAACAAGTCCAGCAGAAATTGTCACAGCAGTACTCGTTTAGTGTCAATTCTCTCAAGGGTGTGATTCAATGGCAAAAGGGCGATCGCATCTACATCGGTATCTGGGAATCAGACTTACACTAAGCTAGTCAATGGTTTTCTTTGGAACATAACCTATGGTCATCAGAGCCTATTGAGGGACGCTTACGTGAAATAGTATTCAAGGATTTTTCGGATAAACTCTAACTTCTCATGAAAGAAGTCTTAGCGATAGGTATCGTCCGATAATCTTCTTGAGTGCTGAATATTTCTCATGATGCGTTTAATTGAACGGGAAGAAGTATGGGTATTGACAAGTCAAGGATGGTTAGCGATTCTTGTATTTGTTATTGCCTTAATGCTATTTTTACTCACTCAGATTCATGGCTTTCTTGCTCCTAATACCCCCATTAAGGCAGATATTTTGGTAGTCGAAGGATGGTTACCAGATTATGCCCTTAAAAATGCTATAAAAGAATTTGAACGAGGAGGGTATCAAAAACTAATTACAACAGGAACTCCCTTGGCCAAAGGGTACTATCTGTCCCAATACAAGACGACGGCTGAAGTGGCGGCAGCAACTTTGCTTGCACTCGGCTTTGATGCAGATAAACTAGTTGCGATTCCGGCTCCCGATGTGGCTAGGAATCGTACCGCTGCCTCTGCCATTGCACTGCATGAGTGGATAGCTAAATCACAGTTGAAGGTCAAATCAATAAATCTTTATTCCAGTGATGTCCATGCTCGCAGAAGCTGGCTGATTTTCAAGCAAGTCTTTGCTCGTAAAATTAAAGTTGGCATAATTGCTGTAGCCCCAGATAATTACAATCCACAGCAGTGGTGGATTTCGAGTGCGGGAGTACGTTCTATTATTTCTGAAGCCATTGCTTATTTGTACGCTCGTCTTGTGACTTGGAAAACTTGAAGGTAGAGAGAATCGAGTATTGCCTGACAATTTCCTTGATTTATGAATATCATCAATTATGCGTTTAATTCAGCGAAAAGAAACATGGGTGTTGACAGCTCAAGGGTGGCTCTTCGCTCTTGGAATTGTGACTGCTTTAATACTTTTTTTGTTAACTCATATCCATAATTTTTTAGCTCCTACTTCTCCGGTTAAGGCAGATATTCTAGTGGTAGAAGGCTGGATGCCTGATTATGCCTTAAAAAGCGCCATTGATGAATTTGAAAAGGGAGGATACCAGAAAATTACGACAACCGGAATACCCATAGAACTAGGCTTCTATCTAGCCCAATACAAGACTTATGCAGAACTCTCACAAGCAACTTTATTAGCAATGGGGTTTCCTTCTAATCAGTTAGTGGCTGTTCCAGGGCAAAACGTTCTTAAAGAACGTACTGTTGCCTCTGCTAAAGCCCTAAGGCAATGGATTGCCCAGTCAAATATGAACATAAAGTCAATCAATCTTTATAGCTTTGATGTTCATAGTAGGAGAAGTTGGTTAATTTTCAAAAAAGTGCTTGCTCCTGACATTAAAGTAGGCGTAATTGCGGCTGAATCTCAAATTTATGACCCAAGACACTGGTGGGTTTCTAGCGAAGGAGTACGGTCAACTATTTCAGAAACTATTGCTTATCTGTATGCCCGAATCGTGAACTGGAAAGGCTAGAACAATTTATTGATTCAAACTTTAGAAATTATTTTAAAAAGTACCCAGCCGAAAAAAAAATATTGAAACTAAAAGGAGAATCATTTGTTAGAAGAACGTGCCTATTGGTTGGCTTGGTCGCAAGTCGGGCGTGTGGGACCGATATTGCTCAAGCGTCTACAACAGCATTTTGGTACATTGGCAGAAGCATGGAACGCGAATGCAGCTCAATTACGGCAAGTTGAGGGCTTCGGCGCTCAGAATGCAGCCGTAGTAACGACAACGCGATCGCGAATTCATCCCGAACAGTTGCTAGAGCAACACTCCGCCAAAAATCCTTACTTCTGGACGCCTGCTGACGCCGACTATCCCCGCTTACTCTTAGAAATTCCCAGCCCGCCCCCAGTGCTGTA
>DATNPV010000243.1:0-67221 GCA_036703055.1 Waterburya sp.
GAAGCGTATCTCCCCGAAACTCGCGATCGAAATCTTTATGCAGTTCTAGTAGCTTCACAGGGATGCCCTGCCGTGCTATAAGAAGTGCTAAAACAACACCCGCAGGGCCACCCCCAACAATACAACAGGTCGTCTGCTGGATATCGATGACTTCGTGGGTTTGAGCCGATTCCTGCTTTTGGGAGGAGATAATATTAGTTGCCATAACAATCACTCCATTTTGTTGATTGATTGGTTAATCAAAAAGTTGAGAAAAAAACTGTCTTTAATGGGTCATATCAAAACCGCTGTGTCTACCCCTTTTTCAGCTTGGTTGCTAATCTCTCCCCCTCCCCCACTCTCCCACTCCCCCACTCTCCCCTTCCTCCTCTTGAACAAGCATGCCTTCGAGGAAAACCTCAACAACTGTCTTCACCATCGTCTCCTGGCTAAGGGTCTGCGCGTCCGGTTGCACAAAAACCTCACGAGTGGCAAGGAACGCAATCAATGGGCCCAGGAAACAGCGTGCTGCTGCTCCTGAATCCATTCGTCGCAGAACACCAGCATTCATTTGCTTTTCTAAATAATGAGTTAAGAAGGCAAAATTGCGGCTGGGTCCAATGCTGTTGATTAGTTCAGCGACTGTAGACTGTCGAATGGATTCTCCCAGAATCAACTTGAGCAGCGCGATCGCAATTGGGTTATCCACCACCTGAAGGAATGAGCTAGCCAAGAGGGTGAGTACCTGGCGAGGGGGTTTGGTCATCATCTCCTCACTGTGCGTGAGTAATTGCAGTACAGGCATCCGCTGCTCCACCACCTGCTGCAATAAGTCACTTTTGTCTTTGAAGTAGTGATAAATCAAACCCGGTGAGCCAATATTCGATGCAGCGGCAATATCTTTGTTGGTCGCCTTCTCAAAACCTTTGCTGGCAAAGACCTGCAAGGCGCCATCAATAATCTGCTGTCGCCGACTCTCGAAGTCTTGCTCATCCCGTTGCGGCATGATTGTTATCTTTGATTGACTGATTAATCAATTATAGAGGTTTTGGCAATGAATGGCAAGATGATCAAACCCTGAGGAAAACAGGAGGTACAGTTTGGTTTAGTAGCCGAGTTGAACGACGATTAGTCTAACGATGATGTAAAATCAGTTCTCTGATCAAAGTACGATGGAATTAATCAAACCGAACAGAGAACCGCTACCCTACGGGAACATTGCGAGGTAGCGGGATTCGCAGTAATGTGCGATAGCAGCCTAGCTGTGTCCGGAGGGCTTTAGGAAGAACGCACTTCATCAATTGAACTCACCTGGGGTAGGTGATTAGGGTTCTTTTAGAATCACCAGAGCGACAGGTAAGAACTAACTGAACAAGGGAACGGTAATCGATCGTGGCGCAGGTTGTTCTAGAAAACATTTACAAAAGCTTTTCAGGCCGAAAGGGAGAGCGAAGTGTAACACCAGTAACCGCAGAGCCTCTACTCTCGCCAGTAGATGAAGCACCATTGGTCACGGTTGACAAATCCCCGCAAAAGACTAGTAGTGTGAATGTCTTGCGGCGTATAAACCTGACAGTACATGATGGTGAGTTTATGGTGTTGGTTGGCCCTTCGGGCTGCGGCAAAAGCACGTTGCTGCGAGTGATTGCGGGGCTAGAGCAAATGACGGGCGGCAATATTTGGGTAAATGATCGCTTAGTTAATGACCTCCCCCCGAAGGAACGAGACATCGCAATGGTGTTTCAGAACTACGCCCTCTATCCCCATCTAAGTGTCTATGACAATATTGCCTTCGGACTGCGACGTAGCAAAATGGTCAGTGGAGATAGTCAAGCATTACAACCTCCCCAATCAGTCGGAAGTGAAGGAGACGACGCTTCGCAGGGGATGCCGCAGTGGGTGGAAGATGGATTGGTGGCAATGACGCGATCGCTACCCAAAGGACTGCGTTACACGTCTGAAAAAGAGAAAGCGGTTGATGAGCAAGTTCGCCGGGTGGCTCAGTTGTTGCAAATCGAGCCACTGCTACATCGACTGCCCAAACACTTATCAGGGGGACAGCGGCAACGGGTAGCACTGGGGCGTGCCATTTCCCGCAATCCTCAAGTCTTTTTAATGGATGAACCTCTTTCCAACTTGGATGCCAAACTGCGGGCAGAAACGCGCACCCAAATTGTTAAACTTCAACGGCAGTTGGGGACAACAACCATCTACGTCACCCATGATCAAACAGAAGCGATGACGATGGGCGATCGCATTGCCGTCATGAATCATGGTCAAATCCAGCAGCTGGCTCCTCCCCTGGAACTATACAACAATCCAGCCAATCAATTTGTGGCGGAATTCATCGGTTCTCCCCCGATGAACTTTCTCCCAGTCCAGTTCAAAGCACCGCTACTCATTACCCATCCTCAGTTCCGCCTCACTCTCCCAGAAGTCTGGGCATCTGCGTTGAAAAAATACGACGGACGTTCCCTCACCTTAGGCATTCGCCCTGAACATCTCATCGTTAGCGTGCCTGCCCCCAAAAATTTACCTGTGCAAGTTGAACTGGTAGAAGCACTGGGTAACGATACTTATTTAGCGGTCACACTGACTGAGGAGTCTACTCTACAGGTGAGAACGCCACCCGATCAACTCGTCCAAATCGGTGACCAACTTTGGCTATCAATGACGGTTGACAAAATTCACTTGTTTGACCCTAAAACGGGTGTGGCAATTCGACCGAATTCCTAATCAAGAGCAGTGGACTTTCCCGCCGTTAAGAGATTTTCAAATACAACGGGTCTAATCAACTCTAAGCCGACTCTACAGCACAATTTCTTGTCCTCGCTCGGTGAAGCGAACATTCTTAATCTTTAAACGGGAGTTATTGGTTAGGGTTTTACGTAAGCTACCGAAAAGGGCGAACTGTTCGCACATAGACAGAGAAACAAATTTCCGCCGGGAATTGGGTGACAAGCGGAAATCAACGGTAGCCACACCGCTGGTTGGGTTCACCTGAACTCGATATCCTGCTAACTCAAAATCAGCGGAGTCGGTTTGCTTTAAGACGGTTCCCACGGCAGATTCTAGGGGGCTATCCGCTGGGACAGCCACGGGTTCAGGCACCAGAGTTTCACATTGACTGTCCACTTGATAAATATTGAGGGCAACCGTTTTCGCGGCTTGGGCAGAAGAATTTGCCTGAACACGGCTAGCCCTTGAGGGTTGACGAGCAACAGATGTTAGTGTTTTTTGGGCTTGAGCGGCTGTTGCAGCAACGGAATCAGGCTGAGTGGCGGCAAGTGCACTTCCAGTTCCAGGGTTCGGTAAGCTAGCGCTGTCATTCTGGCGGTTGCTTCCTGGAGAGGCGCAGCTAGTGAGACTAAGAGCGATTAACCCGGTGATAAGGGGAGCTATACAGGTTTTGAGACGGTTCATCGTTAAAAAGTTGGTCTGAGAAGTGGTTTATTAGAAAAACTGAACCCCGATTGAGAAATATAACTATTAGAGGCTAGTATTGATTTACTGATGTCCTCTTGCGATATCAGTGAAGATTTCTGTGGTTTTTATGGACCGAAGTCCATCAGTTGGCAGTAGCAAGCTCCTGAGCGCTAGATGAGCCTCCGCTCCCAGCGCGAGGGAGCTAAAGGAGGATATATGGTTACCCAGGACAGTTGTCTTGCCTTGTTGTGCCTTGCTGATGCGAATAACGTTCAGCGGCAAAAGAATTTACGCAGATATCCCCCCAACCCTCCTTGAGTCGAGGGGTGGGGAGTTATAGTGCCCTAAATTGCTGCCATTTGTATAACGAGTGTGACAAGTTTAGGGAACTGAATTACTAACCCACTGTGGATGGGGGACAGAAACATAAAAGATAGCAGAACTACCCTCAGAATCTGGAGATGAGAACTGACGAAGAGAGCATTTTGCTGTGAAGTTTGAGTGAGCTTTTGCTTCTGGAAACGGAAAGGCACTGAATTAATGCTGATTTTTAGCAGAGGAATCTCCAGACGAGATATCAATTTGGTTCTGACTCAACGTCAATTCAGCAATTAAAGATTTTGTAGATTTTCCCCCAGAAGTGTTCCACATAACAAATGGCTCACTCTCTGCTTTGTAACTATGCCAAATTAAGGGAGACTCAACGAATTTTTTAGCATTTATTCTCTAACATCTCACTCGTAAAAGGGGCGCAGAATGTATCCAGTAACTCGCGATCGCACAGTAGAATTTCGCCCAGGCTGGGATTTTAGAGACTTGGGATTGCTTGTAGCTTTGCTGGCGCTCTTTTTGGGAATTGTTCGCACAGCGGCTCAATTCGCTGGAGCTTATGATTATACACTGCAAATCCAAGCCAGCCTTGCTGTTGTGCCTGCGTATTCAGTTGTTTTGGATTTCCTGGGGCGATCGCCTACGCTTAGGCTATTAAGTACGCCTGTGTGGCAACTTTTAAACCGAGTGGTTGACAAAGGCACTAGGCAACCCTTGCCGACCCGAATTTCAGCCACAAATCTCACACAGCATTTTCAGACCATACAAGGGCTGAACAGGTTTTTCTTCAGTGGTGTTACCTTCATTGTATTGTGGGGAACTTGGGAAGTAGCTTTGTTACTTAGGGTGCTTCATTGGTCAGATTGGCAAAACGTAATTACTGGTGCAATTTGGACAGCATTACGTGTACTGACGGCGTTAATTCTTTCCTTAGCGTTGACAGTACCTGTTGGAGTAAGTATTGGTCGGAATCCTCGTCTGGCTCAATTTTTACAACCGTTACTGAAGATTGCTACCTCTGTTCCTGCAACTGTTTTATTCTCCGTTTTGCTTCTTGGCTTCACTCAAATTACAGGGGCTCTACTGATTGGTTCTATCGTCCTGATGATGTTAGGAACAATGTGGTATGTACTATTTAATGCAATTGTCGCTGCTTACCAATCGTTTAGTCTGGCGTCCCTTGTATAGCTTGGCGCAAGAAAAATATCAATTACTCGTCTAAAAGACTAACCAATGACTCCCGATCGAATCCTACCCGTGTCAACTTTCCCTGGACGTGCCACCTACTGGTACTAACAGTTACCAGTCGAGAATTTTATCGATTCTATGGCTTCGAGTCCATTGCCTAACAGTAGTAATCTCTCTTGTGCTGGATGAGCCTCTTCTCCCAGCACAAGGGAGAAATAGGAGGTTTTATGCTTACTCAAGATGTTCGCAATACGCTGTTTGATGTGGCTGATCTAAATCAACTGAAATCAGCACTCAATCGATTACCGGCTGTGGATGTGGGAGAGTTTATTGCTGATTTGTCTCCAGAACGCCGTGCGATCGCCTTTCGTATCCTCAAAAAAGACCAAGCGATTGATGTGTTTGAATACTTGCCTCAAGAAGTTCAGGAAGAACTCATTGATGCACTCCATGATACGCAAGTCTTCCAAATTGTTGAAGCGATGAGTCCGGATGACCGGGCAGAATTATTTGATGAGTTGCCAGCAGGAGTCGTCAAGCGGCTGTTGGAGCAACTGAGTCCCGCTGAAAGACAGGCAACTGCTAGGATTTTAGGCTATCCCGAAGGCACTGCCGGACGGGTGATGACAACGGAATACGTGCAGCTACGGCAAGGCTTAACGGTTGGCGAAGCCCTCAATAAGATACGTTTAACTGACCGAGATAAGGAAACAATTTACTACGCCTACGTCACCGATAACAACCGCAAACTGGTGAGTGTGGTGTCGTTGCGGCAGCTGTTATTTTCGTTACCTGACGCCCTAATTCGTGATCTTGCCAGCGATCGCGTGCTGAAAGCCCGCACAGAAATGCCTCAAGAAGAAGTTGCCCAGCTGATGAAGCGCTACGACTTGCTGGCACTTCCCGTCGTTGATCGCGAAGATCGGTTAGTGGGGATTGTCACCATTGATGACGTTGTAGACATCTTAGAGGAAGAAGCTACAGAAGATATTCAGAAATTGGCAGGGGTGAGTGGTGGGGATGAAGCCGCCTTATCGCCTCCCTTGATCACCATTCGCAAGCGCCTACCTTGGTTGGTTGGTGTGATGGGATTGTACATCGGTGCTGCTAGTGCGATCGCACCCTTTCAAAATGTCATTTCCATGGTGCCCTTATTAGCTGTCATCATGCCCATTTTCTCTAATACAGGGGGTACCGTTGGGATTCAAGCGCTAACCGTAACGATACGAGGGCTTGGCATTGGAGAAGTGACGCCCAAAGATACCTTCAAGATTTTGCGTAAGGAAATTCTTGCCGGTTTTGGCACAGCCATATCATTAGCTATAACCATGGTTGTCTTATCTTTAATTTGGGCAGCCCCTCAAGAGCGTTGGGTAGCCTTAGTAGCAGGAATGGTCATGGCGATGAATACTTTAGTGGCAGTCACGCTGGGAACCTTACTGCCGATGGCAATGAAGCGACTAAAACTCGATCCAGCCATGATTAGTGGCCCGCTGTTGACCACCCTGCTGGATGCTATTGGATTTATGATTTTCCTGTCTCTAATTTCAGTCGCTTTAAATGTTCTTCATTTAAAACCTTGAATCCAAGAAATCCTGAGTTCTGAGTGTCAACCGCAGTAAGACGATAAACGCTTACTTGAAAAATACTCAGTACTCAGGACTTTCAAGGTTATAACCAGTGCTTAGGATAACTCCGATCTTCAGCCAAATTGTTAAACACGACTGCACACAAAACCAAAATAATTGAACCTTCCAGTGCTGGAGTTAGCAAAAACTGCCACGATGCCTTCGACATCATGACCACTAAAGCAACAGCGCCTGAAGGAGGATGTACCGTTCCTGTCAACTGCATCATACCAATCGCTGTGGCAACTGCCATTGCCATTGCCCAAGGTTCAGCACCGAAAAGATGTAAGATTGTTAAACTGACTAAGGCAGCAATAAAATTCCCGCCAATCACATTACGCGGTTGGGCTAACGGACTGTCAGGTACGCCAAAAATTAAGACACTGGTAGCACCGAAAGGAGCCATTAGTAGAGGCATCCCTGTTTTTACCGACAAGTAACCGGTTGCTGCAATACCGATGAAACTACCCAACCAACTCCAGAGGATGTGTCGATGATGAGGTTTATCTAGAGGAATTGGGCGCTTACTTCCCCGTACTTTTAAGCAGTAATTTTCTACTTTCAACCGTGCATCAGCATAGTTAAACCGAGGGATGAGCGTCTTGCTAAAGGGTTCTTTGGGTAGATAACTTTTCATCGATTTCCTACAAACAGATAGTAACCTAGAGAAAATGACCGACAAAAGATGACCTGGATAATCATCAAAATGAAGAACACCATTTGATAGTTATGCCAAGTTGCTCAGCGATATGAATTGCTCAAGTTTTACTCAAGCTAATTTGATGGCACTCAATTCAATGCCAGTATTTCACTTTTAGTAAAGAAGAGGTTTATCCGACTAAGGGGCTTTTTTACGTGAATCAAAGCAAACCATATCTCTATAGGAAAAGTTAAGAGAATTGGCAGAGGTTTAAGAAATGTCATGAAATATTAACATTACAATTAACCTTATCTTTCCACGGCTGAAAATGGAACGCATAAACTATAAAAATAAGTAATTAAACTAATGACATTTACTTATTAATTGACGACAAATGACGCACACAGAACTCCCAGGCATACACAGGCAGCGTTTTCTCTGAACACCACTCCTATCAAATGTGAGCTTGTGCCAACCTTAGTCCCAAAAATTCCTAAATCCATGCCTTAAGTTAGATGACTGAATTGGCCGATGCCGCTAATTCTGGAACAAGCTGCTCGTAATCCGCTCAAAAGAACAGGGAAAATAGAAAAGAGCGTTGACACTCACTCTCTATTTCCTCGCCCAACACGGCATTCAATCCAACAGGTGTGAGACTCACTCAATCCCTATATCGTTGCTAATCGTTCGTTCTACTCCATTTCTATGGCTACTACTGTCTGGACACGCCGCCATATCCTTGGATTGGCTGATTTCACACCTGCTGAATACGATACAGTCTTACAAACGGCTGCCAGTTTTCGGGAGGTACTCTCGACGCGAACCAAGAAAGTACCAGCGTTGCAGGGCCATGTCGTTGCCAATTTGTTTTTTGAACCCTCAACCCGGACTCGCAGTAGTTTTGAGCTCGCTGCCAGGCGTCTGTCTGCCGATAGCTTGAACTTTGCACCAGGAACCTCATCCCTTACCAAAGGGGAAACGATTCTCGATACGGCAAAGACATATCTGGCAATGGGTGCAGACATGATGGTGATTCGCCATCGAGAGGCTGGGGTACCGCAGGCGATCGCCGCAGAGATGAACCAACTGGGTGTGCGAGTTGGTGTCCTCAATGCCGGTGATGGACTGCATGAACATCCCTCTCAAGGGTTGCTTGACTTGTTTACCATCTGTTCGCTGATTGACTTTGAATATCCCCGTATAGGATTGCTGGCAGGAAAGAAGATTGCCATTGTAGGAGATATCTTGCACTCACGGGTTGCTCGTTCTAATATTTGGAGTCTAACGGCTAGTAAGGCGGAAGTACACCTAGCTGGCCCCCCAACTCTGCTACCCAAGTTATTGGGTGATATCGTAGATTCTCCCATCCACCATTCCAAATCCCAAGTCTCCAATCGCCAGCTATTTCTCCATTGGGATATTGAATCGGCTTTGCAAGATGCCGATTTTGTCATGACTTTACGCCTGCAAAAGGAGCGTATGACCGCACATCTGTTGCCAAGTTTGCGAGAATACCATCAACATTATGGAATTACGCGCGATCGCTTGAAACTTTGCAAACCTGCTGTTAAGCTCTTACACCCAGGCCCTGTCAACCGAGGGGTGGAAATTAGCTCAGACTTAATGGATGACCCACAGTTTAGTCTCATTTCCCAGCAGGTAGCCAGCGGCGTTG
Source organism: Waterburya sp. (assembly GCA_036703055.1). Taxonomy (GTDB): domain Bacteria; phylum Cyanobacteriota; class Cyanobacteriia; order Cyanobacteriales; family Coleofasciculaceae; genus DATNPV01. The sequence continues at coordinate 8,867 of DATNPV010000243.1, forward strand.
CTGTCCGGATGGCGCTTTTGTACTTAATGGGTAGTGGTAAGGTTCATGAATCAGGTTTGCCAAACTAAAGGGCTGAAACTTGCCGGGGTAAGTCTTTGAGCTGATTTTGAGCAGCCCATCAGCCCAAGCCTAGATTATTCCTCAGGTTGGTATGCACTGCAAGGGGGCATTGCTAATATTAGGAAGTCATACTTTCCAAGAAGTACAAGTAGGGATAGCAATCCTATGAAAATCAGTTTTCGTGAATCGGGAGGATTTGCTGGCCTAATCCGGGGTTGTGAGATTGATACCAAACAATTGTCTAGCCAGGAATCTGCTGAGTTAGAGTCTTTAGTAAAGCACAGTGGTATATTTCAGCATCAAGGCAAAGCTACCCCAAACGCGCGTGATGTGTTTAACTACGAGGTTGTGGTTGAAACCGACAAGGAAAGTCACCGCGCATCGTTTAATGACATGAATCTGCCTGAAAGTGCCATACCTCTACTAGAGTATCTCCAAGAACGGGCAGCGCCCATGCCAGTGAGATGACTATTGCAGTAGCGTGGACTAGGTTGCAGGGCATCGACTGCCCAAGTTAGCGCATAAAGAACCCCCCGCACTGTCCTTAACCGTAGGCTACGCAACAGACGGGGGATTGTCAACGGACTTTTTTAGCTGATTTAACAAGGCAGTGAGGCATCAAGACCAACAGCATCCCATCCTTTTTTCACAGCCTGTTGCTCTAAACTACCACTACCAAATAGTTGACCTGCCACTAAATAAGTCATCGTGGCAGCCTCTTGGAAATTGCTCTGCGAGTTGAGGTTCCGCAGTGTTTGATACCAAATCTTACCGGCTTTTTCCCAGGACGGAGTACCCAGTTCGAGGGCGATACGATAGAAGGCGTGATTCGGAATCCCTGAATTGATGTGTACGCCACCGTTATCGTCTGTTCCGGTGTATTTGTCTTCTATGTGTTTGGGCTGGGGATCGGTGCCTAAATAGCGGTCATTTTCGTAGGCTTTTTCTGCTTTAAACGTTCGCAGCCGTTTAGCCTGAGTGCCAGAACCCATAATCAGGTTGCCCATGTCCCAGTCGGCCGTGGCTGGATCTGTTGCCTTATTATGCCATTGCTCTACCAGCACACCCATAACATCTGCGAAGTGTTCGTTAAGAGCACCTGGCTCATCTTGATACACGAGGTTGCATTCATATTGAATGACGCCATGCGTCAGTTCGTGTCCAGTGACATCCAGCCCTTTGGTTAATCGGATAAACACTCTGCCATCCCCATCTCCATAGGCCATCTGTTGCCCATTCCAAAAGGCGTTATTATAATTCCGTCGCACATGAACGCTGGAAACTAAAGGCATTCCCCGATTGTCTATGGAATTGCGATCAAAATTTTCTTTATAAAAATCGTAGGTAATCCCAGAATTATCGTAAGCTTCATTCGCCGCCTCATCAGCCACTGGGTCATCCCCTTCTGAACGGACAATCTGTCCTGGGAAACCAAAAGACCGTTGTTTCATATCGTAGATGTACCGTTCCTTATTCGGCAATGACGGTACAGATGACAACGCAGCGAGAGTCGCTGACACCGGAGTCATCAGGCGCATCATTCGATACTCCGCTGAGCCTTGGAGTGTTTCAATCGCCGAACGACGAACGTCTTCATCGTCAGACTCTGCCAGGTTCTCGATTACATAAGGTGGAAGGTAGCAATGGAGTGGATTGTGACCGCTATGTGCGTGGTGATGGGTATGGGCGTGCTGACAGGTAGCCATAGAATTTGCTTTCTCCTGACTCTGATGAAACAGACGAATCAATTATGATCTGAAGCTCACATAAATTCCAATTTGTTCAACAAAAAATAATATTAATTTTATAGATATTACAGGTCATACCTTGGCAATGAAAAGCCCAAATCTAGAACAATAATTTTTTATAAAAAGGTAGAAAAAATCAAAAAGATAGACTATGAGCTTCCTAGGTTGTGCAGGGTCAGATTTGCTGATACCAAGGTAATCATGTAAGGGATCTAGCGTGAGGATGAGTCGCACTCAAGGCTTATCCTTAAAAATGGAACAAGTAGGTGCGCTTAAATAAAGCAAACATAGTTGTAGGGTGGGCATTGCCTAGAAACAAACTGTTATCAGGCTTGCAGGGGTTATCCTCTGCAATGGCCACCCTCAGATTAATTATATCCCTCTACTTAATTTATGAATTTTTAAGGATTGCTGAGAATCTCATTGATAGTTTTTAGCAATTCCTTGGTGGTATAGGGTTTATACAAAAATGTTTTAACACCAAAACGACGCGCTTGAACTAGCTTTTCATTAGAGGCCAGCCCACTCACCGCCACAATCTTAATTTGGGAGTTAATCTTGCGCAAAGTTCGGATAGTCATTGCCCCATCCATCGCAGGCATCATCATGTCAATCAATACCACGCTAATTTCATCTTTGTGCTGAGCATATAGGGCAAGCGCTTCTATCCCATCACAAGCGGTCAGCACTTTGTAGGCGTAGGTTTCGAGTGAGGTTTGGGTAATCTGACGAATGGCGGCCTCATCATCCACGACCAGAATAATTTCTCCATGACCTCTAGGGATTTCCGGGTCTTCAGGGGCTGGCTTATGAGTCGTGGCTAACGCTGGCAAATACAATTCAAAGGTTGTACCTTCGCCCAGTTGGCTCGACACATTCACAAACCCTCCATGACTTTTGGCAATACCTAAAACCGTAGACAGACCGAGTCCCGTTCCCTTACCCAGTTCTTTCGTGGTGAAAAAGGGCTCAAAGATTCGATCTAAGATCTCAGTCGGAATGCCTGTTCCTGTATCCGAAACCTTAATGACAATGTAAGAGCCAGCTTTGGCATCCAAATTCATGCGGGCAGATTGTTCATCAAAAATTAAATTGTGAGCGGAAATGCTGAGCATACCCCCATCAGGAAGGGCATCGCGTGCATTAACGCAAAGATTCATGAGTACCTGATGCAGTTGAGTGGCATCACCCGAAACCGTCCATAAATCTTGAGCAATGTCAGTCCGAACATCGATGGATTTAGGAAATGTTTCCTTGGCAATCTGCTTAATTTCTGAAATGATATGTCTAACTTGTACCAACGTGCGATCGCCTTTGACCCCTCGTGCAAAGGAAACCACTTGTTTAACTAACTCTGCTCCCCGTCTGGCATTATCTTCTAAAATTTTCAGCCACTGTCGAGTTTGCTCATCGTGAAGTTTGAGCGACAATAACTGAACCGACATTAAAATAGGGGCGAGGACGTTGTTTAAGTCATGGGCAATGCCGCTGGCAAGCGTACCAATACTCTCCATGCGCTGAGCTCGCAAAAATTGCGCCTCGAGCTGTTTCTTCTCCGTAATATCCGTATTGACGATTAAAATAGATGTTGGTTTGTCTTGCTCATTTTGCACCAGTGTCCAACGGCTTTCGACAATCATTTCTTTGCCGTCTCTTTTAACCTGCTTCAATTCGCCATACCAGCTACCTTCAAGAGCAACTAGCGCTCGTACTTCTTCTAGTCGAGACAATTGCTCGGCTTTACACAACAGATGATTGGCGTCTTGGCCCAACGCTTCCTCTGCCTTCCAACCATACATCCGCTGCGCCCCTTTATTCCAAAACAGGATTTGGTTTTGCAGATTTTGGACTAAAATCGCATCTGTCGCTACATCCAACAGAGCAGCTTGTTCCCGAATTTTCTGTTCAGCTCGCCTGCGTTCCAGGGCGTAGCGGATAGAACGCTCTAGCCAAGGTGCTCGGATTTGGGTCTTATCCAGGTAATCGGCGGCTCCAGCCTTCATTGCTTCCACATCAATTTCCCGATCCCCTTGCCCAGTGAGTAAAATAATAGGCGCTCTACAGCCATTGGCAATGGCTTGCCGCAACAGATCCAATCCGTTATATTCACCGAGGCGATAGTCGAGTAGATACACCTCATGCTGGTTTTGACCCATTACCTCTAAGGCTAAGTCCCAAGTATTGACCCACTCCAGCTCGAAGCGAGTTCCCTGGCTTTCAGAAAGTAAATCACGGGTCAGAATATAATCATCCTCATCATCATCAACGAGTAGGACTTTGACCGGGTAGTTGTCCATGTCCGTCTTCAAAATTGTTTCGGTAGCAGTTCAATCATTTCAAATCAGCAGTGGCTTAAACTCTTCATCCTCAATTGAGGGTGTAAATGCCACAAAAAAGAGTGAAATATGAAGTGTAAAGGATGAGGTGTGAACTTTAAATTATTCGACGCGAAACAAGGCTATGGGGGCTGCTGTGCAATACGGCAAGGACTACTCTGCGAGAACTCCTACCCTCCGGAACTACGCCGAACATCCTGAACGCTTCAAACTTCATCCTTCAGTTGACATTGCTGGAGAGGTAGCGTGACGATAAAGGTTGAGCCTTGCCCTGGTTGGCTTTTGGCGGTGATGCTTCCATTGTGGCGTTCAACAATCTTACGGCAGATAGCCAAACCCATCCCTGTGCCTTCGTATTCACTGCGACCGTGCAAGCGTCCAAAAGCTGTGAAAATCCGCTCCTGATGCTTTTCGTCAAAACCAATGCCGTTGTCCTCCACTAGGATTTGGCAAAGCGTAGGCTTAACTGAGTTTCCAGTTGGGGACGCTGCTGCTTCACTCTTGAGCAGTTGACTAGAGATTTTGACTCGTGGTGGCTCCAGTTTTTGGTGGAATTTCAACGCATTGCCAATCAGGTTTTGTAGCAGTTGGCGCATCTGGAGAGGATCGGCATCCAGGATGGGCAACTCACCAACGTCCACCTGTCCCTGCGTTTGCTCGATACGCACTTCCAAATCCGATAAAACCTCTTGCGTAACTTGAGCTAGATTAACTGGAACGAACGGTTGAGCCTTAGTTGTGATGCGCGAGAGCGTCAGCAAATCCTCAATGAGGGTTTGCATCCGTTCGGCGGCATTTTGCATTCGTTCTAGGTAGTCGTACCCCTGAGTCGTCAGCGCCTCACCATACTTGGCTTTAAGCCGATCCCCGAAGGCCACAATCTTACGCAGGGGTTCCTGCAAATCATGGGAAGCAACACGGGCAAAATTTTCGAGTTCGGCATTGGAACGGGTCAGTTCCTGGCGCTGATGGGTTTCTTGTTCTAAAAGTTGAGCTTGTGCTAAAGCAATGCCAATTTGATCGGCTAGCTGCTTGAGCAGTTCTGTTTCAAAGCTAGACCACTGCCTAGTGCTGCTACATTGATGAGCAACCAGTAGACCCCAAAATTTTTCCTTCAACAGAATCGGTACAGCTAGCTTCGCCTTGATGTTGAATGCTTGCATAAATTCCATAAAGCAAGATGGCACCTCCGCCTTTTCTAGATTAGAAATTGTGTAAATTCGGCCTTGACTGTATCGACTGATGTACTCTGAGGCTAAATAGCAATCAGTAATATTTCGCCCTAAAACAGAGGGCCACTGGGGAGCCACTGCTTCTGTCACTATTTTGCCAAATCCATTTGACCCCAACTGAAAGAGCAAAACTCGGTCAGTCTGGAGAATACGTTGTACTTCTGTGACAGTGGTGTGCAGAATTTCCTCAATGTGCAAAGACTGGCGAATCTTGAGCGTTACTTCCGCAAATAATTGCGATCGCAAGTTCTGTCTTTGCAGCTCTCCTTCAGCCCGCTTGCGCTCATTAATATCCATAGTAATTCCGGTCATGCGTACTGCTTTGCCGGTTTTGTCATAGTAAACTTGACCTTTGCTGGCGACCCAATGGACGCTAGCATCAGGCCAGATTATGCGAAACTCAATATTATAGTCGGCTCCTTCCTCCAATGTCTGCTTGATGGATTGAATCACCCATTCCTGATCTTCAGGGTGAACACTTTTAAGGAAGTCGGTGAATGTACCGTTAAACGAACCTGGAGCAAGACCATGAATCGCTTCTGTCGTTGGGGAGTAGATTATTTCACTGCTGAGGATGTCCCAGTCCCACGTTCCCATGCGAGCGGCTTTGAGCGCTAATCTCAGTCTCTCCTCGCTCATCCGTGCTCGTTCAGTTTGCTGTCGTAATTCCTCCACGGCACGACTTGCCTCAATCAGACGACGCACGCGCTGGCGCAGGACAGCCCAGTGAATGGGCTTGGTAATGTAATCAATCGCACCCACTGCAAATGCCTGATCGACAGATTCTTGATCTTCAAGAGCGGTGATCATTAACACAGGTGTGCGATCGCCCTCAGGGAGGGTTTTTAATTGAGTACAGCAGGTAAACCCATCCATCACAGGCATCATAGCATCGAGCAGTACAATATCCGGGTGTAAGCGAGTGTAGGCGGCTAACCCTTCCTCACCATCATTGGCTTCTGAGACTTGATATCCCACTTGCTCCATCGCTCGCCGCAGTTGAATCCGCATGAACTTGTCGTCCTCAATGATCAGGACGAGGGGAGGTTCTTGCTGGGAGTTAGTGATGTTCATCGCTGAGCCTGATCCCGTTCGATTTGTAATGCGGCCTTCACTCGTTCATACTCAGCTTTTAGCTGCGGTACTTTGTCTTGTCCAGCTTCAATATGCCCAGTACGACTGATTGCTTCCAATTGTTGGCAAAGATTGGACAGGCTAGTAGCGCCAAGGGTAGCACTACTCGACTTGAGCGTATGGGTGCTGGCGTGTAGCTGTTTGGCATCATTTCGAGCTACCGCATCCGCGATCGCACTGACGAGTGTTGGGGCATCTTCAAGGTAGCAATCAATCATCTCCACCAAAATAGAATCAGCCCCTTCGCCAACCATCTCTCGGAAGGATTGCAGTACCTTGGCATCAATGGAGGGAGCGGGTGCTGCGGTTTCACAAGACTCGGAGTTGTTCGCTGGGAGCATTACCGTACTACCATTTCCCCGTGTCTCCGTGTCCCCGTGTCCCCCTGTCTTCTCCCATTCTCCCCCTCTCTCTTTGCCTCCTGCTTGATTGGGCTGACACTTTCTCAACGCTTGGACAAGTTCTTCTACCCGTATAGGTTTGCTAATATAATCATCCATACCCGCACTCAGGCATTCCTCGCGATCGCCTTGCATGGCATTAGCGGTCATGGCAATAATCCGGGGGCGCTTGCCGTTTGGGAATTCTTGATGAATGCGCCTTGTGGCTGTTAATCCATCCATTTCCGGCATCTGCAAGTCCATCAACACCACCTCATAAGAGCGGTGATGCAGCGCTTCTAGCACTTGCAGCCCATGATGAGCTAGATCAGCGTGATAGCCCATACTTTGCAACAGCAGCAAAGCGACTTTCTGATTCACGACATTGTCTTCCGCTAACAGAATCCGTAAGGGGTGTTCTTGAGCCAGTTGGGGAGTGCGCAGGGAGGGATTAACGCGGGAAGGTTTAACGAGGGTGGGTTGTTCATCTAAGACTTGCAGCAAGATATTATGAAGATGAGATTGCTTAATCGGTTTAGTCAGGAAAGCCGCAAAGTTTACGGATGCCTCCAGGTCGCTGGGTGCTGGATTATCTACCGAGGTCAGCATAACCAAGGGTAATTTCTGGCAACTAGGCTGCTGCCTAATTTCTACAGCTAAAGATAGGCCATCCATTGTGGGCATCTGCATGTCTAAAATAGCTATGTCAAACACTTCTCCTTGAGTCAGTAAGGAGAGCGCTTTAAAGCCAGATTCTGCGGCACAAGTTTGCATACCCCACGATTGAGCTTGCAGTGTCAATATTTGCCGATTGGTCGCATTATCATCAACGATGAGCAATCGCTTGCCATCTAACTGTGGCTGCTGCTTGTGACCATTCATCGGTAACAGGCTGAGATCGGATTGGGCAACGATGGTGAAGTAAAAGGTTGAACCTTTACCGACTTGACTTTCAACCCACATTGTCCCCCCCATCATTTCACTGAGTTGTTTACCAATCGCTAGACCCAACCCAGTGCCACCATAGTGACGAGTGGTCGAAGAATCGACTTGGCTAAAGGTTTTAAACAAGCGATCAATTCTATCGGGAGGAATGCCAATTCCTGAATCTTTAACAGCAAATTGGATTTCGTAGCGTGCTGGATGCTCAGGGTTGATAGGTTGGGGCTGTTGCTCTGAACTTCCAACATTTAATCTTTCAACCTTCAACTCTTTGGCTGTCACCGAAACGACCACTTCTCCTGCATCGGTGAACTTCACCGCATTACTGAGTAAATTCACTAAAATTTGACGTAATCGAGTGACATCTCCTACAATAGATTCGGGAGTTTGGGGATGAATAAAATAAGCGAATTCAATACTTTTTTCAGCAGCTTTTAAAGCTAATAATTCCAAAGATTCTTCAACACAAACGCGTAAACCAAAGGATTTTTTTTCTAACTCTAACTTGCCTGATTCAATTTTAGAAAGGTCAAGAATATCATTAATCAGGGATAGTAAAGTCTCGCTACTGCTCTGAATTGTTTCGGCGAAATCCTGCTGCTGATAGGTGAGTTCAGTGTTGAGTAATAAACCCGTCATCCCGATAATGGCATTCATCGGTGTGCGGATTTCATGGCTCATATTGGCGAGAAATTGACTTTTAATTTGAGTCGCCGCTTCAGCTTCTGCCTTGGCTTGTTCCAATTCAACATTGGCCTGAAATAATTCTTGAGTCCGTTGAATCAGCGTTTGTTGTGCGAAATACTGCTCCGTGATGTCGTCGAGTAGCCAGAGGCGACCGGGTACGTTGCGAAATCGAGTCGGTGTGCTAGAGATACTCAGTACTTTGGCCTGAGGTTGTCGGAAAATCCAGTTCCAGTTCCGAATTTCTGGCTTCGTCTGGGAGAAAAACTCGGCAGCCTGTGCAGCAATTTCTGTTTGATTATCAGCACGCATACGTAAGATTGCCATCGCTTGAGCAAGCGCTGCTGGCTCGATCGCGCCTGGGGTTAAATCCAAGTGCCTAGCTGCCGATTGATTCATCCAACCCTGTTCGCCACTTTCATCAACAAACACAACGCCTTGATGGATGGTTTCTAACATGGCACTAAAGCGTGCTTGGAGCCGATCAAGGCGTAGGGTAGTATCGGAGAATTGTAGCAGGGTGCGTAATTCGCCAAGGAGTGACTCGATCAATTGCCGCAGGTGTGATGAGGCTTCGTAGCGGCGATACCAGATCAACAAAACTGCGCCGCGCCCTGTTCCCGGTTCTCTCTGAGCTAGGGAGGATTGGAGGGGAAGTACGGCGAGGGACTGAGTGCCTTGGGCGAGCAAGAGGTGGGAAGCACCTGGGGTAGAGGGGTAATCGGTGTAGTAGAGGCAGCGATTTTGGGCGATCGCATCCTCAAACAGAGCAGGCGTGGTTAGTTGATCGGGAAGGGCATTGGAAGGCAGACACACCAACGCTTGAGCGGTAACTTGATCGACTTGAAGCAAGGCGATCGCTGCATCGGCACGAGCGAAGTCGCGGAGTAAGGAGAGAGCCTGAGACAGGAGAGAATCGACAGTAGGGGTAGCACCTCCTGCCTGTCCAGCGATTTTGTCCGCCTCTGCAAGGATAGCCAGCACTGACTGAGACGCCAACCGCCACTCGATGCCTCGCAGAAATCGGCTCAGCAGAAGACTGAATGCCGATATACTGCTCAGTGCTAAGAATTGGTGTAAGAGTAGCCCATCCTTACCTTGTAGGAATCCGAAGAGCAGTAGACCAAGTCCATTGAGGAGTGCAACTCGGACGGTTGGCAGTGGCAACAGGTGGCAAAAAGCCAACAGAGCCAGTGTGAAGAGTGGCATAGGTGTCCATCCATCCAGAACACCCCACCCGATGAAAAGGAGCACTAGCCCCAGTAAAACGGGTGCAAACGTGGGTAGCCAGTCCGGATGAGTCGATCGAAACTGTAGATTGGAATAATTGCGTGTTAAGCAACCAAACATTGGGCGATCGCCCTATTAACTACGTTGGGCGAACTTAGGTGAGGTAAATGTCCTGATGTTGGCAACTGGAGTAATTTACTTTGAGGAATGTTCTTTTCCATGTAATGACCGACTTCCTGTGGCACAACAATGTCATCATTCGATTGTAGAATCGCAACGGGCACCTTGACTTTTGGCAAATCCGTTCGGTGGTCGGACTGGTAAACCATCCGAGCAACAGACAGCGCAATGTCCGGACGAACCGCCGCAAGGGTCTGAGAAAAGTTAACCGCCAGTTCCGGTTTATCGGGGTTTTGCATGAATAGGGGGGCAAAGCCGAGTGCCCATGCATGGTAGTTACTTGACATCGCTTCGTAGAGCGCATCAAGCTCATGCTGCTCGAAACCGCCAATATATCCTTCATCGTTAAGATAACGGGGGGATGCACCGATAATGATGAGTTGGCTGAAACGTTCTGGTTCTAATAATGCTGCCAATAGGCTCACCATTCCACTGAGAGAGTGACCCACCAAGATGCACTGGGTCAGCTTTAACTCGGCACATAAATCTAGCAAATCCTCAGCGTAGCTGTAAAGGCTGCTGTAGCGGCGCGGACTATAGGCCGATAAATCTGACTGACCCCCTCCGACATGGTCAAACAGAACGATGTGATACTTGGATGCGAATTCTGCAACTTGATGTTGCCAAGCGTTCTGATCGGAGCCGAAGCCGTGAGCAAAGATGATAGTCTCAGGGCCATCACCCAGAACACGAACATTATTACGCTGCATAATAGTAGTTCTAGTTGCCATTGGTCGCTTCCTTCACATACCGAGATACAAAACAAAAGTCTGCAAATTGGGTGTATCCCCATACCAGCAAACATACAAGTAATGAGAGCATCACCCTTCTTTTAGTAAAAGCGTCTACAAATTTACAAAAACAGAATACTCCCTGGAAATTTATATAAGTTTTACGTGACAAGTCGTCATAAAAAGAGTGATAGCTTTGTTATTGTTTACAAAAGTGCGGTAAATGGAACACGGTTATTTCCGCGTTCTTGCCATCTGTCACCGCATCTTCACCTCTGGAGTACCATCTTCATTATGAGCAATGGACAGTGCTCTAATCAGGTAGTTGTTCATCTGTGTCTCCAACGTCTGCCGATGGCAGTTCCACAATTTCAAACCAATACTTGCTCAAAGTTTGCATCACCTCAAGTAGGGAACTAAACGTTACAGGTTTGGTGATGTAAGAGTTAGCACCCAAGTAATAGCTGCGTTCAATATCTTCCTCTGCTCTGGATGTGGTCAGCACTAAGACGGGAATTTGCCGCAAGTGAGGGTCAGATTTGAGTTCCCTGAGTACCTCACGACCATCTTTTTTCGGCATATTCAGGTCTAGCAAAATTAAACCCGGACGTGGGGCACTACCTGGCTGTCTATATTTGCCTCGTTGGTAGAGATAATCCATCAATTCCTCGCCATCTTTGACGCAGTGTAACTCGTTCGTCAAGCGGCTCTCCGCTAAGGCTTCTTGAGCCAATAGGCAATCATCGGGATCATCATCCGCCATCAAAATCGTCACCGGATTTCGCCGTCCTTTCACTTTGCAGTTTCTCCTTGACGTTGTTGGAGGGGCAGCGTGACGATAAAGGTTGAACCCTGCCCTGGTTGGCTTTTGGCGGTAATACTTCCGTTGTGGCGTTCAGCAATCTTACGGCAAATCGCTAAACCCATCCCTGTCCCCTCGTATTCACCACGACCATGTAGGCGCTGGAACGCATTGAAGATACGACTGTTGTACTTTTCCTCAAAACCAATACCGTTGTCTTCAATAAAGATTTGACAAGACGAGCCGGACACAGGAAGGCGTGACGACGCTTCTAAAGACGCACATAAGGGGAGACGCGGCGACGCTGAGAAATTTTTTAAAGAATTCCCCCCATCTTTGTGCCCTTGTGTCTCGGTGTCCTCTTCCCCTATGTTTCCATGTCCCCGCGTATCCATTCCCTCTTCTCCCAGTCCTCTTTCACCCGTTTCCTGTCTGAGTGGCTGTTCCTGCTCCGCAAGGCTTTGGCTATAAATCTTGATGACAGGCGGCTCCTCATCTCGGTGGAATTTCAAAGCGTTGCCGATGAGGTTTTGCAGTAATTGACGCATTTGGATGGGATCGGCGTCAAGTGTGGGCAGTTTACCGACTTCTATGCGTCCACCCGTCTGCTGAATGCGGACTTCTAGATCACAGAGAACCTCCTGCACCACCTGCGTTAGGTTAGTTGGGACAAACGGTTGTGCTCTAGTTGTGACCCGTGACAATGTTAGTAAGTCATCAATTAAAGCCTGCATTCGTCCTGCGGCATTTTGCATTCGCTCCAAGTAGTCGCGTCCCTGCTCTGTCAATACCTCCCCATACTTGATATTGAGCCGATCACCAAAGGCTCGAATCTTGCGTAGTGGCTCTTGCAGGTCATGGGAGGCTACGTAGGCAAACTCTTGCAGTTCTGCATTGGAACGGGAAAGTTCCAATCGTTGGCGGGTTTCTCGTTCTAGAAGTTTAGCTTGACCCAAGGCCAGACCAATTTGCTCGGATAGCTGTTGCAACAGTTCAATTTCAAAGGCTGTCCATGGCCTGGGACTGCTACAGTGATGGGCGATCAGCAAACCCCAGAGTTGTCCTGCAAGTCTAATGGGTACGACTAACTTGGCCTTCACACACCAAGGCTGGAGAAATTCCAGCATACAGGGTGTTACCTCGGCGTAGGCTTGTGCTACATCTGCGATCGCTCGTACCTTTCCCTGGCGGTATAGCTCTTGATACTCTAAGGGAAAAACTTCTTCTGGAAAGGGCATATCAAGAATCTCAGGCCACCCAGGCTTAACCGATTCTGTTACCGTGCGTCCTGTCCCATTCGACCATACGCGATAGATTAACACGCGATCGCACTCGAGAATGTTCTGCACTTCGGTGACGGTCGTTTGCAAAATGTCTTCTAAGTGCAAAGATTGGCGGATTTTCAGCGTGATTTCGGCAAACAGTTGCGATCGCCGATTCTGACGCCGCAGTTCTTCTTCTGAGCGTTGACGCTCCATTGCCGTTGCTAGCACATGCGCCACAGACTGGAGAAAATGAACATTCTCTTGCGTAAATGTCCGCCTCCTTTTCGTCTGTGCGCCTAAGACTCCAAATGGACGATTTGTGCCTGGGATAACCACACTCACGCCACTTACGACGTTGTGTTCTTGTAGAAACGATGGGTCACTAAACCGTGTTTCTGTCCGCAGATCGCTGACAATTACGGGTTCATCGGTACTCAGCGTATAACCGGCTTGAGAGTTCGCTGGAGTACTAACTGTAACCTGACCCACTACCCCTGGCTGCCAACCCACTCCCGAACGTACAACCAACGTACTGCCATCCCCCACCAACTCCAAAACTTCGCTATACTCCACATCTAGGCTTTGAGCTACAAGCCGAGTTGCTTCATCCATCAACGCCAACAGATTTGTCCCAGCCAAGGCACGTTGACCCAAGGCGATAATAACAGCTTGTTGTTGCGTACGAGTTTTCAGTAACTCCTCTGCCTGCTTCCGTTCCGTGATGTCAGTATGAGAGCCAATCATTCGTACCGCATTCCCCTGTTCATCCCATAATGCCTGACCCCGGTCGAGAATCCATTTGTAGGTGCCATCTTTACACTGCACCCGATGCTCGGTAATGTAAAACGGAGTTCTCCCGGCTAAATGCTCTTGAATGGCCTGCTCTACCCAGTCAAAATCATCTGGATGGATTCGTTTTTCCCGTTCTTCTAGATTCGGCGCAATTTCGCAGTCTTCGTAGCCCAACATTTCTTTCCATCGAGCCGAAAAGAAGACATCATTAGTTTTCAGGTTCCAATCCCAAATCCCGTCATTGTTACCTCGTAGCGCTAAGTGCCAACGTTGTTCACTCTCTTTTAGCGCTGCCTCAACTTGTTTTCGTTGCGTAATATCGCTGCCAATCCCCAAAAACCCAGTAATGTCGCCCTCCGCGTTACGCAGTGCCGTGATTGAAAGCAGCACTCTCAAGTGAGAACCATCCTTGCGGACGTAAGTCCATTCACGTTCATCTGGTTCTCCCAAACGTGCTTTGGCTACAAACGCCTCAAAGCCAGGTTCAATAAGAATTCCCAGTTCTGTAGTTAACTCTTGGGCTCGTTGCACAACTTCCTCTGGGTCATGAATGAGGAGGGGCGTTGCTTTGCCCACTACCTCTTCTGGAGTGTAGCCCAGTAAACGCTGGGCAGCCGTATTGAAGGTACAAATTGTGCCATCGGTGGTGGTGGAAATAATGGTATAGTTCGCACCATTCAAAATGGCATGTTGCAACGTGGTCGTTTCTAGGAGTTCTGCCTCAGACTTTTTCCGCTCGTTGATATTTTCAAAATAAACAGATAATCCCTGCTCACGTGGGTAGGCATGAACGGAAAACCAGGTATTCGAGGGCGCGTAGAGCGCTTCAAATTCTACGCTGACTTTTTCGGTTACAGCTCGATGATACTCCTGGTAGAATGTGGAGCCTACAGCGTCCGGAAACTTGTCCCAAATGCATTGACCCAAAAGTTCATCTCGTCTGCGTTGCATCAACAGCTCGGATTGTTCGTTGAGATAGGTGAAGCGCCACTCGTGATCGAGCGCAAAAAAGCCATCTGTGATGCTCTCTAGAATCTGTGTAACTTGGCTGCGTGCAGCTTCGCTTTCCGCCCGCGCTTCCTGCTCTCGCTGCAACAGATGCAGACGCTCTTGTTCCGCACGCTTCAGTTCAGTGATATCACGGGCAATCGCATAGACTAAATCTTCCTCAAGGCTGGGAAAGGCTGTCCAAGCTAACCATTTGTATGAACCATCTTTACAACGATAACGATTCTCGAACTTAATGGTAGGTGTGCCCGTTGTCAGCTGCTTCACCTCGGCAAGGGTGACTGCTTGGTCTTGAGGATGAACAAAATCCAAGAAGGGTTGGCGTTGAAGTTCGTCATGGGTAAAACCGAGCATTGTTTCCCAAGCTGGGTTCAAGCGTTTAAAATAGCCATCCAGACCAGCAATACACAGTAAATCGATAGATAAATTGAAAAAGCGCTGCCAAACGGCCCGTGGGACATCATACTCTTGTTGCGCTTGATTGACTCCCCAAATAATTTTATTGGCCTCCACTCCAGGCGAGCTAATCGTGCTATTTCCCAGGAAATTGAGCAGTTCTTGCTCTTTTGAATGCAGTGTTTTTTCGAGTTGCTTGCTCTGCTGCTGAGTCTGCTCTAATTTAACTAAGGTGCGTCTTAGCTCTAGTTGCGTCATGACCTGACGACTTAAAGCTTGTAGTGCCTTCAACTGCTCAGACGTGAGTTCTCGTGGTACATAATCAAGAACACAAAGACTTCCCAAGGCATAGCCTTTAGGGGTAATTAGAGGTGCGCCTGCATAAAACCGAATGTGAGGTTCAGAGGTGACTAAAGGGTTAGTGACGCATCGTTCATCTGTCAAGGCATCCTGAACAATAAATACTTCACTTCCTTGAATGGTATGGGTACAAAAGGAAATTTCGCGAGCTGTTTCGCTTAAGGTTAAGCCAACTTTTGACTTAAACCACTGACGATGATTATCAATTAAGGTGATCAGAGCAATGGGAGTTTCACAAATGTGTGCGGCTAAATTTGTGAAATCATCGAACACCTCTTCCGGAGAGGTATCGATAATATTGTATTGATAAAGAGCCTCTAGTCTTTCTAGTTCATGATTAGGCAAAGAAGCTTTCATGCGGCTGATACATAATCCTTAAGATAGTGAGTCATTTAGTTAGCTAGCAGTCCGGTTTGATTGATGAATAATAACGACCCTCCTCTAGACACTCCATAAAGAGAGAAAGAGACGTATAGATTTTTACAAGTTATGAAGGATTGCTATATGATTTAAATGTGATATTTAAACCCTAGTCATCTTCAGTATATTTCAGCACTCAGCTAGTTAACCGTCCTAAAGCTGACACAAACCAAGAATTAATGATAAAGATTTAATAGATTGAGGATTTACAATGTCTATTGTCTCTGCCACTCAACCACTGACTAAAGACAGTTTGGCCATCACCTTTGCACCCTTATCCTTGGCAGAGATTTATGCCCTTGCCGATGCTCCAGCCAATGGCGCTATCGTTGTCATGAGTGGCATGGTTCGCAATCAAACCGATGGTAAGCCCGTAGTCGCTCTCGAATATCAGGCTTACGAGCCGATGGCGTTACGAGTATTTGAGGCGATCGCACAGGATATCCGCAATAGGTGGCCTGAGGTTAATCGAGTAGTGATCCACCACCGCACGGGACGGTTACAAATTGGAGAAATTAGCGTCCTGGTAGCGGTAGGGTGTCCTCATCGCTCAGAAGCGTTTGCCGCTTGCCAATATGCGATCGATACCTTAAAACACAATGCCCCCATTTGGAAAAAAGAACATTGGGCAGATGGTTCGAGTAGCTGGGTGAGTATTGGTGCTTGCGAACAAGCTGGTGCGCCATGCTAACCAAAATAACTAAGGTTTCAGGGATAGTTCGCTGCGTTCAGGGTCGCCATTGATGGACAGGAATATACTTGTCCGTGGTTAGGTCGAGAACCGTAATTACACCGTTGAGGGAAACACGAAACCAGTTCAAGGTTGTGATGTGGTCGGGATGATTTTCAAACAGCTGAACTACATAATAAGGTGTAGCGGTTGTCGGGGACTGATCGACCGTCAACCCAAGGCGGGCTTTCCCTCTAGAGAGACGCTCAATCTCCTTAGCTTTCTGTTGGACTTGCCGAAGCCTCCAAACCGCCTTCAGTGCGCTCTTTTCATCAATTCTACGTCTGGCTTGAGCAATCGTTCCAGACGCGTGCGGCTGAATTTCCCTGGCATTGGCTTGGGTGTTGGGTAGTGCCTCAGTTGTTGCACAAAAAACCAAAATTACAGCACTCGTCAGTGCCAGAAGGGGTGTTGGCGATTGATTCATATTGGGTGTTGGGGAGAGTAGCTAATAGTACTTCACGTCAGGGATGATACAAATACTGAGTGGAAGTAAAGGAAAAATGTAAAACTATAAGACATTTTCCTTGTTTAAGGATATGTATCAAGCTTTTCGTGAATTGGTAGGAGTAGAATCGTCACTTCAACGCTTTAGGACGTGAGCGATCGCCTCTTCTAATTCACCCCGATTCAATCGAGTGAGGATAAATACCTCTTGATATGTTTTTCCAGACCTAGCAATCACCTTAAATCCACCGCGAATCGGCACCGATACTTTTAGTTGCAATCGAGGACAATGACCTTTCGCACGTCCAATGACGGCAGGTGTAATCGTTTGAATGCCCGTGTAACGGGTGAGTCGTTCGAGGATGGGAATTAGACCCGGAATGTGGGTCGAGTGATTCCAAACAAGCCTGCCGTCGTTGGTGCTGCTCATCCGGTTATGCCCCTTCTATGGGAGCCATAGTTAATCCCGCGCGCGAGAGCTGTTGGTGGTAGAGTTCTGCCTGTTCTTGGGGACCAACCCAGACAACGGCTTGGCCTTGAAAATGCACCTGATTGGTGAGTTCCCAAGCATGTTCGCTTGTCATTCCAGGGATATACTTCACCAAACAGTCGTGAACATGCTGAAACGTGTTGAAATCATCGTTGAGCACAATCACTTTGTAATTGGGATAACGCTTGCGGGTAACTTGACCAGAGCGTTCAGGAGCTATGACTGGCGAGGTAGAGCTCGCGTGAACAGCGGCTGAATATACCATAGTCATAGGGCAGTCACTAGAATCCTTCACATAAAATTCAACAATTGGCATTCCTTCTAGTTTATCCTAACCGCACTCAAGCTCAGCAAGCTTTTGTTTGAGGCATCTAACGCCATTTTTCCCACGATTCATTGAAAATCGAAGTACCGGGGAACGCTGTAGGATTGCTATTGTTTTCCAAGCGCTGGCGTAAAGCTTGCAGTTGTGGCTCTTGTTGCGGGAGGTTATTAACCAGTTCGTAAGGTGCTATTCCCTTGTCTAAAGCAAAAGCGGCTGTTGTGCCCGCAGCTGCACCCGATGACCATTCAAAGGAATGCACCCGATAAGCCGCTGCGGCAATGTGGCTGGTGGCAATGCTCTTGCCTGCCACTAACATATTGTCGATTTTTTGAGGAATCATCGCCCGCAGGGGAATTTCAAACGGATAAGCCAGATGGATATCCTTGATACTTTCTGGCAGTCGCTCACCTGCACGCTCTGTATTGCCAGGGGCTTCCGGTGGACTCTTCGCCATACAGGGGTGGAAGTCGATCGCATAATGTCCAATTCCCACCGAATCTGGATAGATGGTAGAGCGATCGCGCCGCTTAACCTCATTAAGTGGGATAGTTCCTCGAATCACGGGTACGGCTTGTAGCCCAGCTAAGGCTGTCCATAAGTTGCGATACGTTTCCGGTGGAAGCGTCTGTTGATAATACTCATTCCGGTAATCACGGCGGGCGATATCAAGTTCCCAGATACCAAAACCCTGAGGATAGCCATAGGAGGGGCGTCCAATAATCCGTCGTCCTTCCCGCATGTAGGGGTATTTAGATAAGCCGTGTACAGTTCCCATCGGAGAATCTAAGCCCGATACCAACCTATTATTAGGTTGCGGCTTTTTCACACCATTGCCCAATTGGGAGTCAGTAGTGCCTTCCACCAGCCAGTAGAAATAACCTAAGGCGTTTTCTTCCGCTTTGCGTAAACTCTCTGTCCGCAAGCCACCCATCCAACCTCCGGGTTGCAACTGTCCTGTCGATTGCAACTGGTCGCGGGTGTAGATTAGGTTATCTTGTGCAGTACCTGGACGGTAGTCATTCCCCCAAGTCCAGTTTTGCATGGAGATGTCTCCGGGTGTAGGAGCGGTGTAAGTGATGCCACCGAACTTTTTGGTTTCACTCTCCTTAGGACTCCAAATGCGTCGATAGGTGAACACCAATCCAAAATCGGCTAACCGCTGTAGTTCATAGCTGTAGTAGGGCTGATATTGCGGATAGAACGAGGGCATCTGATGGGGTTGAGGCTCTTTGGTAGCCTCCATTGCAAAGGTGTAGGTAAAACCTTGGGTACAATAAGGTTCGCCCGTAGTGCTAGAGGAAGAAGGTTCCTGATAGGAACGAGGGTCAACCCCAAGGCGGTAAGGCACATCAGCCAAAGCAATCAGTTCACCGGTTTCAGTGGCATCAACAACATACCAATTGGGTACATTTCCCTGTTGCTGCCCTTGGGGTACAAAGCGAACAATGGTTTTCTCAAAGCGGGGTGAATTTTCGTACTTATAGGAATCTTCAATCGTTTGAGAGAGAGGGTAAGTGTTGAGGGGAGGAGTACCCGCCGCAGATTTGTGTTGAATGGCAATGGCACCTTCAATCAGCTTCCCATCGGGACTCAAGTTCACTTCTTTAACAACGGTAGAGGGATACCACTTGAGCGTACCTTTGCCCCGTCTAGCTGCATCGTTGAGGATGCCCATCAGGATTTTGTTGGCATCACGGGGAATAAAACAAGATTCACTCACCCAGCAATCTCCGGGGTTGAGTTCACCGTAGAAGTTTTTAATACGCTCCCGTAATTCCAGGTAGCCGCGAGAGTAGAATAGGCGCGATCGCTGAGTAGGACGTTCATCGAGTGCCGAGGTACCTTGGGAAGAAATCTGTCCACCTACCCAGTCGGTAATTTCCGTCAAGCACACTGTTCGCCCTGCGAGTAAGCCTTCATAGGCAGTCGCTGCACCCGCCAGTCCGCCCCCAACGACTAAAATTTCGCAGTTTTCTTGTCTATCTGGCGTTCGAGGTGGTGTAGAAATAGCAGGTGGAACGAGGGATGTTAGGGAAATTATGCTAAGAGTCAGCGTTACAAGCGATCGCTTCATGTTTGGCAGAAAATTAGGTCGTATCAGATGCTACATTACGCCACCTCTTAGACGTTAGCATCCCCCAACAAGTTCATTTTCCAGGTAACAAGAATTCCTTACCAGTTCTTGCCTTGGCGTCTTTCTTAATGCTTGAACGATGAGTGTTTCGCGTCCAGTTTGTGCCAGTACTACCAAACACTATCTAAAGGGAGAGGTAGTTCCTGAAGCGATGGAATCACATGAAAGGAAGGGAAAGACTTTTAAGGAAGTTCAGTCAGTATGAGAAAAAATGTTTTAGTCACCACGGCTTTAATTGCATTCGGCCTAACTGGTTCTTTGGGATACACGGCTGTCGCTCAGACCAATGGGACGAATCAACCTGCAACTCAATCCAACGGCAACCAGTTAAGCAGCTTTGATAGACGATTTATGACCCAAGCCGCCCAAGGGAGCATGGCGGAAGTAGAACTGAGTCGGCTGGCATTGCGACGGGGTGCTAGTAACGAGGTGAAGCAATACGCACAGCAAATGATCAACGATCATACGCAGGCGAACGCCAGACTTATGCAGTTGGCAAACAGGAAGGGTGTCTCTGTTCCCAAAACATTGGATGCCCAGCATCGGCAAATCAGAACGCAACTCCAACGGCTTTCTGGTCGCAATTTCGATCAACAGTACATGATGGTAATGGAGAACGATCACGTTCAGACTGTGTCGCTGTTCCAAAGTGCAACTCAACAGGCACAAGATCGAGATGTAAAAGCGTTTGCCAGCAGTACATTGCCCAAACTCGAGGGGCATTTACAAATGGCTCAGGCTATGATGGGCAACAACTCAGCACACAATTCGCACAACCAACGATAAGGTATAGCTTTTGTCGATCAGATGCGGTACAGCTTGGTTGAGGCAGGGAACAGGGCGGTGGGACTAGGAGGAAAGTGTACCTCACTTGGTCAGGAACCGCTATAAGTTATGAAACAAGACAGGCTGCATTAAATTCCATGTCCCATCAACTTTCTTCGCCCTTCCTTTCTTTAGATAGATCGAGTCTCAACAGCGTTTTTTCTCCTGCTGTGCGTAGCCGTTTTCTCAACCACTACACTAAGCGAAAAACAAACGGGTAACGGTAGGGCTGGTTGGGATAGCTCAGAACCTGAACAATAGCAATAATTGGCATGATGAAGCTGATAATACCCAGCACAATCAGCAACGGAATCCCAATAACCACAAAAATCAACAACACAAAAATGAAAGCATAAATATAAAGATTGATGTGGAAGTTGAGAGATTCTTTCGCATTTTCTTTGACAATTGGATCGTCATTAGTCAATAAAATGGCGATGGGTATGCCAATGGATACAATCGTAGAGCTAAAAAAGATAGCTCCATGACAAATTGCTGATAAAAGCTTGCGTTGATCCCAGTTATCCATACCGCTGCTCCTGAAGCCTGTTCAGTATTTCGAGCTATGCTTTAATGGTATATCATCAAACTTATCCTTCTTTTGTTACTTTGGGACTTAGCTCTTGGGTAAAGTATTACTGGATAAGGCTTATAGGCTTTGTACTAAGCTGAAATAGGAAGACTCCGCCCCTGCAAACAACGCGCTTCTTATCCAAATTTCTCACTTCAACATCTCCAGCGATCGCAACACCCGAATATACTCATTCCTACTAACTGGATTACAGCGCCTTCCTGGATTAGTAGCAGGCGTCCAAGCTCCAGTTCTGAGCATATACCCATTGTTCTTAGGCAAGGAAAACAGTCCGACAACCATCGGTTTGCCCTCCACGTTACCGGAATAAACCTCAACTTCACCCAAGCGAGTCTTCACCAATGTCTTTGGTAGACGCTCCAATGACATCGCTGGATCAACATTGGCAGAGAATTCTAAGCAGGTGTTATTGGCTCCTTGATAAAAAAGTGAATACCAAGCGCCCGAGGCTTCGTCTTCTTCCTTTTGGGCAGAGAATTTAGTTAAACGAAAGCCCGCAGGAAGATAAGTGGGCACAGCAATGGGGATGCCTAATTGAGCGAGTTGCCCTTTTTGCTGATTAGACAGCAAGTTGTTCGTCTTGTAGGCAATTGAAGTTTTGGGGGAAGCAGTGGAGGTAGCTCTCGCACTATCTGAATTCTGGGCTACAGGGTTAGAGCTGTTGCCTGGATGCGCTGGCACTTTGCTGGCTGCTCCATTAGCGGCGCAATTGCTCAAACAGAGCAGGGCAATAGTTCCTAAGGCAAAAACAGCAGTTCGGTAGGGCTGATTCATAGATGTATTGAGAAATATAGAACTCAGGAGCCGTAGCGGCAAATCCACATGATGCCTTCCAGGAAAATAGGGAGTCGGGAGTGGGAAAGATAGATACTTCATTTCATGTCCGGCAATTTACCCATAATAAGAACACCCCACCCCGCCGTAGCCTGTGGCTTTGGCTCCCCTCCCCGTGCGCGGGGAGGGGCTGGGGGGGTCTTCTCGCATCGACTATAGACGCAATTTCAGGCATAGTCAGCTTTCACCGTGGGTGCTATTGACACTACTAGCGTAGAAGACGGGTGAAACTTAACCCCAACAATCCAGCACATCCCAACAAAACGGGTGTCAACCAATCTCCCCAACGCACATAAAGCGTTTGTGTCTGCCGCCGATAAATCGTATCGGCATGAATTTCGTACGTATTAATCCCAGAAATCCAGAGCGTTTTGCCGTGAGGGTCTACAATTGCAGAATGGCCTGTGTTCGTGGCACGCACGGCCCATCTGTCCGTTTCAATGGCTCGCATCACATCCTGGGCATGGTGCTGAGCTGGCATCTCAGAGCTGTAATGAGCATCATTAGAAGCACTCAGGATAAATTGACCTCCAGCAGCGGCTTGACGCCGGAAGTGTTGAGCGAACGCTGACTCGTAACAGATACCGGCGATCGCACGACCAAACGGTGTTTCAAAGTGCTGGGTTGGTGAACCTGGAACTTGATGAGCATCCAAAGGAGAAAGTCGATCAATCAAAGCACCTACGACCTCCTCAAACGGAATATACTCCCCCAACGGGACTAACTTAACTTTGTCATAGCGGCTGAATGTCTCGCCATTGCCCCTAATGGTGAACAGGCTATTGGTGTAGCTGCTTCCTCGTGCGCCGAAGGCTCCCACCCAGGCAACAACGCCCTTGTCTAAAATAGCTAAGTAAAAGGGGTTCTGCTCCTGAACCATTCTTGTCCAAAAAAAAGGAAAAGCCCCTTCTGGTGTTAAGACGGCTTCAACTCCCTGATCGGCTAACGTCTGATATCCCTTCGTGTAGCCCTCTAGCGCACGACTCCACCCTTGTGAGTAGAGTTTAATTTCATTAGGGACATTGCCCTGAATAATTCCTACTTTCAGTGCAGCTTCAGTGGGTTGGACGAGAGGACGACTGTAGAGTCCATAACCAATCAAGTGCGAAGCTATCAACAGTCCCACTGCTATACCCACAAGGGTTGCAGGTTGCAGGTTAGAAGATTGCAGATTCAAACTTTCAACATTCAACCTTCTAACGTTCAACTCTTTTGCATTCCGATTGTGCTGATAGCTAATCGCTGCTTCGCCAATCAATCCATTCACCGCCACAATCATCGCTGTAACGGCTGAAGGGCCAGACAGTTGACCCAAGTGCAAAATTATTAGGTTATGAGGACTCTGAGTATAAGACAGGGAAGTCCACCACAACGGCCCACCACTCCAGAGAGCCTCCAATCCACACCATAGAGCTGTTCCCATGAGAACACGCACTAAGGCTGAGAGTTTAGGTTTTCGCTCAATCCAAAATTTAAAATCTGAAATCCAAAATAGACAGACTGCCCAGATGGTGACTAAGACAGCGCCCCAAAGGGTGATAAATGCCCAGCAGAAAATGGCGATCGCTAAACTCGCCAGCCACGGCACTCCCATCCAAGTCATGGGGTGAATGCCAGTAATCCAAAACAGCGCTAAGCCGTGATAGCCTATGCCCCAGACTAACCCGTACAAGGCACACTGGCGAACGCCCTGACCTCTAGCCACTAAAAACCATAGAGGAACCAGAGCAATCCACGCCAAAGGCCAAGCCTCTACAGGTGCCGGTGTCAACCCCATCAAGATACCACCGAGCAAGGGTAAAAGTAATGGGGATACTTGCCATAGTCGCTTTGAAGTTTTCATGCATCTACGAGTTTGGGCCAAAGCATATAGCATGACCTGGGAAGGGAGACACAGAACATTGTGCCTCTCAATCAAAGCCTAATGGAGATGAAAGGTAAAGTAGAACTTTGGCAGCCTCTTACTTATTGGGGATTTTACATAACTTATTGGGAATTTTGCATAAAACTCTGGTGTTTTGAGTTGAGTTATGGACAGAACAATTTTTATACAAAATGGTTATTCCTCAAGGAGAGTAATCCATGCGCCATCTACCCTCTCGTTTACTATCCCTTCGCCGCTTCTTTCCTCGTCGCTTTGTGACCGTTGCCACCTCAGCCACCCTCGTTAGTCTTCTTGTCGCCCCCGGAGCAAAGATGCTTCAGGCTCTCACAATCCACAGTAATAACTCGGTAGGCAACCTCTCGGTGGTTTCGTCACCTTCAGGATTTAATGTTTCCAGCAGTCTTAAGCAAATGCAGCAAATGCAAGGAGTGGACTTCACCAAGCCATACGCCTCTTTAAAGTCGCGCAACGGAAAGTTTCCGCTTCTTGTCATCTGTTTCGATCCGCTTCGCCCAGGTGAAACTCGACCGAGTGAGGCTCAGGTCATCAACCAGCACCGTGGCGACGATAATAAAGCGAACGTGAAGAGTTGGTACAAGGAAAACACAGGCGGAAAGTATGGCCCCGATCCTATTACCTTCCTTGGCTGCTCTAATAATAACTGGTTCGTGGCACCGCCAGGGCGGCAGGGTAACTGGTACTGGAACAACCAAGCGTGGGAGCTGATGTGGCAGGATGCCATTAAAGCGGCAGACCCCTATTTCGATTTCCATAAGTATGATCGCAATGGTGACAACCACATCACTGGCGACGAACTGGCGGTAGAGATTGTCCGACCGCAGAACAGCACCTGGGGGTTTCACCGAAATACCTCGGTGGCAGTCGATGGAGTAAGCACACCAATGTCCATTGACGTGCTTGATGTCTACTTTTCCGCGAACAACGACAACCGCTATGTTAACGTAGGTCTCGTCGCGCATGAAGCGGCGCACGGGGCGCTGGGTGCAACCGACATGTACTCAGACTATTCCACGCGAGCTGGTTATTACAGTTTGATGGACAGCCACTTCAATGCGACTCACTTCGATCCTTTCCACAAGCTTAAGAGCGGGTTCCTCAAACCGGACGCCGTCGAGATCGACCAGTGGAGGACCCAAACCGTCTCTCTGGCTTCAGTAGAAACCAAGAGGAAGGCGATCATCCTCTATCATTCGACCAAGAAGACTCGGGAATACTTCATCATTGAGAACCGCTGGGGCGGAACCTCTTCAACCCCCAACTATGACTTCCGTCTCCCAGCTCATGGGATTGCAGTATGGCACATTGTCGAAGACATGGCGCTGGCAAATCAGTTCCCACCACCAGGCAATCCGGGGGGTGGAGTGGATTACTGGGACTGGGGACGCCAGGGTATCCGTTTCCTTGGTGTACTATCGAAGGGCGGGCCTTCCAAGGAGTTGAAGTGGGCTGACGGGAGTTCGTCAAAAATCAAGCTGAATGCTAAAACTGAACCTGCTGAATACGTCAATGTGGAGATTACGAAGCTTCCCTAAGAAAAATCGGTTCTTTAAGTCGCTAAGTACCACCAACCTAACATCTTTGTGAGGCACAAGTGGAAACAGAGCTTTATCCTAGACGGGAGTTCCCCCCTGGGGGAACTCCCGAAGTCTGAAACTATTCCTCGTAGAGGAATACAGCCATTTAGAGACAGCCTCTAAGTCCTACAACTTTAGCGCTACAACGCCTCCTCTGTCGCTTCTGCTTCTGCTTCTGCTTCTTCTGGATCGGAAAGAGGTACTAACGCAACTGCCGCGATCGCATCATCGTCATCCAGTCGTTGCACTCTCACCCCGGTTGCCATACGAGATTGGGGTGAAATTGCATCAATCGCCTGACGAATGATGATTCCCCGACTCGTAACAAT
Source organism: Waterburya sp. (assembly GCA_036703055.1). Lineage (GTDB taxonomy): Bacteria > Cyanobacteriota > Cyanobacteriia > Cyanobacteriales > Coleofasciculaceae > DATNPV01. Next base: position 34,753 of record DATNPV010000243.1, read on the forward strand.
CATGAGTTCGTTCCCTTCATTCACCACTCGTAGCGCGGCTACTTGGTCTTTGGGCAAACGGAATTTGGTCGCCATGATACCCATCCCCGCTCGATTTTGTAAGCGGAACTGAGATACTGGCACTCGCTTGCCATAGCCCCCCATGGTCACAACTAGTACCCAAGGGCCTTGACCTGAGGTTTCCACTAATTCCTCATTATTGAGGTCTTCCGTCTCCTCCTCTGACTCTGCCTCTGAGGCGGGGGCTAGCTCAGCCACCACTTGACCGGGCAAAATATCCATGCTGATCAACTCATCGTTAGAGCGGAGTTTCATGGCCTTCACACCCCTTGTGGCACGACCGAGGGGACGCAGCTGCTCGTTATCTGCCTTGAAGTGAATCGCCATGCCCTGACGCGACCCGATGACGACACTATCTGCTTCTGTAGCACGTTGTACCCACCTTAACTGATCGCCCTCTTCTAAGGAAATGGCAATCAACCCATTGGCGCGAATATTGCTAAAGGCATCCAGTGCGGTTTTTTTGATGTAACCTTTGCGGGTCAACATCACCAAGTATTCATGGTCAGTGAACTCGGATACCGGCACGATCGAGGTGATTTTTTCTTCGCGGGGAATTGGCAAAAGCTGGACAATTGGCACACCTCGTGCTGTGCGAGACGCGATGGGAATTTGGTACGCCTTGAGGCAGTAGGTAACGCCTCTTTCGCTGAAGAATAAAACACTGTCGTGGTCGCAGCAGGTGAGGAAATGCTCAACTCCGTCATCCTCTTTCATGCGGGTGGCTGCTTTGCCGCGAGTAGCTCTGGCTTGGGCGGCAAACTCGTTTACGGCCATCCGCTTGATGTACCCTTGTTCTGTCAGCAGAATGATGGCCTTTTCATTAGCAATCAGGTCGGTGTCATCTAACTCTCCTTCGACCTGTTCAATCACCGTGCGGCGGGGTGTGGCGTGGGTCGCTTTGAGCTGATGCGCTTCTGTCTCAATAATGTCCAGGATGCGACTTCTGTTTGCCAGAATATCGCGCAGGTCACTAATGCGAACTTGTAATTCCTCGTGTTCCGCTTGAATCTTCTCCGCTTCTAGGGCGGTTAGGCGTCGCAGTTGCATTTGCAAAATAGCATCGGCTTGCGCTTCGGAAAGCCCGTAGACTTCCATTAACTCTGCCCTGGCGGTAGGGGCATCAGCAGCATGACGGATGAGTTCAATCATCTCATCCAAGTTGTTCAGGGCAATCAATAGCCCTTGCAGTAAGTGGTCGCGTTCCTCCGCTTTGCGCAGTTCGTATTGAGTCCGTCGGGTAATGGTCTCAATGCGGAAATCCAGGAAGACTTGCAAAAACTGCTTGAGCGTCAAAAGCTGAGGTTCATTGTTCACCAGCGCCAGCATATTCGCCCCAAAATTCATTTGTATGGGCGTCTGCTTGTAGAGGTTGTTGAGAACCACGCGAGGATAAGCATCGCGCTTGAGTTCAATTACGATTCGCATCCCGTCGCGATCGCTTTCATCCCGAATATCAGAAATGCCCTCAATGCGCTTATCATTAACAAGTTCGGCAATTTTCTCAATCAGCGCCGCCTTATTCGTTTGGTAAGGCAGTTCGGTAATGATAATCGCTTCTCGATCCGGACGCCCCCGCACTGACAAGGTTTCAATCTGGGCAACGCCCCGCATGGTAATTGAACCACGACCCGTGATGTAGGCTTCTTTAATTCCAGAGCTTCCCAAAATCTGACTGCCTGTAGGAAAGTCAGGGCCAGGGATGTACCGCATTAATTGGGTATCTGTTATCTCTGGGTTGTGGATGAGTGCCACCAGACCATCAATCAACTCTCCCAGGTTGTGCGGTGGGATATTGGTTGCCATGCCCACGGCAATACCACTAGAGCCATTGAGTAATAGCTGCGGAACCCGTGCCGGTAAGACGGTGGGTTCCTGCTGCGAACCGTCAAAGTTATCGATAAAGTCTACGGTTTCCGACTCTATATCTTGCAGCAGGGCATCTGTCGAGATAGGGCGCAAGCGACATTCGGTGTAACGCATGGCAGCCGGTGGGTCGTTGTCCACCGAGCCAAAGTTACCGTGTCCGTCGATCAGGGGCGATCGCATGGAGAACTCTTGAGCCATCCGCACCAAGGCGTCATAAACGGCGGTATCTCCATGAGGGTGATACTTACCCAACACTTCTCCCACCACACGGGCACACTTCCGAAACGGGCGGTCTGGTGTTAAACCCAACTCATGCATCGCATAGAGAATCCGCCGATGTACTGGCTTGAGTCCATCCCTAGCATCTGGCAGCGCCCGACCTACAATTACGCTCATCGCGTATTCTAGGTAAGACTGTTGCATCTCGTTCCGCAGATTAGTCGGGACAATTCGCTCCTGGGAGGTACTCATAGAACGAAAAACTCCATTAAAATTAGAGAAAATGGCAGCAAAAAGCAGAAAAGCCGCAAATAATGCCACTTTTCACGCATATAGTTGCCAAATATTGCTTCTTTCTTCTAAAATTTTAACACGATTTCCCCGCTCTCAGCCGCTGCCGCTGGGAGCAATTGCCTGTGCAGCCGCTGAGTTAAAGAACGCCACATTCGTTTAAGGAAGGGCTGTGTAGACAAAAAAGCAGAGAATTTGCCGTTTTCCTCTGTTATTCGGTTAACCCGAAGGGAACATTGAGGCTGACTTGTGTATTTTTTTGAGATATTTTGGGATAGGAATTCCGAATCCAAGTAGGATTACAAGGCATCAGCACAGCGCGAACGCAGACCCTTCGTTCAGGAGAAAACAGGAAAAATGGAAACAGCCATTGCTTTGCTCGCCTTCTTCATCATTAGCACTCTGATCATGCCCAATCTCCTCTCCAAGGAAATTATTCTTGGTTTGGTGATTTTAGGTGTTCTGGCTGTGGCAATGCCTAATCTCTTTTCCAGGGAACAAGTCATTGCTTTGGTCGTTTTTGGCATCCTGTTTAGTCTGATTGTTCCTGAACTGATGAAAAAATAGTTTGAGGAACTGAATCTAGACAAACCGATGACGGCTGATTTTGGGGAACCCTCCCCGTTTAGGGGGAGGGGAGGTTCACGCTTCGGCTTCAGCTTCGGAATGAGACTTGAGTTGTGAGCTAATCAGGGGCACTTTAGGCGCCAGGAAAAATCCAACTAAGCTGGCAAAGAGGATGGGGGTTAAGGGACTAACATTGGTCAGTTTGGTCAAGAGTAAGGTGGTACTGACCGGTGTGCGCGTTACCGCAGCATTCAACGCCGCCATGGTACAAATCATCGACAGCGCCGGATTCATACCCGGTATCACAGCAGCGACAGCTTTGCCGATACAGGCACCGGTAAAAAAGATGGGGATGATAAATCCACCCCGCCAACCCCCCGTAACCGTCATGCTAATCGTCAGCATTTTCGCCAAGGCTAGACCAAATAGGAAGAAGGTGGAAAAGTCATGATCAAGAACCACTTCCAACTCGTGGTGACTAAAATAGCGGGTTAGTGGCAACAGAGAGGCAAATGCCCCCAATCCTAATCCTGCAACGGTGGTTCGGACATAAATGGGGCCTGGAATTTTGGCAAAAAGGCGGTCACACCCGCGAAAAATGCCCATGAATAGCCATGCTGCTACAGCTCCAATCATGCCAAACAGAATCGCTAAAGCAAAATCATCAATATTGTTTAAGTTGTATTGAGGAAAATGCCAGGTGGGTGCAATACCCAATTTGGTAATTTGAGCAAAGACTAAGTAACTGGCGCAACTGGAAACAATCGCCGGGAGTAGTGCTTCGTAATACTCTAAAACACGTTCGTGGTGCAAAATCTCTAAGGCAAACATCGCACCGCCAAGGGGCGAACCAAAAAGAGCTGTAAATCCAGCCGCCATAGCCGCTAAACTCATGGAACGGAGGTCTTCACCCTTCAGATTTAAGCGATCAGCGACCCAAGTCCCAAACGAACCAGTAACCTGTACCAATGGTGCTTCTGGGCCAGCACTACCTCCCGCTGATATGCTGACCAAAGAAGCAAAAAGCATGGAAGGATTTTGGCGAGCATCCAAGCGTCCGCCCCGAAAGTGAATATTATCGACAATCACGCCAATTTCACCCGGATTTCCTAGAAAATGAATCACCAGTCCAATCACCAATCCGGCGACGGGCATGACAATCAGTAAGTTTGGGCCATTAAACTGCTCCAGAACCCGAGTCATGAGTTCCAGAATATTCCAGTACAACCCAGCAAACAGTCCACAAACCGTACCAACAATCGTCCAGCATAAAACCCAGCTGGAGAGCATAAGTGGATTACGCTTAACAAGGCCGAAAAATTGAGGAAACGTCCAACGCTGAGTTGACTCAGTTGGGTGAGGCTTTTTGGGTAGCACTGCTAGTTACCTGATTAGTAAAGTGAAGCAAAAGATACAGAACGTATATATACTTAATGCTACTGGTTCAACCCCAAAAAGCTAGTGCCGCTGCGCGGAATTCACGCATTCAAAACTCAAAATTAAAAATGCTTATAACACAAGCGTTTCATTGATGCGTGAATGGTAGCTTCATTTCCGCTGGTATCAAAATTACTGAACACCTTCCTCCAAAACCTCTGTGCTCTTGGCGTTACCCTCCGCGCTCTGTGCGTTAAAAACTTAACCCTTCCGAACCCAACTAGTCAGTGTAATTCTGCCATAGTCGAGTTCTCAAATTTGCCAATGTCCAGTAATCGATATTACTCGCTGCGTTTTCCAAAAACTGTCAGCAGAACCCGACTCAGCAGATAGTAATGACCTAGACATTGCAAACCTGCGTCTACACCGAATTGCTCCCGCCGCTGAGGGCTATAAAATCGCAAACCACCCGGAGAAAAGGAAAAGAAACCTGTGCCTATTTCTTCTCTAGCTGCGTAATCAGCTAAGTAGAAACGTCCACTGGGGCGTAGTACCCGACTCACTTCTAAAAAAACCTGTTGAGGATTCGGGTAATGCAAAAAGCTGATTGTATTAAAAACAGCATCGAATCCCTGCTCAGCAAAGGGTAGAGATTCTGCATTCCCCTGCCTGTAGGTCAGTCGAACTCCATGCTGGTTACGCAATTGAGCTTGATGTAGCATTTCAGTAGACAGATCTAATCCAGTCCCTTGAAGAGTCGGGAACTGGGTAGCGAGGCGATGCAAAAGGCGACCCGTGCCACAGCCCAGGTCTAGTACATTAGGGTGTTCAGGCAGTTCAACATACTCTAATAGCCGTTTGTGTATGGCTTGATAGAACACCGTTGTGAATAAGCAGTCGTAGTTCGGTGCCCAGAGGTCGAAGAATCGTTCTTTATGGTTGAAGAAGTTGCTATTCATGGGGCGTTAAACTCGAATTTTGGCGGCGCAGAATGCTGAACACAAGGCTTACGAGCAGAGCGATCGCTAATCCTCCAGCGGTTACCGCAATCATTGCTACATTGGCTTGACGCACCGCAATGGCGATTAATGCCCAAACAAAGACAAGAACAAAGGCTGTATCCGTTCGCTGAATACTCACGGTAGCGGCGATCGCACCACCTGCCATCAGTGCGATCGCACTCCACAATTGAGGACTGATGCCCCATCCATTCCAGCCCAAACTGTAAAGCGTTAATGCCACATTGACAAGGGTCGCCACACTAATCCAAGCCAGATAAATACTTAACGGAATTTGAACAAACCACTTCTCCTGCTTTGTAACTCGGATTTTGCCAATCTCTAGCCGCAGATAAACTCCAATCAACGGTAGCAAAATCAACAGCATTGCCACCAGCGATAGCAGAAACAATCGGAACTGAAAGAGAAATACCCAAGCGATTTGAGCTGAACAAGCTAAAACCAAAAGATAGCCGATGCGCCGCAGAGTAGGATTGTAGCGCTGGGCAGGCCGTATTTGATAAACAGAAAACGTGAGCAACCCTAAATAAATAAGTCCCCAGATCGCAAAGGCATAGTTAGCAGGAATAATCAGCACCTCCCTGAAGAAGGTGTTGGAAATCTCACCAATGGTGAGTTGGTTCAAGGGGGCGACATTAGCCCAAACATTCATCCCAAAGGCGGCAAGAATAGCCGTAAGGTTCAGGACTTGTCTAAGGAAATCTTGGTTTACGTACTGAGTAGATTGTTTCATGCGCCAAGCGAAATTTTTGCCTGAAAAAGGCCGACTCCTCTGTCGGTTCTCACATCTGCTTCTCAAGCTCTCGAATTTATGATACTGTTGGTCAATTAAAGAGGGGACAGAGCCCTTACCCATAACATCGGGCATTTGAGAATTAGCTCTCTACGTCGTGAACACAAACTTTACCTTCACGCCAGGGGAGCCTTTGGATGCAGCCTAGGTGAGAAAGTTGGATTGAAAAAAGATTCCTATTGTCACAAAAGTCAGGAATCAGAACTTAGAGCTAGGAGAGAGTGGTTTTCATCTAGAGGTGGCAATAGGGCTGCCAAGGCGGATAATCTTGAGGAAATAACCTTCACCTCAGGGGTGAGCGGTAACATCTCCCTTTATAAATTCGCCAACAGTATCATTTATAGGTAATGATTTATGGGTAGGCTACCTCTCACCTCTAGATCTGGCCTTGGGTATAGGCAAGCATCCCCTAGTCTCGCTAACTTAGGTAAGCGCTCATGATTAATTTTAACAAATGCTAAAAATTGTTCTGGTTCTTGGCAACTTGGAGATTTGTCCTAACCCATAATGAGTAACTAACGACTTCAAATCTAAGATAAGAAAACGCTGAATCCAGGGTGTGTCAGGGAGTTGTAACAGTTCTCCTGCTACCACAACTAGAAACAGAACCATTAAGTCATGAAAAGAGTATTTTTTCTACTGGGTGAACTAGATGACGATGACATTGATTGGATGGTTTCGACGGGGCTGCGGCAAGAGATTGCGGCTGGCACCGTCCTGATCGAAGAAGGTAAGGCTATTGATACCCTGCTGATTCTTCTAGAAGGCACTTTGTCCGTTTCTGTCTCTGCCTTAGAAGGCAAGACGGTTGCTCGCTTAACCAGCGGTGCAGTCGTCGGGGAGATGTCTTTCGCCGATGCTCGTCCCCCCTCAGCTACGGTTCAGGCTGTGGAAAATTCCCTAATTTTATCGATTCCCCGCTCGGCTTTAGTGGACAAACTGAGAGAGGACGAAGGATTTGCTTCCCGGTTTTATCGGGCGATCGCTATTTTCCTGTCTACGCGACTACGGGGTACCGTCAGATATCTGGGGTATGCTAAGGGTCAGTTGCTCCAAGAAGATAATTCATCAGAAGATTTGTCTCCAGAGCTGATCGATAACGTCCCTCTTGCCAAAGCCCGATTTGATTGGCTGCTCAGACGATTGAGAAACACCGATTACGCTGCTATTCCCGAATAAAACTGATTTCTCGATAACACTCCGGTTCAGAGATTCCTCGAAAAGCGCTCTCTAGACGCAAAAATAGCTTTTCGCCGTCCAAGTTCGCCCTGTTTTACGTTGTACGAGCGAGTGTAAAAGCTCTTAAGTGCTTGTGGCGATTAGTTGCTGTGTGACAGTCACTAGGGCAAAGGGACAAGCAAGACAAGCGAGACTCCAGGTGTATGGCCTTCCAGCGAGAATCGCTATATTGGGCTTTTTAGGCCATGCTGTTGGGAAATTCTACATTCCCCCATGCCAAATTGGGCAAGAACGATAGCGATCGCATCAGCGTCCTTGCCAACGAGCTGGGTATCAAAGTGTACAGAAGATGTATTTCTCAGAACTATCGGTAGCTGAAATAACCAGTACCGCCAAGTTTATTTTGAACGTTCGTTTGTTAATGTTGAAAACTGCCTCTGTGGTATCCAAAAAGGCAGGTAAAAAATACAGCGATTATCCGCAGCTCAACTCAATCCCTTAGGGGCATTTACAAGCCAGGATTATCTTTTTTTTCCACCTTGGGCACAACATCAGGACGCTCTTTGCTTTCCCAACCCACAGGGCGCTTGGAGTTATACCAGGCGATTGAGCCAATCGTTACAGCCGCAATAAACCCCACCACATAAACGAGGGTAAAAGAGAGGGGAAAATGAGGGGCGGCCTCCACTCCAACTCCCAGTAGTAAATGCATAGCTTTTCTACTCCTTTGTTTTTCCTATTGTTCTATTTCGGTTATCCTACCAAAACCAGGCAACGCATCTCTCACTCCTGAGTTGGATCTCCCAAGCGTAGCGTGCCAAGTTTGGTGTCATCGCTCACCGGATGGGGGTTCTGGGGGAGGTGCTGGTGCAGCAGGAACAGTTTCTCGTACGGTTTCTGATTTTCTAGACGCTGGCGCCGCTGGAGGTGCAGAGTCGGAGGCTGATTCATACCTTGGCTCCCGCCGCTTTTCTACTCGGCGAGATGAAGCTTTGGGTGAATCATCAGATGTTTCACGGATTCGATAAGACTGTCGCCTGCGTGTTGACTGTCTGGGAGATGAGTCACTAGAATCAGAATCACTGGAGCGTCTTCTGCGATAACCTGAATCACTCGATCCGGAGCTGCTCGAACCGGAGTCTTCTACGGAGGAGCGACGCCGACGAGAACGCCGTCTGGGCTGTTCCGGTTGACTATCACTGTCGCTTCGAGATTCCGATTGAGTCTCAGTGTATCGACGCCTCGGCCTACTGTAAGAACGGTCTTGGGAGGAGGTGTTATCGTCGGACGTGGTCGAGCGAGAACTCCGCCTATAGCTTGTGTCTGCTCTAGAATCATCACTAGAATTACGGTCAGAATCGTCATCCGACTGAGGAATTGGTTTATTGATAGACCGTTTTGGTCTAATACGCTCCGCTTTAATAGTAGGCTTGCGATCTTCTAACTGCTCAGGGCGGTCAGGAAACTTCTCAACCCCCATGTTCTTGACCACCTTTTCCATGAATTGATTCCAGGTATAGGCGGCTGTGCTGCTAGCACCTGCTGTGGGTGTGTTGTCATCATTGCCCAACCAGACCCCCGCTACCATTTGAGGAATATAGCCAATGAACCATAAGTCACGAGCCTCATCAGAAGTACCCGTCTTACCAGCAACTGGCCGAGCATCCAACTGCGCGGCACGTCCAGTACCATCATTCACGACACCTCGCAGCAGCCAAGTCATGATCGCTGAGGTTTCTGCATCAATCGCCCGTTCACTCTTGAACTTCTCTTGATAAATGACCTTCCCGTGCCGATCCAAAATGCGGTGAATACCGTGAGCCGGTGTGTGCATCCCTTGGGCTGCCAGGGTACCATAGGCACTAGTCAGTTCCAAGAGATTCACCTCAGAAGCACCTAAAGCTAAAGAGTAGGTGGGATTGAGAGTCGATTCGATGCCCATTTTCTTGGCAACGTCAATGACAGGGTTCCATCCGACATCGATTAAGGTTTTGACGGCAACCACGTTGACGGAGTAGGTGAGGGCGTCTTTGATGTTGATCCAGCCTCGGAATTTGTCCCCGTAGTTTTTCGGGGTGTAGCCATCTACCGTATAGGGAGCATCTAAATAGCCACGATACGGAGAGAACCCAGCGGCAATGGCTGTGGTATAGAGGAAGGTCTTAAACGTAGAACCAGGCTGACGCTTCGCTTGGGTAACGCGGTTAAATTGTTGGTTATAAAAATCCTTACCTCCCACCATGGCCTTGATTGCACCCGTGCGGGGATCGATGGCGACTAAAGCGGCTTGCTTGAACTCCTCCCAGCGGCCTTCTCGTTTAACCGTTTTTTGGATCGCCTCTTCAGCCGCTTCTTGCCAATTAGGATTCAGGGTGGTTTCGATGGTCAACCCCTTTTGTGCCAAATCTTTTTGGGAGATGTACTTGGGAAGTTCTTGCTGAACGTAGTCGGTAAAGTAATTGGCTTTACGCTCCAGCCGTTTGGGATTACTCGGTTTTGTCTTTACTGGCGTTGCAATCGCCTCATCCGCTTGCTTTTTGGTGATAAAGCCACTGTCTAGCATCCGCTGCAAGACGATATCACGGCGCTCTTTGGCGGCTTTGGAATTGACTAAGGGGGAATAATCATTGGGGGCGGCAGGTAATCCGGCAAGCATTGCCATTTCTGGTAAAGTCAAATCCTTCACCGGTTTACTAAAGTAGACCCAAGAGGCATCCGCCACTCCGTAGGCCCCCGACCCTAGGTAAACTAGGTTTAAGTACCTCTCCAAGATGGTATTTTTGTCAATATTCTGCTCAATTTTTTGAGCCATGAGCATTTCTTTCAGCTTGCGCCCTACGGTGCGCTCTTGATTGAAGTACACAATCCGAGCTAATTGCTGGGTGATGGTACTTGCACCTTCTACGACACCCCCAGCCTGGAGGTTAGACACAAACGCACGTAGAATTCCCTGGTAATCGACGCCGTGATGTTTTTCAAAGCGTTGGTCTTCTGTGGCAAGGAAAGCTTGAATCAAGGGTTTAGGGATTTCCCCAATCTTTACCGACTCGCGGGTAGCTGGTCCAACTTGCTGTAGGACTGTGCCGTCTTCCGCTTTGATGGTTATCGTGTCATCCCGCACATAGGTCAAGACATCGGCAGTGGAATTGGGAAGAGTTTTCTCTAAAACAACCCAACCGACACCCAGTGCGATCACGCCTCCTCCGACGCCCAATCCTGCCCAAAACCAAGGGTTACGATGAAGCCTTCTCGGTCCTGTAAACTGTCCAATCACAGGCGTCGATACGCGCTTAAGGCCATTGAGCGTAAGTGTTACTCCTTGTCGGCAGCGCGTCAACACATTCTTGGATTGGGGTTGGTTCGTTTCATTTTGTTGTCCCATATTGTCAGACACCGATTCAGGATCGGATTGTGCTGACGTTGCCGAATTCATCTGACCTGATCGATCTTTATGCTTTGGGATGAACTTTGACACTGTATCTCCTCAGTTACACCACAAGCCGCCACAACTTCTTGCTTATTTTAGGGCTTGGGATCAAGATCTGCGTTAACTCCAGCGCCCCGTTTTGATGAAATTTTAAATCCAAGTGGCCTAGAAGCCTCTGTCTCATTAGGAAGCAAGGCTTTATAAAAGTTTTGGCTCTGGTTTGACTGTCGAGGCTTTCAACCCCTTGGGGTGGTTCAGCCCAGTTTTCTACTCGCATTGACAGGAGACCCTCAGGGAGAGATTTTTCTCTTTTGATAGGATTATTCCTTAACTATCAGCTTTTTTCTGAAAACAGACAAAAAAAATCATATAGTGCTTTTGGAAAATACACAAAAATTAAATCTTATGTGAATTAGCTTACAAATAACCCCCTATTATTAATCAAACCAATTGCTGAGAATTTATATAAATGGACACAGAACTAATTAACCTTTTGGGATTAACCGCTGGAACCCTGACAACTATTGCCTTCTTTCCCCAACTCCTGAAAACTTGGCGCTCCAAGTCAGCGAAAGATGTTTCTTTAGTAATGATGATTACGTTCTGTCTCGGTGTTTTCCTATGGATCGTCTATGGGGTTACGAAGGGGGATATGCCGATTATTGTGGCGAATGTAGTCACTCTGGCATTAGCCATACTGATTTTAATTCTTAAAATTAGATATAGATGAAACTTCATATCTTGCACCGTTGTCAGTAGGCGTAATGTGGGCCGTGCCTACCAACACGATTACTAGCTTTTCAGAGTATCCGAGGAGCTGTCCACCCTACAGGAATACAGATGATCAAGACAGGTGCAGGAGGTCAGTAAAAACCAATTCTATGAAAACGTAAAACGCCTGTGACCCCTACTTTATTTGCATCTGAACGCCTTCTTTTTACACCCGCTACCCCAGAAGTGGGCGCAATTCCCACAATCTTTGCGTTTCCCAATGAATACAGTGTGGGGATTACTAGCTTAGGGTATCAGGTTGTGTGGGCAACACTCGCCTCGCGCCGTGATCTGCAAGTCAGCCGCTTATTCACAGACATACATGAGCCGTTGCCGGGACAACCAGAATTATTAGGTTATTCTGTATCATGGGAGTTAGATTATGTCAATATCCTCAACGGACTGGAATTATTAGAGATTCCTCTGAGGTCAGTTGAACGTGATGAAGATCATCCCCTCGTCTTCGGTGGAGGGCCAGTATTAACGGCGAATCCAGAACCCTTCGCTGACTTCTTTGATGTGATTTTGCTGGGAGATGGGGAAATCCTTCTGGGTGATTTTATTGAGGCTTACAAGGAAGTTCGCACGGCGGATCGAAGCACGAAACTACAGCGTTTAGCACAGATGCCAGGGATATATGTTCCCAGCCTTTATAGGGTGACGTACCACGACTTAACGGGTGCGATTAAGTCCATTGAGCCAGTGGATGCTCAGATGCCCCCTAAGGTGGAAAAGCAGACGTATCGGGGCAATACCCTCTCGGCTTCAACAGTCGTTACAGAAAAAGCAGCTTGGGAAAATATCTACATGGTAGAAGTGGTACGTAGTTGCCCGGAGATGTGCCGCTTCTGTCTGGCGAGTTATCTAACATTACCGTTTCGGACGGCCAGTTTAGAAGGGTCGCTTATTCCTGCCATTCAACGAGGACTGGAGGTTACTAACCGGATTGGTTTGTTGGGGGCATCAGTCACCCAGCATCCTGAGTTTGAAGCCTTGCTGGATTTTTTGAGTCAGCCTGAGTATGAGAATGTGCGGCTGAGTATTGCCTCAGTGCGAACGAACACAGTGACGCCGAAATTAGCGGAAATTCTTGCCCAACGAGGCACTACCTCCATCACCATAGCGGTTGAGAGTGGTTCAGAACGACTGCGGCAGATTATTAATAAGAAGCTGAAGAACGAAGAAATTATCCAAGCGGCTATTAATGCGAAAGCTGGAGGATTAAAAAGTCTCAAACTCTACGGGATGGTGGGAGTTCCGGGTGAGGAAATGTCCGATGTGGAACAAACCGTGGTGATGATGCAGAACATCAAGAAAGCTGCACCAGGGCTACGTTTAACGCTAGGTTGCAGTACCTTTGTTCCGAAAGCCCATACCCCGTTTCAGTGGTTTGGGGTTAATCCCCAGTCCGAGAAGCGACTGAAATATTTGCAGAAGCACCTTAAACCACAAGGCATTGATTTTCGACCGGAGAGCTATAACTGGTCAGTGATTCAGGCATTGATATCGAGAGGCGATCGCCGTTTATCCCACCTTTTGGAACTAACGCGGCATTACGGCGACTCTTTGGGTAGTTATCGTCGTGCCTTTAAGGAGTTACGGGGACAGTTGCCAGAACTGCATTTCTACGTCCATGCTGACTGGTCAACTGACCAAGTGTTACCCTGGAGTCATTTGCAAGGGCCACTGCCCCAAGCTACATTACTCAAGCATCGGGATGCTGCAATCTCTCAGTTTGAGTTGCCTCAGGTTGTTAGTGTGGGTTGACCCGAACAGATGAGGGGATAGTCTGTTCATAGTTGATGGTTCGTTGCTCATGGCTTGACCCCTATGAACCATGAACCAGCATAGTAGGCTGGGCACGAACAGGACTTACGCATGGATACCATAATGCAATGTTTTATGCGCATCACCTTACCCTCCCTGAGCTTTTGACCAGTTGCTGTAGGGATTCTGGACTAAATTAACGTTGTAGTATCTGGGGTCATCAGATACTTCTTTCCCAATCCAGTCGGGTAATTCTAGGCTGTAGTTTTCGTCAGAAAGTTCAACTTCTGCGACAATTAATCCTTGATTGTCACCTGCAAATTCATCTATCTCCCAAATCAACCCCGCATACTCAATTTTGTATCTCGTTTTTTCTATCAAGGGGCGATCGCATAAATGCTCTAGCATTTCTTGAGCCTCCTCGCCAGGGATAGGATACTCAAATTCCGTCCTAGAAAAACCTTCCGTTAAGCCTTTGATGGTGAGAAAACCTTGATTTCCCACTAGGCGTACTCTCACAGAGCAGCCTTTTTTTGTAGAAAGGTAGCCTTGTCGATAGACAGTACCCACCCCAAGCGATCGCCACTGTTCATCTTTAACTAAAAATTTTCGCTCTATCTCAGTTGCCATAAGTGATGTTTCTTGAGAACTGTTGGTAGGTATGCATCCGTCCCCATGCTCAGGCTGATGACGGAAAAATATGACATTTACGCTGAGAATCTACCATACTGGAGAAGCGATCCAGAAAATTACCCCGCGATCGCGCCAGCGATTCTCGTCAGACGTATCGGGATTATCGACAATCCAACGGCTCAATCGCGTCGGATTTTTGCGCTTATGGGGAGCTACTGTAGAACCGCCTACAATACATGAGACGCCGTTGACGGAATTTACTTGAGTTCTTTAAACGCCGTCCCACGCTTTTTGGTACGTGGGCTTTCTTGTTTATGCTCTGTAAAATTTAGGCAGCAGTAACTTTACAGCTCTTTTCTATGATTGGAAATCTCCCGAATGTCAACGCTCTACGCGCTCGCCATACTGGATGGGATAAGCCAACCCAGGAAAATCTCAAGGATATTGGTACCGTTGAGTTTTTCTGGCGGAATTTGTTTGAGGCAATCTTTCATCCTACTCAAGAGAAGTGGCAAGAGCGGTGGCAACAACTTTACGATTTAATCCTTGAGCGGTGTCCTGACAATGATGAACGCCGCACGACTCTTTACTATCTGGAGAACGTAAAAAACTCCCTTCAACAAGAGGGAGACTGGACAAGGCGCTGGAAAACGATATTGATTTATTTGGAAAATACACGAGATTGGGCCAGGAAATCGATTATCAGAGCCTAAGTTCTCAATTAATCAACAATTAGATAACTAGGATGATGACATACGAAATTCACAAATAGTACACATAAACCTAATAGCCTGCAAAAACGGGGCTTAGCTCAGCCAACGAGATAAGTCCCAAACAGGATGGCAATTTTTAGGCTGAACACAGAACGTGAAGCAAAAAAATCTCTTAGCGTGGTTCCGGTGGCTAAGGCGGTGGATGCGCCGAATCTTTACTGGGCGTACTCAAGAAAAGCCTCTCAACGTTATTGAGCGAACTTATTCCTCTGATGAGCAAACTATCCTTGTCTCTGTCGAACGAGATGCTCCAGGCGCAGTTGGAACCTGGTATATGTTCCGTCGGGATAACCCTCGTGTCAATCTACTCATCACCCTTGACAATCTGGCAGCCATTCGATTAGCTTTACGTAAAAATCTACCGCACGGAAGTCAAAGATCAGCCTTAGAACGCTCTCTAGGCTCTCAAGATTTGATAGTTAGAACTCATCGCTTTAGTTTTCAGTGGATTATCAAATTAAACAGTTCTCGCACCGTATTTAGCTTAATTGGCACTTGGGACGCTGACCTTCAAGGTGATAGCTTCGACCCAAATGCTAAGGCCATTACTATCTTCAGGTATATGCTGCGAGAGGCGTTGAACTTGCAGCCTATTCCTGAAATACAATGGCGAGCAAGAATGGCTCATTTCCCTTGGTCTGAGAGTGTAGAAAGCTACGCGAAAGCCGTTTTAAGAGAAAAACACAACTGCCACGTTAAGAAAATGCTCACCATTTCCAGTCGTCCTAGTCGATGAAAAACACATGCTAGATTGAAAATGGGGGACGGGTAATGGGGAAGAAAATTTTCATTGTTTGTTGTGCCGTAGCGCATGGACGGCTGTTTCAAAAATAGACATGGAGATGGGGGGCAGGGAGACAGAGAAAGGGATTTTCATGACTGTTACTTACCATTTTTTGTAAGGGAGAAACTTCCCAGACATAATCACTTTAACGCGATCGCCTTTGGGGTCTTCCTCTTTTTCCACATCCAATGTAAAGTCTATTGCACTCATAATGCCGTCACCAAACTTTTCGTGAATGACAGCTTTCATCGGCATTCCATAGACCTGCATAATCTCATAGAACCGATAAATCAGTGGATCAGTAGGAATAACCGGGTCTAAACCCCCTTTCACCGGGCACTCTGTCAGTTGTGCCACCCACTTCGGGTCTAAACCCAATGCATAGACAAGTTTACTAGCCTCATCTTCAGAAGCACTGGCTTGACGGTAGATCACAGCAGCAATCCATACTTCGTCACGTCCAACGATCTTTTCTAAGTCAGCAAATGTCAGCCCCTGTGCTTTTTTGGCTGCCAAAATTTTCTGGGTAATTTCTGGAATGGCCATGCAACGCTCCTCATCTTTACTATCTTTGTGGACAGCTAGGTAGCCCTATTCAAGCGGGTGTGAAGACTGAAAAGCTGTAGCTTCTTATACATCGGTAAAGCACAAAGAATGGGGGATGAATCCTATGTTCACAAGAGGCCCCATGAACTGGCATTCACAATAATGGATGAAAATCTCTCTTCCCTATTACCCATTCCCTATTACCCATTTTCAAGATGGAAAATAAAAAAGCAAAAGAAAGAATCCTCTCTTTTGCCTCTCCCCTTTGCTCAAAAGGGAATATCTTTTTACTGTTACGTTCTTTAGCGGTCTACCGACCCCATGATGATGTCAATACTGCCAAGAATCGCCATAATATCAGCCACCTTCACACCCCGCAGGATATGAGGCAAAATCTGCAAGTTGACGAAATCGGCTGCACGAATCTTCCAGCGCCAAGGGAAGACATTATCATCTCCAACAATGAAAACGCCCAATTCCCCTTTGCCACTTTCTACACGAACGTAGTGTTCACCTTTGGGAATCTTGAATGTGGGGGCAATTTTCTTGCCGACAAACTGATAGTCGAAATCGTTCCACTGGGATTTCTTGCCTTCTAACATCCGCTTGGCTTCCAGGTTCTCATAAGGGCCACCTGGTAATCCTTTCATCGCTTGGCGGATAATCTTCACTGACTCGCGCATTTCGCGAATCCGCACTAAGTAACGAGCAAAGCAATCCCCAGCCGTTTCCCACTGGACTTCCCAGTCGAAGTCGTCGTAACACTCGTAGTGGTCAACTTTGCGTAAATCCCACTTGACGCCCGATCCCCGCAGCATGGGGCCAGAGAGTCCCCAGTTAATCGCTTCGTCGCGGCTAATTGTACCAACTCCTTCCACGCGCCGGCGGAAGATGGGGTTATCGGTAATCAAGCGTTCGTACTCGTCTACTTTGGATTCAAAGTAGTTACAGAAGTCTTCACACTTATCCACCCAGCCATAGGGTAAGTCAACGGCAACACCTCCAATGCGGAAGTAGTTATTATTCACCATCCGCTGTCCTGAGGCTGCTTCCCACAGGTCATAAATCATCTCCCGTTCGCGGAAGATGTAAAAGAAAGGCGTCTGAGCACCGACGTCAGCCATGAACGGCCCCAACCATAACAAGTGGTTGGCAATCCGGTTCAACTCCAACATAATCACACGGATATAGCTGGCGCGTTTGGGGACTGGAATATCCGCTAACTTTTCTGGGGCATTGACGGTAATTGCCTCATTGAACATCCCTTCCGCATAATCCCATCGGCTGACGTAGGGGACAAACATGATATTGGTGCGGTTTTCGGCAATTTTCTCCATGCCTCGGTGCAAATAGCCAATCACCGGTTCACAATCGATTACATCCTCGCCGTCTAGGGTGACGATTAGCCGTAGCACCCCGTGCATTGAAGGATGGTGAGGCCCCATGTTGAGTACCATGGGCTCTGTTCTAGTTTCAATTTTTGCCATAAATCAGCAATTTCCCTTTGGAGCAGGTTGGACAGTTGCAACAAGAGACAGTCAGCCTGTTGAGAGTTAATCAATATTTAACAATGGACAACAGACTACAGACAACTTAGAAAGTCGCTTATGGTTATTATTTGATAGCTTTATGGCAGTAGGTCTGGTGTCTAATTGTTGATTTTTGTTGCATCTCTTTTCAATTATATATGGTAGAGACTGAGGCTCATAAAGCGAACCCAGCAGCGTTTTTTCATGTTTCGGTGCTGAGTCGGGAGTTAGTTGAAGGATTGAATATTCGTCCAGGTGGACATTACTTGGATGCTACGGTGGGTGGAGGTGGGCACAGCCGACTGATTTTAGAAGCAGCGCCAGATGTCCAGGTGACAGGGATTGACCGAGATGCTGAAGCGATCGCAGCGGCGAGAGCTAAGTTAGCACCCTATGGTGAACGTGTCCACTTCTGGCATGGTAATTTTGCTGAATATGAGCCAGCGAGTCTGTTATTTGATGGAATTATTGCTGATTTAGGTGTTAGCTCTGCCCAATTTGATATCCCAGAACGAGGCTTTAGTTTTCGCAATACGGCGGATTTAGATATGCGAATGGATCAGCGCCAGTCTCTCACCGCCGCCGAGGTAATCAATCATTGGGATGAAGCGCAACTGGCAAAGGTGTTTTACGAGTACGGGGAAGAACGCCTCTCCCGCCAGATTGCACGACGAATTGTAGAGAAACGTCCGTTTCAGACAACGACGGAACTAGCCGATGCGATCGCGCACAGCGTCCCTCGCAAATACCGCTACGGTAGAATCCACCCAGCCACCCGTGTTTTTCAGGCACTCCGCATTGTCGTTAACCAAGAGATTGCCTCCTTAGAAACATTCCTCAACAAAGCACCCAATTGGCTCAAACCTGAGGGCAGAATTGGAATGATTAGTTTTCATAGCTTGGAAGACCGTATTGTTAAGCATAGCTTTCGAGACTCACCTTTATTACGAGTCCTGACTAAAAAGCCAATAATGGCGCAAGAAGAAGAACTGGAGGATAATCCCCGTTCTCGTTCTGCCAAGCTTAGGCTAGCAGAACGAATGACTCAGTAATCGTTTTTGATTAGTCAGGTCTTATCTTCCTTAAGGGAGATGTATATCAGCGATCTGCTAATAACATCTGTATACATGATGACCAAGCTTCTTAGCGTTGTCGCACTATAAATGCAATGGAGGACAATCATGGCGAAAATAAATCCATTAGAACTACAGAAGTATCTTCAACAGCTTGATTATCCCGTTAACAAAGAACATCTCATTACTCACGCTAAACAACAAGGTGCTGACGAGAAGGTGTTATCAGCTTTATCTAAATTTACAGAGAAGACTTATTGGACTCCAGCTGAAGTCAGCCAAACGCTCACGGCACAGTAAAACAAGCGATCGCAGCCACAACCAATCCTCGACTGTGGCAATCCCAACAAAAATGCCCTACAACCAATTGCGGGTAGTACCAATCCTTCTTGCTAAAAAGCCTCAGTGTATACGCTGAGGCTTTCTTATCGGAGATTTAATGCCACTTGTCTCAAGGGAAAATACTTAGCTCACTGCCAGTGAGTTCAAACGGGTAGAGTCCACAAAGTCCACATCTTGAGGAATTCGCCGTCCGGGTGGCACCCAGATGCGAGTGAGCATCCCACCGCGCAGCACCAACCCATTGGCGTATACCGAGTTGCTTTCAAACTTAGTAGATCAAGAAAACAAGGAGGACAAGGGAGAGAAAGTACTATATGCGTTAGCGCAGCGGCTCCGTAGGAGCAACGCAACTTCGTATTAAACACCATGAGCTACATTAGACCTGTTTTGAAAGTCTCCTTTCATCCTGGAGTGTGAGCGGTACGCTCATAGCAATCTCTTGCAAAAGTAAATTTTCGCCCCCCGACGCCCCCAATTCTGGGGGGAACATGAGTTCAAAGTCCCCCAAAATTGGGGAGCCAGTGCGGTCTACAGCCCTTCTCTTCGAGACGCTTCGCGAACGGGCATTCCTTCGGCGGGGGTCTCCCCAAGTAGAGCATCTGGCGTGGATTTAGGGGGCATTCTAGGATTTATGCAAGAGGTTTATAGACCCTACTACAAGCTTAGCCCGTGTTGAAATTCATTCAAGAAGCGTACAAATTCCTACCTTTACTGCTTTCGGTGTTGGGACTTTTTTTGAGTGCCTGGATTGTTATTCCAGCTCCAACTTTTTCTCTACTGCCATTGAGTGTGGGCGCACCCGAAGTAAGCCCTTGGTTAGTGGCATTGAATGCGATCGCTATCCTATTAACCCTCACCGATAAAATGAGTTGGCTTCGCCGCATTGCTCTGGGCTTTGGCGTTGTAGGATTGCTCATTAGTCTCCTGCCCCTAAGTCAACTTCCCGCAACCAATCGGCAGGTAGATACAGCGATGATTCAAGCGTTGGGTACAGATTACCTGGCAAAGATTCCTCAGGCAGTACAGGTACAGATGCGCTCTCAACCCTTCGTCTTAGCTGATGTGTTTCGAGGAATTCCCACACACTCAGTCCGCTATACTTCGGGAATCCCGTTTGCTGCCTCCGACGGGGTGTCTCTGACGCTGGACATCTATCAACCGCCTCAAGTTGGGAAGTATCCAGCGATTGTTGTCATTTATGGAGGCGCATGGCAACGAGGGAGTCCGAGCGAGAATGCCGAGTTCAATCGCTACATGGCAGATCGCGGGTATGTGATTTGGGCGATCGCATATCGGCACGCACCCCGGTATCGTTTTCCTGCTCAAGTTGAAGACGTGCAAGCGGCACTTGCCTTTATTCAGCAGCACGCGAGTGAGTACGAAACCGATTTAGAGCGCATCGCCTTATTGGGACGTTCAGCGGGTGCCCATCTAGCGATGTTAGCCGCTTACCGTCCCGATGCTCCCCGTATTCGAGCGGTGGTTAACTATTATGGGCCTGTCAATCTGACGAAAGGCTATTACGATTTACCGCAACCAGACCCTATCAACATTCGCGCCGTTCTCCAGGCGTTTTTGGGCGGTTCTCCAGACGAACTGCCTGAACTGTATCGGCAAGCTTCTCCTATTAGCTACGTAACGCAGCTTCAACCCCCATCATTGCTAGTGTACGGGGGTCAAGACCATATCGTGCAAGCCAAATTTGGGCGAGATCTGGGCGATCGCTTGCGTGTCGTCGGCAGCCGGGCTATCTTTTTGGAGATTCCTTGGGCGGAACATGCGTTTGATGCCGTCTTCAACGGGGTTAGCAATCAGTTAGCGCTCTACTACACGGAGCGCTTTCTAGCTTGGGCATTGCAACTGTAGGCAAGCTATCCTGCCGTAGAGTCTGGATATTCGTCATCCAGTCAGGTGCGGATAATCTCCCGTTTAACTCGGATGAGTAAAGTGTTTAGAAGTTAAAGCCAGTCCGAATCAATCCAACCCATTGAGTGTCGTTACGACTGTCATTTTCAGGATTAATAATGACCCAAAAACCTGGAGTAATGGAGATGTTTTCAGTCACCTGGAAGCGATAGAACGTTTCAATGTGATATGAGGTGCTTCTCTCTTCGCGCACATCCGAGTTGATCACGCGGGGTGGCAAACCCACTAAAATACCGGGTAGGTTGCCTTTCCCCCCGACATCTGGAAAGCTTAGACCAATCGCACCGTACAAGATATCGGCACTACTGCCCCCATTCACGTTGAGGAGTACTGAACTCCCCCGACCATTCGCAAGGCTACTAATCCCAGAACTTTCAGCATTGGCATGAGTATAAACACCCCAAGCATGAACCTGAACGTTGGGAGAAATACGATAAAATCCTTGGATACCGATGGAATCACTGGACGTAGCAATATTCTCCCCAAACGGTCGTGTTGCCAAAAAACTACCCGTACTCCCGGTGAGGTCAACCTGCCCACTGGGCGCATAAGAACGGGAATAGGCAATACCAATGGCTCCCCAATCCCCAGAGTAGGCTAGCTGAGCCAGAGCATTGTATGACCCGTTAAATAAGCCATTTTTGTCCTCTGGACGATTGGTATTACCTGTCAAATAGCCTACAGTCAGGAGGAGGTTTTTGCTGATATTCCAGTTAATCGCACCACCTCCACCTCCCCGTCGGTAAAGCGGGCTATATTCCCCAAACCTGGAGGGAATTCCCATGCTATCGCTGGCGATCGATGGAGGGGTGAGTGTTTCGGTAATATCGGTATAGCCAAGACCAACAGGGCCGAACGTAATTGAAAGATTAGGGGTAAGCGGTGTGCGATATAACAAGTGAGGAACAAGTAGTTTGTTATCAACATTGCCCTCAAAGTTCAACCCCGTCATATTAGTACCCGTCTGATCAGAAATATCGCCAAAGTTGCCGAATTCCAGACGGGTTCTCAACAAATCGCGACCGGTGAAGCTGGTTTCCAGATTTAATCGACCCCGATCAGCAAGAAATGTTCTTGTGCGATCGCGATTATCACCCACACGATTGCCGAAGGTGTCTGCCACTGCCACGATAATTTCAGCATTGAGCTTAGTCGTCGTGGAGAACTGAGTCTCTTCTATGTGGGCTGTGCGTGCCTCTAGAACATCGACTCGACCGCGTAAGGTTACTAATTCCGTTGCAAATTCTTCTTGCAATCTTTGTAGTCTGGCTAAATCCTCCTTGGTAACGAAGTTGGTCGTTCCTGACACAATCAGTTCGTTGATACGATTGAGACAGGCATTCAAACCTGCGGCAAATTCGTATCGGGACATGGCGCGGTTACCTCTGTAGGTGCGATCAGGGTAACCAGCGATACAACCGTAGCGTTCGACTAGCGATCGCAATGCCTCAAATGCCCAGTCAGTGGGTTGCACATCCGAGAGTTGATTGACAGAATTGACTTGATCGAAGCCGTCTTCTGTCATGCTGTCTAGGGGTTCAGACGTGACAGCTTGGGCTAACGTAAGGTGAGTTGTATTCTGTTGCAGTACCTCCTGCTTTTCGATGGGAATAACTACTTCCTTGTCTCCCTTGTTAAGAACTACATTGGACGGCAAATCAGACTTCATCCCCGATGTGTTTTCACTCCCAACAAAGGCATGAAAATCCTGCTGTGCGTCCCCACGTCCCGGCGTCTTTGCGTCTATTTTTAAGCTAGACGCCCATGAACTTGCGTTCACAACGAAGGATGAAGAATTCTCTGTCTGTATATCTCCTTGTCCCCGTGTCCCCGCGTCTATTTTCAAATTAGGCTCAACTGAGCGAGCAATGGGTGTAGCGCAAGCCACGGATGAGGTTAAGAGCCATACAGCCGGCGATGCGAGTAGAAAAGCAAAGAATCCCTGAGAAAAATAGTTAAGTGGCATAACCAATGAACCCCATAACCAATAAACCCTATGCAACACTAGAACGAGTGCGAAGTCTGTCAATCGTCACAGCGATAATAATCACCAGACCTTTGACTACTAACTGCCAGAAGAATGACACGTTCATCAGGGTCAATCCATTGTTCAGTAGGGCAATAATTAACGCACCGAGTAAGGTTCCCCAGATAGTACCAATGCCACCCGTAAAGCTGGTTCCTCCCAAAATTACGGCAGCGATTGCATCAAGTTCGTAGCCTTGCCCTAACATACCCGTCGCACTGTAGAGGCGCGACGCACTCATAATTCCGCCCAAACCAGAAAGTAATCCACTCACGCCATAAACAAATAACAGCACTCGACTAACTTTAATTCCAGTTAGTCGTGCGGCTCGCGCGTTACCTCCTACTGCGTAAATATGCCTCCCCAAAACGGTTCGTCTCAAGACAAACCAACTTGCTATTACTGTTAGCAAAGCAATGACAACCAGCCAGGGAATAGGGCCAAGATAATTGTTACCTATCCAAGCAAAATTAAGATTTCGATTTAGCACGGTTGTGCCATTGGCGACTAAATAAGCCACCCCTCGTAACCCTGTGTAGGAACCTAGTGTCACAATAAAGGGAGGTAACCCTAAATAGGCAATCAACGAGCCGTTAATTAAGCCCAAACACAGTCCTGCAATTAAAGCAGCGGGTATTGCCAGCCAACTTAAACCGGGAATTAACGAAACCAGTACCGCCACCACGGCTGTCACGCCTAACATTGACCCAACGGAAAGGTCAATTCCTCCCGTCAAAATGACATATGTCATCCCGGTAGCCAGCACAATATTGATGGATGCCTGCCGAATCACATTAATCAGATTGCCCGGAGAAAGAAAGCTAGGTGTGACGATGGAAAAAACGATGCAGATGATAATCAAAATGGGTAGGATACCGGCAACCTGTAGGAAATTTTTCCAAGCTTGACGATTACCTGCTCTCCTGCGCTCGCTTGTTCGATTTCTGGTAGTTTCTACGTGCGTTTGACTCATAATATCTCTACCTCTTTTGCCCCTGTGGCATAGGCCATAATGTTCTCTTGCGAAATTTTCTCTCCAGTTGAACCGCCTACTTCACCAACTAAGCGCCCCGCACGCATCACCAAGACGCGATCGCTCATGGCTACCACTTCGGGCAGTTCACTGGAAATCATCAAAATGGCTACTCCATTGGTTGCCAAGTCGCCCATAATTCGATAAATTTCGCTTTTTGCCCCGATGTCAACGCCTCGCGTTGGCTCATCGAGAATCAGTACTTTGGGATGAATCGCTAACCAACGCGCTAGCAATAACTTCTGCTGATTCCCCCCGGATAAATCCATTGCTCTAATGTTCGGACTAGCAAGACGAATCCCCAAATCATTAATGGCATCTGTCGTAATTTTGGAGAGTGCATTCGAGTTGAGAACGCCAACATTTGATTCTCGTCCGAGAACATTCATCACAATGTTTTCATGAGAACTCATCTCCAGAAATAACCCTAAATCTTTGCGATCTTCGGGGACATAAGCAATTCCCGCTTCAATCGCATCATCGGGGGTTGAGATAGTAATAGGACGGCCTTCTAACTTGATTTCACCACTAGCTTTCGGGTCAGCACCGAAAATCAAGCGAGCAATCTCAGTTCTCCCCGCACCCACTAACCCGGCTAAACCAACAATTTCGCCGGCATGAAGTTGAAAATTGACATCTTTGACCTTTTTCCCATCGCTTAAATTTGTTACCTCAAGAACTACTGAACTGGGAGTTGTTTGATGTTTGTGTTCATACAAATCATGTAACGGACGACCTACCATCATTTCCACCAAGCGTTCAGCAGAAATTTCCGTCTTCTCAAGAGAGCCAATATACTGACCATCTCTCAACACACTAACCCGATCGGCAAGTGCATAAATCTCTTCCATGCGATGACTAATATAAATAATCGCCAGACCCTCATTCCGTAAACGGCGAATAATTTCAAACAGTTGATGAATTTCCCGATTAGAAAGCGCCGCCGTTGGCTCATCCATAACTAAAATACGGCTCTTGTCTTTGAGGGCTCTGGCTATTTCTACTAGCTGCTGTTCAGCGATTGAGAGGCTCGAAACTAGGTCTTCCGCTTCAAACGTTGCATCGAGGTTTTCTAGTACCTCAGCTGCCCTACGTTGCATTCCTTCGTAGTCAATGAGTCTACCTCTGGTCAGTTCGCGACCCATAAAAATGTTTTCAGCCACCGTTAGATTTGGGGCAAGATGGATTTCTTGATAAATAATGGCAATGCCCAAATCTTTGGCGTGACCGGGGTCTGTCATCTTTACCGCTTGACCGTCAATTCGGATTTCCCCAGCATCAGCGGTGTAGGCTCCAGCCAGAATTTTCATTAAGGTACTTTTGCCTGCACCATTTTCACCCATGAGGGCGTGAATTTCTCCTGGATAAATGGTTAGGTTGACATTATGCAAAGCATGGACACCATGAAAGGTTTTTGTAATGCCTTGCATTTCAAGAATGGATCGAGTTTGGCTCACTACTTTAGGACTATCTACCATCTGAAACTCCTATCCTTTTGCTGGAATTAGAATGGCGTCATGGAAAGGTTCACAAAAATTGTGAACACTTAGAAATAAGTTCATTATTGACTCGTCCAGCCGGGATACTCGTTCACGTTTTCACGAGTGATGAGTTTGACGGGAATGAGAATGGTGGAATTGGCGGGTTTGTTCCCTTTCAAAATATTGTTTCCTACCTCAACGGCTGTAGCTGCCATGCGAAATGGGTCTTGAGCCGCCGTAGCAACAAATAAACTATCCTTTTGTTGCAGAGCATCTTTAGCTTCAGGTGCACCATCGACACCAACAATAAAGAACTCACTACGCTTTGCTTGTTTAGCCGCTAGTTCTGCACCGATCCCAGTGGGGTCATTAATGGCAAAAACAGCATCAATTTTTCGGAATGACGTGAGCAGATCGCTCATGACCCGCAACCCACCATCACGGCTACCTTCAGCATTCTGATCTTTGGAAAGAATCTTGATACCGGGATATTTTGAGAATACGCTTAAACACCCTTGAATTCGCTCAACCACTGAAGTGACAGGAGGGCCATTGATAATGACAACATCACCTTTTCCCTTCAATCGGTCTGCAATATATTGACAACTGACCTCACCGGCTTGCAGGTTATTGGAAGTCACAGTGGCATCAACACCTCCCTCAGCCCCCGTATCCACTGCAACAATTGGAATTCCAGATTTCTTGGCCTTGCTTACAGCCGCAGCAATCCCCTTACTATCCGCCGCATTGAGTATGATTAGGCTAGTTTGTGAGGCGATGAAGTTTTCGAGTTGGTTGAATTGCAGATTTAAGTCGTCTCCGCTAGAAACGAGAGTTGTTCTCACATTTTTACCCCCCAGTCTCTTAGCAGCGGCCTCAGCCCCTTTACCAATTTGTACAAAGAAGGGGTTGCCTAAGTCGCGGACGGTTACAGCAACGGACGAAAGTTTACCGTCTCGATTGTTGCTTTGAGTGTTCTGGGGAGGTGCTGCGCAACTGGCTAGGACACTGCTGGCTAAACTAAAAAGACCGAGTGCGATCGCTACTTGTTTCACCTCAAACTCCAATGAATGCTCATTTGGAGAGAGTCGCTAGCGAATATGACGCTGCAAACCTAACAGCAATAGTGTCAGATTTATAGCAACGAATAGGCAGCTTCGGACAACCATTAATGCACAAACTACGCTGTTGAAGGCGTCTATTTCCAACTTGTCCTAACAGCTTTTGCGACTGCTATAAGAGCGAATACCCAGCGTTTGAGGCAATTAACCTCTTCGCGTCTAGGAGAACTCCATATCTCTTCTGCTTCTGCTCTTAAAATTTTCCAGATCTGAATCGTTAGAAGGCTGAATTGTGGAAAGATCCAAACGGAAATCCTTGTTCTTGCCTCCTGAAGTAGTTAATTTTTATTTAAATCTATTGAATTTTCTCAGCATTTCTCGTATTCCAAACCTGGAGAAAACATGGGGTCAAACTTACCAAAGTTTTTTTGGAAGGCTTGCAGAGTTATATTTAATTTGACTCTCACTGCTGTATATCCTCTTATTTCCAATGTTGCTTCACATCTATCTGAAGATAGAAGCAAGGTGCATAGCCACTGCATCAATATTGAGTTTCATATCAGTAGGTGAGTGAAGTTAAACATCACTCTGAGGCCTGGGGATGGGGCATGGGATATGGGGCATAGAAAAGAATATAGTTATGTTTATTTAGGTCTATCTGATTATCAGATATTGTGAACATTATTGATGTAATTAAGTTAAGCGCTTAAGCCGAAATTTATAAAAAACTTAACATGCTCTGATAGCGATTGAAGTCCTCTCAATAACAACTAAACTTGACTTTTTATCCAGATAGGGACGTATAGCTATACGCCCCTACTAAATTCATCGCGTTACCGAATGGCTTTGGCAGTTGACTGTAGTTGCTGGCTAGATGGCACCGGACGGTAAGTTGCAAACTCCATCGTGAAGTTAGCTTGACCCGACGTGAGCGATCGCAAATCCGTCGAGTATCCGAACATTTCCTTAAGCGGCACTTCCGCCCGAATCACCGCATACCCCTCCATCGTCTGAGAACCCAGCACCAAGCCGCGCCGAGACGATAAATCGCCTTGTATCCGTCCCACATAATCATTAGGTGTTTCCACTTCCACGAGCATGATGGGTTCGAGGATAATGGGCTTAGCTTTGGAGAAGGCTAGCTGGAAACCTTCCTTTGCTGCCACTCGGAACGCCAGTTCCGACGAGTCAACGGGGTGGAACGAACCACCTTCCAAAATCACCTTGACTCCAGTTACTGGATAGCCCATGAGCAGTCCACTGTTGAGGGCATCGCGGAACCCCTTCTCACAGGATGGGATGAATTGCGTGGGAATTGCACCTCCGGTTACTCGGTTGACAAACACAAACGGCTCATCGCAAGGTTCAATCCGACCCATAACATGAGCGAAATCACCCGCACCTCCCGTCTGCTTTTTGAACGTGTAGTCGAACTTCGCCGCTTGGGAGATGGTTTCACGGTACGCTACAGCAGGTTTACCGACGTAAACCTCCGCATGATATTCCCGCTTCATCCGCTCAATGTAGATGTCCAGATGCAGTTCACCCATCCCTGAAATCAGCGTCTGTTTCGACTCTGGGTCAACACTAACGTGGAACGTCGGGTCTTCTCGCATAAAGCGATTGAGCGCTCTCGACATCCGATCTGCATCATCCTGATGTTTTGGGGTAACGGCAAGGGTAATCACCGATTCTGGTACAAACATCCCTTCTAAGGAAAGGTTCGTTCCCTCTGAACAGAAGGTATCCCCAGAGGCGCAATCTACACCGAGCAGTGCCACAATGTTCCCTGCGGTAGCTTCTGCAATCTCTTCTCGGCGGTTAGCGTGCATCCGCACAAATCGCCCAATCTTCAATCGCCGACCAGTACGGGTATTGTAGACGGTATCGCCTTTGCGAAGCGTTCCGGAGTAGATGCGGGTGTAGGTCAGTTGTCCGGTTTCCTCATCGGTAATTTTGAACGTCAGCGCCACAAGTGGGCTATCTGGGTCAGCATAGACATCAACAGGTTCATTCGTCTTCACGTCAAACGCCTTCACCACTTCTCTATCTGCGGGGGAGGGCAGGTAGAGCGCAACGGCATCCAACAGATTTTGAACGCCCTTATTTTTGTACGCGGAACCCATCAGCACTGGGGTAAGTTCAAGGCTCAATGTCGCCTGGCGAATGGTTTCCCAAATCATCTCCTTGGGAACCTCTCCGCCCTCAACCAACTTCTCCATCATCGGTTCTGAGAACATGGAGAGGCGATCGAGCATCTTTTCCCGTGCCTCTTCCGCCTCAACTCGCAGGTTTTCCGGAATCGGCAAAATTAGGTGTTCTTCGCCTTTTTCTCCAGCAAAATAACTCGCTGTCATCTCAATTAAATCGATGACGCCCTCAAATTTGTCCTCTATGCCGATGGGATACTGAAGAGGTACGGCATTCAACCGCAATTTATCTCTAAGGGCTTGCACGACTCTAAACGGATTCGCACCCACCCGATCCAGCTTATTAATGAAAGCAATGCGCGGTATCCGGTAGCGCTTCATCTGCCGATCTACCGTAATCGACTGCGACTGAACGCCCGCCACGCCGCACAGCACCATAATCGCACCATCGAGCACCCGCAAAGACCGCTCGACTTCAATGGTGAAATCGACGTGTCCGGGAGTATCGATCAGGTTAATTTGGGTATCGTGCCAGAAGCAGGTGGTGGCAGCCGAGGTAATCGTAATGCCTTTTTCATGCTCCAGTTCCATGAAGTCCATGGTGGCACCCATACCACTGTCATGAACCTCCCCAATTTTGTGGATTTTGCCGGTGTAGTAGAGAATCCGCTCGGAAAGGGTTGTCTTTCCAGAGTCGATGTGGGCAGAAATCCCGATATTCCGGATGTTTTCAAGGGGAATCATAGACTTGCTCCTTAGATGCTAGAGCGATGAACCAATCTTTGCTGCTTGAGCAGCAAGATTACTTATATTACATATACTACAAAAAATCGTGGACAGGTGGAGGCGATCGCCCAAGCTAATACTAAAACCCAGTCCTATCACAGGGTTGACAAAATACACTAAATGTATAAAAGCTCCGAGCTGGTGCGAAGAAACTTGATGGATACAATCAGAGAGAAAAGGCTCTTCTTATAAGAAATGGCTGAGATTGTCACGCTTGAACTTCCCGAAACGCTGGCACAACGAGCCAAGGAAATCGCTGTTCTGACGAATCGGCGACTTGAAGAGGTGTTAGTTGAATGGATTGATCGTGCTAGCCAAGAACTCCCTGTGGAGTCACTACCCGATGATTGGGTTTTGGCGCTGTGCGATATGCAGATGGAACCAGAGCAGCAAGAAGCTTTGAGTGACCTTTTGGTGCGTAATCGCGAGAGGCAACTCAATAATGAAGAAGCCAATCAACTCGATGAGTTGATGCAGGTTTACCGAAGTGGCTTGGTACGCAAGGCGCGAGCATTAAAAGTAGCTGTTGAGCGCGGTTTGAGACCTGCTCTCAACTAAAGGTAATGGCTCGTACTTACATTCCTGTAGAGGTAGAACGTCGTGTCCGTGCTGCTGCTCGCAATCGCTGCGGCTACTGCTTGAGTCCTCAGCATTTGGTGATGGCACGTTTGGAAATCGAACATATTATCCCCATTGCGAAACAGGGAAGCAATGATGAATCCAATTTGTGGCTAGCTTGCCCTCTTTGCAATCGCTACAAAGGTGATAAAACTACGGCAGTTGACTCGGAAACTGGTGAGACAGTAAATCTCTTTAACCCGCGTACTCAAGTTTGGTCTGAGCATTTTCAGTGGACTGAAGATGGTCTGCGTATTGTTGGACAAACGCCGACTGGTCGAGCAACAGTAACAGCTTTACATCTGAGTGATGACCCAGATGCGATCGAAGTTCGTAGTTATTGGGTGATGGCTGGTTGGCATCCTCCAGAGGATTAGCGATCACTTTCCGGTAGAGGAGCGATCGCACATACTGCACCGAACATGAGTTAGTTAGGTCATCATAAAGAGTAACGCGAGTTCCCTACCCTAGTCTTGTTGTGCAAATCGAGGATTGTATGAGTGAATCTAAAAAACAGAGAGACAGAGTTATCTTATCGATCAAGCGTTGTATAGAATCACAATTCTCAGATTTTGATTGGGATGAACTCGCTTATGTTACGGGTGGTCAAGCGAACACGCCTACTCCTACGCTTTATCACAAAATATAATTATTGACTCAGAGTAGTATGACAAGACAACAAAGCTTTCTTGATATAGTTTTTTCGTATGAACAGGTTAAGTTTAGGAATTACTTAAATTATAGTCAAAGGAAAAACGTTGATGCTAACCATTTCCGGTAACTTTTCTCCACTTACAGACTTTGGTCATGTTGTTCAGCAAGTAGTCATGCCGATAGTTGCCAAGGTTTATGACAGGCTAATACCAATTGGAACTGGTTTCGTGATTGCTCCAGATGGTCTTATGATGACTGCTGCACATGTCCTTATAGAGGCTGCAAGGTATAAAGTTCGGGGAAAAAAGCCAGATGGAGAGTTTTATGATTACTATGAACTTTATGCCTTGTATATTACTAATGAACAACATGAAGCATCCAATCAGTATACAGTAGGAGGCTTATGGCCAATTGACAATTTATGGTGTCCCAACGAGTTAGATATTGGTTTTTGTTGGTTGAGACAAGCAACACACAATGGTAAGCCAATATTTTTTCCAGTTGTTAAGTTAAGTCCGGGTATTCCAAAAGTCGGTGAACAAATATCAGGGTTTGGGTATTATAACTCTAGCAGTTCCATAACTAATGAATTTATCAATAATCAAATAAAGATTAAATATTCACACGATACAGCATTCACTAGAGGCGAAATATTAGAGATATATCCCGTGCTGAGAGACAATAATATGCTGAATTTTCCATGTTTTTATACTGATGCACGTTTTGAACATGGAATGAGTGGTGGCCCAATCTTCAATCAAGCCAGAGCAGTTTGCGGAGTCATTTGTTCGGGTATGCCACCTGTAGAAGAAGACCCGCGTTATATCTCTTACGGTTCCTTATTGTGGCCTACTATGGCAGCTCAAATAGAAGTTTGTATAGATCTAACAAAAGGAGTCGAGACGCTTCTGATATATGATCTTGTAAAGAAGGGTTATATATCGACTGATGAGACTTTCAAAAATATCAGTATTGTTCTAGCGCCTAATGGAGAGAGAACAGTTTCTATCCAAAACTAGCAAACAGTATTTTGCATAACAGGCAATGGGTTGGTATTACTACCTCGACGGTAAACTCAATTTTCCCTTTAAAGAAGGGCTTGGCGGTTAGAAACCGCAGCTATACAAACAAAACCCACCTACGTGGGTTATTTTATTTAACCTCTGACTTTTTCAGATATCTATTGCATCGCCTGGATCACTGCCGAAGCGACAGCAGACATCACGCTTTCGCGTTGCTCTAAAGGCGCTTTTGAATCGGCAATAAATACTGCGATCGCAATATGCTTTCCGCTTGGAGAACTAATCAAGCCAACATCATTGGTAGCGATGCCGATTCCTACCACATCCTCCCCGGTGCCAGTCTTATGAGCGATCGACCAACCCGGCGGTAACCCAGCTTTGAGCCGTTTTTGTCCGGTTGGAGAGTCGGTCATAATCTTGAGCAATAGAGCTGTTGAATCCTCGGATAATAGTTGACGAGATTGCAGTTTGACGAGCAAATCAATCATCCCTTCCGGTGTTGCGGTATCTCGCGGATCGGTCAAATATCTTTCCATTGCAGCCTTCTTAACAGCATCGGGAATCTGCTGCACCGCCTCTTCATATTTCTGCTTGTCCACTAATTCAGGACGAAAGTTAGTGAGTCCGACAGTATCAGGCTGTAGTTGTTGTTCCAAGCGATCGACACGAATATCACGAAGGTTCATTCTGCCC
>DATNPV010000247.1:0-5365 GCA_036703055.1 Waterburya sp.
CTACGAACACAACAGGAAAACAGAAAACTTCCGATTGAATTACTCGTTCTGAGTGCTTGTCAGACGGCGGCAGGAGATGACCGAGCCGCCTTAGGATTGGCTGGTATTGCCGTGCGAGCAGGGGCACGCAGTACGTTAGCCTCATTATGGTTTGTCGATGATCAAGCCACTAGCTTACTGATGAGCCAATTCTATCAGGAGTTAATTAACGCCCAGCAAACCAAGGCAGAAGCCCTGCGACGGGCACAAGTGAAGATTTTGCACAATCAAGCCTTCTCACACCCCTATTTTTGGTCAGCGTTTGTACTCGTGGGCAATTGGTTGTGATAGTGTTGATTACTAATTTGGGAAGTTTCCCGTCATGGTGAGATTGTTTAACCCTTTCAGGCGTTCTCAAGCGCCAGTTCCGATACCCTCTTGGCTACCCTGGCTTCTGGTTGGAAGTGGGTTAATCCTCAATTGGACTCCTGCTGAGGCTCAGCAACGCCTGCCAGAACCCCGAATTTTTGACGAATTACCACCCTCTTCAACCTCACCTTCCTCCTCACCCATTCCGACATTTAACGTTCCCACCTCGCCCTCGCCTCCAGATTCCCCCTCACCCATTCCGACATTTGGCGTTCCCACCTCGCCCTCGCCTCCAGATTCCCCCAATACTAATACAGTGATTCCTGGACGAGAATTTAACTTTCAGGCACCTTCCCCACGCATTTCACCTCGTAGACCAACTTCAGCCTCCAATCTCTACCGAGTGGAGATTGATGGATATAGTCCGTTGCTGTTATCCCAAGTCCGACAAATTGAACCGGGCGCTTTTGTACGGCAAGCAGATGGCGTGATTCAAGCGGGAGTATTTGAAGATGAAAATAATGCTCAGTCGCGTGTGCGTGAGTTAGCCGCACGAGGAATTCGCGCACAAGTCCTCGCTCAGGCGGCTGATGGCGGTACGGATACAGTTCCTTCTGAACATTACTCAACAAACCGCGCCTATTTCGTCGTCATTCCAGGAGGGAGTGAACACTTAGCAGATATTACGGCTAAAGTGGTTCAGATGGGAGTCAGACAGAGCGCCATTAACCAACGAGACTCACCCAGAGGAGCGCACGTTGCAGTCGGCCCCTTTGATAGTCGAGGAGAGGCAGAGCGTTGGAGTAGCTATTTCCGGTCTGTAGGAATGGATGCGCGGGTTTACTTT
Organism: Waterburya sp.; assembly: GCA_036703055.1. Classification (GTDB taxonomy): domain Bacteria; phylum Cyanobacteriota; class Cyanobacteriia; order Cyanobacteriales; family Coleofasciculaceae; genus DATNPV01. The sequence continues at coordinate 1,196 of DATNPV010000247.1, forward strand.
GGGAGTTGAGCAGAGTCAGGGGTTAAAGGAAGCATTACTGTAAAGGTGGCTCCCAACCCTTCTCCGGGACTTTCTGCACAAATTGTCCCACCATGTAGTTCTACCAAGTGTCGAATAATCGCTAGCCCTAAACCGAGTCCACCGACTTCTCGGGTCGTGGTACTATCGGCTTGACGAAATGGCTCAAACACATAGGGCAGGAAATCCGGAGGGATTCCCTTACCTGTATCCCTCACCTGAATTTGGGCGTAAGCGGTTGAAGATTGCAGGTTAACAAGTTTTGGATTAGAACCTTCAACTTTCAAACTTCCAACCTTCAACCCGTCTTCAACGTTCAACCCCTTAACCCCTGAGAGTCGAACGTCCACTTGCCCTCCTGGCGGTGTAAACTTAACCGCGTTCAAGAGCAGATTCCAAACGACTTGCTGGAGGCGATTGGAGTCTCCCGAAACTTGCCCTACATTCGGGTCTAATGCGATTTGAATCTGAATCGACTTGGCTTGGGCTGCCAATTGCACGCTGTCTATGGCGGCTTCAATCGTTGCTGCCAGGTTCACAGGACATACACTCAGGCTCAGCTTGCCTTGCAGAATACATGAAATATCCAACAAATCTTCAATCAGTTGCGTCTGCAATTTGGCATTGCGTTCGATCGTTCCTAGTGCTCGTTCCATCGTCGCCGCATCACACTTACGACTTTGGAGTATCTTAGACCAGCCTAGGATGGGATTAAGGGGAGTCCTGAGTTCATGAGAGAGGACAGCCAGAAACTCATCTTTAATCCGGTTGGCAGCTTCCGCCTCTTTGCGTGCTGCTTCACTATCAGCGAGTGCTTTTTGTTCGCGCCAGAGCAATTCATCCTTCTCTCGATTGGATTCTTCTAGGCGGGTGTTAGCTGATTTGAGTTCCCTGTTCAGTTGTAGAAGTTGTTCGCTCAGTTGAGCCTGCGCCTGATGTTCGTGAGCTCGCACCCGTTCCACCGCTAACGCCACTTGAGTTGCTGCTTGTTCGGTAGTGGCACATCCTACCAACAAACTAATGGCACACTGTACTAGCAGGCTAAGCTTGTGGACAGACAAGATTTCTGCTGCAACCGGGAAACTGGGCAACGAGATAGCGTTGGGGTAGGTGACTAGGTAAGCCAGCAGCGTCACTAACACACAAAAGCTGGAGGTGAGCATACCACCCGTCACCCCAAAGCGAGTTGCAGCCCATAACATGGGTACAAAGCTCAAAAACGAGAATTGCTGAAATGCAAAGCTTGTATTGTTAGTCTTTGAGACTGTAAGCACCGCTGTGGCTATCGTGCAGATTAAAATGGCAACTATTTCTACCCATCTCCTACGGGTTGGGTGACAGTGAAAAAGACTAATTTCCTCAGGTTGATCAGAGGGCGAGAGCCAGCCCCGGCGTTGTAAGAACGGGGTCAGAACTAAAAGAGCGGAGGGTGTAATCGCTAGTGTCCCAATCGCATTGCCTAGCCACCAGTGAGGTATACTCGTCCCTAAATCGAACCACGATATTTTGCCCACAGCCGCCAAGGCAACGCTCCCGACAATAGCCGAAGTAGCACAGGCGGCTAGGGGTGCACTTAAGGTAAAGGCAACAGCATCCCTGAGACGTGACAAGGAAGGAGACGCCGCAAAGCAACGTCGATAAAGGAACCAGGCCACTAAGGGTTCTGTGGCATCGGTTAAACCGACGAGCCGAGTCCAGCCATCACTCCCCCACAAGGGAGCCATGACAATTGAGGTCAACCCCGTTAAAACCACTCCCACAGGGCCAAACCAGAGCGTGAGAGCGATCGCAACGCCGGATGGGGGGAACCACAACGACACAGCCGGCTGAATTCGGTAAATCAGCGCCATGCCATGAGCTAAAAGCAGAGCGAACAAGCCCAGTGCGAACATGAGCCACCCCTGTCGGGAAACCCCAACAATAAAACTACGCTTCATAAATATGGGCTTCATAAAAAGTTATGAACTATCAGGGATGAGTAATGAATTGTAAGAGTTCAAGGGCTGTATCTTTATTATTAAATTCAATACCGGAACACTCTCTTTCTGATGAGTATGCACTCACTCCTCACATGGCTCTTAGATGCACGATAGCTGATAGGGCGGTTCTCATGGGGATGAAGTACACAGATTCTACCGAAAGGGACAAGAAAGAGAAGGAGGACAAGGGAGACAATGGGGATTCTGGGTGTATTGCATTCAACCGAGAATCGCTATAAATTCCTTGGCAAACTCTGACGTTGAAGATAGAGCCTTGAGAGCAACAACCAATCGGCGAGAACAAATAGAGCAAGTCGTGGTAACAGCCCAACAGATGCGCGACATTGAAGGGCGCATCTTTGAGGCGGGGATGCCTGTAGCTGCGTTGATGGAAAAGGTGGCAGGACTCATTGCTGCTCGTATTCAGGCGCTGTATCCTAGTTCCAATTACCGTCGTGTAGGTGTGCTAGTGGGGCCAGGGCATAATGGCGGTGATGCTTTGGTGGTGGCGCGAGAGTTGCATTTGCAGGGGTACGAGGTATTGATTTACCGCCCCATCGCAGGGCTGAAAGAACTGACGGCAAATCATGCTCAGTATGCAGCGAGTTTGGGAATTCCGGTTTACGAGCAGATTCAGCCGTTGCAGAATTGTGACCTGATTATTGATGGCTTATTTGGGTTTGGCTTGACGCGATCGCTTGACGGTAACATTACCCATGCTATTAACCAGTTTAATCAATGGTCGCAACCGATTGTGAGCATTGACCTGCCCTCAGGCATTCACACCGATACCGGGGAAGCATTGGGAACAGCAATGCGTGCGACTCGTACCTTGTGTTTAGGGTTGTGGAAGCTAGCCTTTCTGCAAGACCAAGCCTTGGACTATATTGGTGAGGCAGAATTAATTGATTTTGACATCCCGGAAATGGATGTTTGGTCAATCCTGGGTCAACCCGCAGGTATGATGCGGATGACAGAGGCTTTGGCACGCACTTATTTACCGTTGCCGCGTCCAGCAGTAACCTACAAGTATAAAGAGGGACACCTGCTGCTAATTTGCGGCTCTCGTAAGTATGCGGGGGGAGCAATTTTGACGGGATTAGGAGCGCGTGGGAGTGGGGTAGGAATGCTCTCCATTGCCGTACCCGAATCACTCAAATCCTTGTTAGTGAGTCATTTGCCAGAAGCACTAATTATTGGTTGCCCGGAGACACAAGAGGGTGCGATCGCGCATTTACCAGAAGCGGTTGACTTGAGTGATTATAGTGCGATCGCCTGTGGCCCTGGTTTGACGAGGGAAGCTCAACCCATCGTGCAACGGGTGTTAGAAGCTGAATGTCCTCTTGTTTTAGATGCAGATGGCTTAAATATCCTGGCGGAAATGAGAACTATTCCAACGTTAATCCGACGCCGGGAACCTACCGTTTTAACGCCTCATGCGGGTGAATTTAAGCGCTTATTCCCCGACTCCGCGATGTTACTTCCTGATCGAATGAGTGCGGTGCGTAAAGCAGCCCAATTGAGTAGAGCCGTCGTATTGTTAAAAGGGGCGAGAACTGCGATCGCACATTCGGGAGGTTCGGTGTGGTTCATTCCGGAAAGTACATCGGCTCTCGCTCGGGGTGGGAGTGGAGATGTGCTGACGGGATTGATCGGTGGTTTAGTCGCCTATCCATCCTTATCAGAGCAGCCTTTGGCAGCAACAGTGGCAACGGCAGCTTGGTGGCACGCTCAAGCGGGAATTTTAGCCGCTAAGGAGCGGACTGAGTTAGGGGTGGATGCGTTTACGTTGACGCAGTATTTAATTCCGGTGGTGGGATAAAATCAGCCCATTTCACGTCATGGATGATATAAACACTAGACCTCTTGCAAAAGTAAATTTTCGCCCCCCGACGCCCCCAATTCTGGGGGGAACATGAGTTCAAAGTCCCCCAAAATTGGGGAGCCAGTGCGGTCTACAGCCCTTCTCTTCGAGACGCTTCGCGAACGGACATCCTTCGGCGGGGGTCTCCCCAAGTAGAGCATCTGGCGTGGATTTAGGGGGCATTCTAGGATTTATGCAAGAGGTCTACTAAAACTCGCGCCACCTAGCTCAAAGCTAAGAATCATGGCAGGTTACTGGTCTGTGCCAAGAACTATGGGGCGTGGTAGTAGGCGTATCAGCTGTGAGTTC
>DATNPV010000294.1:0-10282 GCA_036703055.1 Waterburya sp.
ACCCGAAGCGGAGGAAGAAATACCATCCTCTGAACCTTCAATCCTTACCAGCTTTCTTTCGCCTCAGGCTTATAGTGTCGCCGCTGTCACCGTAGCGAATGGTAGTGACAATATCGGTATCTATGTGCCCTTATTTGCTAATTCTAGCTGGGAAAGTTTGTTGGGAATTGTGAGTGTATTCTTTCTGTTAGTAGGGACATGGTGTTACTCCGCTTACAAATTAACCCACCACCGAGCAATTGCTCATCTTCTCAGCCGCTACGGTAATACTCTTATGCCTTTTGTCTTAATCGGGTTAGGCACTTTTATTGTCTTAGACAGTCAAGCTTTAACTCCACTATTTTTAGCGGTTATTTGTGGGTGCTTAATGGCTCTGATTAGAATTAATGGAGCGTTGGAGGAATTAGCAAAAAATTCAGGCTAGAGCTTAAACATCAGATGAGTCCACTGGAAGCTCTGCCGTTTTCGAGGTAGAGATAAAAAAATTTGCATTCCGCTCAATCACTAATTTCTACCTCTCCCATTGAAGTTTATTTCAAAAGTTAGATTCTTTTTCTTACATAAACTTCTAAGATATATCATGCAAGCTGAGCACTTGCTTAAGATGATTGCAACTACAACCAGAATTAGAATCAGTGCGTTTTAAAAAAGTTAACTATTTCCCATTAAAAAAAGACTGTAAAAATGCTAGAAGTATTAAAGAGGCCAAAAAGATGCAAGTTCCAGAAGTGGGGTTCTGGTATGCGCCACAGTCTTAGACATCTTGAGAGGCAAGAGATTTTCCCAAAAGCAAATCAGTAAACTAAAAAAAGGAAAAATTGATGAAGTTTGTAACATCCCTATTAATTGCTTTGATAGTTGTCGCTAATTTAGTGTTTGCTCAACCTTCATTGGCAGATAAACCGAAATTCCTCAAAAATCCTGATTACATAGAGGTCAATAAAGCACTGAATGATTTAAAAGCAGTACAACAAGCACAAGTTCAAACTGAGAATTATAACCCTGAGGATATTCAGAAAAAGATTGATGAATTAGAGTTTCAAAAATATGCTCTAGAAACAGGAATCAATTGGGGGCAGTGTCGTAATGAGACCGGGAAGACGATCGCCGTTTATGGCCCTAAACCCAAGTTTGATGATGATGATGATGACTATGAATATCAATACGACAATGGCCTTTATTTCTTAGCCAATGGTCAGACTACTGAACAGAAATGGGATTGTCAGGGCGTTTATATCCCCAATGATGCTCAAATAGCGGGAATAACCTCTGACGACAATAATCAAGCCGTAGAAGGGCCGGTAGCTATCAAGGTATCTGACGGAACTCAGTTAGTGGTTCAGTCAAATGCAGATACAGGTGCTCTTGAATTCAGTATTCCTCCTACTCGATTCATCAAACCCGCTGAGGCTAACTGGTTTATCCCTAATATTGCGCAGTCAATGATTGAGACACGAGTTGCCAATGCACCGACGGTTAAGAATGCTGCCAATCAGTTAGTAGTGATGACGAGTCTAAAAAAAGACAGTTCTGCATCCACCACTGCCGCTAAAGATCAACCCAAAGCCCAAGCCCAGCCTCAAGAACAGCGCCAAGAGCAGCCTCAGGCTCAACCCCAGTCCCAGCCAAGTGCCGTAAGAGCAGGTTATGTCAACAGACGCTAAATACGAGTTCAAACAAGGCGTTTACCTTACTCAGTAGAAAATTACAGCCAAAATCTGAGCAACAATAAAACCAAAGATTTCTCCAAAGGCACTCAGATTTTGGCTTTTGGCTCTCTTAAAATACAAATAGCCCCAAATCGAAGCTGAAATTTTAACGGAACACGATTTTGGGGCTCCCTGGCTCATTTTATTTGTACATCTGAACTGAGAATAACGGGTGTTATTGATGCAATTACTATTCAAACCTGAAGAAGACGATCAACAGTCCGCTGAAGTAAATTCAAAAGTCGTAGAGATAGATACTAAGAAGCCAGGGCGACGGAATCCGTCACGAGTGCGAGATCATTTGGCGAACGAACGAACGTACTTAGCGTGGATGCGGACGGCGATCGCTCTGATGGGATTTGGTGTTGTCATTGTGCGCCTCCGTCATTTTCAACCCCCTTTACTCCCTCATCCCGGCACCGGTTGGAAGTTGGGTTTAGTCTTCTCGTTGATTGCTTTAGTAACCGTACTACTCTCAACCCAGCACTACTTCGCCGTCCGCCACGATATTGATGCAGACACCTATGAACCGGCAGATCGCTGGATCATCCTCTTCAGTCTCGCCCTGACTCTTTTGGGTGCTGGAGTTATTTATTTTATCTTTACAGCTCCGCTCAACCCCCTGTATAGCGTTGTATTTGAGTAATGGGCTAGCTTTTGGTGGTGGAGTTTTGTTTGGTATAGAGGAAACGGCTTCTTCGTTCATTCCTGGGAGAAGTTTTTTCCCAATATTACAAAGTTCACAGGAACCAAAGGAACAGAATTTGTAACCAGTCTATCAATCATAGGAGCCAAAGAAAGGCCATGCTGGAGCAGCTAGTTGAGTACACAGGCGAAGGCTTTTCGCTAAACACGCTGGGGATTTTACTCGCGTTGGTCGCTTTAGAAACCAGCCTATCTGCCGACAATGCCGTGGCCTTAGCTACACTGGTTCAGCATATGGAAAACCGAGAGCATCAGCGTAAAGCGTTAAATTGGGGTCTAGTCGGTGCGTTTTTGCTGCGGATTACTTTGCTCCTAACCGCCAGCTGGGTGATTCAGTTCTGGCAATTTGCGCTGGCGGGTGCTCTCTATCTTTTGTGGTTAGGAACTAAGCATTTCTGGGAGCGCTTCTTGGCGAGTGGAGAGGATTGTGAGTTCAGTGGTTCTCTGAAGAAGCAACCTCATTCGTTATGGCAAGTTATCCCTTTAATTGCCTTGACTGATTTAGCCTTTTCTCTAGATAGCGTAACAACGGCAGTGGCACTCTCGAGTGAGGCTTGGTTGGTTCTGACGGGTTGTATGATTGGTGTAATCACGCTGAGATTTTTAGCTGGCTTATTTGTACAATTACTCGAGCAATTTACGTACCTTCAAGATGCTGCTTATCTCACGGTTCTGGCAGTGGGGATGCGACTGTTATTTAAGGCATTGTTACCAGATTACGAGCCACCAGAGTGGATGATGCTGACTTGTATTGCCATGCTGTTTGCCTGGGGATTTTCTAAGCGTGCCTTACCAGAAGTTCAAAATAGGTAATGGGTAATTGGTAGTCGGTAATTGGTGCTGGTTAACTAGCAAAGCCTCTGCTCCATTACCCGACTGATCACCCGTTATACCAATTGGGTTGAAACTTGGCACATTTGAATTTCTGAAACTACCTACTGGCAGGACTTTCAAAATCCAAAATCCCAAATGGTATTAACCATTATCAATTACCCCTAATGCATGAAATTGGGACAGCCATCACAGAAGGAATAACTGCTTTCGCAGCAACCAATATCGATGACATCGTTATTCTGTTGCTGTTTTTCGCCCAAATTGATGCTAACTTCCGGCGTCGTCATATCGTTTTTGGTCAGTACCTAGGTTTTACATTTCTCATCATCGCCAGCTTGCCCGGATTTTTTGGGGGCTTGATTGTTTCACGTGAGTGGATTGGGTTATTGGGACTTCTCCCTATTGCTATTGGAATCAAGCAGCTGGTGAATCGGCAACAAGATTCAGAACAAGTGCAGACGGTAACCCATGAGTTTGAGTCTTCCTTATCCAGCAATCCGAAGAAATCTTTTTTGGCTAGTGTTTTCTCTCCTCAGACTTATAAAGTGGCAGCGGTAACCGTTGCTAATGGGGGTGACAATATTAGCATTTACATTCCTATCTTCGCTGGGAGTAACCTTTTTAGGTTGGGAGTCATTCTCAGCGTATTTTTTCTCATGGTCGGAGTTTGGTGTATTATTGCCTATCGCTTAACTCGTCAACCTACCATTGCTCAAGTTTTGAGTCGATATGGTCATGCTATTGTCCCTTTCGTGCTGATTGGCTTAGGTCTTTTCATCATGTACGAAAGAGGAACATTCAGCCTACTGCTAGGATTGAGAGCGCTACTGTCTGCTTCCTGAACATTCTAAAATTTCATAACCTGCACTTTAAGACAAATGTGGCAGAAGGCTCCAAGGCAGAGGGCAGAGGGCTTACTTTTGTAGCTTGGAAAGAGCGCTAGCACCCAATCCACAAGTCTAACCAGTCAATTCTTTAATTCCCAAGAATCTCTCCTGATCAGGAGAAATTCTTGGGTTTTTGCTCAGCAACAGTAGCCCTCGGACAAAAATGTTCACCACAGGACTAGACATTTACTCGGTATCACGAATAAACTACGGTAAGTGTATCGGAATACTAGGCAATTATGGAAAACGCTCAAAAAGTTTGTGACGAGCTGAACTTCGTAGAGCAAGTGACTCATGAGCCATCACCACAACCAGCTCAAGAGGGCTTTGATATAGCAGCCCTGTTTAAAAAACTCAGAGGCGGATTCCTTTTAATCCTTGGATTTCTGCTGTCACCCCTATCGTTTTGGAATGATCTGTTTTTCAATCTCCCCATTGCGTATTTATTGGGGTATGTCTGTAGTTGGCTTTCTCCCAATTTATTTTTACCCGGTACCATCGCAGGATACTGGCTTTCTAATATTTTAGGAATTCTCTTGATGCAAGTAGGGGCTGGGGATGTTTTTAAAGAGCAATCCAAAGAACGTAACTTAAAAAAAGAGTTATTGACGGGTTTAGTTTCCTCGGCTGTCTATACGCTTTTAATTTTGGTGTTGATTCAGTTTAAAATTTTGGAGACTCCTAACCTTTTCCCCGGTGTTTGATGGAAATTACTCATTTCTCAAGGAAATCGTAGTTACTGCAATCACCGCATCTAACGGTACTCTTATCAGGTGTTCCGTGAATCGCGAATTTCTACTTTGTCAGACGTAGAACCAGATATTGCAGCGTTGTCTATATTTCGAGATTGAGCCTTGAGCAAGAATCGTAGATTTTTTCTTGAGGCTTTTTTAGTATAGTTCTATACAGCATTCTCTGTATTTAAGCCGTGACTAATTAGGAGAAAAGCAAGTAAGACAAAGTGTACTGGTATTCTTAGCTTTGCCAAATTTATTGTGTATCTAGCGCTAAGGAAAGCAGCTATTTAGAATTTTTAACTAAATAAGCAATAATAGTTATTTAATACGTATCATTTTATTCTACTCGAAATTAAGATTTAGTATGATAACCAAAAAAGAACTCTATAGAGCCATTAGGCTCATTTTAATTTTAACCATAGGGGCTATTATTTTTTCTCCTTTTGTGATTGTCAATGCAGGAGAAAGAGGAGTAGTCATGGAATTTGGTCAAGTCCAAGAAAGGGTATTAGGAGAGGGACTGCACCTTGTTATTCCCTTCGCCAATACTGTACAAAAATTGAGTGTCCGAGTTCAAAAGCAAGATATTTCTGCTGAAGCTTCTTCAAAAGATCTTCAGGAAGTTTTCACCGATGTAGCACTCAACTGGCATATTATTCCAGAGGAAGCCCAGGTAATTTTTCAACAAATTGGAAATGAGAAGGATGTTATGGAGCGAATTATCCATCCAGCGGTTGAAGAAGTACTCAAAGCTGTAATGGCAGAGTATACTGCTGAAGAGATTATTACCAAGCGGGGAGAAGTAAAAGCTAAGGTAGATGATGCTCTGAGTACACGCTTAGGAAGCTATCACATAAGAGTAGATGATATCTCCTTAGTTCACGTTCACTTCTCAGAGCAATTTACCGAGGCAGTAGAAACCAAACAAATTGCTGAACAGCAGGCCAAACGAGCAGGATTTGTAGCGCTGAAGGCATTAAAAGAGGCAGAGACTAAGGTGAATCTAGCCAGAGGAGAAGCTGAGGCGTACCAATTAATACGTACAACCCTAACTCCAGAGATACTGGAAAAGCAAGCAATAGAAAAATGGAATGGAAAACTGCCCATGATTGTGGGTGATGACGGTATAAAATTCCTAGATATAAATAAATTTGTCAAAGCCTATCAAAAGTGATAAGTAGACAGGCTTAGATAAACTCAGCTTACTTGTAGGGTGGGCATTGCTTACTAAAACTTGTGTAACTCGCGTCCCAAACAGTTCTAGGCAGTGCCCACTTTACGTTTAATTTTCTCTATCTACATACTCGCTCCCAAAACTTCAGGAATCAGTCAAGGGATAAAATTGGTTAAGGATATAATTTTGGACAAATTTTTTAACTATTTTTCCAAGAAATGAAAAGAGAGAAATGAATTTCTGATCGGGGTTGCTTTTTAACGGTCTCTAAATGGCACGGAATTATACCATTTTTGGGGATTGATGAACCAGTCCCTGCTTTGCCGTTTTCATTCCCTTGAATCACCCATTCCACACAAGGGATTTGTACCCCATTGGCTCAAGCAGCATTTTACTTCAATAACAAATTAAAGACTCGATAAAGTTTCTGGCGAAGCAATGACAAGAGTTGATAAAGTTCCCCCAACTCTTGCCAATTCGCCAGAAAGCCGAATATGATGCTAATTATTGTTTGAACACTAAGTCGATAGATTTACCGTAGTTTAAATCCACTAAAGCTTTTGTCAAGGAGAGAAGCGCGTGAACTGGCGAAAAAAAGTTTGGTCTATCACTTACCAACTGCTCACCCACATGAGTGGGTTTGAGCCTTAGAACCCAAGCTGATCTCCACTAAAAGTTTTCGCAGGTAAACACCCTTTCTTCAGACAGCCCTATGCACTACCTCTTACTACCGCTCCTCAGTTTCTTCGTTGGCATCGTTGTTGGATTAACGGGAGTGGGTGGAGCATCGCTCATCACCCCAATGTTAATTTTCCTGTTTCAAGTTCCACCTTCGATCGCAGTTAGCTCTGATGTAGTAGCTGCCACCTTGATGAAGGTGATCGGCGGCTTTAAGCACTGGCAGCAAAAAACGCTTGACTTGAACGTGGTCAAATGGCTGGCATTGGGGAGCGTTCCTGGGGCATTTGTTGGGATAGGGATTTTACACTTTATTAAACATACTGGAGCTCGTAACCTCGATTACATCCTGCTGTACTTGCTGGGAATACTCATGTTGTGTGTCACCATTTTGGCGCTGGCACAACTGTTGCTGAAGACGTTTTTCCCCAAGATCAAGTTACCTGCGCTGCCCAAATTTGATTTGAAAACTCGGTCGGGTCAGATCAAGACGCTCGGTGTGGGAGCCGTGTTAGGCTGTCTGGTGAGCCTGACAAGCGTGGCTTCCGGTTCGCTGTTTGCACTGGTGCTGATTGCTTTTTTCCGCCTGGATGCTCGGAAGTTGGTGGGTACAGATATTTCACAGGCAGCAATTTTGTTAAGTTGTACCTCCCTCGGACACCTCAGCTTAGGAACTGTGGACTGGAGTTTGGTCATACCCATTTGGCTGGGAACCGTACCAGGAGTACTCGTAGGTGCCAAACTCTGCAAGGCTATTCCTCAACGTGGGCTGCGATTTGTCATTTACTCGATCTTATTACTCGTAAGCTGGAAGTTAGTTCATCACGCTTAATCAGTTAAAGGTTGAAGGTTGAACGTTGGAAGTTTCAATCTATAACCTGCTAACTTGCAACTTGCTAACCCATTCCTATACTGTCCATTCTGCTAACGCGATCGCAACTCCTTCCTTTAATGCGGGTGTTAGGTGTTCGTCAGCCGCCAGTTGCTGTAACTGCTGATGAACCCTGGGGAAGTTTTTGAGTGCGGCGATCACGTGCCATCTAACACTATCGTTTGAGTCTGCCAATAGCTCTACTAAGGCATCAGCGGCACAACTTTCTCCCAACTGACCCCATGCCTGGGCTAAACTTTGTTTGATGATGACTGACTGACTCAGTGGGTGTTGTGAGCGGAAAAAATCGAGGAGAATCTGAGCTGCTTTTGTCTTAAGAACTGGCTGTTTGACACGTCCCAGCACTCTGACAATTTCCAGAACACATTCCACGGATACAATAGTTAATGCCTGCTGTAGATAGTCTAACGTTTTAGCCGTTCCCACCCAGCCCAACGCGCGGACGAAATCGATTTGTAAAGCCGCAGGTGTAGCGGGTGATTTGAGTACCTCGAATAAGGCAACAGCGGCTTCATCTGTTCCCGAACGTCCTAATGCGATCGCAGCTTTCTGGCAAACATCTCGATTAAAATCATAAAGCAGTGGTTTCAGTCGATTGAGCAAGTCCAATTCATGCCATAGATCAGGCCGCAAGCTCAATCCCATCACCGCTTCCTTCCTCACGGCGGCTGCACGATCATTCAAAGCCTCAAGCAGGACGAGTGGAATTCTGGAGTCATGGAAACTACTCAGTGCTTCAATAGCCGTGGAACGTACTGCCACTTCGGCGTCGTAAACAACACTCAGCAATGGTTCAACAGTTTCCGGGCGGCGAATTTGGGAGAGTGCAGTCGTTGCCAACAATCGTGTCTCTGGATTGGCTAATAGACTAGCCAAGGCGTCAACTGCTGAATCTCCGAAATTGGAGAGAGCCGTAGCCGCCATTTCTGCTAAGTCTTCATCCTCGGTAGTTTGGAGTAAATTGAGCAATGTGCTAATTACAATAGGATGATTAAATTCTGCCAAGATGCGACCGGCAAACCAGCGCACTTCCAACTCCGCCTCGTCGTCTTCGAGGGTTTTCATTAAAGGCGAGATCGCTCGTTCTCCCAGCTTTGGAAACACTTTCGCCACTTCCCAGCGTTCCTGAAAGTCTCCAGCTTCCAGAACATGCAAGGCTAAGTCTAGGGCTTGCTGGAAATCACCCTCTTCCAAGGGTATCGACTTGGCAGCGCGTTTCTCCAAAGGCAGTTGGTGCAAGCATTGATTAACCAATGACCAATTCTTTTGCTGCTCAGCCGCCGTCGCGTTTTCTAAAATCTTCAGCATTCTGTAGTATTGACCTTTCAACGAGAGACATTCACAGCTCCATTACTTTTGTTGCCATTGCTGAAGTTTTGCCAGTACTTCATCCGTGGTGAACTGTGCCATGTTGTTTTGCTACAAGCCTTGTCGCTGAGTGATTTTTGGACTCCTAAAAACATTATTTACCTCACTGACCGGATTTTCGCACGACTTCCAGCTTCCTGTATCAGTGAATCGTAACAATAGGGCGTTTGCTGAAGACTGAAAGGCAATGAAAAAGCGCTTGGGAGTCTTGCCGTGTTTCGACCCCAAGCGCTTTTTCGTTTTAACTTTACTCCTCACACGACTACACAATATCCCTTTTAAATCCTGATCAGGAAGAAGGTCAGTGACACTTTCCTAAGTGACACTCACCCACCAAACGACTAATTCACAGCAAAGCCAAGTGTTCAGCTTATGATAAGAATGAATCGGTTACCGACTCCAATGACAGGGCAAGCAGCGAAACGGCAAGTGTATCCATTAGCAAGACTGAGTATTCTACTGCTGAGTGTTCTTTGTTTATTCCTGGTTGCTTGCAAGCCAGCCGTCGCTATGCCATCATCTTTAACTGGGTTGACGGCTCTTAGAGAAATGGCACAACAATCCGTTCCTTACCAAACAGCCCTGAGCAATGGTAAAGCCACCCTGATCGAATTCTACGCAGACTGGTGTACCACTTGTCAGTCCTTAGCTCCCAGCGTGAGTCGCTTTCATCAGAAGTACGGCACACAAATTAACTTTGTCATGCTCAATGTTGATGCTCCACAAGGAAGCCAACTGATTCAACCCTTTCAAGTTAAGGGAGTGCCCCAATTTTTCTTTATTAGGTCAGACCACAAGCTAGCCAAAACCTTAGTTGGCAGAGTGCCAGAACCTATTCTAGCTCAGCAGTTGGAGCAGCTCATCAATTCTGCGTCTTGATATCTAGTCATCCATTCCCATAAGCCAAGGCTGATTCTCTTCGTTGCATAACAAAAATTAATGAATTATCGGCCTGTTTTAGGCTGGGTTATCGACTGAAGGTAAGAAATGCTAGCTTTTCCTACCTGCCTGCCATTGAAGCTTTAATGACATCAACCTTCAGGAGGAAAAATTTCTGAATCAGCAAGAGCTTTATGTACAAATTGCATGTAAAGTATGCAATTTCTTCATGAATTGAAACATTTAGTAACTTAATATACAAATTCTACCATCAAGCACAAATAACCTTATGTGCAACGAGCAATCGAGTCAGCGCTCTAGAAAGCTTCCGGGCATTGGAGTGCTACGCACTGAGGATAAACTTATGACAAGCGCAACCAAGCCAGCAGCTAGCCAAAATAAATTTGAGAAGTTCAAAG
>DATNPV010000260.1:0-11082 GCA_036703055.1 Waterburya sp.
CCCTTTGGGCGGCTCCTTTCCTGCGGAACACTACGCGAACGGAGCATCGCCTGCTTTGTAGGTCGAGTTCTGTCATCCCTACTTCAAATATTTCTCAAACCATTTCAAGGCAGTTGTACTGGCAATCTCAAAGCCCTCTCCTTGGAAGCCGTCAAAGTGTCCGCCCTTCAAAATTGTGAGAGACTTCGGCTCCATCGCACGCGCATGAACATCGGCGGTCAAGTCGGCCGGTGAAAGAAAGTCCTTCTCGCCCGTAATCAGGCATACCGGGGTGGGAAAGATCGCCTCGAGGTGAGGAGCTGGTTCGTAAGAGAGGCAGTGTTCAATCGATTCAAAGAAGATTCGATTCTCCCATCTTCCTTCGCTGGCGCTCTTGGCCGATTCAACCCAATTGAATGCGTCGGGTGTCGCCAGGAAGCAGGGTTGACCGGGTGGGGCAACCAACGGGAGGTAGCTCACCTCTCCGGTTTGATACCGTTTTATCCGGTCCAGTGAAACCATCTTCCTGAGTTCTTCCAGTTCAAGTGGGGAGGCTACGCGGCGGGAGATGAGAAACGCATTCACTGTAGGCATCTGTGCCACGATCGCTTTCACGCGCGGATCGAATGCCGCCAGATGCATCGCGTGACCGCCGCTATAGGAGAAGCCCCACAGACCGATGCGATTGGGGTCAACTTCACTTTGGAGTTGAGTCCAAGTGATAGCATTGCGGAAGTCCTCATGCTGCTCGGTCGGGAGCATTTGCCCACGAGGCTCTCCCTCACTGGCACCCTGGTAGCGATAATCGAACAGCGAGACGACGAACCCAGCTTGAACGAAGAGTTCAGCAAACTGCGGCAGTCCCATCTCTTTGGTTAAGCCAATACCATGAGCCATGACAATGGCCGGACAGCGCTCGCCGGATGCGACTCGATCTGGAGTGTAAAACGTGACGGAACAATGAAGACCTTTACTTTCAAAACTGGTTTTTCTTTGCATAGCTGCTTACCCTCTCATTTTTAGTTAGGGTTAAAGACCAGAAACATTAATTACTTGCAGTGACTAATAGCTGCCATCAACGGCTCAATGTTCCAGCGACTGGTATATCGAATTCCATTAATAAACAGTGCTGGGGCAGCCGTTACTCCACTGTGTAATCCACTTTCGATATCTTGATTGATGCGATCGATATGTACTTGCGTGGATATATCTTGCAGAAATTGGGGAATATCGAGTTCTAGATTATTGGCATACTCCACAAGATAATCGTTTCCTAACGCTTGTTGATGGGTAAACAGCATGTCATGCATCTGCCAGAACTTACCTTGGGCGGCTGCCGCTTCGGCCGTTTCAGCCGCCCGTTGAGCATAAGGATGTGTTTGCGGCTGTGGAAAGTGGCGAAATACAAAACACAAATCATTGACTTGTTGCTGGATAGCCTTGATTAATTGGTAAGCTTCGCCACAAGTGGGACATTGATAGTCACCATATTCAACGAGTGCTACTGAAGTACTCACCCTACCCTGAATATGGTCTTGTTCTAAAATCGGCACAAGCAACCGATTATAATCACCGAGACTCATGAGAGCACCTCTCAGGAAAGGAGTGCAGCAGGTAGAGACAGATGATTGCTATGAAACCTCTTTCACAATTAAGTAGACCAATGCCGCTCTGTTATCTGTTGCATAATCTCAATTTAGAGAGTTTTGTCGATTTTGTCGCTGAGAAAAACTTCAGAAGATAAGCTGATAAATCTGACAGGTATGACCGAAATTAATCGGATTCAATCCCCGTTATAGAAGGACGGAGACTGTCAAGCTACAAGCTAACAATGCCTCGCCTTAACGCAACGATCACGGCCTGAGTGCGATCCTCTACGCCCAGCTTGCTTAAAATATGATTGATATGAAAATTGACCGTGCGTTCAGTAATATGTAGAGCCTTACTAATGGCTTGGGTACTCTTGCCCGTTGTAATCAGTTGAAGCACCTCTAACTCGCGATCGCTCAATTCTGGACTCGTCATGCGCTCTAAGAGTTTGGCACCTACCTGGGGTGGAATGTGCTTCTGTCCTTTGTGAACGGCGCGAATAGCGCTCAGCAATTCTTGTGGCTCGGCATCCTTGAGTAAATACCCTTGGGCTCCTGCTCGCAATCCTTGATAAATTTCTTCATCGCCATCGTAGGTTGTCAACACAATGATCCGAGCGGCAGGAAACTCGGCGCAGATGGCAGTAATGGCAGCGACTCCATCCATTTGGGGCATTCGTAAGTCCATTAAAGTCACATCTGGCTGCTGTTGACGAAAGACGGCGAGTGCCTCACGACCATTCTCAGCTTGTTCAACTACAAGAATATCTGGCGCTTCTTCCAGCATCGTAACCAAGCCCTGACGCACAACCGGGTGATCGTCTACAACCAGAACACGAATAGCATTGGGTTGGCTCATGATAGCTGTTCCTGATTCACGGACACCACGATTTCTGTCCCTTGTCCAGGGGTACTCTGGATCTGGAGCTGTGCCCCAATGCGATCGGCCCGTTCTGCCATCCCTAATAAACCAAAACCATTGTGACTAGAAGAACGATCAACGCTAAATCCTTGTCCATCGTCCTTGATTCGTAATATGCACTGCGTAGACTGATAGATTAGTTCAACGCGAATTTCAGTTGCATGAGCATACTTTAGTGCATTAGTCAATGCCTCTTGTCCAATTCTGAGCAGATTATTCTCCACCTCAGAGGGTAGCGGATAGGGGATACCGATCGCTTCACACATAATTATCGTACCTGTGGATGATTCTAGCTGGGTTGTTAGATGCTTGAAAGCGCTGAGCAGATCGTTATTTTCTAATAAGCATGGACGGCGCAACGCCTCTACAGAGCGGCGTGCCTCTGCCAGTCCAGTTCGGGCTAAGTTCTGTACTTGAGCTAGGTAAGCTTGAGCTTTTTCTGGGTCTACCGTTATCTTACTAGCAGCAGATCTAGCGTGAATGATAATGCCGGTGAAGGACTGTGCCAGCGTATCGTGAATTTCTCGCGCCATGCGGTTGCGTTCTTCCAGAATTGAGGCGGCTTCTGCACGTTTGCGTTCACGCAGTGCAGCGTTTCGCTGTTCGCTAATATCAAGAATCACACCTAACATTTGCACAGGTTGTCCGGCTGCGTTATAAATGCCTCGACCTCTGCCAACCAACCAGTGAATGCTACCATCTGGGTAGATCGCTCGATATTCAGCTTCAAAATCGGTATGAGTTGCTAGAGCTGCTGTAACAGCTTGCTCAATCCGATGAATATCTGCTGGATGAACGCGATCGCGCCATGCCTGATAGCTGCTCTTAACTTCACCTGGGACTAACCCCAGCAATCGGGCGTGGTTATCGTTCCAATCTACTGTATCCTCCACGATATTCCAGTTCCAACTGCCGATGTGGGTGAAGTCCATTGTCAGTCTGCGTTGCTCTTCACTCTGCCGCAGGGCGTTTTCAATTCGTTGGCGCTCTTCAATCTCCTGTGAAAGCAGCGAAGTCCGATCAATTACTCGTTGTTCCAATGTTCGGTTATAGTCGGCTAGCAGTTTCTCTGCTTGTTTGCGCTCAGTGATGTCTTGAAAGGCTGCGATCGCATAAACTACATTGCCCTGTTCGTCAAAGATAGGAGTTCCCCAGACCTCGACTGGAATGGTTGCGTTGTTTTGGTGAATTTCCAGATCATCAACCGTGGTGCGTTCGCCGCTTAACGCCCGAATGATTGGTAAGTTCTCAGTTGGATAGTTTTGATTTGTTCCCGCCCGATAAAATTGATAGACCTCTGGAATTTGATCCGGCTCCACAGAAGGGTCAATCCCTTTGCCCGTGAGCTGAATTCCTCGTTGATTAACGTAATACGTGCGACCCGCCGCATCCAAGACTCCAATGCCTACCGGAACCGCTTCTAGAAACTGTTTCATTCTACTTTCGCTAGCGCGTAGCTTTGAGTAGAGTCTGGCATTTTCAATGGCAATCGCTGCCTGAGTTGATAACAGATTCAACACTTGCGATTGATCGGGTGTAAACGCCCCAGCCGCTAATTGATTTTCTAGATACAACACGCCAACAAGCTTACTTTGATTCAGCAGGGGCAAGCAGAGCAGTGATTGTGTTTGGTTGTGCTGAATGTATGGCTCATTGATAAAATTACCTTCACGAGCTGCATTATTTAAGATGACAGGTTCATGAGTCCGAATCACATACTGGATAATTGATTCGGGCAAGCGATTTACCGTTGAAATCGATTGCAACACTCGCGTAGCACAGACATTATTGCCATCACTAAGTTCACAAGAAGCCTCAATTACCCATTCTCCAGCGTTTTCCAAAAGCAAACATCCAGTTTGTGCGCCAGCATTCTCGATTAAGATCTGCATCAAGGAACGAAGCAGCTGATCCAGTTCAATTTCGCTCGAAATCGCCTGTGATGCCTTCATTACTGCCGTTAAATCGAAAGCGATGTGTGAACTATTAGAGGTGGTTCCAGAAGTAGCACGGATTGGCGTGTTAGTCGTGTCTGACGACTGAGGAAAGAACTGTGGATAGCGAGCTTCTAAATCTTTGACTTTTGCCGTTGCTCCCCAGCTCTCGTAGCAGTAGTGTGCCTCTTTCATATAGGTTTGGGCAAATTTTTGCCTGCCACGAGACAGGTAGAATTTGGCCGCTAATTCATAAGCTAATGCTTCTTCTTGAAGATACTCATTATCTCTGGCACCTTGAATGGCTTGCTCGTAAAACTCTTCTGCCTCAAACCACTGACCCAAAATTCGTGCTTTCTCTGCCTCAACTAGATGATATTTGTGCAAATAATTCATGGGCGCGTAATGTGCCCATTGCTTCATTTTTTCCTGTATAACCGCAATTTTTTTGAGAATTTCATTCTGCTCCTGAGCGCTGCTTCCGGCGTATGTTGCGAGTCTTGCCAGAGCATTATAGAAGTAGTACAAAGGAACAAGGGGTGTCGCCATGATGCGGATCACATAACTTTCCGCTATGGCAGCGTTCTCAGATGCCTGAGCATACTCAGAAAATAGATAGCATAGGATAAGTTTATTAAGATATACCAAAAAGAGTATGACAGCATTTATTTCATGGTGTGGCAGTCTATTCTCATTGTAGAATTCGCCAACGAGACGGGAGGGATTGACCGAGCATCTCATCAAATTTAAGACAGACTGCTGAAATATTTGAGTCCAAGTGAGTGATGTTGTCTGTTTAATTTGACGGATTGCTTCACAGTATGTTGCCATCTCGTGTTCAACCTCTACAAGTTCCTTTCCAACAAGAAAGAATTGGAGGCAATAAGTGAAAGCGCAATAGGCAGCAAACTCTAAATCTCCAGTTTCCAGCCCAGTTTGATAGGCTTCCAGGAATGGCTTCGATGTTTCCCTAACATGCTCTTTCCAGTGGATGATGAAGTTAGTTACTGTGAACAATGTTCTAGCTTTAAGTGAATGGATTTTCAGATGGGCTAACAGCCTTAATGCAAGCTGCCCAAACTCGTAGCCAGCCTCAATGTTTCCGACCAGCCCACAGAGAATTAACCCAAAGTTGGCATAGGCAAAGGGAGACACAAACGTATTGCCATACTGGATTGACAAGTTGACCTGTTTAAACACAAGTAGAGGCACCAAATCAGGAGCCGCATGATAAGCAGCGAGCGTTATCCTTGATAGGATTCGCATTGCTGCTAGCTTCTCTGGTTCAGCCATTTCTGGCAATTGGATCAAGTCCTGGATCGGTTTCTTGTCAAAGTGGGATATGATTTTGTCTAGTTCAAGTTGAAGATCTGACTGACTTAGCTTTTCGGGAAAACTGATCCCCATCTGCTGCAAAACTTGCAATCCAGTGTTGATTGCTTCTAATAGCTGGTTCTGTGCGATGTATGTTTGAATTTTGACTTCGTAAACTTTTACGATGTCGAGAACAGTTTTGGCTTCTTGTAGAACGAGCGCTACCCAGCATTCTACCTGCTCAAAACCCCCACACAAGTACTCGACTTCTGTTGTTTCTAAATATAAATCTAGTGTCAACTCATAGTTTGTTTTCCAGCTAGCAGCTGCCAGCCATGCTCTCCCTGTCGCTAAATATTTTTTAGCCATAGTATGGGCGATCGCTGCCTTGGCTTTCTGACCTGCCAATAAATTAAGTTTGGCAATTTCATTTCGTTCTGCTTGATCAGTGACCAATTCACCCCCATGATTAAGATGATCCACAATTTCAAACAACCGCTCTGATAGCCGCTCTGGTAACGTTTTTTCAAGTAAATTGTGACCAATTTGGAGATGAACCACCTGTTTGTGCGACTCATCGATTAAGGCGTATGCCGCTTGCTGTACGCGATCGTGCAAAAACCTATACTCTTGAACTAACAAGTTTTCGTCTAATTCAGATAGGGGTTGAATTAATCCAGCTTGTATCGCTGCCAGTAAATCTAGAGAAACGGCTTTAGGAGGTTGCTCCCAAACGATCGCTAACGTATCTAAATTAAACTCAGCCCCCATACAAGCGGCTAAGCGGAGAATTCGCTGTGTGTTCTCTGGTAGTTTCTTCAACTTGCGAAGCAGCAACTCCACCACATTATCGGTAATAGCTTGGGCTTTAATTTGAGCAATATCCCACTGCCACCCCCCTTTACTTCCCCCCGGAGTTCGGGGGGATTGAGGGGGGTCAAAGGTCAACAGATTTTCGCCATACAGCATTCTCAAAAATTCGTTGACAAAGAAGGGATTGCCCTCAGTTTTACGCAACACCAACTCAGCTAAGGAACGAACGGTGTCTGCACTCTGATGCAGCGTCTCGGCAATCAACTGACTCAACTGCTCCAGCGTTAAGGGTGTCAAGACAATCTCCTGAAGCACTGCCCCTTGTTTTCGCAGTCTCGAGAGCGTTAATACCAATGGATGCGTTGAATTTACTTCATTATCTCGATAGGCTCCAATCAAAAATAGAGATTGGGTTTGCTCATCCAACAGCATCAGTTCGATTAACTTAAGCGTTGCTGAGTCTATCCACTGCAAATCATCTAAGAAGATCGCAAGCGGATGTTCCTTTGAACAAAACACCCGCACGAATTTCTGAAAGATTCGATTGAAGCGATTTTGAGCTTCAGTTGCTCCAACTTCCGCTACGGGCGGTTGCTTGCCAATAATCAATTCAACTTCGGGGATGACATCAATGATGAGTTGTCCGTTGCTTCCCAAAGCCGTCAGCAGGCGCGATCGCCACTGTTGCAACTGCTCGTCGGGTTCACCCAGCAGTTGTTGCACCAATTTTTGCAGGGCATGGGCGATCGCGCTGTAGGGAATATTGCGCCCAAATTGGTCAAACTTACCAGAGACAAAATAGCCGCGCTTGGCTGTGATGGGTTTATAGAGTTCCTGCACTAACGCTGATTTCCCAATTCCAGCGTAGCCAGATACCAACATCATTTCGACCTTGAATCTTGGGTTGCCGGTTTGTTCTCTCTGGCAACTCCTTTCTGAATTGTTTTGTAAAGAAGCGACGCGATTGTCCTCTGGACACGCTACGCGAGCGAAAGCCGCCAGTAACATTGCAACTTCCTGATCCCGTCCATACAATTTTTGTGGAATTTGAAACCGTTCCCAAACGTCTTGAAGACCCAGTTGAATGCTATCAATTTGACCGATTTCTGGTAATTGGCGAGTACAGATTTCTAAATCCGCTTTGATTCCCCAAGCACTTTGATAGCGCTCCTCCGCATTTTTCGCCATTAGTTTCAAAATGATATCTGAAACTACTTTCGGAATCGTTGCATTCAGTTGATGAGGCGGCACAGGCTGTTTGGCAATATGACAATGGACTAGCTCAAGGATGTCCGTTGTTGCAAACGGTAGGTGTCCGGTTAGCAGTTCATAGAACGTCACACCGAGCGAGTAAAAATCGGTGCGGTAATCGAGCAAACGGTTCATGCGCCCTGTTTGCTCGGGAGACAGGTAGGCGAGTGTCCCTTCTAAAAGATGAGGGCTTTTGAACGTTGGATTCGTGCGCTTAAATTGAGTAGCAATCCCAAAGTCAATAATTTTAACAACGCCAGTATCCGGATTGAGGACAATGTTTCCAGGGTTTATATCTTTATGAATAACATTGGCGGCATGAATTCTGCCCAGAATATCTGTGATGTCGATGGCAAGTCCCAGAAACGTGGATAAGGGCATGGGGCAGAAGCCTGAGCGCTTTTGCATCCATTGCTCTAGAGACTCTCCGCCAAAGTCTTCTAAGAGAATGACAAGAGTGCGTTGATACTCGTGCTGGCTGTATGCCTTGACAACGCCTTCCTCTTTGAGGGAACGGGTAATTTCATATTCCTGTCTGTAGCAGGTCAATTCTTGGAGAGAGGGATAATCTTGCTTGAGCATTTTTACGACGATCACTCGCTGATCTTGCGTTCTGATACCCCGATACACCAAAGATGCTGAACTCTCATAGATTTTGCTTCGGATAGCAATTCCAGATAGGGCAATCATAGAACTCTCTCCTGATGAGTGTCATGAGCTGAGTTAAGTTTGTCAGACAGGCACTAGAATGACTATATCGCTCTTGTGTTACTCTCATGAGAGAATAATAGGGTAAAGTGCCGCAAACTCTTTGCTAGCCTAGGTTTGGGGCGAGATAGCCTGCATCGAAAATAAGATATGCTCCCGATTTGGGGACGCTAGAGCCATACTTCAAACTGCGGCAACTCCACGCGATCGTCTGGGTTTATTCCTTGCGCGATGCGGCAACCACCTGATGGTATTTGTGCGATCGCCAATTTATCTCCACGCGTGATATCGAATCTGTTTGCATTGGAATCTTATTGTTTTAACGCTCCAGATCTCAGAGGTACGCGGAGGTTTTTGAAGAATTCTCATGAATGGGAAATGATTTAAGAGAGCCTCCGATCAGTGTTGAGCTGGTCGCCTCATCGGTATCCGGTTGCATCGGCAGGTTTACCAACCTCCTGCACTTCACGAATATAGCGCCATGCATCAGGCTGAGAACCATCCAGATCGGTAAAGCCATAAACATGAGCCAGTTGACCACTCGAAAGTGACTCACCATTCCAACGAGCCACCTGAGGATCTCCAGCTAAGTGAGCGACGGCACGCCCGACATAATGAGGTGTTTCGGAGATGACAAAGTGCGGTTCCTTCGCCGTTGCGTCACGCCAGTTGGCTTCAGTGACCCCAAAATGCTCTAGCATAATTTCTGATCGCATCCAGCCGGGAGTGAGCGCAACAGCAGTACAGTGATGAGGTTCAAGCTCTTGCGCCAGTGCCCATGCCATGCGAATAACAGACGTTTTAGCCAGGTCGTAGAACAGTGACAATCGATAGTTTTTGTCGTTATATTCAGCCGTACCATCCGTAATTTCGACCACCAATCCGCCCGGATTCTTGATTAAAAGCGGCAGCGCGAAATGACTGGTAATGATGTGGGTGTCGATCGCCAGTCGTAGCATCCGCAGCCCTCCGTTGAGCGAGTGCTTCCACACAGGCGTATTCCACTGTGCCAGGTATTCTGCGCCCCAAATATCATTGACTAGAATATCCAGACGATCTTGTTCTTGCTCAACACGAGCGACTAGCGCCTGCACTTGTTCTGGGGCTAAATGATCCACTTGAACCGCGATTCCCTGCCCACCAGCCTGGTTCACTAATTCTGCGGTTTCTTCGATCGTTTCAGGACGGTTGTACTCGGAGCCTTGAGTACGTGTAGTGCGTCCCGTGACATAAACCGTTGCTCCAGCCGCACCCAATTCAACGGCAATGCCGCGTCCTGCTCCGCGAGTGGCTCCAGCAACCAGGGCAACTTTACCCTTAAGAATCTGATTCGTCATCTAAACCTCCTCTAGTTCTACCCCCTGGTGAAGTAGCCATCAATTGATTTGCTGCACTAGCTATTGCAAGACACTCTCAAGATTAGCGATCGCGGGTAAGTGCAAACGAAATACATCCTCCAGTGCAGTACGTAACTCTGTTACCGTACTCAGTACACGCCGTTCTGTTCGACCGTCCAGGTAATGCGTTGTCAACTGGTTATTTCGCAACGCGTATCGACAATCTGAATCAGGTCTAGCTGCAATGAGTGTAGTAACAAACAATGAGTTGGGATGGGTGGAAACATACCAATTGCTCACCTCATAATCCGGGAGTTGTTGCTCTTGAAGATCGAAACGGTAAAGAGATTTCCACTCCTGAGCGATGTATGCCTGCATGATATAGGTGTGGTCAGTTGCGATCAATCGAAACGGTTCATGGGGTGTACTCTGCTCAATGTCCGGTGTAAGAGACAACGGTGCAGTAAGCGTTAATCCTCCAAATCCAACATCTGCAATGTATTTCTCCCCGTCAATATCCACCTGGAGCAACATATGACTGCGAGGAGTGATTCTCCCTTCGGGAAGATTAAACAATACACGAGCTGCCAGATTTGTGACCTGAAAGCCAACAGCGATCAGGACTGACCGGAACAGTAGGTTCTGCTCAAAACAATAGCCACCCCGACCCTCGTAGATCAACTTTTGCTGTAAGGATTTTAGGTCTAGGGGAACGGATTGTTTGAGAAATGGATTGAGGTTCTCGAACGCTATCGCTTCTGCATGGTGCTGGTGAATTGACTGGAGAGTTCTGAGTGTCGGCGTGCGGTCGCCACTGTAGCCAATTCGTTGAAAATAGGCATCCAGGTCTATTGCATCTGTTGCTTGTTTTTGCATAACGACATATCAACGCGATCAGGTATGAGTTCCTTCGCTGGGAGTAATAAACAACATTGAACTTGGTGTTTGGGCTCTGGCAGTATGCCACATACCACGCGGCACAAGCACATACGACCCTAATGTACTCAGTTGCACCGCATTCTCAACTCTATCTTGCTCCACAAGCAAATCGACCCGACCTGAAAGCAGACACACGAACTCTTCTCCGGCTGGGTGCATTTCCCAGGTTTCCCAGTCTTTATCAAAGGTAAAGTGAGAAATGAGTCTCTCTTCCTTGAAGTCACCGAATTTAGATTCGAGTTGTTCAAAAAAGCGATCGCTCACCGCAACTGGAATAGCATCGCCATTGTCTCCAA
>DATNPV010000028.1:0-5347 GCA_036703055.1 Waterburya sp.
CAATGCCCCACGCCGACTTGTCTTCGAGGCATGGACTAAGCCCGAACACGTAAAGCACTGGTTTGGCGGTTGCACAAGCATGACCGTGACCGTTTGCGAAATCGACCTGCGCGTGGGCGGCACCTGGCGCTATGTCTTGCATGACTCCAGCAGTGGCACTGACCACGAGTTCTCAGGAGAGTACCGTGAGATTGTGCCACCGGAACGATTGGTTTCCACTGAACGCTACGAACCGATTGCCAACAGCGACCACCTGAATACACTAACCCTGACCGAACAAGACGGGAAAACAACGCTGCACATCCATATCCAACACCAGTCAAGTGAGCAACGGGATGGACATCTTCACTCAGGCATGAAAATGGGGATTCGCCAGACGCTGAACCGCCTCGAAGAACTCCTCGAATCAATGGCGTAAACTACTCCGCACTCCGTAAAACTACGTACGAGGCTTTATCTCAGATCTCACTTGCTGGAAACAAGGACAATTGTCCCTCTAACAAACAGGCAATCCCGGAATTTCGGGTCGGTTTACATACAGTAGCGACGCGCTGGGCTTGAATCCCATTAATTTCGGTCGAGACATCGGTAAAAATCTTAAACGGAGAGGGTGGGATTCGAACCCACGGACCCTTGCGGGTCACTCGATTTCAAGTCGAGCGCATTCGACCACTCTGCCACCTCTCCAGGCTTATCTATATTATCAAGCTCTGTACACTTATGGCGACTGAATGGATACCGATTGTACGCCGATAGCTTCAGGACGCTGATAAAGCAACTGCTCAGACACAACTGTGTAGTTTTTTCCCACCCACACTAAAGAAACTTGGGAAACTACACCTGCCTTCAAGGCAACTAGAGAAAAGTTACGGAGACGGTCGTCTGGTTTTTGGATGATGCGGGGGACACTAGCAGAATTTAAGTAGACGGTTCCCTCTGGCGTTGTCACCAATGCAGTTCGTAATTGCTCTTTGGTATGACGCAAAGAGTGATGCATGTGACCAAATGTAACCAGGGGAATTTTTTTACCTAGCGCCTGGGTGCGTGCGATCGCTTCTGCAAAATCCGGGTCACCAAAATCCCCACCCAGTGGTCGCCAGTCTCTGCCACAGGGGTCTTCTGCGCGATCGCCTAACCCCGTGGGGCCATTGTGACCGATAAAAATCACCGTTTCATAAGCTGTATTCTGCACGGCATCGACAATACGCTCAGCCGACTCCTCAAAATTGCTGATACCGTACCATTGCTGATAAAATTCCTGGTTTTTCCAAATTTCTCCACCCCAACTAAACGGACGACTCCCCACAACAGAAAGCTTAAACTTGGAGAAATCTAGGTAGTGGTAACCGACGTGAGTATCTCCCAGCAAATCTAACTGCTGCTGCACCCAATCTTCCTTGTCTCGGTCGTAAGGACACCGTTTTCTTCCCCAGTCTGACGCCGTGTACCAGGCATCATGATTGCCCATAATGGCAGCTTTAGGAAGGTTGAGCGAGGCAATCCTGCGCACCACATCCACCGACTCATTGCCAAAGTCTCCCACAAACAGGACTAGGTCAACGCCCAAATACTCAAGCGCGATCGCATCCTCTGCTTCCCACAGATCGTGAATATCCCCGACAACCGCAATTTTGACGGGATTATCATGATAACTGGTCATATCTATGTTGTATGCCTATCTTTATCCAGCATAGGCAACTCACGTTTGTTTTGACAGCACACTAGGGTTGAATGTTAGACAGTTTTTTGCTGTAGGCGTTGCTACCGCGTCAGTTTAAGTAGATCGGTCAAATGAAACATCACAGTAAGGGTGGGGCATAGGGCATGGGGCAAATGTTTGATGCGCGTTATACCATTTCTCCGTAATAATGCACTTAATTCATGACCCCCTGTAGTCCCTCGAAGTCAAGGGGGACGGCGACAGCCGGGGGTTCTATAAAGTGCAACTTCATAGAGACTTGGTATTAGCTTAGAGCTTGAAACGGTCAATTTGTCGATTGACTAACCGACCAACTTTCAGATGGAAAATTGGTCGGGGTTGTTCAACGGAATTGAAACGCTAAACGTTGTACCTACCCCCACCTCACTCTCAACCGTAATTTGCCCCCCGTGTAAATCCACGGCGTTTTTAACAATGGTTAATCCCAGACCCGTACCAGAAATATTGCCGACATTGTTTCCGCGATGAAATGATTCAAAGAGTCGTTGTTGGTCTTCTCGGGAAATTCCAATTCCTTCATCTTGAATGTGGAAGATTGCATCTTTATCCTGGCAAAACAGTTTAAACGTAACTGCCTTGTGTTCGGGTGAATATTTGATAGCATTTGAAAGCAAATTCGTGAGAATGTGTCGGAGTAAATTGCTATCCATGTAAGCCACTGGACAGGGAAATTGACTAACAAAACGAATCTCGTGCTGATGTCCAGTACCCAGTTTTATTCCTTCCACCAAATCGAGGCAAAAATCTTCAAGCTCCAACGGTTCTGGATGGAACTCTAATTTCCCCGCTTCTGTCCTACCGATGACTAGTACATCATCTAATAGATGAGTCATCTGTTTAGCAGCTTGCTCAATCCGGTAAAGATATTGAGATTTTTTCGCCTCAGTTAGTTTTTGGTTGTAATGTTCGAGTAAGTCCGCAGACACTAAGATAGCCGTCAGCGGATTGCGGAACTCGTGAGAAACCATTGAGACAAAGCGGGTTTTCAGTTCGTTAAGTTCTTGTTCTTTTTGCAGCGCCTTCCGAATTTCCGCTTCGCTCTGCTTGCGTTCCGTGATGTCGCGGATAATGCTCGTAATCAGCTGCCCACTTTTGGTTTCTATAGGGCTGAGGCTGACATCTATGGGAAACTCGCTGCCATCCTGACGACGAGCAAATAGATCCAGTCCCACCCCCATAGGACGGACTTGAGGGTTGGAATTGTATTGAGCTCGGTGTTGTGCGTGTAGTTTACGGAAGCGATCGGGCAGCAATTTTTCAATGGGTAGCCCAATCAGATTTTCCCGCTTGTAGCCAAACATTTTTTCAGCTTGAGCGTTGACCAGCACAATGCGTCCATCTTTATGGGTGATAATAATCGCATCAGGAGCCGCTTCGGTAAATTGACGAAATTGTGCTTCACTGTGTCGTAGTTCGGTCTCGGCTTGATGGCGTTCGGCAATCTCGTTTCGTAATTGCTGATTCGCCTTAGCTAATTCAATGGAAAGACGGCGCGATCGCAACAGAATCTCGACCCGAGCTTGCAGTTCCACCTTCTCAATAGGAATGGCAATCAACTCATCAACGCTCTGCCATAATTGCCGCGTCATCAGCCCCACATCCTGGTTGGAGGTGACAAAGAGAAAGGGGAGAAACAAAGGTTGCTCAGTCTCTCTTCTCGCTTGCACCTGTCGCCAGAGTCGGTTGAGGGCAGAACCATCTAATATGCACAAATCAAATGGTTCGTCAAGTACTTGGTCAGACTGAGGGAGCAAAACCTGATAGCGTACCCTGATCCACTCCGCCATCAGGCGACGGTTCTCTTTGTGGTCTAGCAGTAGTAGAACTTGGTTCATTCTTGATCGCCCAATAAGCTCCGAATCAGTCCTAATAACTCTCTAACAACCAGCGGTTTTACCAAAATACTCGAAGCACCGTGGGCAAGACTTTCCTGCCGGATGGCAGCACTCTGCCTTGGTGATAGCACAAGAAACGGGGTTTTGGCCTCCCGCAAGCGTTCACAACACGCCCAAATCCTGCGGTCAAAACCTGATATGTCTACCAGAGCCAGAGCAATTTCGTCAGACTGATCGAGTACTTGGTTGAACTGCTCAAGAGTGCTAACCGTGCAAGTCTGATAGCCCTCCCGGCTGAGAAATTGACTCAGCAGTCCCAGGTTACGCTGGTTGCAGTCTACTGCCAGGAGCAAGGGCCGATTATTCATAGGCGTTATTGCCACGGCTCCTTTGGCGTATGGATTACTGCACTTTCGTCCCACACTGGAGTAGCACTCATGATAGCACTCAGCCCTACCATCGGTTTGCTGACTTTGATGCCATAGCGCGTGATTTCCACCTCCCGCAGCGTTTTCTCAAAGTCAGTCAATCGCTTCTTCAGTACCCCAATTGCCTTGCGGATTTCCACCGTCCCTTCAATGCGACGCTCCATGTAGCGCATGAACAGGAAATTATCCGACAGATAAGTGATACCAGCTGCCGTGGCTTGAAACTCACCCGCGAAGACCTCCACTTCATGCACTAAAATCACCGTAACGCCCATGTTTGCTAGATACTTACATAGGCGATGTAACTGGCTGAGCAAGTCTTCTCCTCGAAGAGACAGTTTATAGCCAGAGACACTATCAATCATCACAATCTTGGTTTGTCGCGCCTCGATCTCTCGACGCACCAAGTTGGCAAACTCGTCAGGTGCAAGTTGCAAGGGTTCTACCTTCACCAAAGACATTTTGCCGCGCTGAGTCATGGTTCGTGCTGGAATATTTATCGCCTCACAGCGAGTCAAAATCAGCTCTATCTCCTCTTCAAAGGTGTAAATCACTGAACGCTCACCTCTGCCAGCTGCTTCTTTCATGAACTGGCAACCCAGAGTAGTCTTTCCTACGCCACTGGGGCCGCTAATAATCGTGACTGTACCCCGTTCCAACCCCCCGTGTAACAGTTCATCTAGTTCCGGGATGCCGGAGGCGATGGTTTCCGCTACAAAGTTTTGCTTGTGGGCATCAGGCAACAGACAAGGAAAGACCTCTATTCCTCGGTGACTCAATCGCATTGAGTGAGAACCCTCGCGGAAATTGGAACCGCGCAGTTTAGTCACACAGAGGGTGCGTCCCTTAGTGGAAAACTCCAGATGAATCACTCCATCACTCATAAATTGCAAATCGTCATCTGGTGCGCCTTCACTGCCTTGGGACGTGAATAGCAATGTAGCGTTCCGTTCCAACAAAAAGCGCAAGAATGAAAGGACTTGCTTTCGGAACTGGAAGGGGTCGGTGGACAGATAGCGAAATTGAGTCATGGCATCCAAAAAGACTCGTTGCGGCTTCAGTTCCTCGACTCGATCAATAATTTTATGGGTTGTAGGTTCCCGTTCTACCTCCGCTGGGGAGAAGATGTCATAGGTCTGTGCCTCAGTGAAAAACTCTGAAGTAGGACTCAGGTCAAGGAAGTTAATGCCAGAGAGATCAAAGTGGAGGAATTTAGCATTCATGCGGATTTGAGCTTCTGATTCCTCCAAGGTAATAAATAGCGTCTTTTCGCCCTTGACCGCTCCATCTGCCAGAAAATGCAATCCCAGCGTCGTCTTGCCGGTTCCCGGCCCGCCTCGCACCAGATAGGAGCGACCTGGAAT
>DATNPV010000303.1:0-135564 GCA_036703055.1 Waterburya sp.
AGTGTCTCTGACACAAAGCTCTATTCATGGCATTTGACATTCCTTCCCTCATCCAGGGATATGCCCAAGGTTACTTCTTGATGGCAGATGAGACTGGTGATTTAGGCTGGTACACAACCCGCCAACGAGCAATCATTCCCCTGGATGACCAATTTCGCTATCCAAACTCCCTGCGTCGTGTCCTAAATCAGGAGCGGTTTAGCACGGCTGTTAACCGCGACTTTAAAGGTGTGGTTTTCGGTTGCGCGAATCGAGATTCTACCTGGATTTCTCCAAAACTTCAGGAGATTTACTGGGCACTGTATAAAGCGGGTTGGGCTTATAGCTTTGAAACTTGGCAAGGTGACCAACTGGCGGGAGGAATTTTAGGAATTGTCATTGGTGGAGCCTTCATTGGTGAATCGATGTTCTATCGGATTCCTGAAGGCTCCAAGGTAGCGATGGTGAAGTTAGTCGAGCGGTTGCGATCGCGAGGGTTTATCCTGTTTGATGCTCAGATGAACAACCCCCACCTCTCTCGTTTCGGTGCCCAAACCCTGAGTGAACAAAAGTATCAAATTCTGTTACACCAAGCTCTACAGCGCCCCTGTTCTCTTGAGTAATGGGAGAATTGGTATAACGTTTCCCTCATCGCTTAGGGGTAAGCATTGACGTAACCGGTTCGGGAGCAATGGACGCTAAGTCAATCGATTGCATTAATTTAACCCACTCCTCGTTTAATTTCGCATCGTTGGGCTTTTGGCGGCGCAGTTCAGCAAGAGCCGTTACAGCCTCCTGCCAAATGTCAGCTTGGTTATAGAGGGCGACACGTTGTTGGGGAGTGGCTTGCTCTATCTGACGTTTCAAAGAGGGGTCGAGAGGAACTCGTTGTACCCAGCCTGAAACATAGGTCGGGGTAGAATCATCAGGTTCGCAATAAACGGAGAAGAACCAACGATACCGCTTATTCATATCCAGCGCTGGTGCTGTGTTCGGAAGTTGGAAGCCAACCACACCAGGCTTAGTGCCCGCATCAGAGAGTAAGGTTTGGTAAATTTCATTACCCTGCTGATCTTGGAGTACAAACTCTAGAGAGTGTGAGGACGTGGCGGAATACGGATAGTAAACCCAAAAGGTTGGACGTTCGGCGACCGTTAACCCCAAAACTGAACCTGCGGGAACACGGGCAAGGCTTGGGTTTTGACTCTTGGTACGCGTGGCTGTAATAATCGGTATCAAAGCCGTGAGAGGCTTACTGACTCGTGGACAGTTCCCGCGGCTGGCTCCACCTACCCGTTGACCATCGGCGGGTGCCCCTACAGGCGGTGGGGGTGGGGGAGCTTGGACTTGACGACTTCTGTCTGGGCGAGGGCGAGGAATGACAAGTCGGTTGGCCTGTGAACTCTGAGCCTGAGCCACTTGTACCTTGAACGAGGGGTTGAATGGCTCCACCTTTCCACGACTAGGAGTGAGCAGGGACTGGGCGACCGTTTGACTGGGTAGCAAGAGGCTGGATGAAGCTAGAGGAGCAGACGCTACAGTTGAGGCCCCTGCTTGGGCAGATTCTGTATTAGCTTGTATCGCTTGACCGGGTAAGGGCAGGGTTCCACACGTCCCTACTACCGCCAAAGTAATTGCTAAGGTCTTTTGTAATTGAGATAACTTTGTGTAAATCATGATTAAAGAGCCAGTGTAGAAGGTTGTCGTTGGGCTTGTATGCGAGTGTAGGCAAAAACGCCAGCACTAGTAGACACTAACACCAGCGCTGCTGGGACTAGAGGCACCCAACCTCCCCGTGTAAATAGCTCAAAGCTCAGCCAGTACAGAAGTCCCAGGGCTACCAACACGAGTACCCAGCGCTGCCACATACGAAAGCGCCAGGAGAGCAGACCACCTACTAATGACCATCCCCAAATCCACAATGCTTCAGTCCACGAAGGCCAGATCCACAAGAGGGGACGCCCATCGAGAACAGCGCTAAGAATTTGACTAACCTGCTGAGCTTGAAGAACGACTCCTGGAATTTTCTGCGCGTAGGGTGTAGCTACGTAATCGTTAGCGCTGGGAGCCGTTACACCAATGATGACAATCCGGTCTTTGACAGCATTGGGGTCGAACTGACCGTTCAGGACTTGGGTGAGCGTGACTTGTCTCACAAAATCCTGAGGAGAGTGGTAGAAGCGATAATTGAGCAGCACTTGATAACCCCAGGCATCAATAGCTTGGTAGCCACTGCTATGCGGTTTCAAACGTTGAAAAACAACCTTGCCCAGTTTCAAAAGCCCCTGTGAGGTATATTCCGGTTGAATGTTGTGGGCTTCCAAGTAGCGAAATGCCAACTGAGCGCTGAGAGCGTAATCAGGAGTACAAGGAGAGGCTGCACCCGGAGTCATCGCTAAAATATGACGCCGCACCACATCTCCTGAATCAACGAGCACATCACTAAAACCAAGATTAGCGGCTGGAACCTCTGGTGGTGGTGCAACTCCAGCTCGATTCAACTCCGTACTGACTTTGCAAACCGCAATAAAGTGGTCGCTTTCTTCTAAATACTGAGCTAGGTCTGGATACTTGGAATCTACAGGAAAATCCCGATAAATATCCAAACCAATGACTCGCGGTTGATAAGACTCTAGCTTAGCTAAGAGTCGTGTCAGTGAGCGGTCAGAGAGAGACCCACGCCTTGGCTCATTTTTCTGAGCTTGAATATCCTCTTCCGTAACGGTGACGACTAAAAGGCGTAAATCTGGAGGTTCGGCCGGCTTAACTTGCATCAGCTTGTCGAAAGCGTGCAACTCCAGGGGTTGCAGGAAACCCACCCGTCGAATTCCCAAGAATAGGGAGGTAATGCCCACACTGAGCAGGAGAACCGCACGCAGGCGGCTCCGACGAAATCGGGATTTTGGTGGGTTGGGGAGAGGAGTGATTTTACCGCACAAATCTTGCCATGTTGGGGGCACGACGGCAGGATTTTGGAAAATCATCGGTAACCAGGTGGCACACGGAAATTGATCTTCCCAACCTTGCAATCGTTCTCTGGCTTCTCGCACGGCAAGGTAGAATGATTCACCCCGCGCAAAAGCTGTTAAAAAGTATTTCAAAAATTCTTGGGAGACTCGGTCAGGAACAGGCTCCCGCATGACTACAGTTTGTGGAATCTGTAAATCGGCTAAACTTCGAGCTAATCCCAAACCGTCACAAGAATTGAAAATGGCGATTTTTAAGCCTCGTTCTACTGCTTTCTTGACGGCAAACTTTAACTGTTCAATAGTTAAACTATCAGTTTTATTCAGGTAGATTCGACCCGTTTCACCATTTGCATGGCTCGAACTATGTCCTGCAAAAAATAAAATATCCCAGCCTTGGTTCCACAGCTCTTCATTGAGTTCCTGGCGTTGTGGCTCAACTAAAAAGCGGATTTCGGCGTTGGGTAATTGTTCGAGTAAAAATCGATCCGCTTGAATATTAATTCCAGTACTATTACCGAGAATCGCTAAAATTCTTATTTTATTATGAGGAAATGTAATTTGGTCTGGCCTGACAAAGTTAAGTGAACTGAGAGCGATTTCTGCTTTGGGGTAGCGATCGCAAAAATCCCAGAGATGCCAGGGCAACCGTCGTAACCATATATTTTCAGTTTGAATAATTAGTCGGATTTCATCGGTGGGGTTTAATTGTTCGAGTAATTTTTCTCGGATCGGGCGAAACGGTTCCGAGGATAGCCAACTGTTCAGGTGTTCGCGCAGCGATTGAGCCGCGTTATAACAACTCTCAATTTTGGAAACATTCGTGACTTGTGCCACCGAGGCTTCTAGCCGCGATCGCAATCCCAAGCGGCGATAACTGGTCGCCCAAGTACTGTAATATTGGGGAATTTCTGGGATGGGTGGGAGTTTACCAATAGTTTCTACAGAGTGGTGACGTTCCTCCTCTCCGATTTGGACTATGACGGAAAATCCCTCCTCAAAGCTACCATCTCCTAACTTTAGGACGACTAATTTGGCCACGACAGCGTCTCCAGATCAAGTGATTGGTATTGCACTAGCCAACGAGATAACTCTAGGGGTTCGCTATTGGACTTTGTATCTCCAATCATCTTTAGCTTATGCACTTCTGTGTTATGCAATTCGAACTTTATGGGGCGTCACACAATCGGGTTAAGGATTGAAGCCCTTAACAAAATTTTATAGTTTTAGCAACACCAAGTTCGCTCAATAGTCTCACTTACTGGTATACAGATAGGGAGATAAGGCACAGGGAGAAATTATAGAACTGTATATCAGCGATGATCAACCAGACACATCGGCAGGTCTACGTTCGATTGAGGCTTCCCTTCTTACAACTCCCAAACCGATGCTCAGGAACGTAGGGATTAATCGACGATAGCTCTTAGAGGACAAAGTCTTCAATGACACTGGCCTCACCGAGAGCAACTTTGACACTAAATTTTTCTCCTGGTAAACCACTAAACTGCAATTGAATATAATTATCCGCACTTCTCGCTTGGGCTTCCAGAAAATTTAACCCAGATTCATCGAGTACGGTAAGTTGAAGCAATGGGGGTAGATAAGTTTGATTTCCGGTTGGATGAACTTGGAGCAAGATATTAATCTTTTGCTCAGATTCGGGTTTGAGTTCAATGACTAAAGCCACTGGATAACCCGCTAACTGCATTCCTAAATCAATCAGCTTGGCACGCCTAATGCCTCTATCCGATAGTTCCAAGTCACTCATGAGCAAATCTGGAGTACTGCGAAAACTGAACGCTAAATCGGGTTCATCCGGGGCTAAGAGGGTTTCAACCGTTTCCCAACCTCGTTCAAAAATATTGATCAACCATTGGCTTAAGTTCACTCTTGTTGTCTGAGGGGCAGGAGTGACAGTGAGTTCAGGTTGTACCGATGGATATAAGTGATCGATTAAATTGTCTATGGGGTGTAGTTGGCTTATTGGTAATTCTTCTCTAGCTACAGTTTGGGTAAATCCCAACACGGTTGCCTCCAGAGAAGCCTCATCGATTTGAACGACGACATAACCCACACGATCTGACCAAACTTCCGGTGGAATG
Source organism: Waterburya sp. (assembly GCA_036703055.1). GTDB lineage: Bacteria > Cyanobacteriota > Cyanobacteriia > Cyanobacteriales > Coleofasciculaceae > DATNPV01. Next base: position 5,048 of record DATNPV010000303.1, read on the forward strand.
TAACACGCTGGCTGAGAACTGCTGTAAGGGCGACATTCCAAGCGGCCAATGCCTGGTATTTCCAGATCAGCAACATCCGCACACAGACGCACCACACGATTCCAGCTATCGCTGGCTTCTAAGTTTGTGGAAATACCCATCATCTGCATGTAGTCATTTACTGCACATATGGCTAAGGTATTTAACCGAACTTGCTCAGCTTTTTCAACAGTGGGTTGCTCACTAGCAAACTGTTGAGCGATGCGGCGTGCAGTTTGCGTTATCGGCAGTGAGAGGGAAAAATCGTCGAGCTCGTGGATGGAGTAAGACATAACATGCTTCCTATTTCGCGGTGAATCTCTGGGTTACCTCTAGCAGTCACAAAAGAGCAGTGGGTTTGTTGCTTAAGGCTCTCTATTATAGATATCCCTCGGATTCACCAAATTTACGCAGCCGAGGCAAACATTGCCGTTGATAAAAACTGCTCAACGTGGAAACTGATAGTTTAAATTCTACGGCGAGGTCTTTCCAGCTTGTTTCTGGAGGCAAGCGTCTTAGGATTAAAACTTGGGCTGTTACCTCTGGATGATTGGCAATGTGAAGACTACGTAATTCCCCATTTAGATCGTCTTCAACCCATTGCCTAACCTGTTCTAGCAGGGGGGGAACATCAGGTTCAGAGGCAACATTCTCAACGGGGTCGATTTCATTCCCCTCATCCGACCCCCCACTCCCAGGCCGATGTGGTATGGTTTTGGATTGCTGCTGTTGAGAATCTATAAAAAAGTCTTGAAGGCGTCGCTTCAGGTAAAAATTTAACCACGTTATCACACTACCCCGCTCAGGATTGTAAGGTGCACCTGTTCGGCCTTCACAGATGTTCTGGCAGAAATACACCCACGTCTGTTGCAAAGCGTCTTGATAGTAAGGGGTACTCTCTCGCCAAAGTTTGGGGGCGACTAGGCGAATAATTTGAGTGAGGTTTTTTTGCCGCGCAGCATTTCCTGCTGGATGTTTACAGGCTTCTGACACTAACCAATGCAGCCGTTCCTCCAGTTCATTCATTGAGCGATCGCTCCTTCAAGTTACCTACTGCCGATAGTTTCTAGAAAAATGCCAATTCCAATGAACGGCTTTGTTTGCTTCAGGTTGCCGGATAGCTCGATCAGGTCGGCCTTGAATTGCCTATATATATAGTCTGGTCAATGTATTCCATAGTTCCTTCAATCACAGCCCTCAACCTTAGGTATAGATTCAACATTCTCCTCGATCTTATGGTTTGCCTTTTAACTAACTTGTGACACCCTTCTCAAAATCCTGCGAGTGGACACGGCAGACCAACGCTAGGATGAGCTTTTCAAGTTCCGGCGGGTTGTGCCCACCCCACAAACGAAAGCTTTTTTTGAAACGGGTGGAATATATCAGTTGTAATTACCCCTCGTAACAAACACCACACCCTACTCTACTGTTGTTTTTCCCTGGAACTCCCAATTCTTCTTCACCCCTAGGAAGCAGTGGGGTGTTGCTGAATTGGAAAAGCTCCTGTGGAGGTATCGTTCGGATGTCTTGCGCCATCCAAAAGACTGCCTCTAGGGCAGCTCCTACATTATTTTTCGCATATCAGGCAACGATCTTCACGAAAAAGTACCCAGAAAGGGTACTTTTTCGTGAAGAGGAGCCAGAGAGTTAGAGCGTGGGAGACGGGGATAATCTTTCTACTTACAGCAATTTGCAACTTGATGAAACACACCCGAAGGGCGCACGTCGGTGCGCCCCTACAACAAACATGTACTTCACTGACTTGAAAACGGCTGTAATATTCCGGAACTGTCGAACAAACCTTCCCCCCTCCCCCTTCTTTTCCTCTTGTTCGTCGTAGGAGGCGTCAAGACGCACTAATTGATCAAATAGCTGAGTTCGTTCTGACCCAGTATGACAGGCTATTGTGGGCTTCTGGCCGTCACAACGTCAGGCTAGGAGCGTTTGAGACGAAGGTGGGCAGAAAATATTATGAACTTTTGTAAATAGTAGCGTAACAGTTGCTCTAGGGTCAGACAAGTCAGTAGAGGTTAACAAATTCACTCTTCGCTAAATCCCTGTCTAAGAGGTAAGCCTCGCACAGATAAGAATTACTGCTACCGACTAGACCTTCACCTTAGCAAAAACTCTGCGATGATACCCAACCTGATCAAGGGTTTGCGAAGCAGAGAGTTTGTGAGCCATTCCTTTAACTTGCAATCCTTGGAGCAACGAAAAATGACTGTATCCTACACCGGCACATCTGGAAACGATTACTACGGTTACCTCTATGACTCCCTCTACGCTGTAGGTTATGGCGGTAACGATACCTTATACGGCAGCTATTCCTACAACTACAACGATACCCTTTATGGCGGTGATGGCAACGACTATTTGTACGGATACGGCGGCAACGACTATCTAGACGGAGGTTACGGCAACGACTATCTAGACGGAGGTAGCGGCAATGATACCCTGTATGGGGAGTATGGCGACGACACTTTGTATGGTGGCACTGGCAATGACTACATGTCAGGTGGCTATGGCAACGACTACTACTATGTTGATAGCTACTATGACACCGTCTATGAGGCTGCGGGTGCAGGCACGGATACCGTCTACTCTACGGCTTACTCCTACAGTCTAGCCAGCAACGTCGAGAACCTGACGTTGGGCTACGGAGCTACCTACGGTTATGGTAACAGCCTCAACAACGTGATTACCGGCTATTACTCCAACAGCTACAACTATCTGTATGGTGATGCCGGCAACGACACCCTCTACGGAGGTGGTTACAATGACTACCTTGTCGGTGGCACTGGCAATGACTACATGTCGGGTGGCTATGGTAATGATACGCTCAGTGGCTACGGTAGCGGTCTCGAATATGACTACTACAACGGTGGGTACGGAGCTGATACTTTCGCCTTGGGTAGCTCCTATGGCTCCTACTACCAAGGAGGAACTTCGGGCAATGGTTACGCCATCATTGAAGACTACTCCTACAGCCAAGGAGACAAGATTCAACTGTATAGCGGTGGCAGCTACTACGTGTCTTCTGGCAACTACGGCGGTACCAGTGCTCTAGATTCCTACATTTACTCCTATAGCAGCACTGGTGGCTACGATTTGATTGGTATCGTCGAAGACACGACCACTATCAGCTACAGCTATGTCTAGGTGCTGAGCTTTTGTCGAATGAGATGGGTACAGGCCAGGTTTGAGAGCCACACCTATCACAATGGTGTAGATGGAGAGCGGAGTTTCTCTATCTACATCTTTTTTCTTGGACCCTTTGTTTATGTGCGATCGCACCTAGTAATCGGGTGCATCTCTTGCGTTGCATAGATTCTTTGGAAAAGGGACAAGGAAGGCAAGGGGGATAGTACCAAGCAAGAAAAGTATATTTGCTTGCAATGGGATGCTCCCTATCGATCGCTTCCTCAACTGCCTTCCAAAAGCCTGATTCTCCGTTAACTATTTTCATTCATCCAAATCTATTGAGCATCAGCGTTTGGATAAAACGTTGCTATTTGGGGATTTCAGGACTTCCCGTGAAAAGTTAGGGGCATGGGGGTTGAGATAACATCTGGCTGAAATTATGTAAAGTTTTGTAAACAGTTGCGTAACGGCTGCCATAGGGACAGACAAGTCAGTAGCGGTTAACAAATTCACTCTTCGCCCAATACCTGCATAAGGGGTAAGGCACTGAGAGATAAGTAATACTGCTACCGACCCTTAACCTTAGCAAAAAGTCTCTGGTGGTATCCAACCTGATCAAGGGTTTGCCAAATAGCCAGCTTGGAACCATCCTTTCAACTTTCAATCTTTGGAGCAACGGACAATGACTGTATCCTATAACGGCACTTCTGGAAACGATTACTACGGTTACCTCTATGACTCTCTCTACGCTCAGGGCAATGGTGGTAACGATGTCTTATACGGAAGTTATCTTTCCCTATACGGATACAGCGGCTACGACTTCGACGATACTCTGTACGGTGGAGCTGGCAACGACTCTTTGTACGGATACGGCGGCAACGACATTCTAGACGGAGGTTCTGGCGACGACTACATGGTGGGTGGCTATGGCAACGACTACTACTATGTCGATAGCTACTATGACCAGGTAGTTGAGTACGCTGGTCAAGGGATCGATACCGTCTACTCTAATCTTTACTCCTACACTCTACCTAGCAACGTCGAGAATCTAACGTTAGGCTACGGGGCTTACTACGGTTATGGTAACAGCGAAAATAACGTAATTACAGGCTACTACTACAACAGCTACAACTCTTTGTCTGGCTATGGTGGCAATGACACTCTCTACGGTGGCTATTACAACGACTATTTGGATGGTGGTACCGGTAATGACTACATGGCAGGTGGCTATGGCAACGACTACTACTACGTCGATAGCTACTATGACACCGTTTACGAGTACGCTGGTGCAGGCACGGATACCGTCTACTCTACGGCTTACTCCTACGCCTTAGGCAGCAATGTCGAGAACCTAACATTGGGCTACGGAGCATACGTTGGTTACGGCAACAGCGAAAGCAACGTGATTACAGGCTACTACACCAACAGCTACAACTATCTGTATGGCTATGGTGGCAATGACACCCTCAATGGTGGCTACTACAACGACTATCTAGATGGTGGCACTGGCAACGACTACATGGCGGGTGGCTATGGCAACGACTACTACTACGTCGATAGCTACTATGACACCGTCTACGAGGCGGCGGGTGCAGGCACGGATACCGTCTACTCTACGGCTTACTCCTACACCTTAGACAGCAACGTCGAGAACCTGACTTTAAGCTACGGAGCATACGTTGGCTACGGTAACAGCGAAAGCAACGTGATTACAGGCTACTACAGCAACAGCTACAATTATCTGTATGGCTATGGTGGCAACGACACCCTCAATGGTGGCTACTACAATGACTACCTGTCAGGTGGCGCCGGCAATGACTCCCTAGTTGGGGGCTATGGTAATGATACGCTCAGCGGCTACGGTAGCGGTCTCGAATATGACTACTACAACGGTGGGTACGGAGCTGATACGTTCGTCTTGGGTGACTACTATGGAACTCATTACCAAGGAGGAACTTCGCAGAATGGTTACGCCATCATTGAAGACTACTCCTACAGCCAGGGAGATAAGATTCAACTCCATAGCGGTGGTAGCTACTATGCAGTTTCTGGCTATTACGACAGCAATAGTACTCTAGATACCTACCTTTACTCTTATAGCTACGCGGGTGGATACGATTTGATTGGTATCGTTGAAGATACGACCACTATCAACTACAGCTACGCCTAAGCTCTGAGGTTTTGAGGGTTTGTAGCCCAACTTAATATCCCAATTCGGTTAATGTAGATTGGAAACTCCAGTCTACATTTTGCCTTTGTTTAGTTCGGACATTTACTTTAAAGATCTCATTGATCTTTTTTAAAGATTGCGTTTAGTTAGTTGCCTACAAACTTTTTTTTCTCTGTAAATCTGATATTGTACTGGCTGATGTCCAGAATGAGGGGTCAAGACGGCATTTTGAGAGCGTAACGACCAAGCGTCTTTTGTGCTGTACCTTGATCAACTCGTATACTAGCGAGCTGGAAGATTTAACTCATGAATAGGGTTGATACCATAGACCGCCTTGATAGAAAAGCTGAGTTTGAAGCTCAAGGCTACACGATCTACCGTAACTTCTTCTCCCAAGAAGAGATTGCAGAACTCTTCGCGGAGATTCGCAGGACTCCCGAAGATGGAGCGGGGACGTTAAGCAAGACTTTTATGAAGTTCCATAGTAATACGTTTTACAATAGTCCCTATCTGCAATCCTTCATTAGCCAGAAAAAGATTGTCGATTTTCTCAAAGATTTCATTGGCCCAAATATTTGGGTGCGGTGGGATCAGGCTGTTGAGAAAAGACCTGGAGGCGAGGAATTTCCTTGGCATCAAGATAATGGATACAGCTCTACGAAAGAGCCATACTGTCAATTTTGGATCGCTCTGACTGACATGACGCAGGAGAATGGCGGGTTATGGCTACAGCCTGGTAGTCATAAACGCGGACTCCTACCTCACGAGATGATTAATAATCATCTGCACTGCCATACAAAGGTTTCAGAACCGGTTTTTGTTGGGGCGAAGCCTGGTGATGTGGTGCTGTTCTCTTCGTTCATGCTACACCGCACACTCCCGAATATCTCTAACGACAGCCGATGGGCGTATGTCATCGAGTACATGTCTTTAGACTACTACGATCCATTTATCGAGCCTCCGTACTTTATTGCGGCTAGAAATGGAGAGCCTTGCCCAGAGTTCATTCGCTCTGATCTCGGCTGGTGGAGTCCCAAGAACCAGATCAAGTATGCCCTGCCCGTTGTTAAATCCTTAGTTCGCAAGTCTAAGCTACGGGAACCCCTTAAGCAGATTGAAGCCATGCTCAAGCGGTAAACTTTCACTCCAAAATTTAGCAGGCGCTTGCCTCTAGATGAATGCTCGACGTGGTATTGGTTTAGAGGTAAGCACAATAGAGGGGCACGATAGAACGTGCCCCTTCTATTTAGCATTGGTTATCTTGAATCAGCTCACATCGTCATAATCAGACAATTCCTGATAGACGATAGGACATGCCCACTCTATTGTTTAGGCATCGTCCAGTGCGGTAATTCCTGGGAGTTCCTTGCCTTCGAGTAACTCGAGACTGGCACCACCACCAGTGGAGATGTGGCTCATTTGGTCAGCTACGCCAACTTTTTCCACCGCAGCTACTGAGTCGCCACCACCAATGATAGTAGTAGCACCTTTTTTGGTGAGGTCAGCTAAAGTGTGTGCGATCGCTTCTGTCCCCACAGCAAACTTATCAAATTCAAACACACCCATTGGCCCATTCCAGAGCACACTCTTGCAATCCGCCAAGGCATCTTGGAACACCTTGATCGAGTCTGGACCAATATCCAAACCCATCCAGCCATCGGGAATCGCGTCAATGCTAACGGTTTGAGAATCAGCGTCGGCGGCAAACTTATCTGCTACCACCACATCAGTTGGCAACAACAGGTCAACGCCACGCTCTTTTGCCTTAGCTTCCAAAGATTTTGCCAGTTCCAGCTTATCTTCTTCCACCAGCGACTTACCGACACTCAAGCCACGAGCTTTGTAGAAGGTAAAAATCATACCACCGCCAATCAGCAGCTTATCGACCTTCTCTAAGAGCGTTTCAATCACGCCAATCTTACTGGAAACCTTAGAGCCGCCGATAATTGCAGCCAGAGGCTTTTGGGGATTTTCAATGGCGCTTTGGAGATACTCAAGTTCTTTCTCAATTAAGTACCCTGCCACCGACGGCTTCAAGTAATGGGTTACACCTTCGGTGGAAGCATGGGCGCGGTGCGCTGTGCCAAAGGCATCATTAACATAAACATCAGCCAGAGAGGCTAACTGCTTCGTAAATTCTGGGTCATTCTTTTCTTCTCCGACATGGAAGCGGAGATTTTCCAGTAACGCCACCTGACCATTTTGCATAGAGTTAATCTGAGCAGCAACTGCATCACCGATACAGTCATCGCACTTGATAACAGTCTGACCCAGCAGTTCTGAGAGACGATTCGCAACCGGCGTCAAGCGCAAGCTATCTTTTACTTGTCCTTTGGGACGCCCCAAGTGGCTGCACAGAATCACCTTGGCATTCTTTTTAATTAAATCTTGGACAGTGGGTAAAGCAGCACGGATGCGAGTATCATCGGTGATTGCACCGTTGTCATCCAACGGGACATTGAGATCAGCACGTACTAATACCCGTTTTCCCGCGAGATCTGACTCAGTTAAAGCTGCTACGGTTTTTTTCGACACAGTAAATCTCCTAATTGCCTCTACCTGATGTTCTGTGCGCTTATGCGTGTGCCAGTAATGTGGTGTGAATTGCCCTGCGGATTCAAATAGACATATCTGAATTTTTCAGGCAAAAAGTTATTGATTCTTAAACCGTACTTAATTTTACAAAAGAATTAGGCAAAAAAACCTACGAGGTTGGATGAACCAGAGCAAAGATTCAGGAATACAAGCCGCTGTCAGCAGGATGATAAGATTAGGTTAGGCGAGTCTTGTACTCTCTGGCTGGCAAGAATTAAATGCACTAGAGGAGTGACTCGCACAGTTAACGACCTGTGGTAGTGTGAACGGAGTCCGCGTCCTGGAGATGCGTTGTAATGTTCAAAACAGTTCTATTTCCCGTTGACCAAAGCAGAGAAGCCCGAGAAGCGGCTGAAGTGGTTGCTAATGTCGTGCAGCAATACGGCAGTCGATTATTTCTGCTCTCAGTGTTAGAAAAACCCGCTTCTGACGAAGAAGCACCAAGTCCTGATGCGCTGGCGTCACCGGAGGTAGTTGCACAACTGCTAACAAATGCCCAAGCCCTATTTACCCAGCAAGGGATTAAGGCAGAAACCATAAGCCGTGAAGGAATGCCCGCTTTCACAATCTGTGATGTTGCCGACGAAATTGGGGCAGATTTAATTGTCATGGGTTGTCGTGGGCTGGGTTTAACGGAGGAAGGTGCAGCAGAGAGTGTCACGAATCGGGTGATTAATTTGTCGCCTTGCCCGGTTTTGATTGTTCCTTGAGGGTTGGAAGTTGGAAGGTTGAAAGTTGAAAGGTTGAAAGTTGAAAGTTGGTAGGTTGGAAAGTTACAACCTGTAATTGGCTAACCTACAACCTGCAACCGGCTAACCTGCAACCTGTTAACCTTCAACTTACTAACTGCAACCTTTGTTCAAACCAATGACAACTCCTTCCATTCAATGGTATCCCGGTCACATTGCCAAAGCGGAGCGCGACCTCAAAGAACAGCTCAAGCGAGTTGATGTGGTGCTGGAAGTACGGGATGCTCGGATTCCCCTCGCTACCCATCATCCCCAAATGGCCCAGTGGGCAGGAAATAAGTCTAGGGTGTTGGTTCTAAATCGCCTGGATATGATTACGCCAGCTGCACGGCAATTGTGGGTGTCATGGTTTAGGGAACAGGGGGAGACACCCTACTTTACTAATGCCCAGCAGGGGAAAGGCATTCGGGAGGTATCACAGGCGGCACAGGCGGCTGGGGTGCAAGTCAATCAGCGACGGCGCGATCGCGGGATGCAGCCTCGTCCCGTCCGTGCCGTTGTGATCGGGTTGCCTAATGTGGGTAAATCAGCCCTGATTAACCGACTGCTAGGGCGTCGCGTCGTGGACAGTGCTCGTCGTGCTGGAGTCACCCGCCAGCTACGGTGGGTACGAATCTCTGACCAAATCGAACTTTTAGATGCCCCTGGTGTGATCCCAGCCAATTTAAAAGACCAACGCCAAGCGCTAAAGCTAGCCATCTGTGATGACATTGGTGAAGCCTCTTACAACTATCAACAAGTTGCTGCTGCTTTGGTTGAACTCCTTAAAGATTTAGAACACTTAGCCAACAAAAATCTACTTCCCGCTTCTCCCTTAAAGACGCGCTACGTGCTTGATCCTACTGACTTAACGGGTGAAGACTATCTTCAATCCTTGGCAGACTTTCGCCATCAAGGAAATATAGAGCGCACAGCACGGCAAATCTTAAATGATTTTCGCAAAGGATTGCTAGGCGCGATTGCTCTAGAGCTACCACCCATTTAAGGCTTGTCTAAGTTATCGGTCATGTTTATTTTTGTTGAGCAGGGTGGGGGGTAAGACCCCTCATTGGCTAAACTCATGTTTAGTAGATGCACCCTGATCAAGCGCCCTTTGGGCGTTTTTTTTTCTCCAGATTTTTCACCAAACCCCCCCTCTTGTAGCCCCCTTCTTTTTAAGCGGAGGAGGAATGGGCGGGCGGGGTTGTTTATAGAGCTACTCAACTGTCAAACCTTAAAAGGTATCTACACTTGTTATTCTTTTGTCACATCCCATGAACAGTGAAGGGAAAATCTATCCTAGGATAAATTAAATTTCATAGATTAATGTTAATTTAAATTAAGGAAAAGGCTTGTTTATGAACTGTTTTAGATTGAGCAGTGCCTCTTCAGTTCAGGATTTTTCTTGATTAAGATAGTCTGAACGATAGACAGTGAACACGATAGCAATCACTACAGTGTATATTAAAGGCAGCTTAAGGACTTCTCCGGAAACCCCGTAATTTCACGGATGATATAAGCCGTTAAATTTGCGACAATAAGATGATCCCGTCAGCCCTAGAAGTTACCAGGTGGGGTGTCAGCAGCCCTGAGAGTTTAGCCCAAAACAATATAAAGCTAAAACAGGGCAAGGTTTCTCCCTCGGAGGGCTTTGCTGCTGTCGAAGCAAAAATACAGCCGAAAACTAGCTCATGTTATGGGGTGTTTGTAAAGCAAACCTTAAAAATACCCCTGCTCTATCATCTCTCTGGGCAAGCTCTACCTAATATCCTCCAGAGTAGGATTATGAAAGCTGCGCTTGGCGGCGACTCGCCTCAGGCTCAAGGGTTAGATCACTTGTCCAGGAACACTTTACAAACACACTCTCTTAAACAATGGCCAGTAAGATAGCGACTTTTAGACTTCCAGAGAACCTGATTCAGGAGATTCGGTCTCGGGCTGAGGCGACAGGTCGTGATCGAACAGCCGTAGTAATCGAGGCGTTGAAGCAGGCGTTTGGTATGCCAACGACCGAATCACGCCCAGCTACGGTTGAAGAACTGCAACACCAGCTCAACGAGTTGGAAGGAAAAATCACGACGCTGACCCAACAACTTAATAAGTTCACACAGAAATTACCTGCCGTCAGCAAAGTCAGCTCGATTGACTCAACCCTGAAGGAGGTGATCGCAGAGTCTGTGAGCGTTAGTGCTAACGCACAAGCTGGTAATGGAAGTACACGAGCAGCCTTGCAGGAGTTAGCCAACGTTGGCACTGACAACTCAATGCTCATCCCCAACTTTCTCCTGCCCAATGAAGCGTTCCCCAGAAAAACCATTAGCTTAGGTGAAGGAGGGAGCGATTCTAATGGCATATCTCAGCCAGAACAGGAATTCAGTTTTAGCGCGGGCAAACCAGACGAAACCGAACTACACGAACTAGCAGCCAGGATCGAGCAGCAAGCCAGGATATTCGACCTAGTGCTTTCCGCTTCTCCCGATCCCATTTGCGTTGTGGATCGGGTAGGGCGTTTTACTTATGCCAACCTGGCACTGGCTCAATTATTTGGACTGCCACAGCGTAACATTTTAGGTAAGACTTGGCGGCAGCTCGACCTCCCATCGGAGTTCATGGAAAGCGAACCCATCGATTCCCAGCGAGAAGTCGTATTTGCGACAAGGCGGCCCTTGACCAAAGAAATCAGCTACCAGACGAGTAATGGGGTACGGGACTACGAATGTATTCTCAGCCCCATCTTAGGTGATGGTAATAATGTGGAAGCGGTCATCTGTACTGCCAGAGACGTTACCGAGCGTAACCAAGTTGAAGAGTCGCTCAGGGAATCAGAATCGAATTACCGTCACTTATTTGAATACGCCAACGACTCCATCTTCATCATCGACTTATCCACGGGTCGCATTTTAGATGCCAACCAAAATGCAGCAAGACGGCTGGGTTATACCCGCAAAGAGCTCCTGAAGTTAAGAACTAGGGACATTGATGCTCCTGTACCTGAAGACCGCCATAAGCATATTAGTCAGCAGTTGCAGGCCACTGGCAGCATCATCTTTGAACACGCTCTACGGCGTAAGGATGGCACTTCCATCAAGGTTGAAGTCAGCAGTCGAATCATTGAGTACTGCGACCAGCTGGTCTCTTTGAGCTTCGTGCGTGACATCACCTCACGCAAGCAAGCAGAGGAACGGATGCGTCTGTTGGAGTCAGCAGTTGAGAATACCCAAGACGGGATTTTAATTACCGAAGCCAAGCATGTTGATGCACCAGGTCCAGAGCTTCTGTATGTCAACCAAGCCTTTACCCGGATTACAGGGTATGACCTGACCGAAGTTTTGGGTCGGACACCCCGCCTGTTGCAAGGCCCGAAGACTGACCGCTCTCAATTAGATAAGATTCGGACAGCACTGCAAGAGCAGAAACCTGTTCAAGTTGAGTTGCTCAACTACCGTAAAGATGGCTCGGAGTTTTGGGTCGAATTGAATATCGTGCCCATTGCTAATAAAGAGGGTCGGGTTACTCATTGGGTCGCCCTGCAACGGGAAATTACAGAGCGCAAACAGGCAGAAGCTGAACTGGTCGCCTCCAAGCAGCAACTTAGCAAGATTCTGGAAAGCATTACCGACGGCTTTTTCACAGTCGATGAGCAGTGGCGGTTCACCTATGTCAATCTGAAAGCGGAGCAAATCTTACAGCGAGACCGCACCGAACTCCTCGGTCAAACTCTGTGGGAAGCATTCCCTGAGATAGTAGACTCCACCTTTGACCGCGAGTTTCATAAGGCCATTAACCAAAAAGTTGCAGTGATGTTTGAAGAGGTTCACACATCTCTAGGAAAATGGTTTGAGGTACATGCTTACCCATCGGGCGATGGACTGTCCGTTGTCTTCAATGACATTACCCCATGCAAAGAGACTAAAACGAACAGCTAGCGATCGCACAAGCGAGGGTTAACGTTCTTCCAAGTTCGGCTTGGGAACGCCGATAAAAAAGGCTCTGCTCCAGCGTTAATGCCAAGGGCAGAGCCTTTTTAATTGACCTTGCTTAAGTGGAAGTCAGATATATATATCTGTCGCCATAAAGCTTAGGACAGATTGAACGGCTAAAACGACCACGTACCCATAAAAAACCTTCTGCCTTCTGCCTCTTGCCTTCTACCTTTTGCTATAGCTTACATTTCGCACCCTTATACCAAATCCGCCTTGTAGACCCCTTTTTGGAGTCGATTAACAATCTCTCCCCTCTCCCTACGGTAGTACAGCCCACTCCCCTCCCTCCCTCCTATGCTTGAGGAATAAGGGGGTTATCGACACGGATTTGGTATCAACTGGCATACTCGATTTTTTAGGGCTTGGTTATTAGACCTCTTGCATAAATCCTGGAATGCCCCCTAAATCCACGCCAGGTGCTCTACTTGGGGAGACCCCCGCCGAAGGATGCCCGTTCGCGAAGCGTCTCGAAGAGAAGGGCTGTAGACCGCACTGGCTCCCCAATTGGAGGGTGACTTTGAAATCCGGTTCCCCCCAAAGTTGTGGGGGGTTAGGGGGGCAAAAATCGAATGAGAGCAAGAGGTCTATTGAATGGGTATAACGGCTTCAGGAGCGAGATCGTGCTCCTGAGGTCTACAAGAAACTCCAATGAATTCCTTAGAAGTTTTCGTCAACTGTAAACGTACCTACCGATTCCTGTAATTCCTGGGCAATGCCTACCGTCTCTTGTAGGGAATTGGACACTTGGCGTGTGGAATTCGATGTGCGCTCTGAAACTTTAGCAATCTCCTTCATTAGATCGGTAACGGCTTGAGAGGTCTGAGCCTGAGACACCGTCGCACTCGAAATCGATTGCACCAAAGTGTCAATCTGGCGAGATACGTCTAAAATCTGATTCAAGCTCTGTCGAGCATCCTCAACCAGACTGGTTCCTTCTACAACCTGGCTTGTCCCCAATTCCATCGCCTCGACCACTTCTGCCGTTTCTTTCTGAATGTTGTGAACGATGTCTTCGATTTCTCGTGTTGCAGCGGCTGAGCGAGCTGCCAGTTCCCCAACCTCTTCTGCAACTACGGCAAACCCTTGACCTTCTTCCCCTGCCCGCGCCGCCTCAATCCCTGCGTTGATGGCTAACAAGTTCGTTTGTAAGGCGATTTGGTCAATGAGTGAAGCAACCTTAGAAATCTTTTGAGAGGATTCACCCAATCGCTTGACTTTTTTGGCTGTCTCTGCTACGGTCTCTCGCAGCGTGAAGATATTTTGTACAGAGCGCTGGATCGCGACTCCACCAGCTTCCGCCGTAGAAGAAGCTGTGCGGGCGACTTCGGCAGCTTGACGAGCATTATCTGCCACCTGTTGAATCGAGCGGGTCATGTTCTCCACCGAGTCTAAGGTGCGAATGGTTTCCTCGGCTTGTTTAAGGGCTTCATCCGAGAGTAGACGGATTGCCCCTTCGTTTTCTCCAAGTGAGGTGTTCACCTGATTCGCGGCTTTTTTCACTTTGGTGACAATTTCCCGCAGACTCTCAATCACCGCATTAAAAAAGTCTGCCACCGTACCGATTTCACCAGCCGTCACATCCGCACGCACGGTAAGGTCACCGCGAGCAGCTCCTTCCACATCAGATAGCAGTTCTAACAACTGTTGTTGCAGTGTTTCTTTTTGTCGGCGTTGCTCGTCTGCCAACATTTCAGCTCTTTGGCGTGATTGCTCAATTTGGCTTAGGAAATCCACCCGGTCTAACGCTAAACCCATCTGAGTTGCTATCTGCTTAAAGAAGGTAATTTCTGGCTCTTGCCATGAACGCGTGCTAGAACACTGATGGGTGACGAGTAGACCGTGTAGTCTGTTGTAGGCCAAAATGGGGGCGACTAAATTGGCTCTTACCTTGAACGGCTCCAGTTGACCCAGGTAACAGGCGCTTAAACCGGCCTCGTAAATATTCTCAACCGCCTTTACTCGTCCCTTGAGATACTTCTCAATATATTTGTCAGCAAAACAGGGGTCAGTAATGTTCGCTCCCAAGGATTTGGGCCAGCCCATGCCGACGGATTCGGCAACGATAGTGCCTTGCCAGTTCTCGTCAAACAGATAGACAACTGCTCGGTCAGTTTTTAAGCCTTCTCGGACACCGGTAATCGTGGCTTCGTAGATCTCTTCGACACTCAGAGCATCTCGGATACGCGAGCTAATTTCATTGAGTTGCTGAGCACGTTGAGTTTCGGAATCTTTTTGCTGTAAGAAATTTACCCGATCCAAGCAAAGACCCACACGAATAGCTAACTCTTTGAGGAAATTAATTTCAGATTGCTGCCAGATATGGGGGGCACTACAGTGATGAGCAATCAGTAAGCCAAAAAGCTGACCCTCCTTGAGAATTGGCGTCACCAAATTGGCCTTAACTTGCAGGCGTTCCATTAAGTTCAGGTGGTCAGGATGAAAGCCTGCGGCATAAACATCATTGGTGGGTACGATACGCCCTTGCCTGTAATCTTCGATCAGGTGCTTGCTGATGCAGGCATCTTCGATTTTTGCCCCGAGCGCACGAGGCCAAGTTGGAACAACCGCCTCTGAGGAAATGTAGCCCCGCCCGTCTGGATGGAGGCGATAGATGACGACGCGATCGGCTTCCAGAATGCGCAGTGCTCCTTGGACGGCTTTTTCAAAGACATCGTCTAAGTCTTGTTCGGTACGAGCATTGGAGACGGCAATATCTCCAAATAATCCAGCTTGTTCCGTTTCAGCCGCTTGTGCCCACAACAGGGTTTCCAGTCGGCTGGCCATCAAATTGATGTTAGCGCCCAGTTCAGCGAGTTCATCATCCCCTTCTACAGCAACGCGGGTGTAAAGTTCTCCTTGCCCCAGTTTTTCTACGGCTTCGCTAACCGTGAGGACGGGACGTGTTGCCCGCTTTGCCAGATAAACAGCGATCGCACTGACTAGCAAAGCTGTCAAGCCCGTTCCCAATGTCAGAATCAACAATAATTGTCGCTGGGGTGCAAAGGCTAGCTCTGTCGGCGTAGCAATAGCGGCTGACCAGTTCAAATCGGGCAAGCCTTCTAGTTTGCCAAACTTCGTATAGGCCACCAAATCCTGTTGCTTGTCAATCGCATCCGAGATGCGTCCAGTCGCTGGCTTACCCGTTGCTTGCAACTGCTTCAAGTCGGGAAAAATGCTGAAAGCATCTTTATTTTCTTTATTCTTTTCCTTAGACAGGAAAATTTTCCGCGTCTCGGCGTCAATCAAGTAAAATTCATCCCCATTCTCCCCAAAGTTTTTCAGCAACTCACTCAAAGCCGCCACGGACATACGAGCGCGAACAACCGCGATTGTCTTGCCGGTAGCGCTATCTTTCACCGGTGCGGCAAAATGCAGGGTCAATCGTTCGGGAGTATCAGAAACTTTGGGGAAGATGAACCCACTAATCACGGGCTGATTGGTTCTTAAGACATCCTTAAAATAATCCCGGTCGCGTTGATTGGGTATGGGGTCTCCTGCCGTTTGCACCAAGACGTTGCCGTTGAGATCGGCTACCGAAATGAGGTCATAGACGTTATGAGCTGCCATAAAGCGGTCTAGCATCGCTTGCTTGGCTTTGGCAGGCGTAGTATCCCTCAACGTTGGGGTTGTCAAAACTGGGTGTTCAGCCAGAACCTGGATATCCCCATAACGGTCATGGATAAAGCGCTTGACTTTGTCCTCTACACCACTGACGCTGGCTATTTTAGCCTGGGAAATTTGCTGTTCGATCGATTGATTCGCAAAGTGATAGGCGGTTGCGCCAATCAGTAACACGGGAAAAGTGCCCAGTGCGATCGCCAAAGCTGTGGCTTTTTCAGTCAAGCGTAGGCTCTGCCACCAAGAAATACCAGATTTTTTCGAGAGACTAGAAGTAGCAGAGGGACGCTGTTGCTGAAACTCAACAGCATTAATCACTGACTGCGGTGAAACCAACTCTAGATCAGGTTGGCTGTGGATATAACTGTTAAAACTCTTGGGATTAACGGTTAATAGCGAATCTTTCCCTAGTCCGTTGAACTCGTGCTTGTAAGCTTTTTGCTCTGGATCAAACTGAGTAGCCATGAAGCGATTTCCTGGAATTGTATAGTCAAGGAGTAAAGTTTCGTAAATTTCGATGCAGAGCTGATTTCGCCACGCACAATTGATGAAGGTATGAAAAACACTGGTACTGCACCCAATGTCTTGAGTACCAGCACTTCTAGCAAAGATGCACTCTTGTAGTGGCTCCCTTCGAGAGCAAAAGCGCGAAGCTATGGTCGTTTTAGGCTAAGGTCTCCGCCCGACCGAGTGAACTGGCTTCATCTCGCGCCAGTTCTGATTGCTCTACGGTGGCAGAACACACCCCCTACTTCGAGGATAGACCTGACACGACCCCTGTGTCATTTAAGAAATAAGATATTAGGTAGATATAAATGGTGCCCTGCCTACAACCAACCCAACAAAAACTTGACCAACGTGATTACGCCTCTGTGGGAGGAAATTCTGGGTTACCCGGTTACCCTAGTAATTTTGTTTGGGAAAATGCTATTTAAAGCACCCGTCTACAGGCTACACTAGCGGCGGCGACGCCACCTCCGGCGGCAATCAGGGCACCCATGGGGCCTCCAACTGCTTCCCCTGCTACAGCCATTTCAATGGCTACAGCTAATACGCATTCATCTAAATCAGCTTCTGAGCCAGGTTGAGCCTTGGGATGATTGTCTCTCCAAGCCTGAGCTAAGGGAACTGCCAATTTTATAAGTTGGTTATTAAGGTCGAATTCTCGCAGTTCCTCGCGAGTGACATACTTATTAGAATTGCTCTGCTTCAGATCACTGAACTGTTTTTCTGAGTTGAAGAGACTCATATGATACTACCTAAAAAAAACACCACAGTCAGGAAGAATGAGATGGGAGCGAAAATGATAGACAACCCTGGTGGTGTCCAACCGGACCAGAGATACTGAAGCGAAGGGCTAGGGTTGCTAACCATCGGCGTTCATTCTCCAAAACGGTCGAAGCTGTAAGACGTGCGTATAACGTGTATTACAATACTTGCATGATAGAGCAAATGCTTGACTCTTAGCAACTACATCTCATCGGTTTTATTGAGTCTTTACAAATTACTAACTTATGGTATGGACTCCTAGGAAGATGGGGGTTAAAGGTCAGTAGAAATGTTCACATTTAACATTTTTACAATTCAGGAATCTTCCCAAAGACAGATTTATCCTTCGCCATATCTAAAGTGTGTATGAACATGATTTTGTATTACAAATGTATTCTTTGTTGTCTGTGACTTTCGTCACGACTGACACGACTTCAGGACTTATGCACTAAGGTGAGCTGTTGAGACGGGGTTTGGGGGACGGGGAGTGGAGGACGGGGGAAAGGTTATTGCCTCGTTCTCAATCTAGACAAAGGATGAAAGTTTATCCTTCGTCTTACACAATTTGTTCCTTTTTCTGCAACTCAGCTTAGGGAAATGCCTGAATCAAAATAACTTTATATTTTCTTTAAAAAAATCCTGAATAGCTGAAGATTTGGTGAAGTTCAGGTCGCTACATAAACATTCCAATAAAGAAAAATTACGTTCAAAATAGTCTTAACGCCACCTTCAGAGTTATCCCGCGCAAAACAACAGATGGAGTGTATCAGCCTTCGCTGAAGCATGGCAGCTCTGGCTGAGGCTAGCTTGATAATTTTTTTGTCATCTTTTCATAAGCAGCAAACTGAGCAGCCATCTGCTTGATGGATAGTCAAGGAGTTTAATCCCTAATTATGGCAGTCCCTCGCTTAAACAATGAACACGGAAATTCAGAGCCGCAAGATAAGCCGCAAAGCCGAAACTATAGCAGGATTACTATTTTTGATGTGTTTAGTTGGGGGATATCTTTCACGAGTTCACCATCCTTGGACTTGCGAACAAGCGAAAGAAGCTTGGCAAAAACATCAATCTCTTTCCAGTGAGGGTCAGAATCATCAGCTAGTCAGTAGAGTGATAAGTAACAGAGACACGATTCATCTTTGTCAGTGATAGGCAGGATCACGTCTTAGCTGTCGCTTCTAGAATTACCAAAGTGCCAGTTTTCCGAGTGCAACTTGCCACCAATAATAGTCGCATAGAGAGAATCTGAACTACGAATTTAGCTATACACCGTTGAACGACATAAATTTTTATTATTTGGTATATATGTTGTCGCTTCAGCGGAATAGCGGTAGGTTAAGGAAAGATTATGCAGATGAATTTTGGCTTAACAAGCTTTTGTTAGTAGACGGGCGTTTAATTTTAGCGTTTATTAAGCTTGCCCAAGGATATACCAAATTCTAGGTAAACGTCAATTCGCTCAGAAGAATTTGTCCTCAAAAAACTGAATAGTAGTAAGTACTTACTGTGACAAATCACCGATTCATCGATCGATTTATGGGGCTTTATAAGCTAGAGGGTGTCAAGTAAGAAGTTTGAAAACCTAGACTAACTGTATTGCAATAGCTTTCACCTTATTTTCTGTAAAGAGCTTGTAAAGTTCATGAAATTGTGTTGATAATATTTAGTGGGCAGAGTTAAATTCACTGTAAGTAATACAAGTCCTCGGGAAGTATTACAAAAAGCGGATTCTACCCCATAAAGCCATTAGACTAGCAATAAAACCCTCTTACTTCGTTCATCTCCAAGTCGGAATATTTGAAGGAAGCTACGTTTATTGTCGGCTTGGGTTTTTGACCAGGGTAATCCAATCGCATCTAACTGTATGAAATCAATGCAGAGGATTTCTACATCCTCATTGATAAGTTTGTTTTGGATCTTCTTGAAAATTGGCAGCACTGCTTGGGGAGGCTTTATGCCGCTCATTGCGGTAATTCAAAATTACGTCAAGAAGAACAATCTACTGCAAGAGCAAGAAATTCTTGATGCGATATTCTTAGCCTCTGTCTTACCAGGCCCAATGGCTTTTAATGTAGTGGTTGGTGTGGGTTACCGTCTACGTGGATGGGTAGGGGCACTGGTTTGCGGGCTTGGAGCGCTACTCCCAACGTTAATATTGGTTTTAGGTCTGAGTATTGCCTATTTCCGGTGGGGTCAAGTTCCCATCGTAGACAAGCTTTTCATGGGCTTTGCTCCAGCCATGATCGCAATTATCATCTCAGCCGCTTGGAGCATAGGCCGTCAAACGATTAAGAACGTTTCGCAGGTTGGAATTAGCGTTGGGTCGTGCGCTGCATTATTAGGAATTGGCGGTTTTTATAGCACTATCGCCATTATTTTGGTATCTGGCTTAGTCGGATGGTTACTATTTCGCGATTCAACGACTAAACAGCCAGAATCATCCAATCCTGCACCTCTGGTACTATCTCGATCTAAATCTCCAGGTTCAGACAAGTTGCTCTCTACACTACCATTACCTGCTATTTGGCTCCTAACTGTTAAACCCTCACTTATTCTCAAGCTCTTTACCAGCTTTGCTGCTATGAGCCTAACGTTGTTCGGTAGCGGCTATGTGTTCATTCCCATCATTCAGGATTTAGTCGTTAATGGTCAGGGTTGGGTGACGAATAAAGAATTTATAGATGGTCTGGCAATTAGTCAAATTACGCCAGGCCCTATCTTAATCACTTCAGCTTTTATTGGATATAAAGTTGCCGGATTACTAGGTGCTCTGTCTGCTACTGTCGGGATGTTTTTGCCACCCGCTTTACTTATGGTGGTGGCGACCTATTTCCTAGATAGCCTCAAGCAATCTGCTGTCGTTAAAGCTGCGCTGTGCGGCGTCAGGCCGGCCGTTGTGGGCATGATAACAGCAGCTGGTTTTGTGGTGGGTAGTACAGTACCGCACCATTGGGCTTCAGTTGTGATCGGTGCTGCTGCACTCATTGCTATAGTTCGCTTTCGTGTAGAAGTGGCTTTGATTATACCAATAGCTGGTATGGCGGGCCTTGCACTTTATTAGCTGAGGATTACCTTGACTAATTCATAAAGTATTTAATACGAGAAATAAATCTTTTAAATCAATCTATTTTTTGATTGGGTTTTTGATTAAAACCCAGCGCTTTTGTTTTCATTTTCTTAATGTTGATTTTTAATTAAATTTATTTCTATAGGTAGAAGAAAAGTAAAAAAGATGTTAGTCTATTCAAAAGAACTTTAAAATTCTAACAGCGTCCTATTCCTTCAGTAAGTGAAGACTGATTCGAGCTTCATGCACAACTGAGTTAGCTAAATCTCATCTGTGATTTAAATCCAGATAGATTGTTGCAATCGCCATTGCACCACTCATACATCTATGATTTTGGGTGCAACATGCTTGCCGCTTTTGTGAAGTTTTGGAGATCTACCATGGAAAGCAATAAAAAAGTGAATCAACTACCTCAACGGCCCAAACCAATTTTGATGATTCCTATCAGACGTTGCGGTAGTCATGCTCTGCGCCTCCGATTAAACTTCAGTCCAGATTTTTATTCTCCTTATCCTCTGCATCTTGTAGATTTTATGCCGCTTGTTAAGTTGTATGGCGACTTGACAAACGACTACGCCTATTTTCAGTTAGTGATTGACCTGGTCGGATTGCAAAATGCAACGATGGTCAAGTGGGATAATGTCGCCTTAGATCCAGTTTCTATCTTTGAGGCTATTAAAGACCGTCCGCGGAGTGTCCATACTATTGCCTGGGAAATGTTGTTCCAGGCTGGACGAACGCATAATGCCAAAGTCGTAATGGATAAGTCTTTGGATAATGTGCATTATGCCGAGGAATTAGTTGATTTATTCGATGACATGTTGTTTTTGAATGTGGTTCGCGATCCGCGTGCTCAAGTTAACAGCATTAATCGCGCCATCATTCATGATTTTGATACACTCCTGAATACATTAACCTGGGTCAAAGCCCAGGAGGCAGCCAAGTCTCTCGCCGCCAAGTATCCTGATAAGGTGTTAACCATCAGATATGAAGATTTTTTGGTTAACCAGAAAACGGCTCTGCAAAAAATTTGTCAGTTCTTTGGCATCGAGTTTTTAGACTCCATGCTAGATATTTCTGCCTCGAAAGAAGCACAAAATATTTCTACAATGTCTGCACTCTGGGAAACCAACAGTTGCCCACCCATTCCCGCTTATATCGATAAGTTTAAAAAATCGATGAGCCTGGAAGAAATTGAAGTGATTGAAACCATCGCCGGAGAGTATATGGATTACTACGGCTATGAGAGAATGACGCCAGCTCAAGCGACTATTACCGAGGAAATCATCACTAAAGCTAAGGAACGAAGTGAAGTTAAAAAACAACAAGCATGGATGGAGCTAAAAGTTAAGGCACCACAGGATTACCAACTAAGAAAGTTCCGTGCTACTTACCTCAATATGCTGAAAGAACGGTTAGTGCAAGACCAAGCAGCGGCTTTACAACCGACTTAATTGACGGCTTGACGGCCAGCTAACTGATAGACGGTTAACCTGATGTTGTCCTTCTCTACAAAATTTTGAGTTTTGTCAGTTAACGTAGTCTGAGTGAGCCTCAAGACTTGAAATGCTGAACCCATTACTTTTGACTGATACCATTTTACGTTTACTGCGCCACAAATTGATCCCCTAGCAGGGCTTATCGAGGGAACGAGAAAAGCATCTGTAGCAGGCTTTTAGTGAATTGGTATGAGTGCCGTAATCGTTCTGCTTTTTCAAAGAATCGCGCAAAAGGCTTTTTTAGTCTTCAACTATCTTCTTTTTTGCTTTTGACTCTTGAGTTTATTCTCTCTAACTCTTTGATACCTTAACTACCCATCTAGGGGGCAAAGAGTTGGTCGAATCTGTACTCTCTTCTACCTGTTCCATAAAACTCCGCAGACTCTCTCACGTACTGAGCCTTATTCGGAATCAAGACTAAGCTGAAAAATTTTACATTCACTGAGTGTTGTTGACAAAATCGAGTAGGAGAAAGGATGGACAAAATTTTGATTCAGCCTCATGGCGGTAAGCTGGTTGATCGCAACTTGCAAGCATTTGAACGCCAAACCGCTTTTGAGAATGCCCATGCTCTACCCCGTATCACTCTTTCTCAACGCAATCTCTCTGATTTGGAATGCATTGCGACAGGTGTTTATAGTCCTCTCGAAGGCTTTGTTGATGAAGAGGAATACTACAACATCATCAACCATACGCGCCTGAGTAATGGTCTTGCCTGGAGCATCCCCGTTACCCTACAGATCTCTGAAACAGTCTCCCAACGGTGCAGGCTGGATTCTGAAATTGCCCTAGCCCATCCCAATGGTGACATTCTTGCAGTGATGACCATTACCAGCAAGTTTAGGCCAAACCAAGAGGATGAGGCTCGGAAGGTTTATCGTATAGCTGAAGAAGCGCATCCAGGTGTTAAGGCCATGTATGCCGAGGGTGAAGTCTATCTTGGTGGCCCTATCACCTTGGTTAACACTATTCCACATAGTGACTTTTTAGAGTATCGCTTCACTCCTGCGACTACCCGTGCTGAGTTTGCTAAACGTCAATGGAATAGTGTTGTTGCCTTTCAGACACGCAACCCCATTCACCGGGCTCACGAATATATTACGAAAATTGCCCTGGAAAGTGTTGATGGCCTGTTTATCAATCCGCTGGTGGGCATGACCAAGTCCGACGATATTCCAGCCAGTGTACGGATGCAATGCTACGAAACCTTGATTGATAAATACTATCCCAAAGACCGCACATTTCTAGGGGTATTTCCTGCTGCTATGCGCTATGCGGGGCCACGAGAAGCCATCATGCACGCGATCGCTCGTCAAAACTACGGCTGTACCCACTTTATTGTCGGTCGAGACCACGCTGGAGTTGGCTCTTATTACGGAACTTATGATGCACAGCACATCTTTAACGAATTTACTTCGGATGAGTTAAAGATTGTACCGATGAAATTTGAGCACGCCTTTTACTGTATGCGTACTCAATCCATGGCAACCACCAAAACCAGCCCTAGCACCATCGAAGAACGCATTCACCTATCTGGCACAAAGGTGCGTGAAATGCTCAGCAAGGGCAAAGTTCCTCCTGTAGAGTTTACCCGCCCAGAAATTGCGGAAATTCTGATCACCACAATGAGCCGAAGCAAAGCTCATAGTCACATTGCATAGTCACATTGCCTAGCAAACATTGAACATTTCTGGAGATAGTGAATCATGCAACATCAAGGTGTTACTCTCTGGTTTACAGGCTTAAGTGGATCTGGCAAAACTACCATTGCTAAAGCCGTTGAACGCCACTTAAGAACTCGCTCTTGCAAAGTTGAAATGCTTGATGGTGACGTTGTACGCACCAATTTATCGAAAGGCTTAGGCTTCAGCAAACAAGACCGCGATATCAATGTGCGACGAATTGGCTTTGTGGCTAACCTACTCAGCCGTAATGGTGTAATTGCGATTACAGCCGCTATCAGTCCCTACCGTGCCATCCGCGACGAGGTACGCCAGATGAGTGCAAATTTCATGGAAATCTATGTAAGCGCCCCCTTGGAAGTTTGTGAAGCTCGGGATGTCAAGGGATTGTATGCCAGAGCACGAGCGGGTGAGATTCAGCATTTCACTGGCATTGATGACCCCTACGAGGAACCACTCAATCCTGAAGTCGTCTGTTACACAGAACAGGAAAGCATTGAACAGAGTGTTGATAAGGTGATCACAGCACTCGAACGCTCAGGTTACATTCCTGTAAGACAGGTTGCAAGTTTGGCATGTTAAGTAAGGAATGAGGGTAGAGGGCAAGGTCTAACCTAGTGGTTCATGTCATTAGTTCTGATTGGTTAGGTCTAGTTCGTAGTAAGCGCTTCAGCGAGTTGAGCGCTTACTAAAAACTCCTCAGAATTAATGCCATAGAACACTAGTCCCCTAGTCTCCCCGTCGCCCCATCCCCATCTTTTTGGATTCATCTGTATGGAGAGAGCTTACTCAAATAAGACTGTGACCTCTTCGGATTTGGTAAAGTAGTCCCAAATTGCTAGTGCTAAATCGCTTTCAAACTCCAGTTTCTCTACGCAATTACATTGTTCACTGTTTCCCAAGCCGCATTCTGATTCACCGTCCAAGGCCCCTTCAGGAATCCTCAAACAAATATTTACAATTGGGATATCTTTGTCTTCACCGAATCCGTTATAAGTGCTTAATCTAACTGCGGCAATACAGTCAACGTTAATAATTAGATCTGCGAGTCGAATAAACGCCACAATTAATTCCTCGCAAAGATAACTTAGTAACGCTTTCGCCAAAAAAAATCCCAATTGGTTTGGCAGTTTACCAAATCGATTAGGTAAAACCCTGCATCCTTGGGCATCATGTCCCAATTGCTCAGTCTGCCCATGTACCTATTTGGGTTAAAGATGAAGTTACGGTTATATTCGCTCTTGATCATTGTTTGCTAAAGTAATAACCACCCATAAAAAACAGAGAAGTCGTTCGCGCTGTTTCGTGCCTGTAGTGCTTATCGGTCTTGCTTAGCCACTGTCACACAGGCTGTGGTAGCGTAAAGCGTGCACTCCTTGGGAATGCTCATCCCAAAGAACACAGCATAAGAATGCATCGACCCAGCGCTGCCAAATTTCTGGGCGAAGTAACTCCTCATCACGCAATAGTAATATTTGACGATTCACTTGACCTTCATAGTGACAGCCACTCTGCAAAAAAGAATTCGACCAACGCTGAACCGACTCCTTTTTTGCTTCTCTCGTAGCAGGCCGTAAATAACGCCATGCATCAGTACTTAACGTGTTTAATCTGAGAAAGAGACTAGGCCAGGAAGGAGTCGTTGCTATCCCAATGTGTTCAGTCTTAGAACTCACCAAAGTTGTAATATCATTGTACAACTCGTAATACGTCATCTGTATGATATTGCAATAACTGACTATGAGCAACCAAGTCAAGCCGACTTCATCTAGTCTTTAAAAACATCCTCAGTAGACCGACCAATGTCATGAATTTAATAATATTTTTTAATATTTAAACAGCTATTAAACTTAGGGATGCTAAAACACCTAGACCACGACAGGATTACGTCCTTGCTCAGTTACAAGGGTACTCGAACATAGTCAAGAGGCAACTTATTTTAGCTCATCACTTCAGAGCAGATGACAAAACTTCTTAAAAATTAGCGTTGGTTGAAGGAGCTGATTTTTCTGGTAATTGCTGGGTTTTGTCGTGAGACTAACCGACTAATTTGTCTAGCTACACTCGTGTTCAAAAAATAGAATGGACTCCATAAATAACCCCAATAGAAGGCTAGCTCACAAGCTGTCACTAAATCAGGGGCAGATGAGTGGGCGGCTGGCACTGCGAGGAGGGTGACTTGATCGCGTGTAAAGTGTAATACTATTCGACGTAAGCTGCCGAAAAATGTTCTTGCCAAAACGGTTGGCCTTTGCCACCAGGGGGTATTGATCATCCGCAGGCAGCAGCTATTCAATCCCACTCCCTGCGAAAGACGGATTAAATAATCTTTTTCCAATCGCCAGCCAGGGATTTGATGGTACGTTTCCATAGCTGGGTTGTACCAAATTTCCCAACCGGCGTTGTGAAGGTATAGCAGTGGCTCCAAATCTTCACCACCGACTAACGACTTACCCACCCTGCCTCTTAGCATCGGCTGTTGGGGAACTACGGCACGCCAAGCTGACTGGCGAACGACTAATCCTGCGGCGGGAGGTAATTTTAGCTGATCAGGTTCGTACAGATGAGGTTGCGAGCCTCGTTCTGTAATTCCCAAAAACGGTGCAATCCGTTCAAAGTTAAGGGGAGGTTCAACGTCAAGTTCCCCGTGAATTTGACTAGCGTAGGCACCCGCTTGAGGGTGAGCTTCGCCAAAGGCATAAGCAGCCGCCACCCAGTTGGGAGCAGGTAAGTTGTCATCATCCAACAAACCTACCCATTCACTCTTCGCTTCTTCAACGGCTCGCATCCGGGCAAAGGCTGCCCCTTGTCGAGGTTCCAAACAATACTTTAACCGACTCGGTTGAGGCCATGTTGCTTGAAACTCAGCAACCACCCTAGCCGTCGCATCCTGACTATTGTTATCAACTACAATAATTTCCCAATCAAGCTGTGCAACACCAATTTGCGATCGCAATCGCTCCAAAATTTCAGGTAAACGCTCAGCTCCGTTGTACGTTGGAATGGCAACCGTAAAGTCAACTAACATAATGAGTGAAATTAAACATCACTGAGGAGACTGGGCATGGGGCATAGCAAAGCAATAGTTATGTTTCTTGATATCCACCTACTTAGTTGCAGGGTTAGAGGTTATCGCACCAGAGAAACGGGGTTAAGTTTTGCGTCCAAAATATCCATGGCTCCAGAGGTAAAAAGGACTTACAAGACTGCTAACGAAAAGCTGCATTTCGCAAGCTGCAATTAAATCAGACTGTACGCGGACGTTGTGCCTGAGTAAATGAAATGCAATCTTTCGCAAATCGTTAACCATGTAAGCTACAGTAGCCATTGGTCGCTGCCAAGGGTGTACACTCAGCATCCGCGTCACATGCCGACTCAACCCAATCCCCCGAAAAAATGGAATTAAATACTCGCGTTCTAAACGCCAGTGAGGAATTTTGTGAGCAATTTGCATAGCCGGGTTGTACCAAATTTCCCAACCTTGAGCTTGAATATGAGCTAACATCTCCAAATCTTCGCCAGTGAGCCAAGTGCCTGAAGTGCGTCCGGATAGAACTAAGTGTTGCGGAACACTCTCTAACCAGGCTTGTTTGCGCACCACCAATCCCGCCGATGGGGGAAGAACTCGCTGCTGCGGCTCATAGCGCGATGGTTCTGAACCTCGTTCGGTAATAGCTAAAAAGGGAGTTAGTCGATGAAAATTTTCCGGAGGCATAACCTCAAAATCTCCCCGGATTCGACTGCCATAAGCACCCGCCGTTGGATGTTCTTGAGCAAAGGCGTAGGCAGCTTTTACCCAGTCTGGCGTGGGGATATTATCATCATCAAGAAAACCGATCAGTGTGCCTTTCGCTTCCTCAAAAGCACGGCGTCGTGCAAATGCTGCTCCTTGTTTTGGCTCAAAGCAATACCTTAAGGGACACGACTGGGGCCAGTTGGCTTGATAGGATTGAATAACCTTTGCGGTGTCATCCGTACTATTGTTGTCAACCACAAGAACTTCCCATCGGAAGCTCTGGCTAGGACTGGCGTCTGTTGCTTTATCTTCACCAGCCATTCGCAGTTGATCTAAAACTTCTGGTAGACGCCTTGCCCCGTTATAGGTGGGGATGGCGACAGTCAAATCAACCACCATCGTATTTACCAAGAATACGGCTCCAATTGCCAGCACCACGAATGAACATCCTCTCCCCCAGTTCCCCCAGCTCTCCCAGCTTCCCCAGCTATTTTCTTAGGAGTGGTGTCAACATAACCGGGCTTTGCGCGATCGCTTCACCCGTTAAGCTAAAGGCACGAACTTCGGTAATTTTAACCTTCACCAATTGACCTTTTAACTCCTGAATATTGCCAGCAAAGAAGGTGAGGCGATTGCCCCGTGTACGTCCCATCACCTGCGTGGAATCTTTGGGATTTTGGTCTTCAACCAAAACTTCTTCAATTCGTCCCAGGTATCGCAACGATCGCTCGGCAGCTTTACTTGCCACCAGATGATTGAGGCGTTGGAGGCGATCGCTTTTTACCTCCTCACTGAGTTGATTCTCCCACACGGCGGCTGGAGTACCAGGACGGGGAGAATAAGCGGCTGTATTGAGTTGGTCAAATCCAATATCCTCAACCACTTTCAGCGTATTCTCAAACTGCTGTTCAGTTTCTCCGGGAAAGCCTACAATCGCATCCGCACTAATTGACGCATCGGGCATATACTCGCGAATCTTGTCAATAATACGGCGGTATTTCTCCTGAGTGTAACCCCGTGCCATAGCCTTGAGAATGTCGTTATCCCCAGATTGGAAGGGAATGTGGAAGTGTTCGCATACCTTGGGCAACTCAGCACAGGCGCGAATCAAACGCTCAGTGAAATAGCGGGGATGACTCGTGGCGAAGCGAAGACGCTCAATTCCTGGTACATCGTGTACATAATACAGCAAATCTGTCAAGGTATGCTGATGACGCCCGGATTCGGTGACACCGGGCAAATCACGTCCGTAGGCATCAATATTCTGACCGAGTAGGGTAATTTCTTTGTAGCCCTGTCGCCCCAGTTCCTGCATCTCAGCGCGAATGGTTTCTGGGGTACGAGATTGCTCCACTCCCCGGACGTTAGGAACCACGCAGTATGTGCAGCGCTCATTGCAGCCGTAAATCACATTCACCCAAGCTGTAACGGTGCTATCACGGCGAGGCGTGGTGATGTCTTCCACAATATGAATCGGTTCGGTGGCGACAACTTGGTTACCGTTGAACACCTGTTCCAGCAAATCCCCCAGACGATTGGCATGTTGTGGCCCCATGACTAAATCGAGTTCGGGTACCCGCCGCAATAAAGCTTCTCCTTCCTGCTGGGCAACACATCCAGCAACCACCAACGTTAAGTCGGGTTGTTCGTGTTTGCGCTTAGCCTGTCTTCCCAGGTAAGAATAAACTTTTTGCTCGGCGTTATCGCGGATGGTGCAGGTGTTGTAGAGAACTAAGCTAGCCTCATTGGGGTCTTCTGACCACTCGAAACCCATATCTTCTAAGATACCAGCCATGCGTTCCGAGTCGGCTTTATTCATCTGGCAACCGAAAGTGGTGATGTGATAGCGACGGCGAGAAGTGGTCATGGACGGCTACAACTAAAACAGTCGAAATTACAGGGACTGTATCTATAGTACCCAGCCGGAGAGTACAGCGTGGGTCATGTATCTTACCAATTTCAGTCCTTGAATCTGCAAGAACAGAGCGGTTTGCATTGGGATCAGGTACAGGGCTGATGGTTTTAAGGTAGAGAGCAGAAGTTTTTATGGCATCAATTCAATTTTGATTTCGTCCTGATGCTGTAACCCCCGGTCTGAATAAAGCACTAGCAACTTTAATAGGAGATTTCCTATGTGCAACTACATGACCGGGTTTTCACTGCAATCCCGTTCAGGGATTTGGTGTGAAAGCCTTACCTTTTTATGCGAACCTTTTTTCAGCGGTCTTTGTGTAAGGTTCGAGGATGAGGACGATAATCGGGGCAGTGGGCGCTAAATGGAAATACCACTAGAGGCGATTAAAACTGCTGGATTGTGAGGAGATTGAGAAATTGAGAGCAGCAATGGACTTACTACCCGGCTCGATGAGCCGGGTTTCTGCTGTTTGGCGATAGGTTTTCAGATGCAGCGTTCTAGGTAATGTTCCAGAGCAATAATAGCTGCCTCAATATTTTTTTGTGCTGCATGGAGTAAGAGTAAGTCTTCTTGCATATCTTTATTGATCTGTTGAGTGCTTGTATCCACTAGAGCGTCTTTGAGCATCGCTTCCAGAGGACTACCCGGCTTTGGTTTGAGTGCATTGTTGATTCGTTTGAGTGAGTAGAGATGGCGTCGGGTATGGTAACTGGTTGGTATCATTTTGGGTAAATTTTTAGTCAACACATTAACCGCGGCTGCTCCCAAACTGCCACTAAATAAGCTAGCGCGCGTTTAAATTGCGCATTTCATAACTTAGAACCAAGCTGTCAAACTGCCTCCCCGTCAGTCAAGAGCAGGCAAGTTAGAAGCATGACAGCTTAATTGCGTGGGGGAGTATAGCGATACACCCTGATTGCTGTTGCGGAACTTCTTCCCCGAATGTGTCGTCTAGCCTAGAGCGGGAAGTCATTAAGCGATCGCAATCTTAGCGCGGTCGCTTTTTTGCATCTCAAACCTTAAACAGCCGAATTATGCAACTCGAACTATGCAACTATCTTAAGAAATAATATTTTCCCTATTATAGCATAACCATATAATGTGACAATTGTCACGGTAATATAGGCCACTTTTTTAAGTGTCAGAGCTAACCTGCTCTTGAAGCCAGTAATTACTTATTGGTTAAAGAGGTATGGATTGGACACTTTCACAAGTGTCTCTCTCACTAAATTTTTTACTGACCCTGCCTATGGACGTCCGAATCAGTGATTAAGTCGCCTGAAAAGGACATCCCGCAATGCCTACTTACAAATCAAGCCTGTTAGCAAGTTTGTTATTTACTGGCCTAGCTGTTTATTCTCCGGTGCTGGTGTCGGGGTCTAATGTGCTACAGCCGTCTAATTTTGATCAACAACTATCAACACAACAGTTACATGCACAAACTGATTGTCCTGACAATGGGCAGAGTCCCGCCCCTGGATGTGGGCGGAGAGATAAATAAGTCAATCGATTCAACGGCTGATTCACTTATTTTTTTCTAGCCAGTCTAATTTTATAAATGGGCCGCTGAATCATTGTCAGCCAAATCGCTGAAAATCATTCAGTAAAATGGCTGATATTTAAAGGAAAGATAACTCCTCAGGCTGGTTTCCACTTACCGTGAAAACTATGGGGAATCACACTGGGTAATCCTAACCTACAGATGGGTTCCTGATCCAAAGCGTCGCTATCAAACACGACTACTTCACTCGTGTCAGAATTGCCATCATAGACAACACTCAGCACCCAACCCTGTTCAGGATTCAAGGCGTCGGCAGCATAAAGAGGTTCAGAGGGATAGCAATTCTCTGTCAAGTGAGCGATGGTCAAGGTATCCGTTTTTGGTTGGAATCGTGCGATCGCGCCCAATAACTCCTGACCAATATCTACCCCATCCCGGAAGACCGATAAATAAATATCCGTCGAGGGTTGTCCTACACACTGCGGCAGCACATTGGGGAATTCACACGCTCTGTCTAATAATTCCACAAGCTGCGTTACTTTCCCTGTCTGGGGATTTAAACGCGCTTGCCAAAATGTACCCTTAGCCTTGGTGTGGGTTTGACCTGTCGCCACTTTTTTCAAATACTCATTGGTTTGAAAGTCTCGATAGCGGACAAACTCAACGACAATTAAACCATCGCTATCAATATAGCCATTGCTAAAGTGCCACTGGAACCAAGACTCAGTTTCACCGCGACTGACGACAGCAAGGGTTTCACGATCAATGACGATAACCTGAGTTGGTTGATCAGGTTGCCATGCCAAGGCATCACTATAGCTGCTCAAACCAAGTCCCGCGGGCAGAAGATTCACTCGCACGGGCGGCACGAAAAAAACCAGATATGGCCCTGCCAACGCAAAATCATGCACCAGAGGCAGACCCTTCAACGATACTGAACTCTGTTGGATAATCTTGCCAGTCGAGTCACTTTTATAAATCTTGAGTTTGGCATTCAGTCCTACGGCAACGCCAAAGTTAAAAATCTCACCTGTTTTTGGATCAACTTTGGGATGAGCGGAAAAGGGTGAATCCTTGCCCAATTGGTTTAAAGTATCAGTTCCCCAAGTTTCCAGCGTCTGAAGGTCGAGAGCATGGGGATTTCCACCTTCCCATAGTGCTAACAATTTATCCGGTAATACCAGCACCGAGGTATTACCGGCATTTTTCACCGATTTACCCCATCGCTGCCAAATTGGCCCTGGTGCAGTCATGCCATAGTTAGGGTACAGAAATCTGCCTGTTTCGGCTTCGTCTTGGTAACCAACGGTTTGCACGTAGCGATAGAGTCCCATCGCACCTGCATCTGTAAAATGCACGCCCAGAATTGCTCCATCGCCATCGAACCAATGCCCCACTCGCACACCATCCCGTTCTAAGCGCGCAGGGCCATTGCGATAGAGTGAACCCCGTAATCCTTGCGGAATTTTACCAGAAAGGATAGGCAGGGGGGTGGGTGGAAATTCTAGGGCTGGTCGGGCAATGGCTTTTGCCCAAGCTTTATCGGTGGCTGGTTTAAGGGTTGTGGTCATGCTGTCAAAAAACTAGGGGCTGAACCGTTGGCTCATTAGATCTCTTGCATAAATCCTGAAATGCCCCCTAAATCCCCCAATTTTGGGGGACTTTGACTTCAAGTTCCCCCCATAATTGGGGGCGTCGGGGGGCGAAAATCGACTTTTGCAAGAGGTCTATTGAAGAGGATCGCTGCTACGGTTATTTTATTAACTTTTATGACGAATTTGGACATCCCGACCCTGCCTGAAGAAAGAGGGGACGGGGGGACAAGGGGGACAAGGGAGAGAAATTTATAAGTGTGCTGGCGTAGGTCGTTCATGAGTGGCTAGGCTTTTCCATATCTAATGCAGCAAGCATAGAGAACAATACGCCATGCCCCATGCCCTATGCCCAGCCAACAGGAAAGTTAAATGTGGAATAGCTGACTTTGGCAACCTGGACGATTGATTTCCATCTTTTTTCTGGTAGGGGGTGACACCCCCCACCCCACTGATGGTATATTGTGCTTAGTAGATGCACCCTGATAATCTAAGAGAGTCACGCAAGTGGCTCTTTTTCCTTTCCAGTGGTTTCATGCTTCTTTGCAGAACCTTGAGTCCCCAATTGGATCAGCTCAATCTTATATCCGTTCGGGTCTTCCACAAAAGCAATGACCGTTGAACCATGCTTCATTGGCCCTGGCTCACGGGTAATTTTCCCGCCTTTAAGCCGGATTTGGGCACAGGTATCGTAAATATTATCGACGCCAAGGGCAATGTGACCGTAGGCATCCCCCAATTCGTACTTATCAACACCCCAGTTGTGAGTGAGTTCAAGGACGGTGTGGTCAGACTCATCCCCGTACCCCACGAAAGCGAGGGTAAATTCGCCGCCTGGATAATCCTTTTGACGTAGCAGCTTCATTCCCAAAATATCGCAGTAAAACTTGAGCGATTCCTCAAGGTTGCAGACCCGCAGCATTGTGTGTAGCATTCGCATGGGCTGTCTATTTCCTCCTGATGCGGTTTCTTCTGTGTTCATTCTAAGAAGAGACACCCTTTAGGAGGTGTAAGGTTCTTGAGGAGAAATCCCTACTTGTTGGTAGGTGGTAATACGATTGGGATCGATAGACTTCCTTAAAGTTGACATTTGACCAGCGACACAAGACGTATCCTAATCGCTGGAGTCGTCCGATTTTAGATTCTTGGATTTTGGATTGGCATCCTCTAGAGAAATCTGAGGGTTGAAAGGTAATCCTGCTAAGCGATAATCCAAAATCGGCAATCTAAAATCCCAAACTGCTTAGAGGAAATGTATGGAATACAAACCAGAAACCGCAATTGAAGCGATCGAGGCCAGGGAGATTTTGGACTCTCGTGGTCGTCCTACTGTAGAAGCCGAAGTACTACTCGTAACAGGTGCGATGGGAATTGCCCAAGTTCCCAGTGGAGCCTCGACAGGTACGTTTGAAGCTCATGAACTGCGGGATGATGACTCCCATCGCTATGGCGGCAAAGGAGTTCTCTACGCTGTGCGCAATATCAAGGAGAAAATTACTCCTGAAATCCTAGGGATGGATGCGCTCAACCAAGCTGCTATTGATAAAAAAATGCTGGATCGGGATGGTTCCCCGAACA
Source organism: Waterburya sp. (assembly GCA_036703055.1). Taxonomy (GTDB): domain Bacteria; phylum Cyanobacteriota; class Cyanobacteriia; order Cyanobacteriales; family Coleofasciculaceae; genus DATNPV01. The sequence goes on from DATNPV010000303.1 coordinate 39,140, forward strand.
AAAAGAATTTGGGAGCCAATGCTATCCTAGCTGTTTCGCTGGCAACAGCTAAGGCCGCAGCAGACGAACTGGGACTGCCACTCTATCGCTATTTAGGGGGGCCCCTGGCAAATCTGCTGCCAGTGCCGTTGATGAATGTGATCAACGGGGGCGCACATGCCGATAATAATGTCGATTTTCAGGAGTTCATGATTGTGCCCGTTGGAGCTCCTACCTTTCGCGAGGCACTGCGCTGGGGGGCGGAGGTGTTTGCCGCGTTAGCCAAGGTGTTGAAGGAGAAAAAGTTGCTGACGGGTGTAGGTGATGAGGGAGGTTTTGCACCTAACCTAGAGTCCAATCAAGCCGCCTTGGAATTGCTGATTGCAGCCATTGAAAAAGCTGGGTACAAGCCAGGAGAGCAAGTTGCATTGGCAATGGATGTAGCAGCGAGTGAGTTTTACAAAGATGGTCAGTATATCTATGATGGAGCCTCTCACTCACCAGTCGAGTTTATTGATTATCTAGAGCAGTTAGTGGGGCAATATCCCATTATTTCTATCGAAGATGGATTGCACGAAGAGGATTGGGAGCATTGGAAGCTACTGAGTGAGAGGTTGGGCAATCGCATTCAGTTAGTGGGTGATGACCTGTTTGTGACGAACCCTATACGATTGAAAAAAGGGATTGAGTTAAGGGCAGGTAACTCGATCTTGATTAAACTGAATCAAATTGGTTCCTTGACCGAAACCTTGGAAACGATTGATTTAGCCACTCGCAATGGTTACCGTTCCGTCATCAGCCACCGTTCCGGTGAGACGGAAGATACGACGATCGCGGATTTAGCAGTTGCCACTCGTGCAGGGCAAATCAAAACCGGCTCGTTGTGCCGCAGTGAGCGGGTTGCGAAATACAACCGACTGCTGCGGATTGAACATGAATTAGGCGATCGCGCAATCTATGCTGGAACTGTAGGCATGGGGCCGATTTAGCAAGAAGGGAAATATCTTATTTTCCTTTGTTTCAGGGTGCGTCGGGACGCACCCTACACTCCGGTGTGCGATCGCATCAGCTCCAAAGCCTGAAAATCTTTCTCCCTTAACCCCGATCTCCTAACTCCTGATTTCTGACGCCTGACCCCTTTAAACATGAGCCAATTATTTCAAGATTTTCAGCCCATTGCTGCGATCGCAACAACCCTTACTGCTGCCCAACGATTGCAACCTTTGTGCCAAAGTACGGGTGCAACGCTTTGGATACCCGAATCTTTAACCTTTGAGTCTGCTCAAGTCTACACAGGTTCTCTCAAAGACCACATTGCCTCTGTGTGGCATCAGCACCGTGCCTTTGTGTTCTGTCTTGCTACTGGGGCAGTGGTGCGGTTAATTGCCCCTCTATTAGAGGATAAATCCCGTGACCCAGCCGTGGTTGTTGTCGATGAGAAGGGTCAGTTTGTCATTAGTTTATGTAGCGGACACCAAGGCAAAGCTGACCAACTGGCAAGGATGATGGCTCATCAATTGGGAGCAACACCCGTTTTAACCGGTGCTTCCGCTAGTTTAGGCTTACCTGGCGTGGATATGTTGGGTGTTCCCTTCGGTTGGCAACGAGGGGAGGGAGATTGGACGGGAGTCAGTGCCGCTGTGGCGCGAGGCGAACGGGTTCAGGTAATTCAAGAAGCGGGTTCGACTCTGTGGCAAACTCATCTCCCTGAAGGGCATCCGTTTTACTTGGGATTGCCTGAATACACCGCTACAACGAAGGAGAAATTGCCTTCACCTCAAGCAAGAATTTGGATTAGTCCCACACCGCGGCGATTTTCCTCAGAATCTGACGTGCCCAAAGTCCAGTGGCATCCACGAGTGTTGTGGGTGGGCATTGGTTGTGAACGAGGGACATCTAGAGCGTTGATTGAAACGGCGATCGAGCAAGTTTGTCGGCAAAATCACTTAGCAGAAGGTGCGATCGCAGGAATTGCCACCCTTGATCTGAAAGCGGATGAAGAGGGGTTAGTTCAATTGTGCCGCGATCGCAACTGGCCTTTACGCACCTTCCCCCCTGAAGTTTTACGTTCAGTGAGTGTCCCCAATCCCTCAGCCGTTGTAGAGCAAGAAGTGGGAACTCCCAGTGTTGCCGAAGCTGCTGCACTGATGGGCGGACAAATATCTGATCTGTCAGGGGACAAGGGTGGGCAAGATGTCCATCCCACAAGACTGTTAGTAGCCAAACAAATTTTTAAACGAGAAGGACAACCGGGAGCAGTAACCGTTGCGATCGCACAAGCAGAGCTAGAATATACAGGTCGTACTGGTCAATTATTACTGATTGGTACGGGGCCAGGGCAATTAGATCAGATGACGCCTGCGGCTCAAACGGCTGTATCTCTCGCTGATGCTGTCATTGGCTACTCTCTGTATATTGATTTAATTGCGCCTCTGCTGCGTCCGGGGCAGATTGTGGAAGCACTGCCCATTACACAAGAACGTCAACGGGCAGAACGGGCAATTGAGTTGGCACAGTGGGGTTTAACCGTCGCCGTTGTCTCATCGGGTGACTGCGGAATTTATGGCATGGCAGGGTTAGTCTTGGAGGAACTTCGCGCCCAAGGGTGGGATGGGAAGACACCGGGAGTGCAGGTGTTTCCTGGAATTACGGCGTTGCAAGCAGCGGCGTCTCGTGTCGGTGCGCCGTTGATGCATGACTTCTGTGCCATTAGCCTGAGTGACTTGTTGACGCCGTGGGAGGTGATTGAAAAGCGTCTGGTTGCCTCTGCCCAAGCGGATTTCGTGACGGCGTTGTACAATCCGCGATCGCGCACTCGCACTGAGCAGATTACTACGGCAACAACCATTTTCTTAAAATACCGTGACCCAATGACACCAGTGGCGATCGTTCATTCTGCCTATCGGCAAGACGAACAGATTACCCTCACTACCTTGGAAAAGCTCCTCGATACGCCAATTGATATGCTAACTACGGTTTTGATTGGTAACCAAAGTACCCGCACCTATGGCGACTGGATGATAACCCCACGAGGATATCTGGGTTTTGATGCCGACACGACTGAACAAAATCCACCGAGTTAGAGAACTCGATCAACGACAAAGTTAAGCACACTGGCAACAATCGTGAGAACGATTGAACCGATTAAAGCAGGTAAAAAGCCGTACACATGAAAACCAGGAGTAATCGCACCGGCTATCCAAATTGTGATGGCGTTGATCACAAACAGAAACAAGCCCAGAGTTACGATGGTGATGGGCAGTGTCAGGAGGACTAGAATCGGCCTGATAATCGCATTGACTAATCCGATGATCACAGCGGCTATCAGGGCAGCAACGAAGCTTTTGACTACAAAGCCGGATACCAAGTTGGCTGTAATGATCAGTGACACAGCCGTGATTAGCCAAGTCAACAAGAAATATGGCATAACCTATTAGGGAACAACGTCTACCAGTATCCTACTAGAGACTGACCCCTTCGTCCTTGACCTGTGCAACAGGTTTACTCTAGAGCTGGGTTAAGTTCACCTCCTGAGGCAGAAAACGTAAAACCTAGGTCATCGTCAAAGCTAGAAGCGGGGACAGGTAGGTGGTGTTAGGGTTGGGCTGGAGGATGTGACGGTAGCGGTGGTGGCGATGAGGACGACCTCACCCTGTTCGTTAATTACCCATTGATTGGCTTCCACAATGGGTGGTTGGGAAGTGACAACTCTTGGGGCAACAAACTCTTCACTCTGAATTCTGCTCACGGCTGTTGGAGTGCGTAAATCCGTCCATACTGCATCTGTGCTGACCACTTCGCTAGGATTATCCGGCAACCCACCCCGTCCCGTCACGATAAATTCATTTTGAACAACGCTCCCCCCACCAGTTGGACAAGTTTGGGCAATTTGGTTAGAGGCATCCACCACATCGGTGGGTAGGTTCACCAAACCTCGACTGGGGTCAATATCGGGCCTATTCAGTCGAAACTCTCCAGTTAAGCCAAATTCAGAACTCACCGTGATGTCGTTTTTGGGTGTGAGTTGGGGTCGGAATTCGATACCAAACTGTCCTTGAGTGGTGATGTTAACTCGACCCCCATTACCCCGGACAGCGTTAGCCGTGATGTCGCTGCCTTTTGGCCCCGTCGGAGGTGTAGCAACGACGAAGGTAGAGTCAATCGTAATGTTGCCGCCATTGGCTTGATCGAGAGCATTGGCGGAAATCAGGCTTTCGTTGTCCATGCGTAGCAAATCTAACCCAGAAAGTGTGATGTTTGCTCCGCCTTCAGAGCTACTCTTCGCAGTTTCAGCGAAAAGTCTGCCTTGGTTAAGGAGTAGGGAATTGGCTCGGATAGTCATGTTACCGGCTTGCCCTTTAGGACTGCTCACCGTGACTTGCGCGCCATTTCGGACAGACATTTGCCTACTTTCAACGTTGCTCCCCCACTAATCCGATCAACTGTACCAGTCGATGTGACTCGAGAATTTTCATTGCCCAGTGTGGTATCGGGGATGATTTGAGCAAAAGCTAGATCTTCCCAGCTGACGATGAGGCCGAGTACGCTAACCAAGCTGAATGAAGTTATCGTTATCCCAAACTGCTGTTTTTGCTGATACCACCAACTGGCAGCTATTCCAGAGTGTACGCCTCCCAGTACCGCAGTCATTTTACAAGAGTCGAAATTGCGATCGCGCAAAGCGCAGCACCTAAGGCGATTGTTACTCATCCAATCAGGGCCGTGTTGAATGTGGAATAATTACGCAGCAAACTACCACAGCTTACCCCCTTGCACAGCGCTGCCTAATCTTTTGTTAATAAATTGATGAGTTCGCTTACTGCTTTGACAGAGAAGTGCCAACCCTCCAGACTTCCCCACCTTTTCCTAATTACTCTCTCCAAAGCAGGGTTGGCGGTTTAACCGTTCAATGCAACACTAAGCAAGTAGATGCGAAATCCTCCTCAATTCCCCAGCTCAGTGTTCATTCATCATGATTTTTTGGCAACTAGCAGCATTTTTCTTGGCGATCGCGCTCTTGTGCTGTCCTCTACCCGCACAAGCACAAGCCACCAAATATTATCCTCCTCCCCTGTCCTACAGCAATGCAGAACTCACAGGCAAGGACTTTTCTGGTCAAACCTTACGGGCGGCTGAGTTTTCTAATGCTAATTTAGAGCGGACTAACTTTGCGGATGCCGACTTGCAGGGAACGATTTTTAGCGCCTCAGTCATGACTCAGGCGAATTTGCACGGAGCAGATTTAAGTAATGCGATGGTTGATCAAGTAAACTTTACCAATGCTGATTTAAGTGATGCGATTTTCACGGAAAGCATTTTACTGCGCTCCACTTTTAATAACGTTGATATCACGGGTGCAGATTTTACTGATGCGATTCTGGATGGTGCTCAAATCAAGGAACTCTGTGTAAAAGCGGCTGGAGTGAATTCAAAAACAGGCATGACGACTCGTGATTCTCTCGGTTGTCGCTGATTGCCAAGTTCAAGAGACTAAGCTATGAAGCGTACCTCACTCAACCAGAAACCGCTATAAACTTAAAATTTTCTCAGCCAGTATAGCCATCTCCAATAAAGTTTAAAATCCTCTGTTCTCTTTCTCTGTGTTCTCTGAGCCTCTGTGGTTTGTTAGTTTCCATCAATCAAATAAAACTGCCACCTAACAGGAGCAACTCTTCCTGCTCCCCTTAGAGGAAGAAAAGTCAGTGAATAATAGATTAAAGTTAGAAAATATTAATTTTGAGGCAGTAGCACAAAAAAGATTATGCGAGTTGGTATTATCGGTGGGGGACAGCTAGCTTGGATGATGTCAGGTGCAGCCAAGGCGTTGGAAATTGAACTGATCATTCAGACGCCTCATCCCACCGATCCAGCCGTAAGTATTGCCTCTGATACCGTCTTTGCCCCTATCGATGACGCTACTGCCACTGCCGAACTAGCATCTCGCTGCGAAGTCATCAGCTTCGAGAATGAATTCATTAACCTAGAAGCATTGATGCCTTTGGCAGAGCAAGGTGTTTGCTTTCGCCCTCGCTTGGAAGCTTTAGCGCCTTTGTTGGATAAATATGAGCAACGTTGCTATCTAGAGGAGATTGGCATACCCCAGCCTGGTTTTATGACGCTGGAGGGAGAAGTGGGTAACGAAGCGTTTACTCATGCCGCAGCGTTTGGGCAGCCCAATCACGTGGAAGAGTTAACGTTTCCCCTCGTTCTCAAAGCACGACGCCACGGCTACGATGGTCAAGGTACATTCATTATTAAAGATAGTAGCCGCCTACAAGAAATCTGGAAAAAGCTGGATTATAAACCCGTCATGCTAGAGGAATTTATTCCCTTTGAGCGGGAATTGGCAGTGATGGCGGCCCGTTCAGTGACGGGTGATGTGGTAGTTTATCCAGTAGTGGAAACTCAGCAGGAAGAACAAGTTTGCCGCCGGGTGATTGTACCTGCCCAAGTGAGTGCTGAGGTGGCGGCAGAGATTGACGCGATCGCACGCAATCTATTAAACAGTTTGCAAGTGGTGGGTGTCTTCGGAATTGAACTGTTTCTCACCTCTGATGGCAAGGTATTGGTCAACGAAGTATCTCCTCGCACCCACAATTCTGGGCACTATACTCTGGATGCGTGTGGAACATCGCAGTTTGAACAGCAACTGCGGGCAGTGACAGGTTTACCATTGGGGAGTCCTGCCCTTAAATGCCAGGGTTCAGTGATGGTCAATCTTTTGGGTTACGAATATTCCCAAAACGAGTACCTAGAAAAACGGCAAAAGCTAGCAACCCTGCCGGGGGCTTTTGTTCATTGGTACGGGAAAACCGAATCTCGCCCCGGACGCAAGTTAGGTCATGTTACGGTTTTGCTGGACTCTCATGAACCCTCACAAGCGCTGCTTCAGGCTAAAGAAATCGAATCCCTTTGGTACACCCCCTAACCCTGCCAAGGAAAGAAACTTAGCTCCCTACCCTTACACCGTAAATCTGCTGTGAACAGAGGGTTGCTTTGCTGGCTAAACGTCTGGGTTCAAATCCAGCAAGACTTTTAAAACTCCCTTAGTTTTTGCTCGTTCAAAGGCAACCAATCCTTCACTTAGGGGGTAACGAGCGTGGATGAGCGGTTCTACATCAATCTGCCCTGAACTCAAGAGTTGAAGTGCTGGAGGAAAAGGACCACAGCGCGAACCCATGAGGGTGATTTCGTCTACAACTAAAGAAGAGGCATCAAACGTTAGCTGAGCGGCATAGGTGCTTTTGAGAACTAATGTGCCGCGTGGACGCAAAGCTCGTCGGGCGAGGGCAAACCCAGCGGGATTGCCGGTACACTCTACAGCTAGGTCAAATGCCCTGTCAGTAACGGCATCTTCTAGTCCCGTCTGAATCCCCCGCGCTGCCAAGTTAGCCAGCTTTTCTCGATGACGCCCGATAACCAGGAGATCGCAACCGGTCAGTGCTAGTGTCTGTGCCACCAGTTGCCCCAGTTTGCCATCCCCAACCACTAAAACCCGCTCCGAAGTACCCACCGTAACTTGCTGCTGAATTTCCAAAGCCGCTGCTACTGGTTCTGTAAAGGTGGCGACATCGGTTGATACGGTGTCGGGTACTGGATGCAAGTTCTCGACTGGCAAGGAAAGATAGTCGGCGAACGCTCCATTCCGGTTAACAATGCCCAGTACAGTCCGGTTTTCACAGTGAGTGGGCTGTCCGCTGCGACAAAATCGGCACTGTCCACAAACGGCGTTAATCTCGCCCACTACTCGCTGTCCGAGTAGGTGTTCTGGCCCCTGTTCAACGATACCCACAAATTCGTGGCCTAAGATGCCAGTGTAGGGGTAATAGCCTCGGATTAATTCGAGGTCGGTATTGCAGATGCCTGCCCGCACAACGCGCACCAGTGCTTCACCGGGGGGTGGGTCGGGAATTGGGACATCTTGCCGTAGTTGCAGTTGGTTATTCTCCAGCCAAAGTGCTTGCATTGGGATTGATTTTGCAGGGAGAAACATTAAATAACATTATCCCCGTAATCCCCGTAGGGGCGCACAGCGGTGCGCCCTCTAAGATTCCATTTCCAACGAATGAGCTTGATGGGCGTATGCGATACGCCTCTACAGCAAAATTATCTTGCGATCGCGCACCAGATGCGGCTTACACGCCAACTAAATCGCGGCCTTCCACACCAGCGAGTTGTTGTGCGATCGCCATTCTCACTTCTAACTTTGCAACGCTGAATTGGTTACGCAGATATTCCAAGTGTGCGATCGCACCCGCTTTATCAGAAATCAAGCGCATCATCGTATTCTGCGCCGTTTGGTATTCTGGATCGACGCACAGCACCTCAAAACGACGCCCTCGGCGCTGGTCTTCATTTTTCAAACCATGCTCGAAAGCAGCGATGCGGTCAGCTTTGCCTTCAAGACGGGCAATGTGCTGAGTAACAGCAGCAATTTGAGCGTCTAATTCATTAACAACTTGTGCCGCTTGTGCGATCGCGGCAGGGTACTGACTTAGTTTCATGTCTAACCTTGCAACAGCAGAATATATGGGTTGGGTGATTGGTAATTCGTGAAGAGTGAAGAGGAAAAACCTTGAATTTTGGGGAGTGCAGACGTTCACCGTCGGTTAAATCCTACCTCTCTATTATAGTATTTTTATACTGTTTTGGCAGGTGAATTCCTTGACCATCATCGGTTTGCGCCCTTCTGCCTCTGGGGACTTATGGCGCAGGAAGTTAAAATAATGCAATGCCAAAATTCCCACCCAGACGAGCTAAAAGACAGAGAGACAGTGTGTGGCATCAGTTAACTCGCGGCGCACCTCTTGCCGTATTCGTCGCCACAGCGCTTCTGATTCTCTACCATCTGTTACCAGTGATAGAACTGGTCACGGTTGCTCTGCTTTTAGCTCTTATTCTGCGGACTACGTTGCGATGGTTGCAGAGAACTTTTAGGGTGCGCTGGGTAGCGGTGATGATCCTGGTGGGACTGATCGGAGGGTTTGTCTTATTTTTTGGGCTGGTAATGATTCCCAGCTTTGTGGGAGAAGCTCAAAATTTATCCTCGGCCTTACCCAAATATCTCAATTCTCTAATCAATCTATCTCGTCAGCTTCACAACCGTGCTAGTTTTGTCCCTGACCTGTCTCAGGGGTTGGAGCAGTTGACAGATATTCTGAGGCGGTTAGTAAGTAACTTGCCATCATTCCTGAGAAGCACATTCAATCTTTCCCTGCAAGCCATTGCCACACTCATTCTTGCCCTTTACATGGCTTATGACCCGGATGCTTTGGTTGGAGGAATCATAAGGCTCACACCGCGTCGGCAACACGGGAGGATTAGACGGTTGCTGGAGTCTACCAAGGTTAGACTGCGTGGCTGGATTTTTGGGACAGGACTAGCCATGCTGATCGTTGGCTTTGGGGCAATTGTGGGGCTTTTGATTCTCCGAGTCCCTTTGGCTATTTCCCTGGGAATGCTGGCGGGTATGTTGGAAGTGATTCCCTATGTTGGCCCTATTGTGGGGGCAATTCTGCCTGCTTTGGTGGCACTCACGATTGACCCCACTAAGGCGTTACTTGTTTTGGTATATTTCTTGATTTTGAACCAGGTAGAGGTTCACTTTATTCAGCCCATCGTAATGGCTCAGCGGGTGAAGCTGCATCCAGTCATGGTGATTCTTGCCTTTTTAGTGATGGGTGAGCTGCTAGGATTAATCGGCATCTTGCTAGCCGTTCCCATTGCAGCAGTTCTAGTTACGATGGTGGATGAATTTACGCCCAAGGAACCCGTTGAAGAGGTAGCAATACCAGAAGACACGCAGACTTAAGGGTTCTGAACAGAGGAGTCGTATCATGTCCGGTTGAATAGCTATAGTTTAGACAAGACAGACGCGGAGAAATTTTTATAGCTGCCGCCTCATTCCACCGGCTGCCAAAGCTTAATGGTCTTGTCCTTACTTGCGCTAGCAATCATCTGCCCCCTGGGACTTATCGCTACGCTAGAAACTGAGTCCAAATGCCCCTGAAGGGTAGCAAGTTCCTGCCCTGTGCTAACCTGCCACAGCTTAATCGCCTTATCCCAACTGCCACTGACGAGATTCTCTCCATCAGGACTAAAGGCAACTGTAACCACCGACCACGAGTGACTTGAAAGAGTGTAGAGTACTGTTCCAGTTTGCCAGTCCCAAAGGATAATGGTCTTGTCATCACTTGCTGTGGCGAGTGTTTTGCCATCTGGACTGAAAGTAACTCCAAAAACCGCCCAAGCGTGCCTGGAGAGAGGGGAAGATGTACCCAAAGTCAAGTCCCACAAGCGAACGGTGCGATCGCAACTGGCACTGGCAAGAAAATTACCGCAGGGGCTAAAGGCGATGGCAGCAACTTGCAATACATGACCTCTGAGCGTTTTTTGTAGCGCACCAGTTTGAATATCCCACAGCTTAATCGTCTTATCCCAACTACCACTCGCTAAGACCTTACCATACGGGCTAAACGCAACAGACTTAACGGCATGGGAATGTCCAAAAAATGTGCAAATTTCCTGACCCTGATTTAAGTTCCATAATTTTACAGTTTGGTCATCACTGCCTGTAGCCAGCATTGTCCCATCAGGGCTAAAGGCAACCGACTTCACCCCTTGTGCATGTCCCGTGAGGGTCGAGATAACTTGGAATGTCTCTAAATTCCATAAGCGAATCGTTTTGTCCTCGCTGCCACTCGCCAAAAGCTTACCATCCGGCGTCATCGCTATTGAATTAATCGGTGAATGAGTGGCAAGAGTATGTAGGCATTGCCATAAAACAGGCGGAGGTTGTCGGGGTGATTCATAAATCGCCCCTACAGGGTTTTTCTGCCCAAATTCAGGTAAATTCCCACTCTTGCTTGCTTCATTAATCGCCTGTATTACTTCATCAACACAATGAAAGCGGCGGGTGAGGGCATTTTGCAGCAGTTTGTCTAAGATTTGAGCGAGGCTGGTGCTGACATCTTGAGTTAAATAATCGCGCCATGCCCAACGATCATTAACCACATCGAATAAATCAAAGGGAGGAATGCCCGTCAGTAGGTAAATGCAACTAACTCCCAAGCTGTAAAGATCACTAGCAAAAACGGCTTTTCCTCTTGCTTGTTCCGGGGCTACATATTCCGGACTACCAATGCGAGTTCCTGCCTTCAGGGAATTCATTCCTGTCACCACTTTGGCAGAACCGAAGTCAACTAATACTAGCTGACCATTTCTGATCCCCTCCAATCCCTCCTTGCTAAGGTGGGATGCCGCAGGCGGAGGGGTACGGCGAATGATATTTTCTGGTTTAATATCACGGTGGATAATTTGATGCTCGTGGATAAACTTTAAAATGGGTAATATTTCATCGAAAAGCTGCCAAATCTGAGCCTCGGTGAATGTTCCTTCTTCCTCTACTACCTTTGCCAAGTTAGTGCCTTCAATAAACTCTTGCACTAAGTAGAGGTACTGGTCTTGTTCAAAGTGTGCCAGTAGGCTGGGGATTTGTGGATGCTGGCCTAATTCCTCTAGTCGCTGTGCTTCTTGGTGAAATAAAGCGATCGCTTTTTTTGCAGCTTCTGAGCAGAGATGTTTTGTCCACAACTGTTTCAGCACACAAACCGATTCCTGTTCATCCACAGCAAGAAAGGTTCTGCTAAATCCACCGTGACCTATTAACTTAATCACTCGGTAACGTTCTTGCAGCAATAAATTAAAGCCGCATTCTTGACAAAATTGGTTGGTTTCGGAATTTTCCGGTTGTGGACAATCAGGATTTAAACAATAACTCATGAAAAAATAGGAGGGGCAAAGTATTTATTACTTACCCTTGGTAGAAAACTTCAAAGGATGAAATAGTCAGAAGGATGAAGAATGAATGATGTTTTATTCTTTATATTTCACGTTTCATATCATGTCCGCTTGATTACTCTTAATGGGAGAAGAACCTCTCCCCGCGCACGGGGAGGGGAGCCAATGCCGCAAGCTAACGCTTATTTTAGGGGTGGAGCCTCCGGTGGTAACGGATTAAAGAATGGATCGGGCGAGGTTCGGGCTTGAGGTGTTTTTGTCCCTTGACGCTTGGCGGGCTGAGACGTTACTGTTGGCGGCAAATTCTCTAAGGAGGTGGATGGAGTTTGCGCGATCGCAGGTAACGGTTCAGGTTCTAACTCAGCTTTCATACTTTCCGCCACAGGGGGAACAGGAGGCGGAGACGGTGTCTTGCCATTGGATTTACCCGCCTGAGAGTGAATCATCATACCCAACAAGCCATCGACTAAGCCAGCACCACTGCCATTCCCGCTAACGGCAACATCGGGGACAACACGCACGTTGCGATCGCCAATAATCTGCATCAGCTGCAATGCCGTATACCCTTGCGAACCCAAAGCCGTGACACCCGCTTTATAAGCTTCCGCCTTCGCATTACCGGTTACCCGAATCGCTTCCGCTTCCCCAGTGGCTTCTTTAACTCTGGCATTCGCCTTGAGTTCGGCAATTTTAACGCCTTGCTCGGACTTCACCAAGTCTTGCTGAATGTCTGCGATCGCGGTTTCCCGCACCAATTGCTGCCGCTGAGTTTGTGCCATCTGCTGCACTTCATACGTCTTGCGTCGTTCCTCAGCAATTTTGCGATCGGTTTGCGTCATCATCAGTTCGGCTGGCGGCAAGATATCCCCAATCAGGGTATCGATCGCCTGCACGTCATAGGCGCGGAGTGCAGTTTTAATATATTCAGCCGCTTCTACCTGCCGTTCGCTACGGGCGGTGAGAAAGTCTAACACGGTGTAGTCTTGAGCTGAATTGCGGAAATAGTTACCAATCGTCGGCTCTAACACATGATCCACGAGATTCTGCATCGCACCGACACGGGAGATTACCTTCGGTGCATCCAACGCACCTACATGGATAATCTGGGCAATTTCCAAATCAAAGGCAAAACCATCCTTGGAACGCACCGTGAGGGAAGCTAGTTTCGAGTCATAACTGTGACGTTCCGTTCTCCCCGACCAGTTGAGCACAATATTAATCGTCGGCACTAGCTCAACTTTTAACACGCGGGTATTGAGCGGGTGTTTGCCGGGATAAAGCGGTGTCACCCACACTCCCTTGTGTCCTGGATCAACTAAATTGCCGTGTGTGAATGCTGCTCCACTGACATCTTTGTGCGCCTTGCCTACATAAGAAATCACCACGCCGACGTAGCCAATAGGAATTTCCGTCATGGCGACTTGCTCAACACCTACAAACCAAGGGTTCAAGTTCCAGGAACCGGAGAGGAGGACTTGCTCCTGCAAGCCACGCCGTCCACCGCCATTCACGAATTTTTGAGCATTTTGGAAGTTATCGTGATCGGGAATAACTGGGCCTGCAATTTCCCCTTCTTCAATCGGCACACCGTCAAAGGTGGTGACAATACCCACTTTGTCAGGAGAAAGACTATATACCCGCAAATGCTCTGATTTCATACCATGTTGCTGAGCGTTGGCGGCAGTAATGACGGTGAATAAAGCGGTGTTGATGCGGTAGGTTCCAGCGGTGAGGATACCCAACTGACGGCCTTTTTCTCCACCACCTTTGAGGAACTTGCGAGCATCCTGAAAATTATCGCAGGGGACAACTTTCCCCAGAATGCGTTGCGGTGGGATGGAGGCACCATCGGCGGCAACAATTAGGGCGATTTCACCTTGGGGGACAACGGTAACAGCTTCTTTACGAACGTTGTATTGCCAAGGCCAATGCCCCCAGTGCCAACCGGGGGCGAGGGTATCGGCTTGATATCCTGCTTCTCCCTCCAAAGCAATCAGATGACCTGGTGGCAGTCCACGACCGGAAAGGGCAAATTTCTTAACAACAACGCCTACTTCCCGTTCGCCAATCACGACGAGGCCGCCGAAAAATAGAGGAACGCCAATGACGATGATTCCCCCCACAATCACGATGGGAATCAATCCTCCCACGTCAAACAGCTGCATCGTTTGGTATTGATGATCGCTGTTTGGTAGCTGGGTGCTATGGACTGGGGACTGGAGACTGGCAACGGGTGAATGAGATAAGGTTTTACCCGTTTCTAGTCGTCCATTGTTCTCAATTCCCCGCAAACCGGTTCCTACTGAAGCGAACGCTAAGGTGGCTAAGGTTGAGGCGGCTAACTGTTTGAAAAAACGATGCTTGAGGGTTGTATTGTTCTGAAGCGAGGGCGCAGTGAGCGCACACAGCAATCGCCTAACGGGTACGAACGAAGCAGAGCGCAAAAAGTGTTTCGATTTTTTCATTATTCCCTCCTTAAGGAGGAAGCATTTTTGTCTAGCTTATCCTTTTTATTGAGCCTTTAAACGAGTCTTGAAGGTACAACAGTAATCGGCATCTGCACTCCAGACCCTTTATCAAAAATCTCTAAGCAGAATTTTTCCTTCTCTCCTTATTTTGAGCTATGTTGTTCCGTAATGACACTACAAGTTATGGCCTACACAGACTTGACAAATCCAAAAATTAATGGATGATTTTGATAGTTTTTGAGCGACTTCGCGGCTCTGAACCAGAAGGACTATTACTAAGCCAAAGCAAGGCCAACCGTTTATAGAGGCAAGTTAGCAAGAATTATCAGGTGTAGCCAATGGCAGAATCAATTCAGGAAGTCTTCTGGTTGCTTTCAGCGGATCGTCAACAGTCGCTCTATGTGAGTCCGGCTTTTGAAACAATCTGGGATCGCCCGCTGGAAAGCTTGTACATTGAGCTGAATGCTCATCTCAACGTGATGATGGATTCAATTCATCCAAGTGACAAGGAGCAAGTTATTGCTGCCTTTGCCCAACGACTTGAGAATAGTATCAACAGGAGTATCGAATTGTACGATCGGATGGCTCGATTCGTTGGGTGCGATAACCCTAACGGGATGCTTCGCGATCGCGCTTCTTTTCATCCAGAATTCATTTGGGGAGGCTTGGGGACTTGCTGGACTCTCAGAAGATATCACACCGCAAACACTTGGAGAAAATTCTCCATCAACGAGAGCAAGAATTCAGAGCGCTGGTTGAACATTCTCCTGATATCATTACCCGATTTGCTCGACGAATGCGTCATGTTTACGTCAATCCAGCGGTTGGACTAGCAACAGGAATACGACGTGAGGAATTTGTGGGAAAAACCCATCAGGACTTGGGTATGCCTCCAGAACTTTTATCCATGTGGGAATCGTCCATCCAAACAGTCTTCTTCAGGCATTTATAATGAGAACGGCTTGTTTCAGTATGCAGGACTTCAGCTAGTTACTATTTTAATTCAGCAAATGGAAGGAAATTTGGAAATAAACTGTAGCAGCGGAACCGAATTTAAAATCCATTTCCCCCTTTATTAATTCAAGCAATTACACCCAAAGCCGTGAGCAAGAAAATCTTAATTGTCGAAGACGAAACTATTGTTGCTTTTAATATTAAAAATCGATTAGAGGGACTGGGATACTCTGTAATAGACATTATTACATCAGGAGAAAAAGCCCTGAAAAAAGTTACAGAAATGCCCCCAGATTTAATTTTAATGGATATCAAACTCAAAGGCAGCATTGATGGCATCGAAACGGCCCATCAAATTCGCAAACATTTCTCAATTCCGGTAGTATACTTAACAGCATATACCGATGAAGAGACACTTAATCGTGCTAAGGTTACCGAACCCTTTGGCTACATTCTTAAGCCATTTGAGGCCAGAGATTTATGTACAACGATTGAGATGGCTCTCTACAAACATAAAATAGAACAGCAACTTCGAGAACGAGAAGAATGGTTAGCCACAACACTCAAATGTATCGGTGATGCGGTGATTACAACAGATTCTCAAGGGCTGGTTACCTTTATGAATCCGGTAGCTGAACGACTGACAAAGAAGAAACAGGAAGAGGTTTTAGGACGGGATTTAAGTCAGGTTCTCTGCCTCATTAATGAAACAACACGAGAGGTGGTAGAGAACCCCGTGCAAGTAGTTCTCAAAGAGGGGGTGACGATAGGCTTAGAAAATCACACCCTTCTCATCACTAAAGAAGGGGCTGAAATCCCAATTAGTGATAGTGCTGCACCGATTAAAAATGAAGTCGGTCATATCCTGGGAGCCGTTTTAGTATTTTATGATGTGACTGAACAACGTCAAGCTAAAGTCTTGCTAGAAAAGACGAATGAAAAACTGGGTGTTCAAGTTACAGAAAGTATTGCTCAATTGCAGCGAGCCAACGAGCAACTCAGAGCAGAAATTACTCAACGCCAGCGCTTAGAAAATGAACTGCGGCTGTCTCTGGCTAAAGAGCGAGAACTGAATGAATTAAAATCTCGAATCGTGGCGACTGTCTCCCATGAATACCGCACCCCACTCACGACTATTTTGTCTTCTGCTCAACTACTTGAACGTTACAATTCGCAGCTAACCTCGGAGAAAAAGCAGACCCATTTTCAACGCATTCAAGCGTCTATTAGTTACTTAACTAAGCTTGTAGAAGATATGCTATTGGTAAACCAGGCAGAAACTGGAAACCTAGAGTTTAATCCGGCGCCTCTGGATGTAGCGATATTAGTGCGTGATGTCATTGCCGAGTTTCAGTCCTCTATAACTCCACCTGTAATACTCTTGAGATACCAAGGTGCGTATCAGGATGTAGTTTTGGATGAAAGGCTTTTGCGGTTAATTTTAAGAAATTTACTTTCAAATGCCATTAAGTACTCCCCTGACAAAAAGGAAATCCACTTGGAATTAGTTTGTGAAGCCAGCCAACTGGTTTTGCGCGTAACGGATGCAGGGATAGGAATTCCCACTGCTGAGCAAACCAATATATTCAATCCTTTCTTTCGCGGTAGCAATACTGGCACTATTCCTGGTGTTGGGCTGGGGTTAGTGATTGTTAAGGAGTGTGTGGACTTACATGGAGGCGAGGTTGTTGTAGAGAGCGAAGTTGGCAAGGGAACGATTTTCACCGTAACTCTGCCTTTATTGCAGTAAGCTATTGCACACTCCTGATACCAACTGGCTTTTCCAATCTCACATTTAGCACCCCCCAGCCTCCCCTTGGGTTCGGGAGAGCAATTCCAGAATAGCTGTCAAACTCAAACCTAATTGGTATGACTCTATTTTCATAGGAGATGTCAGTTCAATCCGGCGATATCATTGAAGCATTCTGTCCGTTTTAACTGACACCTTGGACTTAAACGAACATCTCCACACACACCTGACCCAGTTAGTGCGCGATCGCGACCCCTACCTCGCCTCGGCGGGTCATTTCTACGTCCAGCAATACATTCGCCAACAGCTAGAACAGTGGGGAACTGTAGAAACTCACGAGTTCCAAGTACGAGGCAAAACTCATCACAATCTCATCCTCAACCTACCCCCTCGTTCTTCGGGTAAGGGGGAATTGCCGCCCATTTTGATTGGCGCACATTATGATGCTGTACCCGGAACGCCAGGGGCGGATGATAATGCGACAGGTGTTGCTGCCTTATTAGAATTGGCAAGAGCTTTTGCTGCCGAATCGCTAAGATTCCCCATCCGTCTGGTGGCATTCGATATGGAAGAATACGGGATGCTGGGCAGTTCCCAGTATGCCGCTGACTTGCAGCAACAGGGGCAACCGCTGCGCTTAATGCTCTCCCTAGAAATGCTGGGGTATTGCAATGCAACTCCCGGTTCGCAACGCTACCCCGCCGGACTGCAACACTTTTACCCTAATTGCGGTAATTTCATTGCACTGATTGGGAATTTGTCAGCTATTCCTGACTTGGTTCATCTTAGCCGCAACATTCGTCAAGCGGGAACACCTAGCGAGTGGTTGCCTGTGCCGGCTAAGGGTTTAGTTGTGCCCCAGACGAGACTGAGCGATCACTCCCCGTTTTGGGATCGGGGTTATCGGGCGATGATGGTAACGGATACGGCATTTATGCGAAATCCTCATTACCATCAGGCGAGTGACACTATAGACACTCTCGACTTAGATTTTCTTACAGGTGTCTGTAGGGGTTTGATTGAAGGGATTCGCCGTTTGTAGCAAAGGAGTAGGGTGGGCATTGCAGAGGATAATCCCTCCAACCCCGACAACAATTCGTTTCTAGGCAATGCCTACCCTACAAGTATGTTTGGTTTATTTAAGCGCGCCTACTTAAACCAGCGCGTAAACTTTAGCTTCCCAAGGGAAAATCCCTTCTCTGCCTACCCATTCAGCGGGAACCATCCGTTCTTGGGTGATTTCTTTCCACTGTTTACCAGAAGGTGTTGCAGGCCAATTTGGGACTTTATACTCAGCACCGGGAGGAGTGCCGTAGTCGGAGAAGTTCGCTACCACAACCACCAACTCCGTAGCTTTATTACCCCGCTGCCACACTAAAACTCGCTTGCCGTCATTAAAGTCTGAATGGATAAACTGAGTGTCGTTCACCGCTAAAGCATTAGAAGATTTGCGGAAGTGAACCAACCGGGCGACGTATTGGAAGATGCGTTGCCGCCAATCATCTTTTACACGGCTATAGTTTACTGGGTCAACCTGCTTATTTTCATCCCGTTTCGGTGAAGAACCGATATCTAAATCCTGCTGATCGGCAAATTCATCTCCTGCCAAAATCATAGGAATTCCCACAGCGGTTAGCAAGCAAACAAATGCCAGCTTGAAGCGGGGTTCAGTGTGGGCAACTCCATTGTTAACCAGCCAGTTGAAGAAGCGTTCGTTACCCATGCCGCCAACATCGTGCGACGTTAGGTAGTTCACGGCTTGGGAAGCATCAGTAAATCCTAAGTGGCGGCAGTCAATGAGTTTGCGGACACTCCACTCGAAGCTGGGTTCGTCCGACCAATTCCGCCCTAAAATCACATGGCGGATGATTTGCTTGAATTTTTCATTCCACAATCCATCTAAGCGATGTTGATGAACGAGATCCAACGGTACACTTAATTCTTCCCCAACTACTAGGAAGCGGTCGCCCGTTCCCCCTCGTTTTTCCCAAATGGTGCGAGCAAAATCCTTAAAGTCCTGCAAAAAGTCGTAGTTGGCAATATTGTTAACACTATCGAGCCGCAGACCATCCACTCGATAATAGTCTAACCAGTGGGCAATGTGGGCTTTCATGTATTCTCGTGCCGGGACGAACCATGATTTTTGCCCGGTAATGGGATGATAGCCTTCTACCCAATAGTTGTACTTGAATAAATCTCCCCCAAAACCATCTCGTGAGCCTTGTTCCGGGTCGCCACTGCCCCAGCGGATGTAAAAATCGAGAAAGTTGACGTTATGGTAGGGATTATTTCGGGAGAACGCCATCACCGCATCTAGGAAGAAGCGCAAACCATGCCGATGACAGGTTTTGATTAGATTCGCTAAATCACTGGAAGCCGTGGGGGGTGACTGATGATCGGGGCGTCCTAAGTCGAAGTCGGCGGCAAAATAATTCGCCGTGCCATAGCCCCAATTAAGAGTATCATCGCTATCTTCCGGGGGGAGAAGTTCTAGAGCATTAACTCCCAGTTCCACTAGATGAGCGCGGTTATTCAAGGCGCGGAGTGTGGGAAATGTGGGAGCATTTTGCTCTGCTATCAACAGCGCTAGTACGTCGCGAAAGGAACCGTTGCCCTCTTCTACATTTCCTGTTGAGTTAATCCGAGCCCAGCGGGTTGGTAATTCGTAGATAACCAGTCGATTATTGGGGGGTAGCGAGTCTAGGGGAGCATCCCCTTCCCAATTAACTGTTTGCCCTTGGGGATCGCAGGGAGTGAGCTTGCCATTTTGATAAAGTATGACACTGGCTGGATCGAAGCTAGCCACTCCCTTTGAATCCTGGGGTACGTCCTGCGGTACGGGTGCAAATATCCGTCGCTCTACAGTAGTAGCAATCGGATCACAGCAATACATAATTTGGTTAGCATTTGCCGGATCGTAGGGGTCACTGTTGCGGACTTTAAACCAGTAAAAGTAGACTGTTCCTTCTATGAGGTTACAATCTTGGGCTGGAACCTCCCACAATTCGGGAAACTCAGGTGATGGATGAAGCGAGTATTCTCCTAAATTAGCCAGCCGGTCTGGTTGTTGGGGATCGATGCTGCCAATGTAGAGACTGGGGGCAGGTTCGACTTTTCCCGGACGCCACAAGATAAAGTGAGTCTGTTTGCGGTTCAATAAGTCGGCAAACATGATAGAAGCTCCTTTGGACGACAAATCAGTTATAGAGCTGTTACAAGTTGGCAGGGGTTGATTTCGGATCGGTTGAGTTTTTCTTTCGTTGTCAATAAACTGCGGTTTTTGAAATGAGGAGGCTGTTAAAAGGGTAGTTCTTCATCCTCTTGTTCTGTAACTTTCAGTTGTAAAACGGTCGTTTTCTCCTCTTCTACGGGAAGTTGTGCGATCGCATCTCCCAATTCCTTCTGAAGGGCTTTGGTAAGCGTGACAGATAAATCCAGTTCTATCCCCTCCACTTGTGTTAGTTTAGCTAGCTCGCCAAAGGCAACTTTTTTGGTGGTTCGCGTTTGACTGGTGAGCTTAAACCCCTTGGTTTCTTTGAGATTTTGTGCCTGCATTGCCGCTTTTAGGCGTTCTTTGATTTGGTTCATTTCCGTATCCAACTGCCGCCACCGATGCTCGATTTGTCGATACCTCAGGGTGAGTGCATCGATATCTTCAGTGGCTGGATTGGGTTCTTTGAGCTGCAACAATCGCTGGTGTACCTGAGCAACATAAACCGCGTCCATTTTGGCATAATGCAGTTGGTTGGGTGTGAGGGGTCGTTGCCCCCAATCACTCCCTTGTTCTGTTTTGTCCAGTGGGGGCAGATGGCAAAGATTTTCAGCTAGCGTTTTCAGTTGGAAATTGGGCAAAGGCACGAGGTAGTACGGGATTTTTTTCGCCATTTCCCAGGTGCAGGTAACATTTTGAGCCTTATCTTTGCCCAAAAGATTGAGGTCATAACTGGCATTGTGAAAGACTTTCTCAATCGCGGGATTGAGCATGATTTTTTCAATAAATTCTGCCACCATAGATGGCTGGTCTAGAACATCTAAAATTGAAACGCATTCTGCACGTTGTAACAGTGCATTCCTTTCATCGGCAATTGGGGTGGCATTATCTAAAACTTGAATTAGAGAAAGTTTAGGAGCATCGGTTTTATAATCAGCAACTTCTGTATCGAGCCAAAGAATTTTGGCTTGGGTATATTCGGAAATTTTTAATCGGATATCCGCCTCGTCTGTGAAATGGGGCATTGAATGACTCATTAAGGGAATAAATTTAAATTTAACTAACTTTGTGAAACGAGGATATATTTATTCAATAAAATTTATTTTCATGGCTACTTTTCGCTAGACTGAATACTGATGGGAATTGCAAGGTAGAAGAACCCGTGGAATTATCCTTCTCCTGATTAGAGCAACAAGGGGCTACGGTTCCATGTTAGTGCCGGATAGCAGTACGCACGGGGAACAGTTGCCGGAGGAAGTATGTCATTCGAGAGAGTTAGGCATCTAGCCTACTATCTTTGCGCCCTTTTGGGGAATACTAAACAGGCTCAAGGAATTCCAGCACATTAGCATTATTTAAAGATTAGGCGTAATTATGGGATTGTTAGCTTCCTAGTCTTAATCTCAGCTATAGGTATATCCAAGGGCAGAACTTTACTAAAAACTTAGCGTATAAACTAATAGATAAGATAACTGCTTTTTAATAGATGAAATTTAAGGAATGACCGTGAAGATATCTTCTAAAAAGCTAGTTCCCCTGACAACTCTTATTTTCCTCCTCTCAATGAGTTTAGCAACAGCATTCCGTTCTATTCAAGCGGAAGCGGGAAGTACGCCTAGAGAGAAAACCTCTGACGGTGATTCTTACGGTGAAAATTCTGGAAAGGTATATAATCAGGGACAGCAGCGTACCTACTATCTTTACACTCCAAAATCTTATAGTCCTGACCGTCCGATGCCGTTAGTTTTAGTGTTTCACGGTCATGAAGGTAGTGGTCGTTCAATTGCTGAAGTGAGCCGCTTCAATGAATTGGCAGAAAAAAACGGATTTATTGTTGTTTATCCAGATGGAAATAACTCTAATTGGCATCTCCGAGGTAATCTCTCTGGAAAGGACGATGATGTTTCATTTGTCACGGCATTAATCGATCAGATTCAACAAAATAGAAACATTGATAGCCGGAGAATTTATGCGGCTGGCTTTTCCAAAGGAGCAATTTTTGCCCAAGATTTGGCTTGTGAGTTACCTGAGCGCATTGCGGCTTTCGCTTCAGTGGCTGGCTCGATTCCAGCTTGGCTCGAACCGAAATGTCAGCCTAGAACTCCCGTTTCGATGCTGATGATTAATGGCACCAATGATTTATCGGTACATTATGAAGGTGATGTCAAAAGCCAAAAAGGGGCGCTGATTTCTGTTCCAGAAACGATCAATTTTTGGCGATCGCAGAATCAATGTACTTCACCTGCCACAGTCCAACAGTTGCCTAACTCCAATCCCCGCGAACGTTTCAAGGTGAATATTTCTCGCTACTCAGGTTGTCGCGGCAACTCAGAAGTTATCCTCGCGGCTATCGTAAACGGTGGACATTTATGGCCGGGTGGCGCTTCTCAAGACGCGAGTGTCAATCAGTTCAATGCTAAACTTGGTTTTAATGCCAGCCAGACAATTTGGGATTTTTTCCAACGCCACAGTCTACCCTAAGCTAAGTTGTTTTATTTGTGATTTTTATCACTAACAAATAACAAGCAACTAGCCTTTATCTAGAAATCTCGAATCTTCAAGGCTTTCACCTGTATAAGTTTCAACAGGGGGCATCAGCGAGATTAAATCTTCAATATTGCGCTGCATCGTAGCACAAATGGCATCCAGTGGTAAGTCATTAGCATCATAACCAAAGGGGTTTTCAATCTCGATGCCAATGGCTTCTATTCCAAATAAGGTGAAACTAACAAGAGCGACAGTTGGCCCCGTTAACCATCCCAGTTCCTCAATTAATTGAAATGGCAATAACAAGCAATAAAGTAATAAAAGTTGCTTGAGATGAATGGCATAAGCGAGGGGGATGGGTGTTTTTAAAATCCGTTCGCAACTTCCTAAGTTATCAACTAAATTATTGAGCAATCCCTGGATGGTCGGTAAGTAGTACGGGTCGAGCTTTTGACGGGCCGCTTGGTGCTGAAGATAGTCTCCAATCCAAAAGGCAATCTCAAGGGGAGGATGATTCATCGTCTTTAGCTTTATATACTGCTCTGAAGACATTAATTCCTCTAATTCAGCATTTACAGGCTCCCCTCTAAGATGTAATTTAGTGGCAACGGCAAAAGCCAAAACGAGCCGTAGGACAGAAATCTTTTTGGCTCGATCTTGGGGGCCAATTTCTTTTATAGAAATTAGAATTTGTCTCGCTAAATTTCGAGTATTATTGACTAAGTTTCCCCAGCATTTACGTCCCTCCCAAAAACGTTCATAAGCTGTATTCGTTCTAAACACCAGTAATAAGCCTAAAACGATACTGGGAATAACAGTGCCAAAAATCGGTTTAGATACATGAAACCCAAAGAAATGAATCGTGGAAATGAATACTCCAAATAAACCACACAAAACAACTCGGTCTACAATTGAGGGAATAACTGACCCTTTTAGTTGAAACGCTAATTGAACCCAGTGGAATTTGTGTTTTGACACGATGTATTAATGCTTTATTGGGAGTAGGTCTCTCTTTTTTTAACATATCGTTACTTAAGTTAGCAAAGCCATGCCAAAACGAGGAAATTCAAACGGCACAATGGATTGAGATGGACAACGCTACTTAGTAGTTACAGTAGACTGCATAGCATTAACGTCTAATAGACTGCTTGCATAAGCAGCAAACCCCTGAGAGATATGTACTAATTGTGAAACAGGTGTTAGCGTTAGCGAGCCGTAGGCTAAACGCTTGTCCTCGCCAAAATTGACTTTTGCAACAGATTTATTGAAAATCCTCATGACAGCTGCTTCTACCTCCAACCAACGTTGGCAATTCTGGATCGACCGGGGTGGTACATTTACGGATATCGTGGCGAGACGTCCCGATGGGCAGTTAGTGATTCACAAACTGCTATCAGAAAACCCAGAACGCTACACCGATGCACCTGTACAGGGAATTCGAGACATCTTGGGAATTCCTGCCGATGCCCCTATTCCCGCGGATGAAATTGAAGTGGTGAAGATGGGGACGACGGTAGCGACGAATGCCTTATTGGAACGAAAAGGTGATCGCACCGTTCTCGTGATTACCAAAGGCTTCAGGGATGCCCTGCGCATTGGCTATCAAAACCGCCCCGATATCTTCGCCCGTCAGATTATCCTGCCTGAAATGCTGTACGAGCGGGTGATTGAAGTTGAGGAACGCTACAGCGCCCATGGGGAAGAATTAATTCCCGTGAATATCGAGTCCGTGCGAAAGCCGTTGCAGGAAGCTTACGAGGTGGGTATCCGTAGCTGCGCCATTGTGTTCATGCACGGTTATCGGTATGCAGCACATGAGAGGGAGGTAGCCACACTAGCACACGCTATCGGTTTTACCCAAGTATCAGTATCGCATGAAGTGACACCGTTGATGAAGTTGGTGAGTCGGGGCGATACGACGGTTGTTGATGCTTACTTATCCCCAATTTTACGGCGGTATGTAGACCAGGTATCCAGCCAGTTGAACGTTGGAACGTCGGATGAGTTGAATGTTGACCCGTTGAAGGTTAAAGGTTTAACTCAAACCAACCTTCAACCTGCTAACCTTCAGCCTTCAACCCCTGTAAGGCTGATGTTCATGCAATCCAACGGTGGACTGACGGATGCTCACCAGTTTCAGGGGAAAGATAGTATTTTGTCCGGCCCGGCGGGTGGAATTGTGGGGGCGGTACAGACGAGTAGAATTGCGGGATTCCAGAAAATCATCAGTTTTGACATGGGCGGCACGTCCACTGATGTTGCCCACTACAACGGCGAGTACGAACGCACGTTTGAAACCGAAGTGGCAGGTGTGCGGTTGCGGACACCGATGATGTCTATTCATACCGTCGCGGCGGGAGGCGGTTCGATTCTGCACTATGATGGGGCACGGTATCGCGTGGGGCCAGAATCGGCGGGTGCAAATCCAGGACCGGCATCCTATGCTAAAGGAGGGCCGTTGACGGTGACGGATGCCAATGTGATGGTGGGCAAGTTGCAACCGGAGTTCTTCCCCAAGGTATTTGGGCCGAATGCCGATTTGCCGTTAAATGCCTCTGTGGTGCGCGATAAGTTTACTCAATTAGCGGCGGAAATTGGGGATAACCGGACACCGGAACAGGTGGCATCGGGATTTCTTGCGATCGCCGTTGAGAAAATGGCGAATGCGATTAAGAAAATCTCGCTTCAGCGTGGGTATGACGTTTCGGAATATACCTTGTGCTGTTTTGGGGGTGCGGGTGGGCAACATGCTTGCTTGATTGCGGATGCGCTGGGGATGAAGCAGGTGTTTCTTCATCCGTTTGCGGGGGTGTTGTCGGCGTATGGGATGGGGTTGGCGGATGTTCGGGTGTTGCGGGAAAAGGCGGTGGAGGCGAAGTTAAGTGAGGATTTGGTGGATGTAGGGGCGCAAGGCGTTGCGCCCTTGGAACAGTTGTTGGAGGAGTTGGCAACAGAGGGGAAGGAGGATTTAAACCACAGAGGCACAGAGGGCACGGAGGAGGGAATTCAGGTTTTGCGGAAGGTGCATCTGCGGTATGAGGGGACGGATAAGGCGTTGGTTGTGGATTTTGCTTCGGTTGCGGTGATGCAACGGCAGTTTGAGGAGGCGCATCGGCAGCAGTATGGGTTTATTGCACTGGAGAAGGGGTTGATTGTTGAGGCGGTTTCGGTTGAGGTGGTGAAGCAGACGTATAACTCGGAGGAATCCATTGTTGAACGTCAGACTGATGAGGCACCGCAACCGGTGGCAACCGTGCAGATGTACACGGCGGATGCATGGCACGAGACACCTGTATTTAGACGCGAGAATTTACAACCCGGAGACTGCATCACCGGTCCTGCCCTGATTATCGAAGCAACCGGCACCAACGTGATCGAACCCCACTGGCAAGCTGAACTTAGCGATCGCAATCATCTCATCCTAAATCGTTCAACCCCTCACTCCCCTTCTTCCTCCGCGTCCTCTGCGTCTCGGTGGTTCGATGCTTCCAACCCCGATCCAATCCTTTTAGAAATTTTCAACAACCTATTTCGCTCCATCGCCGAGCAAATGGGCATCACACTGCAAAATACCAGTTCCTCCGTCAACATCAAAGAACGCCTCGACTTCTCCTGCGCCATCTTCGATCAACAAGGACAACTCGTCGCCAATGCACCCCATATCCCCGTGCATCTCGGTTCAATGAGTGAAAGTGTAAAAAGTTTAATCGAAGCACACGGCGACACCCTCAAACCCGGAAATGTCTACGTCCTGAATAACCCCTACAACGGCGGTACCCATCTCCCCGATGTCACTGTAATTACTCCCGTATTCCCCCACTCTCCCACTTCCCCCCCTCTCTTCTACGTCGCCTCACGGGGACATCATGCCGACATCGGCGGTATTACCCCTGGTTCCATGCCTCCCAACAGTACAACCGTCGAACAGGAAGGAGTATTAATTGACAACTTCCTGTTAGTTGAACAAGGACGTTTCCGGGAACAGGAACTGCGGGAACTCCTCTCCTCTGGCACTTATCCCGTGCGAAATATCGAGCAAAATATTGCCGACTTGAAAGCACAAATTGCCGCCAACGAAAAGGGAGTGCAAGAGTTGCAACGGATGGTGCAGCATTACTCGTTGGAAACCGTGCAAGCGTACATGAGTCATGTCCAGGATAATGCAGAGGCATCCGTGCGTCGTGCGATCGCAGTTCTCAAGGATGGCAGTTTCACTAGTAGGTTGGATGATGGCAGTCAAATTCAGGTAACAATTACCATTGACCGCAACAACCGCAGTGCCAAGATTGATTTTACTGGCACTTCACCCCAGTTAGGGAGTAATTTCAACGCGCCCTCTGCCGTGTGCAAAGCAGCAGTTCTCTACGTCTTCCGTACCTTAGTAAATGACGATATTCCTCTTAATGCCGGTTGCCTCAAACCCCTAGAAATCATCATTCCCGAAGGGTGTATGCTCAAACCCCGTTATCCTGCGGCGGTAGTGGCAGGAAATGTGGAGACGTCTCAGGCAATTACCGATGCGTTATACGGTGCGCTGGGAGTTTTGGCAGCGTCTCAAGGGACGATGAATAACTTTACCTTCGGCAATGGACGCTATCAATATTATGAAACCATCTGCGGGGGTTCGGGTGCGGGTGCTGATTTTGATGGCACGGATGCGGTACATACTCACATGACTAATTCTCGCCTAACTGACCCCGAAGTGTTGGAATGGCGATTCCCCGTTCTGTTAGAAAATTTCTGCATTCGTCCTAACAGTGGAGGAAAGGGATTGCATCGGGGTGGCAATGGTGTCATCCGGCGAATTCGTTTCCAAGAACCGATGACGGCAGCCATTCTATCGAGTCATCGCGTTGTTCCTTCCTTTGGGTTGCAAGGGGGTGAAGCGGGTGCGTTGGGCAAGAATTATGTGGAACGAAGTGATGGAACGGTGGAGGAATTAGGGAGTACTGCGGTTGCACAGATGAATGTGGGGGATGTGTTTACAATTGAAACACCTGGAGGTGGGGGTTATGGTGTTTCCAGTCCAGAGTGACAAAATTGAGTAATACCAATTGGCTTTTTCAATGTCACATTTCACACCCTCCCAGCCCCCCTAATAAGGGGGGAGCAATTAAAGAATATGTGTCAAACTCAAATCCAATTGGTATAAGCGATACCTCTTCTTTGAGCGTCAATAGTTTAAGGTCACTATTTATGAAAACAGCAACGCCTGAAATTGCTGAACAACGGGTAATTTTGTCCAATATTAGTTGGCAAACGTTTGAGCAATTACTCAAAGAATTAGGAGATAAAAGAGCCAGTCGATTGGCTTACAACGAAGGATGTTTAGAAATAATGACACCTTTAGGCCCGCATGAGAATAGTAACCGCTTTATTGAAAGCTTGATTGGTGCGATCGCAGATGAATTAAACCTGAATCTCAAAAGATTCGGTTCTTTAACTCTGAAGCGTGTCAAAAATTTAAAAGGAGCGGAACCTGACTCCTGTTACTATATTCAAAATGAACCAGTTGTAAGAAGCACGCAAGAGATCGACCTGGATAATAACCCACCTCCAGATTTAGTGTTGGAAATCGATATTACCAGTGGTTCTATGGACAAGCAGCCAATTTATGCGGCGATTGGCGTCCCTGAATTTTGGCGTTATGACGGAGATAAATTACAAGTTTTTGTTCTAAAAGTATCAACTCAAGAGTATCAAAAAGTTAATCAGAGCCCGACTTTTCCTTGGTTGCCTCTGGATATTATCCCCAGATTTATTCGCCAAAGTTTAGTCGATGGGGAAACGGCAACTTTACGTGCTTTTCGCGTTTGGGTGAGAGAGCAACAGAAAGAGTAAAGTTTCTTTCTGCTTTCAATATTCACCTGTTACTTACGCTGCAACATTCTAAATAAAGGTTGATGGGGAGAGGAAGGCTAGTAACAAGTTCTTTGCATTAACTAGTTATGTATTCATTTAAACAGGCTTACTATACTTAAGATGCCAACGATAGCACTAAGGAAACTGATAAGGCTTACCAACCAATGTTCTTTCAATAATTCACCTATAGCTTCTGGATAACTTCCATAGATATCTTTCAAGCTTGCATTCGTCTTCAGTGAGGCATTAGCGGCTCGCTCGGCTATTTTGGCGATAACGTTAACTTTCCTCAAAGTAGAATGAAATCACACCTAAATAGTGCGATCGCAAGCAAACCATAACCCCTTTACTTACACCCAACCCCTCCCAGAAGAGAGATTTGTGAAAGCCACCTTCAACGCCAGCAATCTGTAATTCGACTGATGGTTACCTTTCAGTCAGCCGCCATACTGTCACAGTAAGCTGTATAAAAAATTTAACAGGAGTGAATTAATGGCTGACAAGTTACACAAAGGTGACAAAGTCGAGTGGAGTACCTCACAAGGCAAAACAACGGGCGAAGTGAAGAAGAAACTGACTTCACCTACCGATATCAAAGGACACCACCCTGCCGCTTCCAAAGAAAATCCCGAATACCTTGTTGAGAGCGATAAAACCGGCAAACAGGCAGCTCACAAGCCTGAATCTTTGAAGAAAATTGAGGAGTAATCCTCACTCATGAGCCAAAACCTGCCATCAGCCTAAGCAGTTCTGCTGTTAGCAAATAAGGCTTTAGACGCCGACTCCCCTACTTTGTGCAACTGCCGCGTTAATTGCCAGCTTAATACGCCTAATATCGTCCATTCAACCAGGATTACCTGAGCAACAAACATGGCTGATACAGATTTGAGGGCATCCCAAGGAGAGCTTGTAAACAGCCACAAACCTCCCCATTCGTGTTCTGGAGAAATGGACAACAAGCTTAAAATTAAAGCAGGCAAAAGATTCACCGTAACGACTGTCCCAGCAGCCCAAATAGCCCGCCATTGAGACTTCATCAACAGCATGATCTGAGCCAGTGTCGCGTAAATTAATAGTAAATTTAGGGTAAGAACTAGACCTGAAATAACTTGCATCCTGCTGCTGCCCTCGATACCTACAGGCCAACACAGAATCCAGGCCATCATTATAGTACAGCTAATCACTAGATTAATGGCGATCGCAACTACTGCCGGACTCTTCTCACCCCAGAGCAAATCCTTAACTAAAGCAGAAACCTTGTTTTGCCGATAGCGTGCCCAATCCTGCAAGGCTTGCCGATGAGGGGAGAGTGTTGCAATCAAGCTGACAAGTAGCAATAAATTGATTGAGAGTAAGGAAAGAAAGTTATCGAACAATGGCTGTGAGGGGTAGCCATTTGACCAAGAAGGTAGGGCAAAACCCAAACTTACCTCAGCAAAGCAAGCTGTTAGCAAATAACTCTGTCTCTTACTGATGAGGGTGGCGTTGGGATTGTGAAAGCGCCGATTGAGGGCTTGCCAAATCCAGTACGTTCCAAAGCCGTAATTGAACAGCATGAACATAACGATACTGGCAAACGTTGCGTCTAGGGGGATGTTGAACCATTCCCAGTTTGGCATGGCTGGGTGAGAGAAGGAAAAATCTCCGTTGTATTCCAAGTCTGTTCTATAAACCAGATAGTGCAGCACAACAGAGGGACAAAACAGATTTAGCCAATCTGTTGGAGAGTAGTTGATTCCTTTGTTATGAGTGATGCATAAGAACATGAGAATTGCACCACTCCCCAACCAAGCCTGAAATCCACTGAACCAAGAACTTACTAAGCTAAACAGTAGCGCCCCACTGTAAAAAAACGCACAACTGCCAATTAAAACCGCATAAAGGCTGAGAATCTCAATTAAAGGAATTTCGGCTGATAGTCCTAACCATAGGTGTAACGGAATACTTAGGAGTACGGCAAGATAAAGCAAAATGGGCACTCCTAACATTTTGCCCATTAATATACTTTGTGCCGACTGAGGACTCAAGCGAATAAAATTGAGAGTTCCACGGCGTTCTTCCCGCGCCAAGTCACTAATGAGTAGATAGGAACCCAGCACCAATAAGGCAAACAGAACAACTAAACTGTGCCATACAAATAACTGTCCATAGGAATATGTAGAGGTAGATGGCAGGCTTAGCCATAAATAGGAAAGCACTAGAAGCTGACCTAGTACAGATGTGCCAGTTGCCAGTGCAACATTGCGATTGTTGAGGCGACCTTTTACTTCCCGAAATAGCTGCGGATTCCAATCGCTGACTCGGTCGAGCCAATTGAGTAACATCGCTAACAGCCTCCTGAATTAGGTTAGTAGTAGTAGGGTGCGTCGGGACGCACCCCACAAATAGAGGGTGATTAATCCTCAACTAGGTAAAGACGGACGCTTCGCAAACAGGGCTTTGGAAGCCGATTCACCCGCACGCTGCACTTGTCGCGTTAGCTGTAGGTTGAGCAATACCAGAGCGCTCCACTCACCCAAAAGCGCCATAATTGTTGTTGTCGTTGCCGTGTATTCTATAGCCGCCCAGGGAAAGGTGGAAAACAGGAAGAGCATTGCGTTTTCGCTGGGTTGAACACCCAGAAGGGCTAGCGTCATCGGTGGCAAGACAACCAACGCGCCTATAGTTCCCGCTGTCCACAGCGATCGCTTATTCGTTTTCATCAGTAACATTAGCTGGGCAATGGTGGCGTAAATGATCATTAAGCTGAAAAAGAACGCCACACCGAAAAGAATCTGGATTTTGTTGATACTCTCCGTTGGCACCAGTACAATCCAGGGCACTATAAAAGTCGCTGCGATCGCTAAATTGATCACCATTGCCACTACAGCTGGGCTCTTCTCACCCCAAATTAAATCCTGCACTACTGAACGATTCCAAAAACCTTGACGCTGGGAACGCCTTTCCCGCCGATAGCGTGCCCAATCCAGCAAGGTTTGGCGATGCGGAGAAAGAACTGCAATTAAACCAAACAACAGCAGAACGTTGAAAAACCAAAGCCCATTTAAGGAATTCCAAAACTTGTAATTTTCTGTTTGCCCCTGCACCACAAATCCTAAGATTGCCACTTCAAAGCAAGCCACTAGCCAATAACTCTGCTGCTTGCTCAGAATGGTAGCGTTGGGATTGTGAAAACGGCGATTGAGAGCTTGCCAAATCCAGCCTGTCCATAAGCCGTAATTGAGCAGCGCAAACAAGACAAGGCTAAAACCTGTTGCCCCAATGGGCAGGTTGAACCATGTCCAATTTTGAATCATTTCGTGGGAGAAGGGAAATCCTGTATACCGCGAACCCGTCCGATTCACTAAATAGGGCAGTACCACAGAAGGAGAAAACAGATTGAGCCAATCGAATGGATTCTGTTCAATTGGTTTAAAATTAGCAATCCACAAGAAAAATAAGGCAGCACCTGCCCCTAACCAAGACTGAAATCCACCCAGCCAAGAAGTCACTAAACCAAACAACAGAGCAGCGCTGTAAAAGCACGCACAGATGGCAATTAGAACAGCATAGAAGCTAAAAATCTCCACTAAAGAAATGTGAGCCGCTAAGCCTAAAACCACTTGAAAAGGAACGGTAAGGACGGCGGCTAGATATAGCAAAATCGGAACTCCAAGGAGTTTACCGCTCAAAATACTCAGAGGAGACTGAGGGCTGAGTCGAATAAAATTAAGAGTACCGCGACGCTCTTCTTGCGCCAAGTTACTGATGAGCATATAAGTGCCTATTCCTAACAAAATGAACAGCACAAATTGACTCAACGAAGCAAATATTTTTGGATAGTGGTCTTGCCACCAAAGCTGGTAATCAATGGCATCGGGAGGACAGATATTTTCCTGGAGAAGTGCTTGGACGTGTGATATTTTTTCCTTTACTTCTGCAATGCTGCCTTTGACTCGTTCAAGTTTTTCCAGGTCAAAATGTTCTTTCCCGCTATAACGGGAGAATTGAGTTTGTAGTTCGCGATATTGGTGTTGCAGCTGGTTATTCTCTTGCTGATACGATAAGTAAGTATCGCGCAGACGGCAGTAGAGTTCGTCTTGTCTATAAGAGGGATAAATAGGCTGCTTACTCAACCAAGACATGAACAGTAGCAGTTGACCCAGCAGCGAGGTCACAACTGTGATCGCAATATTACGAACGTTGAGGCGTCCTTTAATTTCCCGAAATAGTTGTGGATTCCAGTCGCCAATGCGGTCTAGTAAATTGAGTTGCATTAGTTACACTCTCCTATAAGGTTTGATTGAAAGTTGGAAATTGCTAACCTTCAACCTTCATCAAGATGCTTGTTGATGCCCCAGCTTAAGGAAAATTGTTTCCAAATCTTCTTGCGTGCAGTGGAATTCTATGAGGGGAATACCCGCTTCGATGAGCGATCGCAATAATGTAGCACTATCTTCTGGCGTCCCGGAAAAATTCACCCGCACATTTTGGCTTCCCGGCAATACCTCCCAATCTTCCACCCAAGGATGATTTTTCAATTCAGCCGTGAGTGCGTCTAAATCCCCCAGCGTAGACATGACGATGTGCTGGCGGGCAAGGCGGCGGTAAAGTTCCTGCAAAGAGGCACTTTCTACCAAGTAGCCCAGTTCCATAATTCCTACTGAAGAGCAAAGTTCTGCCAAATCACTGAGAACATGTGACGAAATCAGAATTGTCATCCCAGCTTCTTGCAGAGTTTTAATGATTTCCCGAAATTGCATACGGGCAATCGGATCTAAACCGGAAACAGGCTCATCTAGGAGCAGTAAAATCGGTTCGTGAATAATCGTTCTAGCTAGACTCAGGCGTTGCTTCATCCCCCGTGACAGGGTGGAAATCAGACTATTGCGCTTATTCGTCAACTGCACCAGTTCCAAAACTTCGCGCAGCCGTTGGGTGCGTAGAGGTTCTCGTAAGCGATACAGCCGCGCAAAATAGTCGAGGTAGTCCCAAACGGTGAGGTCATCGTATAGGGGATAATCATCGGGAAGATAACCCAGTCGCCGCTTTAGGGTGGGGTTGCTGTGGTCGCGCAGTAAGCGATCGCCGTTAATATAAATTTCCCCTGTAGTTGGTTCCTCTGCCGCCGCTAACATCCGAATTAGGGTCGTTTTCCCTGCGCCATTTGGCCCAATTAGTCCGTAAACTTCACCCGACTCAACTTGTAAATCCACATCATTGACAGCAATGTGGCGGTCAAATTGCTTGGTCAGTCCACAGGTAGAAATTGCTAGTTCCTTGCTCATAATGCTGGGTCTTCTCTCAAATCTTGGACTACACTAACAAAGCGCTAATTCCGGAACGTTAAGCTTTACTCGTTTGATTGGTATATATCTCTAACCTAGTTGAACTTATTTATGCCGCAACTCTACTCGTAGGGTGCGTTGCAACGCACCCTACAACTTCATCCTTCATCCTTTAGTTGATTTTTTCTATCCCTCTTTTCTACCGATGAGGAAGTAAGTGGTCATCTCCCCTTTGCCTTTTACTAGGATTGCACCCCGTTTCTCAAACAAGTATTTATGGCGCAAGCGTTCGTAGGTGGCAGCGGTGACCTGAATTTGTCCTGGTATACCGTGTGATTCCATGCGACTAGCGATATTCACGGTGTCGCCCCATAAGTCGTAACTAAACTTTTTGAGACCAATTACTCCAGCAACCACAGGACCAGTATTAATTCCCGTGCGAATATTAAACCCTCGCCCTGTTTTATCGCGGAAATCGGTAATGGCTGCTTGCACATCAAGAGCCATTTCTGCGATCGCTTCTGCATGATCGTCTCGTCTTGTCGGCAATCCTCCAACCACCATATAAGCATCGCCAATGGTCTTAATTTTCTCTAGGCCATGTTGTTCGCACAATCGGTCGAATGCAGAGAAAATGTGGTTGAGTAAGTTGACCAATTCAATCGGATGAAGGGAGGAGGCTAGCTGAGTAAAGCCCACGATATCTGCAAACATCACGCTGACTTCGGCAAAGTCTTCCGCAATGGTACTCGTCTCCTGAGTTTCCTGCTTCAGCCGCTCTGCAATGGGTTGGGGCAAGATATTAAGTAACAGGCTTTCCGTTTTTTGCTGTTGCTGGCGTAAGGCTTCTTCTGCTTCTAAACGCTTGGTAATGTCTCGAAAAATAGCACGAATGGCGACCGGTTGACCCTCAATAAACTTACAATTCGCATTGCCTTCAACGGAAATTTTTTGACCCTCATGGCTAATAAATACCGCTGTCACTTGGTCAATCTTTTCTCCAGCTATTAACCGCGAGAAAATTCCCCGAAAATAGGCTTTGTAATCAGGGTGAACAATATCAAACACGCTCATATTTCGCACTTGGGATGCACTATATCCCAACGTTTCTCGCCAAGCTCGATTGACATAAATAAAGCGACCCTCGATGGCACAGGATTGAATTAAATCCGTTGCATTTTCAAATAAATCTCGATATCGTTCTTCACTCTCCGCCAGTGCTGCCTCAGCTTGTTTGCGTTTGATAAACTGGCCTAGTTGACTACCAAGCCCAACCATCACTTGCAGCAAGTATTCATCGGGAGGCTGTTTCTCCCGAGTTAAGAATGTCATCACGCCCAGCACTTCAGCGTCACTTTGAATGGGAACTCCAAATGCCCCATGCAGTCCTGCTTTAGCGGCTTGCTCATAGCGCAGGAAGTGGCTATCCTCGCTCACATCTGTAATCCAGTAACCAAAACGAGTCGCCCAAACATGACCTGCCAATCCAACCCCCGGTGCTAGGGGCGTTTGGCGGCTTATCGCGATAAACTCGGAGAGGGCAATGGAGGGTCTGGCCCAAGTTTCTACACACCGCAGTAAGCGATTGGCAGCAACCTCATGCGGCGAGTCAGGTGTCCAGAATTCTCCTAAGTCCCATCTCAGGGTTTCCCCAATCTCTTTCAAGATTTTAGGGATTGCCTCGCTCGGCGTAGCCGACTCTGACATGATGCGAGTTGTTGCATACTGCACCGCTAGACGCTTTTGAGCTCGTTGACGCTCGGTGATATCCCGACCAATATAGATATAATTTTGTATGCTATCTCCCTCTGCTTGAATCGCTGAGCAGGAAAACCCGACTATCAGCTTTTCTCCAGTTTTCGTTTGACAAATCACTTCAATATGATTCAATCCTTCCTGAAATAAAAGCGGTGGCTGAGTAGCAGCGAGTAATACTCGATCTTCACGAGTAATCAGTGAGATGGGCTGACCTACCAATTCGTCTTCGCTATAAGCAAATAAATTTTGGGTTGCTCGATTTACGGTTTTGATAATTCCCGATGGCGTGGTTACGATTAAAGCATCCGCCATTGAAGTTATAATTTTTTCAATATACGCATTGGAAGCCGCTAATGCACTTAATAATAAACTCTTTTCATTGGATGATTGCACTAAGTTCTGCTCTAAAATCATCCTTTCAGTGACTTCTTCAAAAAAGATAATTAAGGGTTGATTTAAGCTTTCATCATATTGGTTATTAATTATATTTACATCGACATAAATCGGAGTTCCTTGAGGAGAAGAACGAGCCACTCCTTGAATTTCAAAACTTTCTTCTCGTCCTTCAATAATATTAATTAAGGTATCTTCAAGCCCAAACAGTTCAGGAAAGCCCAGACGTACATCTTTGCCTTGCGTAACGTCATCCGGAAATTCAGCGAACCGTTGCACGTTCTGGGAAGTTTCTCGAATATTCAAGTCCTGATCAACAGTTAAGTATTCCTTACGCCGTATGGTTAAAACAGACAGTAGTTTATTTAAAAGGGAACTCATCTGGCATTCAGGTAGAAATTCAGCTCTATTAACTTTGCAACACATCCTCTAGAGCATCGATTCAGCAATCCTAGAACGAGAATGGGTTGACCCATCCGCGCCCTTCAACGCGAGAGTCACGCTAGTTTTCAGGCAATTCCTAGACTATTAGCATTAAATTAGAAGTTGAAAACTATTTTCTTTTCTAAAAGATGCTAAGTAGTATTAGTCTAGTCTACTTCTTGTATAAGAAGCTATTGATGAGCCATCAAGAATCATGCAATCGGCTTGCTGTTGGGCTGTAGATCGGGTGAGCAAGCCGATATAGTTATGGTTCTTGAGATAGATTAAATACTCCCATAAACGGGGACGGCGACACCTCGCATATCTTTTGCCGCTTCCGACGCGAGGAAACAGATCACTTGTGCTAAGGATTCGGGTTTGACCCATTTATCTGCTTGTGTGCTTCCCATGGCAGCACGATTGGCAGGGGTATCAATGATACTTGGTAAAACAGTGTTCGCAGTAATGTTAGTTCCTTTGGTCTCATCTGCGATCGCTTGGGTGAGCGCGACTACCCCTGCCTTGGATGCACAGTAAGCGGCAAGTTGTCCTCCCGGTTGCACAGCGCCTCTTGACCCTACGGTGACAATGCGTCCGTAGTCATGTTGTAGCATTTTCCTTAAGCTGTGCTTGCAGAGTAAAAAGGTCGTATTCAGGTTTAAATCAAAATCTCTTTTCCATTGTTCAAAGCTGTATTCGTGGGTTTTGCCCATGGAAAAGCCGCCAACCAAATGAATTAAAATATCCACCCGTTCCATATCATCGACAAGGCGTTCTACAGCTTGCTCGTTGCTGATGTCAACGGATACGAAGCGAACTTTAGCAAAATCAGTGGGTGAAAGAATTCCCTGAAGACGTTCTACCTCTGATTCAACGATATAAGGAATGGTAACTTGTGCACCTTGGGCGAGAAGGGCTGGGGTAACACCCATCCCTAAGCCCCCCGTACCGCCAGTCAATAAAACTTGCTTGCCTTTCATGCTCTTGGACTCTAGTTGCATACCTTTCTCAACATACCGCGATCGGCGTCAGGCATCTAAGCTAGTTGCATTTTTAGCATCTATCAAAAGAAATAAATTTTCTTTTTTTTACGACGCTATTTCCAGCAGTCTTTAAAATACTTGCAACTGAACATCTAAAGATACACAGATAATGACAAGCAAAAAGCGTAGCAACAGCATCTCCCGCCGTCATTGAATGCATCTGGCAGATGCAGGAGTACTGACAGCAGGACTACAAAAACGACTCCTACGCACTCGCTTGATTCAGTTCCTGCCAGCGCTGATACCACATTAGGGTAATGGCTCCAACCACGTCTGGCAAATCTGCAAATTCTTGACTTTGCTGTTTCATCTCCGGGGCTAAACGCTCCAAAGAATCGCAATCTCGGCAATAGCGCAACACGTTCCGCCAACTTTCCTGCCATTCTTTACCCGCCTGCTGATGTGCACGAATGGGTCTGAGGCGTTCCTCCTCCGCAGCGCGACGAGCTTCTAATTCCCGGAGTTGTTGAGCTTGTTTTGCCCAGGCAATACGCCACTGCTGTACAGCTTCTGGCTCGTAGTGCTCGTGATATTGCTGGGTTTCGGTGCGAAAAATGTCTCCCAACTGATTCAGACGATAGCGATCGCCACAATTTGCGATCGCCGCAAATCCCTGTTCAATCCAAAGCGGCAAGCTGCGATAACTCACGAACTTGACAGGACCATCAAGGATTTTCACCCAGATTTGGTGAGGCCAGCACTCCAAGCACTCAATCTGCTGTGGGGAAATCTTTAGTACAGCAGCGACTTCAATTTGCACTTGGTCTGATGGTAATTGGGCAGGGTCAATGACCCCAGCGGTAATTAAATTCTGGGACATAGAGAATGAATCGTTGTATTTTGGGCATATGGCAACCCAAAAGCATAGCCACCCCGTCTTTGCTGCCATAAAAAGCTGAGGTGGCTAGAGTGTTACCATTGCTTCGACACTCCAGACTGGCTGTTTTAGCTTGGGGGTTAGCCGCTCCGAAGCTGGTGCTAACAGCTTTTGGGTGGCGCAAAAATTTTTAGGTGTGATTACTGGGTTGTTAGCGTCAGTTAAAGAACAAACAATAGATTAGCAGCTGACATGCATTCGCTCAAGCGTGAAGCCCTGTTCACAATTTATGATATAATTGCTTGACGCAAAAATTATTCATTATCTTCCCTCTCAGCAGGAAGGCAAGAGGCATTAAATATTTTGCGATTAGCTCCCCCGTCATTTATGCGAGTGAGGAGAAATCAAAAGCTTTTCATCGCGCCACTTCCAAGCGGCGCAAACCACCGATGTTCTGACAAGAAAACGTTGCTTTGTTGTCAGGGTAACGGTGAATTAACTCAATGATTTGCCCGACCGAGTTTCGCCACGACCACTGGCATAACGAGTCGCTCTCCAAAGGAGTCTCAGACAATGGCTGAAAGCCTTTTTTCTGCCATTGTAAAGCTGCCCTATGGATATCCTCAACACGAATCGCAACATGATGGACACCCTTTCTTCCCCTCGCGTGTAGGAAGCGGTCAAGTTGATCGCCAGATAGGTGAGGTGAGGCTAAAACCACTAGCCCCCCGGTTGGCATCAACATGGTTAGTAAATAAAAACACAAATCTTCAGCCATGGTGTAGGTATCGGGACAAAAATCTAACGGAAAAAGTCCTGGCCCCTCAACCATTTGGGCACTATAGCCCCGCAATACTTCAGCGTAATTTTCAAGAGCGGAAAGATGAGGAAACAGCAGGACAAAATGATCAACCTGCACTTGTTCGCCGTATAAATTAGTCACAAAAGACCAGTTAGCCAAGAACTCAGGTTGAGTTAAGCCTTCTCTAAACTCTAGCAAGCCATTTTTTTCGCAGAATGGAGACTCTAAGGTAGAGCTCAACTCTTGATTCAATTTTTGGGTTGAACGATGTGATTTCTTCATAGGGCTACTCCCCTATTGGTTTCATGGTTATCTTGGTAAATAATTGTTGAAATTTGTTTCCTTTAAAATAAGATGAGTGGTCATTCTTACCTAAGCCCAAAATCATGAAGTAGCACTCAGGAATACTGCAAAAACTTCTTCGATTAGGGTGGGCATAGCCCACCCCTGTTGTTAATTTTTCAGGCGAATGATACCGAATTTTTGAGCATCCCTAAACACAATTGAATTTCTTAAAAAAGCTATTCAAGTAAGTCAGGCTGTTGCCGCACAATCATGTCGTAAAGCGGTTGAAAACTAAACCATCCGATGTGGTGTGACCCAACTTGGCGCTGAGTCAGATGTGCCTGGTTGGAGTCAATGGGGATAGGCTTACCTGCTGCCTCTGCCATTAGCTGCGCCTGACAGGAACGATCCATCGTGATAAACCACCAAGCGGCTTCATCGACCGTATGGCCGACTGTCAGTAGTCCATGATTGCGTAAAATTAAGGCTTTTTTATCACCCAAGGCTTTGGCAATGCGCTCGCCCTCCTCAAGTCTGAGAACTACACCTGTATAGTCATCAAACAGAGCATGGTCTTCATAGAAACTACAAGCATCTTGGGTCAGAGGGTCGAGGAGACGACCCAGGCTTGACCAGCTTTTGCCATACGTCGAATGAGCATGGGCTGCGGCTACAACATCGGGACGGGCAGCATGAATTCGGGAATGAATGGCAAATGCAGCTTCGTTAACCGGTTTGTTGCCCTCAACCACCTCACCTTTATGATTGACTAAAATCAAGTCACTGACTCGGATGAGACCAAAGTACATACCAAAGGAGTTGACCCAGAAGTGATCGAGGTGTTCGGGGTCACGGACGGTAATGTGACCCGCAACTCCCTCATCAAATCCGAAGCGAGCAAACAGGCGGAATGCTGCGGCTAGGCGCTGTTTGCGGTGGAGGCGTTCTTCTGTAATAGAAGCAAATGTTGGAGGTTGGGGAATTCTGGGAACGTCTAATGCCTGCATCGATTTTAGTCTCCCTGAATAGGTTGTTGTCAAAGGCTGTTGTATTTGTAACTCTGAATTTTTATCTTTTCAAGAAACAGGAATCAGACAGCGATCGCGGCTGCCAACTCTTTGGGATTGGATTTTGAAGTTTCTTAGGTCAGAGAGCCGCTTTTCCTCAAGCCGCTGGGGAGAATTTTGAATCTTCAGATGAATTCATTCCTAACTAAGTAGGTAGGCACAAATAAACGAAAGCCTGTAAATGCTAATAAACTAAAATCCTCTTCCCTTCTCCCTCTGCCCTCTGCCTTGCCTCAACGACAAATATCGCAATCCTAAATGATTCATAAGAATCTCCTTCTCTCCCCTCTGTGCGCTCTCTGCCTGGAGTGGTTTGTTAAAAGAAAACCAATCATCACAAATGATTTAGGATTGCTATATTAATGCCAACCTACTTAGAAAGCCCTTGGTATCTCAGCAATAACTATTAGTTTTGATGGATTTAGCAACTTTCTAAAGAAGCTTGAGTGCGTTTGCTGAACGTAAGTTAATCCTAAGAAATTTATCTGGCAAACGCGGCTTGAGTGTAGAAGAAATTTTTATCTCATTTTTCTCCT
The DNA here is from genome assembly GCA_036703055.1 of Waterburya sp. Classification (GTDB taxonomy): domain Bacteria; phylum Cyanobacteriota; class Cyanobacteriia; order Cyanobacteriales; family Coleofasciculaceae; genus DATNPV01. Next base: position 80,041 of record DATNPV010000303.1, read on the forward strand.
ATTGTAAACTAGTTTTTGCCAGTGAGTTCTAACTATGTGTTAAATAAAATGAATTAAACTAAGTAGGAAGGCACAATTAAACGAAAACATATAGACACTCGCAGATACTGTTGGGGTTTGATTGGGGCTAACCGTTGAGGTGGACTGGGCATAAGCTATATTGGGCACTCCCAAGGAAAAGCTAGTAATTGCCAAGCATTGCGTTAGGCTGATTATCAAAATTTCATACCATTTCTCCGTAATAATGTACTTAATTCATTACCCCCTGTAGACCCCCTTAATAAGGGGGGCGGCGACAGCCGGGGGTTCATAAAATGCACCTTCATAGAGAATTGGTATCAGTTAAACGCGAGGAAAAAAATAGGCGCTTTAATCGGTGTTGCATTACCATCCTGATTAATCTCGAATTTCTATAAAATTATGTCTTGATTGTCCGCTGTCGGGAGTACCCAAAAATCAGCGATCGCAGCCAGAACCTTCAACAGGAAATGACACGGGGGCGTACAGCGCAATGTCTTCCCAGAGACGCGACGAGGGGAAACACCAACCCCCAGCAAGCGGTCACAGCCTAACCCAATGGTGGAAACCTCTTGTGTCACCCAAAGGTCTGTGTAGAAAGGATGAAAGCTGATAGCCTTAATCAAAGTAAATATTGTTCTGGACTGGTAGATTGAAAACGCGATCAAATTACTGGCAACTGCTACCTTATATCCGCCCTCAGTGGAAAACTATCGCTCAAGCATTTGCCTGTACCTTAGGCGTCACCGTGTTTTGGCCCATACAAGCCGCACTGGCAGGTCAGCTTGTCAGTTTAATTGGACAGGGTAATATGGTCGGGCTTGCCCGGTTAGCTGGATTCCTTGTCCTAGTTTTCCTCGTCCAGAAAATCTTAATGTATGGTCAAGACTCCCTGATGGCGAAAGCTGCCCTGTTTGTGGCTTTAAATTTACGCAAGCAGGTGTATGCCCATCTCCAGCGTCTCAATCTTGGCTTTTTTGAAACAGCTCAAACCGGTGACTTATCATACCGCCTCACCGAAGACATCGATCGCATAGGGGAAGTGGTCAATAAAATCTTTCATGACTTCACTCCCTGTGTGTTGCAGCTGTTTGTGGTGCTGGGCTACATGATTTATCTCAACTGGCAGCTGACTCTGGCTACATTCATCGTTGCCCCGTTGATGGGGATTTTGATTGGCTGGTTTGGCGAACAAATGTTGAAGTTTTCCCGCCGTAGTCAAAATCGCATCTCCAATTTAGCGGCGTTGCTCACAGAAGTCTTCAGTGGAATTCGCCTTGTGCAAGCGTTCGCGGCTGAGGAATTTGAAAATGAACGCTTTGCGATCGAAGCAGAACACAATCGTCAAGCCAAGTATGCAACGGAACGGCTCAAGGCTATTCAGAACCCAGTTGTGGGATTTATGTATGCTATGAGCGTGTTGCTGCTCTTTCTCTTAGGTGGCTGGCAAATTTCTCAGGGCAATTTGACAGGGACACAATTTGCCACCTTTGTTGCAGCCGCATTGCTCCTGATTGACCCAATCGCCCATGTTACCAGTAATTACAACGAGTTCCGACAGGGTGAAGCGTCCGTTGACCGAATCTTTGAACTGATGGCAATTCAGCCGACAGTGGTGGAAAAACCAGGCGCAGCTGACTTACCGCCCGTCACCGGTAAAGTGGAATATTGCCAGGTGTCATTTGCTTACAAACCCGGTGAACCCGTGCTGCAAAGCCTGAGTTTCCTAGTACTACCTGGAGAGATGATTGCTCTGGTTGGGCCGTCGGGTGCTGGAAAAACTACGTTGGTGAACCTTCTCCCCCGCTTTTATGACCCTCAATCGGGGCAAATTTTAATTGATGGGGTTGATATTCAGGATGTGACGCTGCCAAGTCTACGACGGCAAATTGGCATTGTGCCGCAGGAAACTATACTGTTTTCTGGCACGATCGCGCAGAATATCGCTTTTGGTCAGAAAGATTTCGACCTTAAAGATGTTCAGGCGGCAGCAGAGATTGCCAATGCCCACCAGTTCATTTCCCAATTTTCTCAGGGATATCACACTTGGGTTGGCGAACGAGGTGTTAATTTATCGGGGGGTCAACGACAACGAATTGCGATCGCGCGTGCTGTCCTCCTCAACCCCAGCATCCTCATCCTCGACGAAGCAACCTCTGCCCTCGATTCAGAATCCGAAGCTTTGGTACAAGAGGCGCTAGAGCGAATTATGAAAGATCGCACCGTTTTTATCATTGCTCACCGACTGGCAACGGTACGTCGCGCTAATCGCATTCTCGTTTTGGAACAAGGGCAAATTGTCGAATCAGGTACTCACGAGGCACTGTTAGACAAAGGCGGTCGTTATGCTCGATTCTATGCTCAGCAGTTTAGTTAGGGCTGCAAACGTTAAAAGATAAAAGCCAAGAAGAAAAACTTTCATCGTTGGCTGTGTGCGTAGCTCATGGCGAGTTTTGCACGGTTCTCAATCATCGTAAGGTGGGCACTGCACGCCGACGCTAAGATGAGGGTTTTAAGTTCTGGTCAGCAGCGTCCACCTTACAGGCGAAACTCCTAATTTATAAAGAAAGATGTATCAAACCTGAGCAAATACTTTCGATATCAATTCTATTTGTAAAAGATTGAAATTCTTTAGTCGGGAACTATTTATCCAAACTTCATATCAAATAGATTGCCTTAGTTTTTGCATAAGGTAGATTTCCACTACAACTGCATACGGTTTTATGAATTACCGAACCCAATTTCATCATCTTAGTTTAAGAGCTGGATTCCTGCTCTCGTTGGGGACTTTAATCTTCGCCCATTCGATTCCTGTGGCGGCTCAAACCCCACCGTCTGCTCCAAGACAAATGCCACCGTCTACTCCCGGCGAAATGCCGCCATCTGCGCCCAGAGAAATGCCACTACCTCCAGATGCGGGTACTCCTCGACCTGATCAGGTTAATAACAGCTTCAGTGGTGAAGTCGAACGTTATCTGCTCACTCCACAAGGGTTTGTCGAAGGTTTAATTCTGAACAATGGCCTGCAAATTAAGTTTCCTCCCCATCTGGGAGAGAGTGTAGTCAACGCCGTCAAAGTGGGTGATCAAGTCAACGTGATGGGCAATCCCGGCACTCGTAGCCAACTAGGGCAGGAAGTCGCTGCCTACAGGATTACTAATCCTAAATCTGGACGTGAAGTATTAGACCAGCCTCCTACCTCTCCCCCAACGCCTCCCAGCGACAGGGGCTACAGCAACTTTTCTGTATCCGGAACTGCCAAAACCTGGATTGTAGGACGCGAGAGCGAACTCAATGGCGTTATCCTCTCCGATGGCTCTCAAGTCAGGTTTCCTCCTAATGTCGGCAACCAGTTAAAGAACCGGGCAAGACCAGGAGTTAGCATCCAAGCACAAGGATTTGGAATAAAAAGTAGTTACGGAAAAGCCTTAGAGGCAACATCCTTAGCTGTGGATGGTCAGAGCATCGCTATTGCTCCTCCATCGGACGATCGCTCTCCCGGCTCACAACCCGACGTTAAGCCAGGGCAACCCCCCATTACGCCACCGGATGCCATGCCAGGGCAACCCCCCGTTACGCCACCGGATGCCATGCCAGGGCAACCTCCCATTATGCCACCAGATGCCAGATCGGGTGAGTCTCCTGTCCCGCCACCTGCATCTAATTTGCCTCCAAGATTCAGACGCTAGTACCGCTCCCTTGGAATTCACGCATTCAAAATTCACCACAACCCCGCTCTTGTAGCCCCCGTCTTTTTAAGCGGGGAAGGAATGGGCGGGCGGGGTTGTTCATCGTTCATAGCTAGGGCGTCATATCGTCCGAGTGAAGAGAAAGTCGTACAAAGCGCCCTGTTCATTGCCATGAACCATGAACCATGAGCCATGAACTATGAACCATGAACCATGAACGGCGAATCCCCGTCCTCACGAAGTAGGGCGGGATGCCCTTCAAAGTTTCTCTAAATAGCTCAACAGATCGGCCATTTCCTGGGAACTGGGCTGGAATTTTGGCATAGGTGGTGTCTGACCACTGGTTACTTGATGAATCAGGCTAATTTTGGACTTCCGCTTGGAAACATGTTGCAAGCTTGGTCCTACCCGACCATCCGCCTGTAATCCGTGGCAGCCAGCACAGTTAATCTCAAAGATGTCATGACCTCGCACTGGATCGCCGGTCAGTGACAAGACATTGCGGACGTACGGGTCTGACACCTGAAGCAGGTGAAAACCTAAGATACTGACAGCGATAGCCAAAAGCATCGCGAGTACCACTAGAGTAATCCGCCGAACAAGGATTGCAGGTTGGGCAAGCTTATTCTCCAAACGATCTCCTGTCAAACTGAGAATTTACAAAACGTTTTTAATCCAGATGAAGCCGAAAAGCCGTTTTATTATGCAAAAGACTGATGGCGTAATACGATTGTCTAAAAGTATGTCGATTAATAAACATAGCTTAAATTTTGGTGAATGAGTAAGCAAGTCGTGACTTACGGGACTTTTTCGGATCGGCTGCTGCAACGCTACTGAACTCCTTGGTGTTCGCTGTAGGTGTTTTGGCATCAGAGCTAGTAGGATGAGAAACAGGTAAAAAAACTTATTAATTAGGAGAGCAAACGTGGTAGAACCGTTACTTTCAGGGATTGTCCTTGGCTTAATCCCAGTTACCCTCGCTGGACTGTTTGTCGCCGCCTATATGCAGTACAAGCGCGGTGATCAGTTAGGGATTAACAAATAACGACGAGGAATCGGGGAGTGGGAGAGTGGGGGAATGGCGAAGTGGGAGAGTAAGGAAAATTCTCTACTCCCTTCATAGAAGTCTTTAACCAACCTTTCCCCGTCCCCTCGTCCCCTACTCTGCTTCAAGCGGGGCGATAGAAGGTCACGGATGTGTTGCCATAGATTTTCTCACGACAGATTTCCAAAGTAGGGGTTGGTGGAGATGTCCAGTTTTTGGGACTATGCTCCACGGCTAGTTCACCTGCCTCGCCCAGCAGGTGGTAATGAGCGATCGCCTCTAACACAGGCTGATACAAGTTACTACTATAGGGAGGATCGAAGTAAATGTGGTCAAACTGCCGACCCTCTAGAGATTTCAATCGGCCCACTACATCCCCCCGTATCACCTGAAACGTTTGTTCAGGCTGGGCAACCTGTTCCCAATTCTGTTGAATAATGGCGCAGGCTTTCGCCCATTTTTCAATTCCGACAACTACAGATGCTCCCCGACAAAGTGCTTCGGCTCCCATTGAACCGGTACCAGCACATAAATCAAGCCATCGGCAATCACTGATACTACCATGCCAGATATTAAATATCGCCTCCCGTACCCGTGCCGCTGTTGGACGGGTTGTTTCTCCTGGTAGCGTTTTTAGCTGGCGATTGCCGTAAATTCTCATTGGTACGAGAACAAGTGCTTTACAAAAGTTTATAGAGTTGAAGGTTGAACGTTTGAACTTTCCACTTGCTTTCCCTGCTAACTTTCAATGGGCTAACTTGCCAACCGTTCAACCCGTTTCCGAACTAACGGCTAACAACGAGGGATTCTGTGAAACGGTTGACTTGCGCCACGAAGTTAGACAAAATTTGCACTCCTGTGGTGGAGGATTTTTCCGGGTGGAACTGCACAGCCATCAAGTTGTCGCGAGCGATCGCAGCGGTTACGATCTGAGAACCATGAGTTACTGTTGCTGCTCGGATACTGGGGTCAACTGGGTCAACATAGTAAGAATGAACGAAATAAACGTGAGGCGTTTCAGATAGCTGCTGCCATAGTGGACAATCACGTTGAGCAAACTCCAGTTGGTTCCAACCCATGTGAGGAATGGTAATACCTGGTTCTGGACGGAAACGGCGTACTGCCCCCGCCACAATGCCTAATCCCGGTTCAACCCCTTCCTCACTGGACTCAAACAGAATTTGTAAGCCAAGACAAATTCCCAAAAAAGGTTTTCCACTGGCAATGGCTTGTTTAATCGGTTCCTCAAGTCCACGCGATCGCAAATGTTGCACAGCGGGGTCAAATGCGCCTACACCTGGTAAAACTACAGCATCTGCCCGTTCAATATCTGTTGGGGAATCAGTAACTTGAGCCGTTGCCCCAGCATTTTCCAAGCCTTTACAGGCAGAGTGCAGGTTTCCCATATCGTAGTCTATAACGGCAATTACTGGCATCAACCTGCTCTCCCTTACAGTTGTTATTGAAGCTACCTTTATCTTAATCGCCGGAAAGACCGCAATTGAAACAAATAGGGAGTGCGAAGAGGATGTCAGTTTAAGCGGCTACCACTTGTCTGTTGATGCGTCTATGGCAAAAATACTGCTCACCTCATTTCAAACTTGGCTACCCCATCAAAGCTCTAATTCATCGGATGATTTATTAGAGGAAATTGCCCAACTCAATTCGTTATCTCATTCCTTGGCGTTCTTGCGGCATCTACCCGTTGATATTGCCGGGGCTAGCGATCGCACCATTACAAAAATTAACGAACTGCAACCGGATATCGTTATCTGCTGCGGTATGGCAGAGTCTCGCTATCAATTAACTGTAGAATCTAATGCCTCTAGGGGAGACACGATTCTCAGGAATTCTCTAGACTTAGACGGATTAATAGAAGGTTTAGTCGAAACGGTAATTAGCCATGATGCTGGCAAATTTGTTTGCGAAGGACTCTATTACTCCGTGTTGCATCACTTACATAAAACTGGAATGAAGAAACACAGTTTATTTGTTCACGTTCCCGTTTTAACTCCACGCAATATAGATGGAATTGTGGCAGATTTTCAATTAATTATGGAGAGATTAGCGTCTTTATAAATTGGCTATGATAGTCATTCTAAGTGATTCGTGAAATTCTCTCTCCCGCTCTCTTCGCTCTATCTGCGTGTTCTGGAGTGCCTGGAACGGTTTGTTATTGTTCACAACTCAAATAGACTAGCTATAGTATTTTTCTCCACTTCTACTAGCCCATTCCCCATTACCGACCCAAAAACTGCTGCCATCTTGTCCTTAAGTACACTCTGACTGGGAATTGATAAAACTCTGTCACCAACCACGCCACAATCGTCAGATGCGACAAAAAAGTCAATCCAGTCCAAGCCACAGGTAGCCATGATAAGGTACTACCCGGTTCTGGAGGAAACGTGTAGGCAGTTAGCCCAATAATAGTGGTTGGGAAGATAATAAATCCTATGGCAAAGAGCCAATAAATCCAGCCCCATTCTACCCCCTCTAGATGTACCCCTTTCCAAGTCTTACCATTCCAGTGCCAGATTAGAGGCGGGTGTCGATCCACCATTTTAAGCTGCTGTCTTTCCAGATCAGCGGTAAAAATGTGGCGACACCCATCACAAGCCATTGCCTCCATTAAGGGTATGCCTTTGAGCTGATTGAGACGACAGACTGGACAGGGGTAAAGTCCTTGATAGTTGAAAGGATAGCCTTGATTGATTGAACTGCGCATGAGAGAAGCAATCTCGGTAACTTTTCACTCTTTAGTATCTGTTGAGTTTTGATACCCAGAGGGATGGGTGACTCTCTTTAAGATCATAGTGAAAAGAGGCAGTTCTGTTTTGAGCCGATGTAGAGATCGCCTCACTTCTCACTAAAGTATGAGTTGTCGAAGGGGTGTAGGTATGGACTTTACACTATCCCATTTATTAGGTGTCGCCATAAAGGGTAGGACTTTCTTTAATGGCTCAAACGACCACATACTACTATTCCTCTGCTCTCTGCCTTCAGCCCTCTGCCTTTTGCTATCGGTGGGTTAAAGCCGCATTCTTGGGATAGAAAAAACCCTTGGCAAGCATTCCATAAACTACCAAGGGAATTCCCAAACAACCTATGAATAAGGATATGACATAGCACACCATAGCACGGTGTTTTAAGACAAGGTATCATTTGGTAGCAATCTATACAAAAATTTTCAAATTTCCAGTTCAACGAAAACCCGAATATTGATGCGTAGGGCATTTTTTGAGCTTAAAAGGCATAAAGATACCCTCTAATCGTTGTATCTTAAGGTTTTTGCGCTTAAATCAATCTCCATTTCCCTATGCTGCCGTTTTTGTCGATTTTTACCCTTGCTCAAGCTACCCCAACGTCAGCACCGACACCAGCACCTCTAGAAATTGTGCAGCCGCAACCAGTGAGGGTATTACCAGGGAAACTGGATGATGTCCCGGTATTCAATAGCAACAGTCCTGAATTGGTGCAAACCGAGGGAATTTTACTGTCCACGTTTCCTCCTAGCAGTAACAGCCGCTCAGCCGCTCATCTAAATTTTTTGTTTAAGGGACGCTTTGATATTTTCGCTCACCATATTGCTAAACCTCCTACACCCGGAGATTTGCGGACTTTATACCTGGGGATTATTTTATACAATCCCACAACCAAGCCAGTTAAAGTCGATATCTTGCAGGCAGCAAGTTACCTGAGCCAACCCGATGCACCCTTTATTCCGGATCTACTGCCTTATATGGATAATTCCTCCGGTACAGTTTATTCGGGGCCGGGCGATCGCGTCATGAATGATATCTTGCGTGGGCGACGGCAAGCCAGTTTTCCCTCTCGCTTGCTCATTCCTGCCAAACAAAGCCAAATGCTGCTAAATCTCCCCATTCCAGTCCGGACGCTGCAACCTCCCCTGAATGGTCGTTCAACCTTGATTCGCTTGCAAAGTGATGGTCTAGTTTACGCTGCCAGTCTTGCCCGTTATGCATCCGTCGATGATCAGGGAAATGAAAGTCCTCCTACCTTGGCTCAATGGCAGGAGATACTCAATAAAGGCATATTAGCAGGGCCACGCGATCGCGCCCCGACGCCTCCCAATGCCATCTCACAAGGCCAAAGCATTATTTATGGTCGTGTTGCAGGTGTGGCTCAAGGTTCCCAATGGCGAGCTAAATTAGTGGAGCGTCCACATGCTCTCTATTTAAATATCCCTGCACCCGGACAAGCCTTTTCGTATGGGCTGAGTACCCTCCCTGGCGGCAGATTGGGCACGGGTCAAAGCCAAAGCGCTAGAATGCTCGTACGCTATTCCGATACGGCTTACTTCGCTCACGGGAATTATGGGGTGCAATATAGCCTCACCTTACCCCTTGCCAATCCCACCCGCAACACTCAAATAGTTACTCTGGCAATTGAGACACCCCGCAAACAAGATGACATTCAGGGCGGGTTACGCTTTTTAGTCCCACCCGCCAAGGAAACTTTATTCCGGGGCACGGTTCAAGTTCGCTACACTGATGAGGCTGGATTACCTCAGACTCGTTACGTGCATTTGGTACAACGACGGGGTCAACAAGGGCAACCGTTAGTAACGCTTAAGATGTCGCCTAATGCTCGACGCCTAGTGACAGTGGATTTCCTATATCCCCCAGATTCAGCGCCGCCACAGGTACTGACTGTACGCACATTGCTCAGATGAAGTACGGGGGCTTGCATAGGAGTGGGGAATGGGGAATTGGGGAATGAGGGATGGGGATTTTCCTGCATGATTGGTGTATCCGTTCATGAGCGACTACTTTTGTTTTTCCTGGAAGCTGCTCCACATTAAAAGCACACTCCTACATCCCTTGCAACAATTTTACTAGGCAAGTTGGACGCACATCAGCTTAGGATTTCTCCTCCGGGAATTGTCGTTCTCTTACTTCATGGCTATAGTCTTGAACTGCTTGGGTAATCACCTGTCGCAAATTCGCATACGACTTGGCAAACGGTGGCATTCGTTCTGAAATTCCTAGCAAATCAGATGTAACTAGCACCTGTCCGTCGCAGTAAGGCCCTGCACCAATCCCAATCGTAGGAATGGGGAGTTTTTGCGTAATTTGCCTTGCCAAATCATCGGGGATATGCTCTAGAATGAGCGCAAAAACACCCGCCTCATAAAGCGCGATCGCTTCTTGCAAAATCCGCTCACCTGCATCTGCTGTCTTCCCCTGTTGTCGGTAACCGAGTTGATGCACAGATTGAGGGGTTAAGCCCACATGACCCATTACCGGAATTCCAGCCGATGTAAGGTGAGCGACCGTTTGAGCCATTCTGGGATAGCCACCTTCCAATTTCACCGCTTGTGCCCCTGTTTCCTTCAAGACTCGACCAGCAGAGTGAATGGCTTGGCTTGGACTTTCCTGATACGTCAAAAATGGCAAGTCACAAACGACTAACGCTCGTTGAACACCTCGACGCACCGCTTTGGTATGGTGCAACATTTCCTCTAGCGTCACGGGTAATGTTGTTGGGTGACCTAAAGCGACCATTGCTAGCGAATCCCCAACCAGAATGACATCAACACCAGCCGCATCCAACAACTGAGAAATGGCATAATCCCAAGCGGTCAGCACCACAATCGGACGTCCCTGTTGCTTCCATTGAATTAATTGCTGGGTTGTGACTGCCATTTGGTTTTAAGCCCTGCAAAATTTAACATTTCTACTCCTCAGTAGATGGGACAGATGTAAACGCAACTGTTTCTTTTCTATGCCCCATGCCCAGCCCTTACAGTGACATTGAAGTTCACCTACTTACTTCTTATTTTCAGGGATTGCCGCGAACAAAGGCAAAATGTGGTTTGACTTGACCTGTTGTTTGACTTACCCAAGCTAATCCTTCCGTGGTTCCTACCCATAGCTTGTTACCTGTGTCTGGTGATAGGGCAAGGACGCGACTAGACGGAAGATCAGGTATTTCACCGAGGACAGCACCACTATCCGGTTTTAGCTTCAGCAAGCCGCTATCGGTGCCAACCCAAACACTGCCATCTTTAGCGAAACGCACCGCAGTAACATTGCGTCCTCGTAGGGCAGTGACTGAACGCAAGACTTGTCGCGTATCCGGGTCAATCACCAGTAAACTAGTCGGGGTTCCCGCCCAAAGCTTACCATCGGGTGAGAGAGCTAAACTTTGTACGGTGGTTCCAGGTAGATCGGTGATGCGACCACTGACTAAAGCACTGGCAGTATTCACACGCACGAGTCCTTCTAGCGTTCCGACCCACAACTGACCATCCTGATCCAGGGTAAGAGTGTTGGCGCTGACACCGGGGAGTTTTTGCAAGGTTGTCATTAATAATCCTTGGTCAGGGCTGATCAGGGAGAGACCGCGATCGCTTCCGACCCATAGATATCCTCGGCGGTCAATCAATAAAGACAACACTCGGTTAGAGGGCAATGTAAAATTCTGTGCGGTTACTTCGTTACTGCGAGGGTCTACGCGCAGCAGTCCTTCGTAAGTTCCGACCCAAATTCGCCCCACCTTATCTTGTGCTAAAGCTCCGACGGTGTAATTCGGTAGACTAATGCGAGCAAACAGGCGTCCGGTATTGGGGTTAATTCGGGCTAACCCTGTCCAAGAACCAACCCACAAATCACCTGTAAAGTCAGGTTGTAAGGCACTCACGCGAAAATCCGCAGGCAGGGGTTGAGTATCTTGGCGCAGACGCTCGGAGGGCAATGGCTCACCTAAAGGCGGCGGTGGGTCACCCGTGTAGGAGGGGATTTGCACTCCTCGATCAATATAACTGGGTGGCACATCTGGCTCAGTATCAGTCTGTACCGAAGTCTGAGCGATTGTTCTCGATACTGCCAAGTTCAACCCCAGTAGCGCGGTACTGATGAAAAGACCGATACGGGCACTTGAAAGCGCCATCGCCATTCTCCTTGCATTCCAGAACAAGCTTGTATGTGGTGCGTTACCCCTCTATGTGAAGTGCCTACGCACTTCGCTATTTTATGTCGCTAATGACTAGAAGGTAAGCCCTAATGCTATTGTCTCTAGCTCTAAACGGTACATTTATTCGTTATTTTTGCAAAAGTTAACAAAATTTGACATTTTTTTGATTTATAAAAAAACTTTATAAATTACTACAGAAGATTTGAATAATACCTTATAGAATTCCTGGTAGAGTTAACAAAAGAATTAAGAAAACAAGCATTACCTATCTAGCTATGCTTGTCCAAAAAAATTGGATCGAGTGGGTCAGTTTTGTGGTCAAATAGCAAAGTTAGGTACTCCCAGGCAAGAGCCAAAGCATGGGAAAGCTGGGTGTGGTGTTGCACCCATATAAGGGCTGTTTTGGCAAGCCCCGTAAAAAGATTTTTGTTCCGATAATCAGGGCAGAATCTACAACCGAGCAAATTGATTTCACCTGTTGCAACATTCAGTCGTTCCTAAGGAAGGAAAACATGTCTTACTCTCAAACCAGGACTCAGTCGAAAGCTGGGTATGATGCCGGGGTAAAAGATTATAAATTAACTTATTACACTCCGGACTACACTCCTAAAGATACCGATATCCTGGCAGCTTTTCGTGTGACGCCACAGCCTGGAGTTCCTCCCGAAGAAGCGGGTGCTGCTGTTGCGGCTGAATCTTCCACAGGTACTTGGACGACTGTGTGGACAGACTTGCTGACTGACCTTGATCGCTATAAAGGTCGTTGTTATGATATCGAGCCGGTACCTGGAGAAGACAACCAGTATATCTGCTTTATCGCCTATCCTCTAGATCTATTTGAAGAAGGCTCTGTCACCAACATGCTGACCTCCATCGTGGGGAACGTGTTTGGTTTCAAAGCCCTGCGCGCACTGCGTTTGGAAGACCTCCGTATTCCTATTGCTTACCTCAAAACCTTCCAAGGCCCACCTCACGGGATTACCGTTGAGCGTGACAAGCTGAACAAATATGGACGTCCTCTGCTCGGTTGTACGATTAAGCCCAAGCTGGGTCTGTCGGCGAAGAACTACGGTCGTGCGGTTTATGAGTGTCTGCGCGGTGGATTAGACTTCACCAAGGACGACGAAAACATCAACTCCCAGCCCTTCATGCGCTGGCGCGATCGCTTCCTGTTCGTACAAGAAGCCATCGAGAAAGCTCAGGCTGAGACCGGTGAAATCAAGGGTCACTACCTCAACGTCACCGCCCCCACCTGTGAAGAAATGATGGAGCGTGCTGAATTCGCGAAGGAAATCAACACACCCATCATCATGCACGACTACCTCACCGGTGGCTTCACCGCTAACACCACCCTGGCTAAATGGTGCCGTCGCAATGGTGTCCTGCTGCACATCCACCGTGCTATGCACGCCGTAATCGACCGTCAGAAGATTCACGGCATCCACTTCCGTGTTTTAGCTAAGTGCTTGCGGATGTCTGGTGGTGACCACCTGCACTCCGGTACCGTAGTTGGTAAGCTCGAAGGTGAAAAAGGCATCACCATGGGCTTTGTTGACCTGATGCGCGAAGACCACATCGAACAAGACCGCGAGCGCGGAATTTACTTCACTCAAGATTGGGCTTCCATGCCTGGTGTCATGCCGGTAGCTTCCGGTGGTATCCACGTTTGGCACATGCCTGCGTTAGTGGAAATCTTTGGTGATGATTCCTGCCTGCAGTTCGGTGGTGGTACTTTGGGTCACCCTTGGGGTAATGCTCCTGGCGCTACCGCTAACCGCGTTGCTTTAGAAGCTTGTATCCAAGCTCGTAACGAAGGTCGTAACCTGTTCCGCGAAGGCGGCGATGTTATCCGTGAAGCTTGCAAGTGGAGCCCTGAGTTGGCAGCGGCTTGCGAACTGTGGAAGGAAATCAAGTTCGAGTTTGAAGCGATTGACACCCTCTAATTGGGCGTGAAGTGTAGAGTGTGAAGTATGAACCGTCATACTTCATACTTCATACTTCATACTTTAAAAGGCTGGGGTCAGACGATGGATTTAAAACGAGTTGCCAGAGACACAGCTAAGACGCTGATCAGCTACCTCACCTATCAAGCACTGCGGATTGTCATGGAGCAATTAAGGGAAACTGACCCTCCTCAGTCACTTTGGCTGCATGGCTTCTCCTCAAACATCAGTGTCCAAGATGGAGAAGCTTATCTCCGGGCACTACTTGAAGAAAAGCAAGAGCTGGCATTTCGCATTATGACTGTGCGCCAGCATCTAGCAGAGGAAGTAGCAGACTTCTTACCAGAAATGGTTCGTACCGGTATCCAGCAGTCCAACATGGAGCATCGGCGTCAGCAGCTAGAGCGGATTACGCAACTTACTATCTCTGAACCTTCATCCCATCCTGAACAGTCAACTGACACAGAAAACTAATTAAGCAGAAGGCAGAAGGCTGAAACAAACTTTAACCTCCTACTTCATAAATGGGACGGCAATGGTTTTCATCCTTCATACTTCATCCTTTTGTTGCACACCAATACCTCAACAAACAAAGCTAAGCCATGCAAACTCTACCCAAAGAGCGTCGTTACGAAACCCTTTCCTACTTGCCACCTCTGACTGATGCTCAGATTGCTAAGCAAGTTCAGTATATTTTGGATCAGGGTTATATCCCCGCTGTAGAATTCAGCGAAGGCTCAGAACCAGAACAGCACTACTGGACACTGTGGAAGCTTCCCCTGTTCAAGGCTCGCTCCGTTCAAGAAGTGATGACTGAAGTGGATGCTTGCCGTTCTGACTATCGTAGCTGCTACATCCGTGTAGTGGGTTTTGATAACGTGAAGCAGTGCCAAGTGCTGAGCTTCATCATTCACAAGCCCAACGCTAATAACACCCGCCGCTACTAATCGGTGTTTAGCTAAAACAGTCTGAGATAAAGATAACGAGAGAGGTAGTTAATCTACCTCTCTTTTGTGGTTGGATGTTCCTGTACTTACATCTATAGGACTTACGCATTTGCCCCCCAAGATTGGGGGGTTAGGGGGGCTAATCGACGGATATTGCGTAAGTCCTGATATAGCCGTCGCTAGAAAGGTTAGGACAGATCTAACGGCTGAAACGATCACGTACCAGTAATAATCCTTCTGCCCTCTGCCCTTTGCCTTTTGCTATATAAGCCTACTGATCACCGGATGGAAGCTGGCAACCAATGATGATGTCTTTGGTTCTAGGGAACGATCGCAGAACTCGGAAGAAGGTTGAAGCGTTGAAGCTTCTGGGGTCTCCTCTCAAACCCGACCGATCCACAGCTTTGTGAGTGGTAATTCGAGAATCTGGTACTCCAGTTTTGGCAACTAACCAGGCGAGAGACTTATACTGAGCAAGAGTATAGCCACTATGTCTCCTTCCATTGTCACGACCGTTCACGGGGGTCTCTAAAGAGACGTGGTAAGCAAAGTTATTGATGGAGGGAGGTTGGTTAGGATTGGTTTTTACCGTTTCCACGCCCTTTCGGCTCCGGAAAACCGAGTTACCAGCCCCAAACGCTCTTAAATCTGGGGGGACTAGATAAACAACGTCTCCATTAAGTTTGATGAGTGTGTGATAGCTAACTTGATCGGCGTCGCGATAGTGGGGTGTGCGGAAGGTATTAATGGCACTACTAGCAGAAAATGCCGTTTCGTGAATCACTACAATGGGGTCATAGGAAGTGGGTTTAGAGTAAAGGTCTAAAACAAACCTCTGTCCATAATTCGTTGGGTCTATTAAGGCGATGCTTTCCTTTGGAGTGTAACTCGCCAAGGTTTTTGTAGAACTGGCCGAGTCGGCTAATTCTCCTGTCGCTAAGTTAAGGGGGCTGGCGTTATGCCGGAAACGTTCGAGAGTAATTTTCGGGGAGACAAGAGTCGTTGAGGAACTAGGTATTGTTCTGTTAGTTTCTGGTTTTAAAGCACAAGTATTAGGTATTTCCCAATTAGGATTGCTAGTTTCCATATTGGGTTGATTGCGATATCTATTTAATTGAGCGGTTACACGCTCTACTTGTCCTAAAGAAATACTAATAATTAGTGTCAGTAAACATAAGATCAACAGTGGGATTGCCCAGAGGATTTTCTCTTTCATAAAGAATTTTTGACAGACCAGGTTAAGGGAAGACGCTTGAGAGCTGTTGTTGATGATAAGTGTTTTTTCTTATAGCCGGGACGGCGAGATGTCCGTACCACAAGAAATTTGCTATCTATAAACTGACCAGTTAAATGTTCGATCGCTTATATCACTTACCCGGATCAACTAACTGTCCCCTTGAAAAGAATAAAGCTTAACAGTTCCACCCCGGATGGTTCGCTCCTCTGGGGTTTTTTTGCAAACAATGGGCTAGCTAGGGTTCTACCACAGAACCCATAAATAAAATGGATTTGGTCTGATTGTCACGAATGGCACAAAAGAAAGGGCGATCGACAATCAGCTGGGGAGATAATCCCCTAGTCGCAATCTGCACAGAAGTGGCTCCAGACGCTTCGCTGCCTTCTTCGTTCACCTCAAAAAATGTGTTGTGCTTGACCTTACTAATATAGGCTGGCAGTGGAGTTAGACCTCTAAAATTAGCTCGGTTCTCATCAAAGGCAATCTCCATACCCAAAGGTTTCAGAGTATTGCTGAGTTCCAGTCCATACTTCAATCGGAAACGAGGTAAACCAAGAAGGAGTTGTTTCGGCATAAACTGGTTCATCCACTGCTCCCAATTGTCAGGCTTCAAGTTTTTGTAGAACGTTTTAAGATCGATGTTTTTTTGAGGTAGAAAAATGTATAAACTGAATCGCCCCTGTCCATAAGGCAAGCTAACCGCTTGAAATAATTCGTTGGTATAGTACTGATATTCAGACTGCCGAAACATGATGGGGTGAGGCTTTTGAGTCCCATTGCTTAACCTAAAGGGCAGCTCTCTGGTTTTAGTTTTATCAAATTCTGTTGTCCACAACCCCTTGAAGTAGATAGCATTCAGGAGGAAAAGAATTGTATTGGGCGTAATTTCTTTATTATCAATAATTTGGTCAATTTTTCCTTTGGTACTCTGGTTAACCCAATTATTGATGATAGATGACACACGCGGGTCATTAAAGTCTAAAGCCGTTATTTTTGCGCCATAAAAGGTTTGATTTTTCTCTTGAAATTCTCGATTAAACGAGATTTCTTGCCTCGCCCATAAGGAATTGGCAAGGAAAAGCTGGACTTTAGGGTCGGGATTTGTTAGGGTTGCCCTGAGAGCAGCATTGGCTTGATTTACCTCCTCAAGACTCATCCCTTGTAATTCCAAAGTTTGAGCCATCGCCTGCTGAGTTTGACCTTGAGCTCCGTTATAGGTCATAGCTAGGGCGATGGCGATACTGGCAGGAGAGATAAAAATGTTTTGATCAGGCTGTTGCTTGAGAATTTCTGAGAAAAGTTTGAAGCTTAACCGGGTATTGGCAGCAATCAGTTTTGCGTTCACCACTGGAGTGGAAGCTTCGACACTTGAACTTAGTTGTGCCATGGAAGTTGCTCCACTGACGAGTTGCTTTGCCCTCAAAACTTCAACCAAACTCAATAGAGTCAGGCAGATAGAGACTATCCAGATTACCCGATTTTTTAGGTTCATTACAGCCCTTGCCATAGTCAGGTGAGGCGACGTAACTATATTACTTATCGCCCTGAGCCCTACCGTTTGTGCAAACTAGTTATTCCGAACCTGTGACTAGTGCTTCCGGCTGATAGTATATCTTGGATTGTTTGAATCGGCGCAAGACTTCGGCTAAGCGATCGCATTCGGCAATCAAACTAATCCGCACGTATCCCTCACCCGCTACACCAAAGGCATTGCCTGGCGTGACAACAACACCCGTTTGCTGCAATACATTAAGGGCAAAGTCGGTAGAACTCATTCCCTTAGTGCAAGGCATCCAGAGATACATAGTGGCTTTGGTTGTAGGAATAGTCCAGCCTAACTCGGCAAGTCCTTGAATGAGGAAATCGCGGCGACGACGGTAACGCGCTTGGACTTCATTCAGGTAGACATCTGGCAGTTGTAAGGCGGTTTCCGCCGCCGTTTGTAAGGCGGCAAAGATACCGTAATCTAGATTGGTTTTTAAGGTGCGTAATCCTTGGATGATATGGCTGTTTCCGACCACGAAGCCGACGCGCCAGCCTGCCATGTTGTAAGTTTTTGAAAGGGTGTGAAACTCAACCCCAATCTCCTTGGCTCCAGGAATTTCTAGTAAGCTGGTCGGTTGGTAACCATCAAAAGCCAGTTCAGCGTAACACAGATCGTGGACGAGTAAGATTTCGTACTTACGGGCAAAGGCCACAATTTCGTGAAAAAATTCGCGAGGAGCTGTGGCAGCAGTGGGATTACTGGGATAGTTAAAATAAAGAATCTTTGCTCGTTGGGCAACGTCCTCAGGAATTGCCCCTAAATCAATTAACCAGTCATTTTCTGGCTTGAGAATCAAGCTGTGTACGGTAGCGCCAGCAATCAACGGCCCCCGAAAATGAGCAGGATAGGCAGGAGTGGGGACTAACACCAGGTCACCCGGATTTATGTAAGCTAAGGCAAGATGGCCTAGCCCTTCCTTGGAACCCAATAGGGGTAAAGCTTCGCTATCCGGGTCAAGTTCAACATCGTAGCGGCGACGATACCAATTGGTAATAGCACGGCGAAAACTGGCAGTGCCTTCAAACGGTGGATAACCGTGATTGGCGGGATTTTGCAAGGCGGCGATCGCCGCTTCAATCACAGGTTGTGGTGCACAACCATCGGGATTCCCCATTCCCAAATCAATTAAATCAAGTCCCTGTTCACGCGCACGAGCTTTCAGTTCATCTAAACGAGCGAACACATAAGGCGGCAGTGCACTCAGACGCGCTGCTGGGGTAATCCAATCTAAATTCATCAGACAACCGGGCGTTCCTAAACTAAAGAATTATATAGGCATTGTTAATCATTACGACGAGCACTGCCTAAGGAACATCGGGAAAGTTTGGAGCGATCGCGACTAAGCCCTGCAAAATCCTAAGTTTAAGTCGAGGGAGCTAAAAGGGTATTAACTTTGTTCATCATCGTTAGCTGTTGCCATACTGACTGGACTCCAATTTTTTTCCCCTGGCGTTGTCGTCGAAACCATTGCCGCCATTAACTGTTCCGCCACCACTGGGAACGGTAAGCGATGAATGTCGGAACTAGGATTACAGGCAATTTCAGCCGCGCTGCGTAACTCGGCTAGGGTAATGTTTGCCAAACCTAAATCATCAAGGGTTTGCGGCAGACCAATTTCAGCGTAAAACTTGAGTAACTGTTGCCGTGCTAATGCGGCTAGCTGGTTACTCGCCAGCATTTCTTCCAAACGCAACTGCACAAGAATCCCATAGGCGACTTTCTCCCCATGAAGGGCGTTGTGAGCACCTGGAAGATGGGTCAAACCATTATGAACGGCATGGGCGCCCACAGTACGACACTGAGCCCCACCCAAACCACCAATCACACCCGCGAGTAAGACTGTAGCATCCACCACTTCCCGCCAAACTTCACTTCCTGGTGCTTTAAGGGCGTCAGCGGATTTTTGAAAGAGAATATCTCGCAACACTCTTGCCTGTTGGACGGCGGCAATAATCAGGGTAGCGGGAGAACTGCCACTACTCACAGAGGCTTCATACCACTTGGCTAAAGCATCACCAATTCCAGCCACTAACGTGCGTTGAGGTGCACTCTCAACTAAGCTGTAATCGAGGACTAACAAGTCAGGGCAACGGTCAAGAGCTACATCGTATAAAAAAGCACCCTCATTGGAATAGATATTTGATAAAGCTGTCCAAGCTGCACAGGTAGCACCAGACGTAGGAACCGTAACAATAGGTAACTTGCACTGATGGGCTAAAAGTTTGGCAGTGTCTAACGCTTTCCCGCCGCCGATACCGATGATTAAATCAGCTTGATGCTTAGCCGCTGCGTCTCGGAGGGTGGCTAAAGATGCCTCAGAGCAATCCGGACTGTAAGAGGCGAAGGAATAGCTTAACTGATGCTGCTCTAGAACGGGTTGTAGTTGCGAAGTCAGGACAGCTAGGGTATGGTTACCCCCCACCACTAATGGACGTTGCCCTAAACGCGCGATCGCTTCTCCAGATTGCGATAATGCCTGGTAGCCACGCAGAACTTGAGCTGGAGCAACCATTAGAGACAACAATGAGGTAGGGGCTTGGTTCGTCATGCCTGTAGTAGAAACGTCTGTTGAGGATTGGTGAGGCATATTATGCCGTTGGGGAAGGCTGTAATTGTGAAGTTAAGATATTGACAGATTGACCATAATACTATCAAAGTAGCAATTTTCTCAACTTGGCTGCTTGCTCCAGCATCTCTAGGTCAGGAGGCAGGAGTCTTACAAAATCCGTTTTAAGAACCTCCTTATTTCCCAAGAGTAGGAGATGGAGTATTACATAAAAAATCACCTGATGGAATGACCCTTGTTGGGTGAGGTTATGAGGAGGTTGGCGAGATTACCTTGGAAGGAAGAAAAATAATGATTTAGGGAGAATTCCTAATGCCATCTGTGAGTGATGCCAATGCTGCTACACCCCAAGCCACACGTAAAACTCCATTGAATAAACCCGTACTGCGGCGAGGTTCCCAAGGGAAAGATGTGGAGGAACTGCAACAGCTTTTAACCCACTGGAAGGCGTTTAGCGGCCCGATCAATGGGAATTTTGGGCCACAGACTGAAAAAGGTGTCATCGATTTTCAGCACCGCGTCTTTTTAGTTGAAGATGGAATTGTGGGTCAGCTAACTTGGCAGGCACTGTACACAGGTGCGCCCGTTAATATGCCAGTGTTGCAGCGAGGCACTCAAGGTGAAGCCGTAAAAACGGTTCAGCGTGTTCTCCAATTAACTCGTGACTACAGTTCAACGGTTGACGGAGACTTTGGTGTCCTCACCGAAAAGGCTGTTAAAGCGTTCCAAAAGCGCAGCAATTTGCAAGACGATGGGATTGTTGAAGATGATACTTGGTACGCCCTGAGCAAAGTTCCTCGGTGAACTACCTGCACGCCCCTGACGGGTGAGTGCAGGCTTCCTGCCCAACAGAAAGCGTAGTAGTAGATTTCTTTCGTCCTCTATTACTGCGACTTACATCTGGGCGACAGGCTTTATCCCCCGTTCCAGAGGTCAAGATTCGTAGTCCTTCATCTCGAAGGTTAACGGCTGCGTTGATATCCCTGTCGTGGGTAGTTTGGCAATGCTCACATGTCCAACGTCTTACGCCTAGTGGCAAGCTGCCGACTTGATTAAGACATACATGGCAGGTTTTAGAGCTGGGGAAAAGCCTATCAACCTCTTGATACACTTTCCCTTCTGCTTGGGCCTTATACTTGAGCATTGTGCAAAACATTCCCCAACCAACTTGATGAATAGATTTGGCTAGGCAGTGATTTTGCATCATCCCTTTAACGTTGAGATTTTCCACTACAATGACTTGGTTTTCGTTCACTATCCTACGCGATAGCTTGTGCAGAAAATCTTCACGACAGTGAGTAATCTTGCGATGAACTCTAGCGACTTTCTTTCTCGCCTTATTGCGGTTATTTGAACTCTTCTGTTTTCGAGAAAGTTGCTGTTGCTTGAGTTTTAAATTCTTCTCATGCTTGTTGAGTACTCGTGGGTTGTTAAACTTAGAGCCATCGCTGGTTACGGCGAAATGAGTTAACCCCAAGTCAATACCTATCGCCTTTCCGTCCGTACTTGACTCTGGCTTATCTTTGCCATCCTCAAACAGGATAGCGGCGAAATATTGATGAGAACAGTTTTTAGAGATTGTTACAGTCTTGAGTTTGCCCTCAATGGTTCTGTGAATAGTCGCTGATACATCACCGACTTTTGGAATAGTTAGATAATCCTCTGCAACTTTAACATTCTGAGAATACTGTATTGACTGCGCCGCGTGCTTGGATTTGAATCTAGGATATTTTGCCCTTCCTTCAAAAAAGTTATTAAAGGCAACTCCCAGATTCAGGCAAGCTTGTTGTAGGCACTGTGAATAAGTAAGAGTCAGCCACTCATGCTCTTTCTTTAATTGTGGAATTAACTTCTTAACGTCATAGCCTGACAACCCCTTCCCCGTCTGTTTGTATGTCTGGTTCATTAAGTTCAGACAATAATTCCACAGCCAGCGGCAGTTACCAAAGGATTGCTCTAGTAACTGTTGCTGTTGCGGATTGGGATAGAGTCTGACTTTAACGACCTTGAGCATCTTAGAGTGAAATCTATTTGCTATAATATCGAGCCTACCATCGTTTGGTCATCTCCGCACCTCCGATGACCCGCAATTCATAAGGCAGCGCTCTTACGAATTACTGGACTTCGTCCCGCTTCGCTAACGCTCACTATAGCGCCGTCCCACGCTCGCCTTACGGTTGAGACGTGGGATGAATTGCGATTTCAGTTAAAGGGGTCGATTCAGGAATCGAAGATGCCGGATAGGACTGTTCATAGTCCATGATTCATGGTATTCGTCGGCAATGAACCATGAACTATGAGCAAACTTACCCGTTAAGCTGTAGGTTTGGGTAGTTGAGCGAAGCTTTCGGGGTAAATTTCAATGGCCATTTGCTCATCGTTGCGGGTAGCAAGCGATCGCTTCACCTGACCCAAAAACAGGGGCTTGGAGACACCCGCTTCTGGATGAATAATAGTACGTGCGCGAATCGTCAACTGCTGATCTGCCCCGCCTAGGCGTCCGTAAGAAAATAAATCACTGGCGGCTTGGCGCAGAGTGGCCTCTAGTTCGGTTTCCGTCAAATTTTGGGGAACAGTAATCACCGTTTGGTTGCCACCGTTGTCGTAGACGATGGAAAAGTGGGCAGCACCTGGAATCACTGCGCGACTAAAAGGTACAAGTCCCAAGGCAAATAAACCTGCGGTGAGTACAACCATAAAGCCGGTAGCACCCACTAACCGAAATCGTATGCCCCATTTCAGAATAAAGCCCAGTATGGCAATAACGCCGCAGGCTATGGTAAGAATGCCTGACCATTGACCAAAGGTGAGAAAATCAGAGTTTGTCAGCATAGCGACGTTAATCATTGCTTATTGGTTGTTCTTTTTATCTTCTCTGACGGAGAGGGAGATTGGTCAATGGGGTTGAAAGTTCTAACCTTCAACCTTCAACGTTTCACCTGTACAACCTTTAACGCGATCGCTCCAACGTCCTGACGGTTAAAACTTGGGGCGGTGTCGCATCGGGAGGGTAAAGAAACTCAATCTTCACCAAGCGGTGATCGCGGGGTGGCATATTCAGCGTAATCAACGGTTCACCCTGCTGACCCCGACGCTGTACCAGATGTATGTAGCGGGCTTGAAGAACACCTGAGTCATCCTTATAACTCACTCGCACAGTACCTCGGAAGAACACTTGTGGATCGGGGGGGTTCAGAAAACGCAATCCCTCTCCTCGATCTTCTTGTTTGAGAGGTGTCTGGATTTTCACAATTACAGTTTGAGTTTGCCCTGTCTTATTAGATAAAGGCAAAGTGAGGCTATAGTACACCCCATAGTTGCCATGAGCGCTGTAAGCTGTATCGGCGTATCGTACCAACATCGGTGCACTCTGAACTTGACGAGTGCCAAAAGTAATCATGGGAACAGTGCCGATGGGGTAGGAAAAGGCTTTACCCGCTGGTGGAATACTGAGATCAACGTCCCCTGACCGATCAGCAATCTCAGAACGCCATTCGGAACCTTGAGCCACACCCGCCACACGACCATAAACAATATCACCACCATTCTTGCTGGGAGGAGTAGGGACGCGATCGCGTGGCCCAGCTAAATTGCCTCTATTTAAAAGTTGTAGCCATTCTGGTAACGTTGGGGCCCGATAAAGCTGAGGAGGTGGCGTTAAGGAGTCTTCCAAGTTCTTTCCCTTCCTCGCTATGGGATTAGGACGAGCATACATCGCTAAACTGGCTAGATAGACAGGCTCACTACTTTGCAACCGCATGAATGTAGACCGACAGTTAGCCCGTGTTATCGGTAGACTGAACAATATTTGGCTCTGCTTTGGGAAAATTACAAGCTGGGAGGGAAAATCAGCTTGATGAACTCCTCGCAGGATGTCACTCATGACTCGTGAACCAGGGCCAGCATAGATTGTGCCTGAAGAATTGTCCAGGTAGGGCGGCAACTCAACAAATGGCGCATCTGGGTTGGTGGCATAACTCACCGCCTGCAAGATATTCAACGTTACGGGTTTATGGCCGGGGTTGTACACAATCACTGCCTGATACAACGGTCGGTCATCCCCCGGTTTGTTGGGTCGGGCAATGTGATGCGAAAACAAATCAAAGCGCCCCGCTAGCTCATAGTTTAAGTGAGCAGTGGGGGTAGTTTTCCCGGTTGGCGGAAACGTAGACAGCAAAATTCCCTCTGTTTGTATCACTTCGGGACTATTGCTGTTAAACATCGGGACTTTATCCAACTGCCCAGGTAAAGCCCGTATTTCTTGGGGCTGTACCACCTGTTTTTGGATGGGAAGGGGTATCGGGCTAGGAGTAGACGTCGGTACGGGAAAGGCTTGAGCCAGAGAAAAAATAGGCAATAAAGACAACATGAAGTCACTACCGTTCTTGGAACCTCACACACACAGGCAAAACGAGTGAGCTGTTTTGTACCCACTACATTTTGTCAACCCTTTATAGGTTAATTTTTATTAGTATTAAACGTTTTGCCTGAGGTTTCAAAACCGTAGGTAGTACATGAGTTCAGAAATTAACTGCGGATTGAGGGAAAGGCGTCGCTGGAAATCGGCGAGATTGCGATACTGTCCACTCTCAGCACGATTTTGGACAATTGCTCTTGCTAGAAACAAATCAACCGCTGGAATTTGGGTTAATTGTTCTACTGATGCTGTATTCGGGTTAATGGGTTGAGGAGTTGAGAGGCTATCGGCATCGTAGTAACAAAAGCTCAAAATCGGTTGCAGCGGTTTAATGCGCTGTACTGGTACACCCAAAGCGGCTGCAATATCTTCCAAACAGCAAAACTGAACACCCATACCACTGAGTTCAACAAGCGATCGCGCTTGATGGATGGAAATTCCTGGTAGTCGCAACCAGTCATCGACACTAGCTTGATTCACATCAATTTTGATACCCAGTTCGGCTGCGATCGCAATTTCTTGGGCTGATTGCAGACGATAGTAAGGGTCGCTTAGCAGCCGTGCCCGCATGGAGTGCCAATTTGGGTTATTTTGCGTTGTAGGAACGAGCCAGTCGAACAGTGCCATGGTCTTTAAGCGATGCGATCCAATAATTGGCGGCGTTTTTGCTCAAATTCATACTCGGACATTAATCCATCTTGACGCAAGCGATCGAGCTGTCTCAGGGCATCTGCGATCGCACCCACTTGAGCGGGGTCAACATCAGGGAGTGGATTGGAGACCGACGAGGCAACAGAACTAACACCCAGGTTAAAATTGCGGTCAAACTCCGTTGGATCTTGTAGCAAATACCAAACGCCTTCAATGGCACTAGCGATTCGAGGAATGGGAGTCCACCCAAGAAGTAAATACAGTATTCCCCACACTGGTTGTCCCAAATAAAACTTATGAAATCCAGTAAAGGGTATGACTATCCCGCTGAAGGCCAGGATAGCAGCGAGTTTTCGATTTTTTGGTTTGCTCAACATACTTGCTCTAACCCCTAGGAATGGCTTGGTTTGTAGGAATGGGAGTTACTCTCCTCTGTAGCGCAGGGAAGCTCTTACCAAGTGCTAAGTAACCCACGCCCTCGAAGCATTCTTGCTAGGGAAGAGGTCATACCAAGAACTCGCGATCTATCCCCTTATTATGATATTGACTTACTCCGTAGCTGGTGAATCCCACATTGGTAGCTGAGATCGACGTCGTAGTCTTGTAGAACGGCGGACAAGGTGAACAAGTGAGGTAAGTGCTCACCCAGAATACGGTAAACCGAATTTTGCACAAGCTCACTGCTGCACTAGAATGTGACTAAAAGCAGCCGTGTACCCACTCGTCGGTTGACAGATAAGAGCAATGGGGTTTTTTGATTCAGATATTGTCCAACAAGAAGCAAAGCAGCTGTTTGAAGATTATCAATCCCTAATTCAATTAGGGGGCAGCTACGGCAAATTTGACCTTGAAGGGAAAAAGATTTTTATTGAGCAGATGGAATCTCTGATGGAGCGCTACCGTATTTTTATGAAGCGCTTTGAGTTATCCGAGGACTTCATGGCTCAGATGACCGTGCAACAGCTCAAAACACAACTCGGTCAGTTTGGCATTACCCCTCAGCAAATGTTCGAGCAAATGAACATGACGCTGGAACGGATGAAGTCAGAGCTAGAGAAGCAACGATAAAGGTGAGGGATGAAGTATGAAAGATGAAATTTGGTGAATGTCTTGCTGAATGAATCGGCAGGGCAGGAAAATTTCAGGCTTCAGTCTGGATTGGTTCAGGGACTTCATCCTTTAGTGAGACACAGCTATCAGCTTTTTGTCTTTGGTTTGTCTGGCCTAGGGCTAGTTTCGATAACCACTGAATTATAGAGCCGAAAAAGCTGACAGCTGACTGTTCCTACAACTTAAACCCTCTCTAAGGGCGATTAAACTTAGAGGGCGAGGGAAAGTTTTGCACTGGCTCGTTCTTCAATGCCTTCAGCATAAAGTTGCGCCAAATGGGTGCAGCATACTCACCACCTGTTGCGCCACCACCAATAGGTCGGTTGTTATCATTACCAATCCAAACAGCGGCAGCTAACTGCGGTACATACCCCACAAACCATACATCTCGCTCTGATGAGGTCGTTCCTGTTTTACCCGCAGCGGGGCGTCCAATTTGTGCATGTTTTCCGGTACCGCCACTAACTACATCTTGCAGCACACTGGAGAGAGACGCCGTAGCCCAAGGATCGAGTACGAGCTTGGGTTTAGGTGTATTGTCCAGTAATACATTCCCCGTACTATCAGTGACTCGCACAATAATGGTTGTGTCAGAATACCATCCATTACTCGCAAAGGTGGCATAAGCTCCTGCCATTTCCAACGGTGTCACCCCAATCGCCCCTAGCGGTAAAGATACTACGGGTTCCAAGGGACTCTTGATGCCCAGAGTACGGCAGGTTTCAATCACCTTATCCAATCCCACAGATTTCCCAATTTTTACCGCAGGAACGTTGACAGAGTTCATCAAAGCAGTGCGAATGGTCATTGCTCCGGAGTAACCCCCCCCGTAGTTTTTGGGGGAGTACCAGCCGCTACCATCCCGATAGCTCACTGGGGCATCGATAACAGTGGAAGAAGGAGAATATTTGCCAGTCGCAAAAGCGGTGTAGTAAACAAACGGCTTAAACGAAGACCCAGGTTGCCGTCTGGCTTGGATGGCACGGTTGAACTGACTCTTCTTATAACTCACTCCGCCTACCAACGCTTTGACAAAATGCGTCCGAGGATCGACGGCAGCTAAGGATACTTGATCAGCATAAAGACCACGATAGCGAACATTGGCATGGGAACGCGCTACTGTTTCTTCCGCCATCTCCTGAAAGTCAGTGTCGATGGTTGTCTGGACTCGCATTCCGCCTTTGAGGACAGCATCTCGACCAAATCGCTCATTCAACTCATTGACCACAGCTTCTGTAATGAAAGGCAGCTTACTAGTTCGCCAAGAGGTAAGCTTGCCGATGTTGAGCTTTTGTTTACGTGCGGCTTCAGCTTGCTCGGGTGTAATCCATCCCAAATCCTGCATCCGGGTTAATACAATACCTTGTCGCTCTTTGGCTACTTTGAGGTTCACAAAAGGGCTGTATTCTTCCGGTGACTGAATTAACCCCGCTAGCATCGCTGATTCGGCTAAATTGAGCTGCTTTGCTGTCTTGCCAAAGTAGCTTTGAGCTGCTGTTTGCACACCGTAGTTGTTGTGCCCCCAATAAATTTGATTGAGGTACATCTCCAAAATCTGGTCTTTGGTGAAGATTTGCTCCAGGCGGATAGCCATCACAGCCTCAGCGATTTTGCGGCTAAACTTACGCTCTGGCCTGAGAAACAAATTTTTCACCAACTGCATGGTTAAGGTTGAGCCGCCTTCAACCACTGTTTTATTCTCCCAGTTGATTAAAAGCGCCCGACCTACACTATTGGGATTAATCCCGTGGTGCATGTAAAAGTGGCTATCTTCCATAGCCATTACAGCTCGCTTTAAGTCAGGACTGATTTGATCTAATTTGACGACTTCGCGATTAGCTTCCCCGTGCAGGCTGGCCAGTTCCTTACCCTTGATGTCATAAACATAAGTCGTCTCTGAAGGCACATATCCCCGCAGAACTCGGACATCGGGTAGATTGCGGAAGCTAGTCGCCAAGCCAACTAATCCACCGGCAACAACTGAGCTAGTTAGCATTGTGATGCCGAGGACGGTTCCACCTGCTACCTGAGCAACTCCTTGTACAAACTGGAATACGGATGATGAGCCGCTTTTGGTATCTTGTTTTTGCTGAACAGTGCTAGATGACACGGCGATTTCACTTCCTCACTCGAAAAAAACTGAACGCACAAACGTAAGCAACTTCATATCAATACTTTCTATAGATGATTACAGAAATTTATAACAGTAGCCGGATTAAAGATAAGTTGGGTTCGGTAAAGAACCTTCCAGCAACGGCAACTTGCACGTTGGTGGGCAAGTGGTACAGACCTACAGCTATCATGACAATTTGCCCATTACACTCCAATCAGTCTAGGACGGGACAGGTGCAAGATACGCTTCACTCCCACTCTCTGCTGCTCTTGTGTACTCTAAAGGATAATTCTAAAGGAGTAGCTGCTGCCGTTGGCGAAGCTTGTCCAATAGCGTGTGGTGTTGGCTACCAGTAAGCATTGCTTCATCATAGGAGATGCATCCTGGGATAATGGTTAACTGATTCAGCATGGCTCTTTGGCATTTTGGGCAAAACCTGTTAATCTTGCTGCTTTGCATTTGTATAACACAACAATTCAATTCAACAACCTGCCATATCCCGCTATTTAATCCTTAAAGATGTTCTAGACGAATGTCAAATTCTCAAATCCCAAGTCCCAACGAGCTAGATTGGCTCTACCGAGGTATTAGTGAAATTTTCCCCAACCAACCCGATTCTCTAGACCCTAACGAGAACCTGGTTCAACGATTGAAGCAACCTAACCGTCCCTTGCGAGTGAAGCTGGGAATTGACCCAACGGGTGCTGATATCCATCTGGGTCATAGTATTCCAGTCCGGAAGTTACGCGCATTTCAGGATGCGGGTCATACCGCTGTCTTGATTATTGGGGATTTTACCGCAAGGATTGGTGACCCGACCGGTAAATCTGAGGTGCGCCGCCAACTTTCTCCGGAGGAGGTGAAGCAAAATGCTCAAACGTACTTGGAACAGGTACGCCCAATTTTAGATTTTGACACGCCCGGACGGTTGGAAATTCGTTACAACTCAGAATGGTTAGAACCGCTGGGTTTGGCGAAAATCCTAGAGTTGTTAGCGACCATGACAGTAGGACAAATGCTCGCTAAGGAGGGGTTTGCCGAACGTTACAAACAGGAGAATCCCATTTACATCCACGAATTCCTCTACCCGTTGATGCAAGGCTACGATTCGGTGGCGATACAGGCGGATATCGAATTGGGGGGAACTGACCAAAAATTTAATATTGCCGTAGGGCGAGACTTGCAACGGCATTTCGGTCAGACGCCTCAGTTTGGGCTGCTGACGCCGATTTTAATCGGGACGGATGGAGTTCAGAAGATGTCCAAATCCCTTGGTAACTATGTCGGGTTGAGGGAAAAAGGCATCTCGATGTACTCCAAGCTGGAAAAAATTCCCGACAATTTGGTGGAGCAGTATTTTGAACTATTGACAAATTTGCCACTTCATGAGTTACCCCAAGAGCCGCGAGAACGCCAAAAACTGCTGGCTCTGAACATTGTGAGTCAGTACTACGGGGAGGCAGAAGCGAAAGCTGCACAGAAAGCGGCTGAGGACATTACCAAACGAGGTTCTACGGCGACAGGAGATGCCGTACCGGAATTTTCTCTGTCTAAGGTGGAGTTTCCTGCTAAGTTGTTCTACATTCTCAAAGCTAGTGGTTTGTGCAAAAGCAGCGGGGAAGGGCAGCGATTAATTAAAGATGGAGGCGTGAAGCTGGATGGCGATCGCATCGACCAAGTTGATACAACCTTCGATGCACCTGATGAGTTAGCAGGACGCACGTTGAGTGTGGGGAAAAACCGCTTTATCCGCCTTGTGAGTTAAGGTTCAACCGTACAGGTAAGCTATCCCCTATACCCTACACCTCATACCCTACCCCCTATTTTCTAGATAGCACTTCAGAAAACCACAGGCTCTGTCTTGTGGTTTTCTTTATTCAAACTAACCCTAGGAGAAAACCATGCATGGGTTTCATCGCTACAGTGCCCTTACTGCTTTTGGTCTTGTGATTGCAACTTTTATTACAGGCTGCGGTGAAAGTAAGGTGACACAGTGTAATAAACTCGCTGATATCATCAACAAGGGAGAGCCGACCCTGAATAAAGTGGCTAACGAGATGGGAAATCTTGGCAAGGGGAAACAGCCAAGCAACCTAAAGGAGGTCAAAGAACAAGCGCTTAAAGGAGTAGCCCTATTCAATAAAGCCGCCAGCGAGATGGACGGATTGACTCAACAAATTAAGGCCGTGAAGTTAGAGGACGAAAAACTCTTGGGGTTTCAGAAGCGCTATACGCAGTCCCTTGGGGAAGCCAGCCAAAGCATTCGGGACATGGGTCAACAGATGAACGACCTGAGTAAAATAGATCAGACACCCGCCAGCCTCAAGAAAATTGCAAAAATACAATCAAATATCGAGTCCCTTGCCAAAAAAGGTGATAAGGCTTCCAATACGGCTGATAAAGTGGTGGGTGAATTGAATAGTTACTGTAACGCCAAGTAAATTTTAATGGGTCATTAAAAGTTCGTGGTCTCTACTAGCACAAACAATTTGTCGCTCACTGAACGCATCATTGTTCCTCTGGATGTTCCGACTGAGACTGAGGCGATCGCACTGGTTGAACTGTTACCTCAAGTAACGTTCTGGAAAGTAGGTCTGGAACTTTTTGTCAGCACTGGCCCTGAAATAATTCGTACCCTCAAAAATCAGCAAAAGCGAGTATTTCTTGACCTGAAGTTTCATGACATCCCCAATACAATGGCTGGCGCGACTTACCAAGCCGCTGCCTATGGCGTAGATTTAATTACAGTTCATGCAGCGGCGGGTCGTAACGCTCTGACAGCCGTCAGTGCAGCGGCAGTGGAGGGGTCACAAAAGGCAGGGTGTCAACCGCCGCAGTTAATTGCTGTGACGCTGCTGACAAGTCTGACATCACGGGATTTGGCCTTTGACCTGAAAATTCCGGTTGAACTGCCAGAATACGCTCTACAGATGGCATTGCTGGCTCAAGAAACGGGTCTGAATGGGGCAGTATGCTCTCCTCAGGAAGTTGCACAACTGCGCGAAGTTTGTGGGGATGATTTTCTTCTCGTTTGTCCGGGAGTTCGACCGAGTTGGTCTCAAGCGGGCGACCAAAAGCGCTCAATGACTCCAGCAGAGGCACTCAAAGCGGGTGCTGATTACCTAGTGATTGGGCGACCCATTACCGCTGCACCCGAACCCGTTGCGGCTTGGGAGCAAATTTGTCAGGAGTTAGCTGCGATCGGTGCCTAGATTCCCCTCCCCACGAGAAAAGGTTGAAGTAGGTCAAAATTCCCTAATTCATCATCCATATACCATATTTAATAATTTTTGTCAATTACTTCTCGTTGCCTTTTGGCAGGTACTACCTAGCATCATCTTGCCTGTACCTGCCACTGCCAACCTTCCCCATCTCCCTGTCTCCCCGTCTCCCCATCTCCCCGTCTCCCCGTCTCCCCGTCTCCTCCTCTCCCCATCTCCCCCTCTTCCCCTCTCTACCCCCCTCCTCACCGCCAACTCCTCACCTCCCCCTCCCTCCTCAAAATGCCCAGCGGATGTAGAGACATTAACGGCTCTGATGCTCAAGGATTTACCGAGCTATGCTAATCGGGTAATGGGACGGACTCGACGCTTAACCCCAACATCTGAACCCCCCATTTACTTCGTCTTAGCAGGGCGTCCGGAGTTTGAACCCTTAACACTGGGGCCAGGTCAATATACGCCTCCTGCCTCAATCGCTAACCTAGAACCCCCTAAGCAAGTCTTTTTTACTACCCTAGAGCGGCAGTACCGAGGGGGCAAGGCATTGAATAGACAGCTTTACCATTGGTTATTTTTGGCTCAAACAAGGGATGGCTGGCGTTTAGCCATGATGTATTCTCGGATTGGTTCTGCACCAGGACGCCCTCCGACACCACCGATGGAAAGCAGCAGAGGCATTGTTGGTCAGGCTGTAACGACCTGGTTGCGCGATTGTCGTGTGGGAGGCATCCGCAGGCGGTGATTTTCTTTGGCTTGTTTCCGTACTCTGCTGTCTTTATCTTTACCCTCTCCCTGATTCCTTACCGAATCGTAACTTCTAGCCGATAACTGCCATACCCTTTGCTGCTGCTGACGATAACGGAATAATCTCCCGTTTGGGGTAATTCACCGCGAAAGCTAGAGGCTTCTTCCTTGAGATATTCTCCACTGGGAGCCTGCACATCAAAAACCACGTTTTGCTCGAAGGATGTGAGCTCAAGTATCATGGTCTGATTTTCTCTGGCACGCAGCAAATAAATGTCCCGATTGCCACGCCCTATACGTCCTGCTACAACTGTGCCCACAGCACCTGGTTTAAACTGGAGGCGTTGTGTGCGACTTTCTCCCGTTCTGACCTCACTTTGCAGCCATTGAAGGTGTTGTAGGCGTGGCTGTCGAACGATTTTGACTGATGGTTCTACTGTTGCCCCATCCCTGATAGTCAACTCCCAAGTTGTCGGTAATCGTGTAGAGGTAGAAGCCACTTTCGGCGTGAGTGTGACACCTAAGACAAGCATTGCTCTGAGCGTTGCCATCGCCAGCATTCTGGAGAAGAAAACCGTAAATTTCATGCAGTGGATGCCAATCGGGTAGCGGTTGGCAACTTCTGGGTCGGTTTTAGAGTAACACTTTGAGGGTGCGCAGGCGATTAAGGGCAGCTGCAAGTTCAAAGCGGCGGAAGAGTACTAAGTCTCCTTCCGGCAACCGAGAGAGAATATCTAATCCTTCGGATTCAATATCTGCCATGACGCGATCAAGAATCTCTGGCAGTGTACGCCTTCCGTTAATGTATCGCTCCTTGGCATACACAATAGCCGCCGCGATCGCTCTTAGTTGCCCCGCTTCCACAATCTGCTCAACCGCAGATAAGTCAATTTCCTGCGTGCCAAACATCACTTCGTCTACATCCCGGACTTTTAACTTCACCTCTCGCTGACCTCGACTAGGGTCAATACTTTCTGGTAAGGGGATACGCGGCGTAATCTGTCCAAAACGTTCGCCACCTTCAGGAGTGCGTTGTGTTTGGTGTTGTTGGGCAATGGCTTTGGCTTTTTCAGTAACGTCGTAGGGTTGAAAGTTTTCCATCGCAATCACCGTATCCGCTACGTCAAAATAATCTCCACTACCCCCCATCACTAAAATGGTCGAGACACCGTAATCGGTATACAGTTGCCGTACCTTGTCGATGAACGGTGTAATCGGTTCTTGATCTTTGGCAATCAACTGTTGCATCCGGCGATCGCGAATCATGAAATTAGTGGCTGCCGTGTCCTCATCGATTAGCAGCAACCGCGCCCCTGCTTCCAGCGCTTCCATAATATTCGCCGCTTGGGAAGTACTACCACTAGCATTCGTAGTAGAAAATTGAGTGGTTGAGCGGCCTTGAGGAAGCTGGTTAATAAACGGCGAAATATCCACACTGGTAATACTACGACCATCTTCAGCACGAATCTTCATAGTGGCTGGATGGGTAACTCCCAGTTCTCTCCCATCTTCAGGAAGGTGGTTGTAGACTCCTAACTCAATCGATTGGAGTAAGGTAGATTTGCCATGATAACCACCGCCAACAATCACGGTGACACCTGCCGGGATGCCCATGCCTGTCACTAACCCGCGATTAGGACAAGTGAATTCAACCCGCAACGTCTCCGGAGATTGGCAAGAGACAGCATCGGTGAGCAAAGGGCGATCGTCCACCCCACTGCGTCGAGGAAGAATCGCACCATCGGCAATAAATGCCACTAGCCCCCGTTCAGGTAACTGCTGACGCAACCAGTCAGCATCTTCAGCCGTTTCCACCTGCTGCTGAATCTTTTTCTGATCTAAAGATCGATACTTGAGCGCTTTGTCAACAATTTCGGGGATATCTTCACATAGCATTTCCACGGCCTGACGCCCCAAGATACTACGCCCCCGTGCGGGCAACCCAACCACAAATCGCACTTCTACCCATTCATCAGTCACGAAGGCGGAGGTTCGCTCAAGTACAGATTGTCCAACCTGAGTAATGGCAATCAATCCACTTTTGCCAGTCCCTCGCCGACTACTGATGTCCTTCGCTGCCCGGTCAAACTGACGAGTCAGGTAATCGCGTAAAGCAATTCCTCGGCTATGGGTTTGATACAGATGAGACGGAAAACCAGCGACGGACTGTGGCAGTTGCACTCTAAGTTGACTGGGGCTGGCAAATGGGTCTCCTTGGACGCGATCAATAATTAGGGTAAAGTCCGGAAACTTGTAGCGTCCTTTAATATCTCTATAGGCTTTGTAGCTGCGGTTATCGAATTGCAGAAGTAATTGGCGCAAATGCTCGTGATTGGTCATAAGTCAATTGAAGGCCGAAGTGTGTTAGCGTGAAGCGAAGCTTTAATAAAAATTCCGCTCCCCAACGCCACAGCCCGTAGTCCCTGACCTCTATTTTCCGATTAGACACCATGCGAGTAGAGCGCACAACTGGCGGAATGAAAATTCTTATCCCTTCTGCCCTGGAGCCTTCTGCATTCCTTATTTTCAATTTAGATTCTCTGTGTGATTGCCTTTGACACCAGCGAAGCTGAGCGCACACAACAATTGAACCAATTGAAATAATATTTTGCATAACGATTTCTTCGTAGCAGCGCTATCTTGACTTCGCTTAAAATAATCAAAAAACCCTTTTAAAAAAGGCAGGGTGGAATTGCGGTGGCTCAAGAGCGGGTAAGACAAACAATCAAAGAGCGTCTCATACAAAGTCCCAATTATTATGCCCTATTGGGATTACACCCTAGTGCATCACCCTTGGAAATCCGACGTGCCTATCGAGAACTCAGTAAGCGCTATCATCCCGATACCACTGATTTACCGACTGACACGGCAACAAAAAAATTTCAACAGCTCAGCGAAGCCTATGCTACTCTGAGCAATCCAGAACGGCGAGTGGCGTATGACCAAAAAATCGGTTATTCACGCCTCTATGTTATTCAGCCCCCCCCAGGCTTCAACACTCCCGTTAACCAATCAGGACGCACCGACTCGTCATCAGCTTACCTTGACGCAACTGATCGCCCTCTCTCAGCGGGTGAGATTTTCGCTCTGTTCATTCTGGGTTTAACGTTCGTGGGTTGCTTACTCCTAGCGATCGCCATTGGATTAACACGAGGAGATTCAGCGTTCCAAGTCTCCCAAAGTAGCAACCATCACTCGCCCACTCAACAACCGCTCAATTCTTACTCGCTGAAAACCTCTGCTAATCTTGAGTCTGAGCCACCCTTTAAGCAACCGTTGGTTACAAGCGAAACTCCAAAAATTCCTGGCTCGTTGTCAACTGACTAAGTTTAGGCTTAGGCCCATCAAACCTGGTTCTCAACTCTACAAATACCATCCCAGCACAACGCAAAAAATCCAATGTTTATGGCTCTCCCGTCAGCTGAAACCCCTTTATACAACCATCCCCTCCCTGAAATAGAAAAGTGGCTGAGAATACAGGGATGTGAACAAGACCGCCATGATTTGCACTGCTGGCATGTTGAGCGCTCTACTTGGAAAGCCCAATTGTGCTTGGAAATTGAAGAGTTAACAGTGCGTTATTTAAAAGCAGGCGAAGGTGGGCGAGATATTCAACGCTCCTTCAAGTACTCCCTTAGCCGTAAGGATATAGAAGCGGCTGTTTTCTCTGGCCCCTAATTGAATTTTAGATTTTGGATTTTGGATTTTGGATTCAAGAGTTTTCACTAGAATCTCCAAGTTTTTGATTTTGAATAATCAACTCTAGTCCAAAAGCTCAAATCTACAATCCAACATTGTTACACCTTCCCAAATCGGCGATCGCGCTTTTGATAAGCAGACAATGCCTGATGAAATTCTTCCCGATTAAAATCAGGCCAAAGAGCTTGTGTGATATAAATCTCCCCATAGGCCATTTGCCATAGCAAGAAGTTGCTCAGGCGCATCTCTCCGCTGGTGCGGATGAGTAGATCGGGGTCACGCAGATTGGCTGTATACAGGTGACGCGAAAAAAGTACGTCATCAATCTCATCCGGTTGAATGTGACCTTGTTGCACCTCTTTGGCGATCGCACGGCAAGCTTGCAAGATTTCTTGGCGTCCCCCATAATTGGCAGCAATGATAAACTCAATACCGACATTGTGCTGAGTGGCAAGCGTAGCGCGGTCAATCTGCTTTTGTAGCGAACTCGGCAGTACGGAAAGATTTCCGACAAACTGAATTCGTACATTCTCCCGAATCATCTCATCCAGTTCACGAACCAACACCCGCTCAAACAGCGTCATTAAAAAATTCACTTCCTCCAGGGGACGCCCCCAGTTTTCGGTGGAAAACGCATAAGCGGTGAGTGATTTGATTCCCCAATCATGGCAGCAACGCACTAACTCCTTGAGGGCATCGACTCCTCGCCGATGGCCCTCGATTCGGGGTAGTCCTCGGCGTTTTGCCCAACGACCATTGCCATCCATAATTACCGCCACATGCTTGGGGAGACGGTCTTGATCAAGGTCACTTGGTAACTTTTGTAATAAGGATTGCTTAGCAGTCATTTCTTCTCTTGAGAAGTGGATGACGGAAGACGGAGGAATCGTGAAATCAGTTCCTTTCCCCTAGACTTAATTCGACGACCGATACTGCGTAACCCTGGGGCGACTGCCTCACGGTCAACAACGGTCGAAAATCGAGCCTCTAGCAATTCTTTCAATTTACTGCTCGTTAAGGGTCGGTTGAGTTTTCCTCGTTCCGCCAAAGAAATTGAACCTGTCTCTTCAGATACAACGATACACAGACAATTTTCGACACGCTCGGTAATCCCCATCGCAGCTCGATGACGCGTACCTAACTGCCGTGATGCTGTCCGTTCAGAAAGTGGCAAAATCACACCAGCCGCCGCCACGCGGGAACCCCGAATCAGCACGGCTCCATCATGTAATAAGGTTGAGGTTTGGAAGATCGTTTGCAGCAGTTCTTTAGAAACTTCTGCATTAAGCTGAACACCTGGTACAGACACATCTCGCTCATCAATCGGGCCATTCGTTTCCATAATCATGAGAGCGCCGACCCGATTTTGCGATAGTTCTTTGACAGCGTCTACGATTTCATCAATAACACTGTCGGGTTTGGGAATTGGGCGTCGTTTCTCTTGAAACAATTGCACAATTTCTCCGCGCCCTACCTGTTCTAGAAATCGGCGAAACTCTGACTGGAAGATTACAGCCATCGCCACCGCTGAGCCAACCACCAACTTTTCTAACACAAAACTCAGCAGCGTCAAGCCCAGTCGGTTACTTAAGGCGGCTGCCAGCATTAGAACAATTAACCCTCGAACCATCCACAATGTTCGGCGCTCCCCAATCACGAGGAGCACCATATACGTGAGTGCCAGAACCAATCCAACATCGATGCTATGAAGCAACAAGGACTGAGCCCAGCTTGGGTCAGGAAAAGAACCCGACGACGAGGGGGGCATTGAACTTCTATAAATGATTAGCTATTGGGATGCTTAACTCTGGCTTGATTTTAACGGGAGAACGTCGTTTGTTGTTAGCAACAGAGGGGATGGCAGGCAGGCCAATATCTAGCCAGCCATCCAGGATTTTGCCCTAGCAAGGCGGGAAGTGGCTTGATTCGGTTGTCTCATCGAAACCGACTTGACAACCTAACAACTAGAAGCTAAACGCTCATCGACCTGAGTCGTTCGGGTAAACGATCCTGCCGAATTAAATCCTGGTAGGTCTCTCGCTGCAAAATCAGGTTAGAGTCTCCCTCATTGACCAATACAGCAGCCGGTCGCGGCAACCGATTGTAATTAGAGGCCATGCTGTAATTGTACGCACCAGTTCCCATAACCACCAAGATATCCCCTGGCTCAGTTTTGGGCAGGAGGGCATCTTTAATCAGAATGTCTCCTGATTCACAGTGTTTACCGGCAATCGTAACCGTCTCGGTGGCGGGAGCTGACATCCGGTTAGCCACAACAGCACGATACAAAGACTGGTAAGTAATGGGACGCGGATTATCAGACATCCCCCCATCGACAGAAATATACGTCCGAATTTCGGGGACATCTTTCCGGCTGCCGACCTTGTAAGCTGTGACACAGGCTGAACCAACCAGCGATCGCCCAGGTTCAGCGAGTAACTTCGGCAGGGGGATTTGCTGTTGTTGACAGGCACTGATCAGCGCTTGGCAAACCCCTTGCACCCACTCATCAATACTGGGGGGATCGTCGGATTCGGTGTAACGAATTCCCAAACCACCTCCGACATTGAGCTGTTGAATCGATAAACCGTAGCTAGCGGCTTTGCTCAGATAATCCACTAACACCCCTGCTAAGTCTTGATGGGGTTGGCGCTCAAAAATCTGAGAACCGATGTGGGCGTGTAAGCCGATGCAGCTAAGCGTTGAGCTCTGGCTGACAAAAGCAAAAAGCTGATCGAGTTCGTTGGGATCAAAACCAAATTTATTATCCAGGTGACCCGTGCGAATGTACTCGTGGGTGTGGCACTCAATACCTGGAGTCAGGCGGAGCATAATCCGAATCGGTTGAGTGCCGACAGCCATATCTGCCAGGGTTTGTAACTCCAGCCAATTGTCCACGACCACCGTGCAGCCACTTTCAACGGCTAACTCCAGTTCATTTCTAGATTTGTTATTGCCATGAAGATAAATTTGGTTGGCACTGACACCCGCTGTCAAAGCCGTGTAAAGTTCACCGCCTGACACAACATCGATCCCCAGTCCTTCGAGGTGTGCGATCGCACAAATCGCTAGACAATTCCAGGCTTTGGAGGCATAAAGCACCAGAGATTCCCCTGGATAGTAGCGAGCAAAGGCATCCCGATACTGACGGCAAGCGGTTCGGAGCGTTACTTCATCCACGATGTAAAGTGGGGAACCATATCGCTCTACCAACGTCACTAGATCACAGCCGCCAATTTCTAGACAATCACGGCTATTGACCGTGGCAGTGAGAGGTAGTAGTTCCTGATTCGGTGAGCGAGGAGTAGCCCCATCGCTGGGCGAGGGAAGATACTGACGTCCAGAATAGTGAACCCCAGCGGTGTCAGTCGAAAGCATAATGGAAGTATTATCCTTGGTTGGCATTATAAGCGGAAGAGCGTCCCGTTAATCAGTGTACAATTGAGGGCTGTGACTTTCTTAAAACTTAAACCACTAACCCTAGAGCAGCTGAGTGCAGTTGTAGAACTAGACCAGTTGTGCTTTGGTGGGCTGTGGACGCGGTCGGGTTATGAGCGAGAGTTAGAAAGCCCCAATAGTCAATTGCTGATTTTAGAAACGGCAAGCGATGCAGGGCAATCCGGATTTCAGACGGGGTCGTCAGAAGTCTTTACAAAAAACTCTCAACAAACGGATTGTGAAACTCGAATCCAGGAGTCAGGAATCAGGAGCGAACAAGAGGATTCAACTCCACAAGGAGAATCTCACCCACTTGTGAATTCTGAATTGTGTCTTCTAAATTCTTCGGGTAAAACCGTACCGACTCCCCCCAATTCCGTGATCGGGTTAGGTTGTTACTGGTCAATCTTGGAGGAGGCGCACATTACGATTCTTGCGGTGCATCCAGACTATCAACGTCAAGGGCTGGGTCAATTACTCCTGTATGCTTTACTACGGGATGCTAAACAGCATCAGTTGGAGTGGGCAACCCTGGAGGTGAAGCCATCGAATCAAGCTGCGCTGTCGCTTTACCAAAAGTTTGGCTTTACTGAAGCAGGACGACGCCGACGCTATTACAAAGACACGGGTGAAGATGCCCTGATTCTCTGGCGTGGTGGTCTGCAAAAACAGGACTTTGAAGAAACTCTTGCCAACTGTTATCAGCAGGTCAAGCAGCGCCTTGGCTGGTGTAGCTGGCAACTGTGTCTCCATGACGAACAGGGAGGCGCAAATCATTACCACTAAACCGTTTAAGCAAAACCTAAATGGCTAACTAATCAGAAATCCTGAACGCGACAAGCCCAAGAACCCCACGCCCAAAGTAGGGAAATCTAGACCTGAATCCGTACCGTCGGCTGTCTCAAAACAGACAGCCGATGAAATTCCCTATGCTAAAATCAGCGTACACGGGCACGCAACAGGTGATGGGAATACGCCATGTTTGAACGCTTTACAGAAAAAGCCATTAAGGTGATTATGCTGGCCCAGGAAGAGGCACGTCGCCTGGGGCATAATTTTGTCGGCACGGAGCAAATCCTCCTGGGTTTGATTGGAGAAGGAACAGGCGTCGCTGCCAAAGTTCTCAAATCAATGGGTGTCAATCTCAAAGACGCTCGAATTGAAGTCGAGAAAATTATTGGCAGAGGTTCCGGCTTCGTTGCGGTAGAAATTCCGTTTACCCCCAGAGCAAAGCGCGTTCTGGAGCTATCGCTCGAAGAAGCTCGCCAACTGGGGCATAACTACATTGGTACGGAGCATTTGCTACTTGGTTTAATCCGAGAAGGAGAAGGGGTCGCCGCTAGGGTTTTGGAAAATCTGGGCGTAGACCTGACCAAGGTTAGAACGCAAGTGATTCGAATGCTGGGTGAGACCGCAGAAGTCACAAGTGGGGCTTCTCAAGGTCGTACTAAGACGCCAACTCTGGATGAATTTGGCTCGAACCTAACCCAGATGGCAGGAGAAGGAAAGCTTGACCCTGTGGTGGGACGAGCTAAAGAAATTGAACGGGTGATTCAGATTTTGGGACGCCGCACCAAAAATAATCCAGTGTTAATTGGAGAACCTGGAGTTGGTAAAACGGCGATCGCAGAAGGGTTAGCTCAACGCATTGCTAACAATGATGTACCCGACATCCTGGAGGATAAGCGGGTCGTTACCCTAGATATCGGTCTGCTGGTAGCCGGTACCAAGTATCGAGGTGAATTTGAAGAGCGCCTCAAAAAAATCATGGATGAGATTCGTCAAGCTGGGAATGTCATCCTGGTGATTGACGAAGTCCATACCCTGATTGGGGCAGGTGCTGCGGAAGGGGCCATTGATGCCGCCAACATTCTCAAGCCAGCACTCGCTCGCGGTGAACTGCAATGCATCGGTGCCACAACCCTAGATGAGTACCGTAAGCATATTGAACGGGATGCCGCCTTGGAACGTCGTTTCCAACCCGTAATGGTCGGTGAACCCTCGGTCGAAGAAACGATTGAAATTCTCTATGGGTTGCGGGAGCGTTACGAGCAGCACCACAAGCTGAAGATTTTGGACACAGCTTTAGAGGCAGCGGCAAAGCTTTCTGATCGGTATATTTCCGACCGCTATCTACCTGATAAGGCCATCGATTTGATTGATGAAGCCGGGTCAAGGGTGCGTCTAATTAACTCCCAACTGCCCCCCGCAGCGAAGGAGTTGGATAAGGAACTGCGACAAGTCCTCAAAGAGAAGGATGACGCCGTTCGGGCACAGGACTTTGACCGTGCTGGAGAACTGCGCGATCGCGAAATGGAAATCAAAGCCGAAATTCGTGCGATCGCTCAAACCAAGAAGACAGAACAAGGCGGTGATGAACCTGGCCCCGTTGTGGATGAAGAGGACATCGCCCAGATTGTAGCCTCTTGGACAGGGGTTCCGGTGAACAAGCTCACCGAATCCGAGTCGGAGAAGCTGCTACATATGGAAGATACGCTGCACCAGCGCCTCATCGGTCAAGATGAAGCGGTTACAGCTGTATCTCGCGCCATTCGTCGGGCTCGTGTGGGTCTGAAGAACCCCAATCGCCCCATTGCTAGCTTTATCTTCTCCGGCCCAACTGGTGTTGGTAAGACAGAATTGGCAAAAGCACTGGCGTCCTACTTCTTCGGTTCAGAAGAAGCGATGATTCGCCTCGACATGTCTGAGTACATGGAGCGCCACACCGTTTCTAAACTGATTGGTTCGCCTCCAGGCTATGTGGGCTACAACGAAGGCGGTCAGCTAACGGAAGCCGTTCGCCGTCGTCCCTACACTGTGGTGCTGTTCGATGAAATCGAAAAAGCGCACCCCGATGTCTTCAATATGCTGCTGCAAATCTTAGAAGACGGGCGTCTCACCGATGCCAAGGGTCGGACAGTAGACTTCAAGAACACACTCTTGATCATGACCTCGAACATCGGTTCTAAGGTGATTGAGAAAGGTGGCGGTGGTCTTGGCTTCGAGTTCGGTGAAAATCAAGCCGAAGCTCAGTACAATCGCATCCGTTCGCTGGTTAACGAAGAACTTAAGCAGTACTTCCGCCCAGAGTTCCTCAACCGTCTGGATGAGATTATTGTCTTCCGCCAGCTCAAGATTGAGGAGATCAAGAAAATTGGCGACATTATGCTCAACGAGGTCTTTGGTCGCCTCAAAGAGCAAGGAATCATTCTGGAAGTCACCGAAGCCTTCAAGGATCGCCTCGTTACAGAGGGTTACAACCAAAGCTACGGTGCACGTCCTCTGCGTCGAGCCATCATGCGTCTGTTGGAAGACGTCCTAGCTGAACAAATCCTCGGCGGCAGCATCAAAGAAGGTGACACAGCCGTTGTGGATGTTGATGAAACCAACAACGTGATCGTGCTGCCAGGAGAGAGGCGAGAGCTATTACCTCAAGCCGCTGAGTAATGAACACGTCACGCTAAATCATTAGTTACCCATGAACGGTAGAGAAGACTTTCCTTCTCTACCGTCTTTGTTGATGAGACAGCGCATGAAAAAGGGGAATGGGACACTTGACTAGTGCAGAATGTCGGTTGAAGAATTCCCAATTCCCAATTCCCCAAATCGATTAGTTGAAGTGATTGATAATGGCTTGAGCAAACTCAGAACACTTCAACGGCGGCTCGACAGGTGGTGTCATCATCCGGGCTAAGTCGTAGGTGACTTCCCGATTAGCGATCGCACTCCCAATTCCGTGCTTAATCAAATCCGCCGCTTCCTGCCAACCCATAAACTCCAGCATCATCACCGCTGACAGGATAACTGAGCCAGGGTTCACCCGGTCTAACCCAGCGTGCTTGGGTGCTGTGCCGTGAGTCGCCTCAAATATCGCGCACTTATCGCCAATATTGGCGCCTGGACCCATGCCCAACCCGCCGACAATCG
Organism: Waterburya sp.; assembly: GCA_036703055.1. Taxonomy (GTDB): domain Bacteria; phylum Cyanobacteriota; class Cyanobacteriia; order Cyanobacteriales; family Coleofasciculaceae; genus DATNPV01. The sequence continues at coordinate 123,288 of DATNPV010000303.1, forward strand.
CCGCCGCTGCGTCGGAGAGGTAATCTCCATTCAAATTCATGGTGGCGAGAATCGAATACTCATCCGGTCGTGTCTGGATTTGTTGGAAAATGCTGTCAGCAATCCGGTCATTCACCATCACTTTATCTTTCCACTGGCTCTTGCCGTGAGTGTTCCAGATGGCATCAAGAACGCTTTCAATCTCATGGACAACCTCAGCACGTTTCTCTGGGGTTAAGGCATCGTAACCGGGTTCAATCAGACGCGCATTCTCTTCCGACGTAATATCAGGATTGCGCTCCTTGTTGCCGAGAATCCAAGATTCCCGTTCCGTCACACATTCTTGGCGAAACTCTGTCGTCGCGAGTTCATAACCCCAATCGCGGAAGGCTCCTTCGGTGTACTTCATAATATTGCCCTTGTGCACCAAGGTCACCTGCTGCTTCGCTTTGGGTAAACGTAGGGCGTGCCGGATGGCGCGGCGCACCAGACGCTGAGAACCCGTTTTACTGATGGGTTTAATGCCAATTCCAGAATCCAGGGGAATTTGCTTTTTCCCGTGTTCTGGCGTTGCTGGAATCAGCTCATTATTCAGCAGCGTAATCAATTTGTCACCAATCGTACTCCCTTGACGCCACTCAATTCCCAGATAGATATCTTCCGTGTTCTCTCGGTAAATAATGACATCAAGCTTTTCTGGGGTTTTGTGAGGAGAGGGCGTTCCTGCGTAGTACTTACAAGGACGCACACAAGCATAGAGGTCGTTAATTTGACGCAGGGCGACATTGAGCGAACGAATACCGCCCCCAATCGGGGTGGTTAACGGCCCTTTAATTGCGATGCCGTATTCTTGAATCGCTTGGAGTGTGTCTTGAGGTAAGTACTGGTAAGTGCCGTATTTTTCGCACGCTTCGTCACCAGCATAAATTTTAAACCAACTGATTTGTCGCTTGTCACCATAGGCTCTGTGGACAGCGGCATCAATGACTTTTTGGGTAGCAGGCCAGATATCGATACCCGTACCATCGCCGCGAATAAAGGGAATAATGGGATTATCGGGGACAATGGGTTCACCTTCTTTGAAGGTAATGCGAGAGCCGATATCCGGAGGCGTTATTTTCTCGTACATAAAGCAGTTTATTGGAGTCGGGATTAGCGTCGGCAGATTTTAGGCAGGCACGCCTACCAATTTCCTGGAGGCGGATTTAGCTTAACTCAGCTTTTTTGTAGATACCGCTTTGTGAGGAAACCTAACAGTCATTTTGCCGACAGTCTGTTTTAGAGAGGAAATCGAAGCTTCGTTAGAAGCTAACATCGCTAGTGTTCAGACTGCATCCGCAGGCTATGAAGTTTTGTATAGCTTACGGTAATTTTTGTAAAAAATTACCGACTACATAGCCTATCATCCTATCTCCAATTCCCCGCGACACACGTCCAAATCGCCTACCCTAACTGGAGTAGTACCCTAGAACATGACAACTTTGGCTGAATGAGTGCAGTTTGAAGCGATGCCGACAATGAGTCATTATGCTGTAGGAGGGGATTAGGCGCTTAATTACCTAGTAGGGCAATGTTCAAGTGAGATGCCTAAAGGTCTGTAGGCATTCCCATTGAGTAGCATCGGAATGAAGCGACGTTACCCCCTAATCCAAAGGTGTACATCGCAGGGTCACCAAGGTGTAACACCGCATGAAGCGCATCTATCTGATTCGCGCTCTTGCTGTATGTGTTCAAGCGCTCAAATTCCCTTACCTGCGGGAAGTGACAAAGGCTAGGGTAGAAAACAACCCTACCAAAGAGCCTAGAGTTCAATACCAAAGAGCCTAGAGTTCAATGTCCCAGTCGCAGAAATACCTGTCAAATAGCTTGAAGGCACCCTATGATCTCAAATGAAAAAATAACCCTAAATTCGACCCAAGGCAAAAAATCAGATTTCTGGCGACTGATGGTGCTAGTAGCCCGACCTTTGGGCCGTGTATAAATGCTTGCTCTCACATGCAAGCCAACCCTAACCCTGTACTGCTTACGTTCAGTACAACCCTCAATCACCCCAATTAACACGGGAAAACGATAAATTCAGTCCCCATATAACTGGGGAACTGGCAGGAAAGGTGGCTTCAGAAGAACGATGAAGAAGATTTTAATCGTTGATGACGATAGAACAATGCGAACCGTCTTGACACGCTACCTTGAAAATCGGGGGTATCAAGTGGAACAGGTGAGTTCTGGTGCTGAAGCCTTATTGGCTTTTGCCAAAAATCCACCCGATTTAGTGGTTTCGGATGTGATGATGCCAGAGATGGATGGGCTGGAATTTTGTCGCCGCTTGCGCGCTACCCCTTCCGGTCAACTGATGCCATTTATCTTTTTGTCGGGAAAAGGAGAGCTAGAAGACCGAATTCATGGTCACGCGATCGGAGCAGATGATTATTTAACCAAACCGGTTGACCCTAGAGAGTTAGTCGCCAAGATTGAGGCGCAGCTAGAGCGAACCCGCCGCATCCATTCCGAGATTGTGCGGATGATGCAGATAGCGGTCAATCCACGCACTATCCAGCCAAGCAACCAACCGCCTCTTCCTCAAGCCTCTGAAATTGTGACGACAAGTGCCGAGGAAGTAACAACCCCTAGTCCTTTGCCGTTGACACCAGCCGAAGAGCGAGTGTTTTGGGAAGTGATTCAGGGATTAACCAACAAACAAATAAGCGATCGCTTATTTATCAGTCCTCGTACGGTTCAAACTCATTTAAGTAGCATCCTCAATAAGCTAGGGCTAGAAAATCGGGCTCAACTCATTCGCTTTGCCTACCAACAGGGATACCAACCTCCGACGGAAGAGTGAGAAAGTGAACAGAAGGGATGAGAAGATTAAAAACTATAGGTTAAAAAAGCAGAACTACCTTTTTTAATTTTATGTAAGCCTTTTTTTGCATCTCGGACGTTCTATCTCACGATGGTTTCAGGTATCTACAGCTTGAGTGAACTACAACAAGAGATCGCTCTTAACCCCAAGCAGTGGCGACCGTTGGTATTTACTAACGGCTGCTTCGATCTGCTGCATGTCGGTCATGTGCGATACTTAAAAGCTGCCAAGTCCTTGGGGCGAGCGCTCATCGTCGGGTTAAATAGCGATCAGTCCGTAAAAACGATCAAACCCAACAAACCCGGATGCCCTCCCCGCCCCCTTATTCCTGAAACACAGCGGGCAGAAGTTCTCGCTGCTCTCAAACCCGTAGATGGCGTCGTGATTTTTGAAGAAACCACAGCCACTCATTTAATCCAAGTACTACAGCCAGAAATTTATGTTAAAGGGGGTGACTATAGCCACTCAACACTACCAGAAGTACCCGTTGTTGAAGCTTACGGAGGGCGAATCGAGCTAGTCAGCGTGGAAGTTCCAACCTCATCCACAGCGATTATTCAGCGTATTCTCTGCGCCCAAACGGAGTAACCCTTTTTATGTTGTTGAAGGTTAGAAGATTGAAGGTTAAAACTTTCAGCTTGCCAACCTTCAAATTGCCAACCTTCAACCCTTACCCCTCAAAATTAATTTATTGCCGCAACCTCTCGCCAAGCCACTTCATGACAGATCAAACAACCGCCTCAGTCACAGAAGATTCAAGCAAGATTGCTGAGCTAATGCACCAGCTCCAGTCTAGTTCTGAAAAAAAGCAACTCCAGCTGATTCCTGAATTGGTCAGTCTGGGCAGTGTTGGGTTAGACGTTTTGATGCAATTTTTAAAAGAACAACAGTCCGCTCCTGCTAATCTCACCAAAGGTCTTGCCTACCAAGCCCTATACAAGGCCAAGACACCCAACACCGAAGCCTTTGTTCAAACCCATTTCCCTACTGGCATCGTGCCCTTGCGCTCTGAGGTCGGCATTGATTATCTTCCTCTACAACAGCGGCTTGCCCTTGCAGATTTCCTTGCCGCAGACCGTCTTACCTTAGAAAAACTTTGTGAGTTGGCCGGGCCAGCAGCGGTTCAGCGAAAATGGTTGTACTTTTCTGAAGTCGAAAACTTTCCTATTACCGATCTGCAAACCATCAATACCCTGTGGTACATTCACTCTCAGGGGAAATTTGGATTTTCTGTCCAGCGGGAGCTTTGGCTCTCTTTAAGCAAAAACTGGGAGAAGCTTTGGCCTAAAATCGGTTGGAAGACTGATAATAACTGGACTCGATATCCTAACGAATTTACCTGGGATCTCAGTGCCCCCAGAGGTCATCTCCCCTTGTCTAATCAACTACGAGGTGTGCGCGTGATTGCCTCTTTACTGGCTCACCCAGCCTGGACTAGCACCAGTAAGGAGTGAAACAAGGGATTCGTTTTGCAGCCATCTCCATACCTTCCTATGTTTGTTCTGGGTGCCATCCGGGAACGATAACTATAGCGGATAACACTTCAGAAATCCTGAAAACTGTAATCTAGGCAACCGGTATGGAGCTATAGGCTGTTATGGCAAATACAGAGACTAGTATTTTTTGCCGTCTGGATAATTTGACTCCAGTAGCACGAGAACAAAAACGGCTTGTGGCAATGAGAGCGCGTGGGCTACTCCAAGGGGAAGCCGTTGCCGTTTTTGACGAAGCCACTCAAATTGTGACGCGACTTTTGGATGCACCCATTTGCATTTTGGGTGTCATGACACAAAATCACCTGTTGATCAAATCAGCGAGCGGTTTATCTAGAGTTGGACTGATGAATCAGCTGGCACAGTCGCGTCACTTACCGCGACATGAAAGCTTTTGTAGCTATGTCGTGGACAGTCATCAAGTTTTGGCGATTCACGATACAGCCACCAATCCTGTATTCGCCAGTAGTGTGCTGGTTGGACATTACGGCATCCGGGCTTATCTGGGTGCTCCCTTGCTGACGGCAGATGGGCTATGTCTGGGTACGCTAGCCGTTATGGACTGGAAACCTCGCTCTTTTAGCAGCAAAGATATTGAGTTGCTAGCCATGACAGCACGTTGGAGTCTCAGTGAATATGAGCGCGATCGCTTTTTGCAAAACGAGTACACTAGCTCTTCATTCTGGCCTCCCAACTTACCAGTAGCCAATCAGTACCCACAAGAGTGCGAATCTAACTTGATGCAACAGCAGCAGAATGGTTCCAGCAGGTCTTCGGTTTGCCTGAACTCAACGAACGTAATTAAAGCCAAATTACTCACTCAGTTGACGCAGGAATTTCGCACACCCTTAACGTCTGTGATGGGCATGGCTAGCGTACTCAGTCGCCAAGTGTATGGCCCTCTAACCAGCAAGCAGAAGGAATATTTAGAAATTATTTATCGCAGTGGTCAGCATTTGGTGTCCCTGGTTGATGAAATTGTTGACGTGGGAATTTTAGATGAAAGCAGCGAGCAACTCCAGTTGACCTCTGTCGATATCGAAATGCTGTGTCAACAGGCCATTAATAGCCTTTTTGAGGCCGCTCAAATTAGGCAGCAACAGATACGTTTATCAGTAGAGCCAGGGAATCGCATTTGGTTACTCGACAAAGATAAAGTACGGCAAATCTTGTACTACCTCATCTATAGTGTGATTCACTCCCTTGAGGCAGGGGGCGAGATTCGCATTCATGCCTCCCGTAAAACTGACAAACTCAATATTGCAGTTTGGGCTTCTCACCCTTGGCTGGGAGGGAGTTCAGCTGTGATGTATCAGGGAGGCGACGGGTTGCCTTTACTATCCTCAGCCATGACTAGGGTGGCTAATCCTCTAGACACTTCATCCGATCAGGACAAAAGTGAGTTGGAAAGTCGCGAACTGGACTTAAATTCTTGCCTACTACCGACTAATCAGGAACTCTTGAGTGAATCTCTGGCGGTAGCCTTGAGCTTGAATTCCAAAGCTAACCAGTTACCTGAGCAGAATGATTCCCGTGAGCGTCTGGGGTTACGGCTCAGTTGCCTGTTAGCAGAACTACACGGGGGACAAATTTTTCTACAAGGCTCTTTAGACGCTGGATATCGCTACGTTGTGATACTGCCGTCGCTGGAGTCAGTTAACGAAAGGTTGTAGTCTAGAGTCCGGAATGTCAATGCAGGCTTAAGAATTACAACTAGAAGCATTTCTTTTTTAGTTCTGCATTTGCAACGGCTCTACCTTCTAGCTCTTAATCCCTCATGATGAATTCAGTTTGGCAACAGCTTACTCTGTCAAATTTGCAGCTGTATCAGTGGCGAGGTGCTAGCTATTTATACCACCTGGTGGGACTGCTACAGTCTTGGCGTCGGGGCAGCTGGCTCATGCAGTGGGCTGAGCCGATGGGGGCTTTGTTGGTAGCTTTGGTGTTGGCGCTAGCTCCCTTTATCTCGAATGCTCAGATCGGTATTTTATTAGGAGCTGGTGGAGTATTGTGGTTACTGCTGACTTTAACCGATGAGACGACTTACCCACAGCGAGGGCAATCACAAGGATTAGCGCTACGGGTGACACCCATCCATCTGTTGGTGTTGCTGTATTGGGGTATTGCGGTGGCGGCAACTGCCCTTTCTCCGGTGAAGTCGGCTGCATTGGTTGGCTTGCAGAAGCTAACGCTCTATTTGCTCCTGTTTGCCCTGATAGCACGGGTATTGCGATCGCCCCGCATCCGTTCTGCTATCATTACACTCTTCCTTCATGTCTCGCTTCTGGTCAGTGTTTATGGTATACGGCAGTGGTTCTTCGGCGCGAAGGCACTAGCGACTTGGGTTGATCCCGATTCGCCGTCTGCCCACTTGAAGCGAGTCTATAGCTATCTTGGAAACCCCAATTTACTCGCTGGCTATCTAATCCCAGCAATCGCATTGAGTTTAGTCGCCATCTTCGTTTGGCAACGATTACTGCCCAAAGCCTTGGCAGTGACAATCTTTGTCGTCAATTCACTGTGTCTAGTACTGACTTTCAGTCGCGGCGGTTTGATTGGTTTTGTGGTTTGTCTATTTGTTTTATTAGTACTGCTGGTATTTTGGTACAGCGTTCAGTTCCCTGCAAAGTGGCGGACTTGGGCAATACCAGTGTTGTTAGCTAGTGTTGCCGGGGCGATTATTCTCGCTGTGTTGTTGATCGAACCGCTACGCGATCGCGTCGCTAGTATATTTGTGGGTCGCAAAGACAGTAGTAACAACTTCCGAATGAATGTCTGGTCATCCGTTTTACAAATGATTCATGACCGCCCCATTATCGGTATTGGCCCAGGCAACAACGCTTTTAACAAAGTTTATCCCCTCTACATGCGTGCTCGCTTCAGTGCCTTGAGCGCCTATTCTATCTTTCTGGAAGTTCTCGTAGAAACGGGCTTAATGGGACTTTCCTGCTTCCTCTGGCTGCTCATCGTTACGTTTAATCAAGGAATCCAACAGTTGCGTCGTTTGCGGACATTAGCCAGCCGGGATGCATTTTGGCTGATGGGAGCGATCGCAGCGATGTCTGGTATGCTTTCCCACGGGCTAGTTGATACCGTTTGGTATCGCCCTGAAGTTAGTACCGTCTGGTGGTTGATGATTGCGATCGTTGCCAGTTTCTACACGGCTCCGATCAACGATACATCAAGGGTTGAAAGTTAGACGGTTGAAGGTTGAACGTTAGAACTTTCAACTTTCAACGTATCAACTTTCAACTGTTTAGTAACGCTTCATAGCCCGTGCCATATCTCGCTTATCTTGGCGCTCCTTCAAGCTTTCGCGCTTGTCATGAAGCTTTTTCCCTTTGCCCAGCGCAATACTGATTTTAACTAAACCCCGCTTGAAGTACATTTTCAAAGGAACAAGTGTTAAACCCTGCTGCTCCACCTTACCGATGAGCTTGCGGATTTCCTTTTTGTGTAGTAACAGTCGGCGGGTGCGGCGTGGGTCATGGTTGAAATAATCAGTGGCTTTTTGATAAGGAGAGATATGCACATTCAACAGCCAAGCCTCACCATTCCGAATCAGGGCATAGCCGTCTTGCAAGTTAACCTTGCCCTGTCGAATGGACTTAACCTCTGTGCCCTTTAACTCAATTCCCGCCTCGTAAGTCTCTAAGATTTCGTAGAGGAAACGGGCTTGCCGATTATCGGCAATCACTTTGTAGCTTTCACTTTGATCACTCATACCATCAAATTTAACGCCTGATCTTAGGCACTAGTGCATCCTGGCAAAAATAACCATCAGTTCCGATGAAGGGATAGGGGGATGAAGGAGATGAGGAGGACAAGGGGGAGTAGAGTCAGAAGGGACTTTAGTTGAACTGGTGGGAAACCTTCACGGCACTGCTCTAGCGATTATAAGAGCAAATGCGCGTGCTGGGCTTGTTGGGTTACAACCTGTCACACGTTGTCGGTAATGGCGACGGGGCATTGGCTACCCGTCGCCCTGAACCCGTAAAGATTTTTGATAGACTTGACAATTTCCTGAAAAACGGTAAAAATAGATACAGAAATTAAATCGTTCATCTCTCTCAATGCCTAATGAATCTAGTTAAGGATGAAAGAGAGACGGAAGTAGGGATGAATTCCTGAAGGAACGCGCCTCATATCACTACAGTTCAATTACGAGGCGAAAACCATGAAAAATACTGAAATCACCACAAATTCTGTCGTTTCTACTCAAGAGAAAGCTCGCTCTTTAATGTTGAATCAGCAGCGAACTGTTAAAAATCGCCAACGTTCAATGCTCTATCGTTCCGCGGCAGAAGTAGGATTGGTCGATCCCAACTTCTAGGATGAAGCCTGAATTCCAGAAGCCTATCTGGTTTTTCCTAGAAACAATTACTACCTAAAAAAATAAAGTACCCTCTCCTGTAGAGGGTATTTTTCATTGACATGGCGGTCAGTCTCGTAGCACTTCACTCCAAGCCAATTCAAGACTCAATAGCTTAGTGCAGACTGGCTCCAAATCAATAGCCAGCTTATTAAGGTGTTCCACTTGACTTTTAAGTGAGAGCGAAGCGGCACTTATGATCCGGGAGTTGCCAGATTTGTGTGCAAAAATCGAGTAATCATCACTGCGATGCCTGCATTTCTTGGGTCAAAGCGCATGAACTTGGGTCTCGGACAAACAATTGGTGGTCGCTACAAAATTATCACCCAGTTGGGACAAGGTGGGTTCGGCACAACCTTTGTAGCTGAAGACTTGCACCTCCCCGGTAATTATCAGTGTGTTGTTAAGCAACTGAAACCTCAATCGACTGACCCATTAACGCTAGAAACGGCAAGGCGTCTGTTTGAGACAGAAGCCAAAGTTCTGCACCAGTTAGGCAACCATGAGCAAATTCCCCAACTTTTTGCTTACTTTGAGGAAAATCAAGAATTTTATCTAGTACAGGAACTGATTGAAGGGAATGACCTCAGTCAAGAACTAACACCGGGAAAACAGCTTAGTGAAGACCAAGCTATTTCTCTATTAAAAGACATCCTGGCAATCTTAGACTTTGTTCATCAACAAAAGGTAATTCATCGGGATATCAACCCGCGAAACTTAATTCGGCGCAGGCAAGATGGGAAGTTAATTTTGATCGATTTTGGGGCGGTTAAACAAGTCAGCACCCAAGTTGCCAAAGAAGGACGAACCAGCATCACCGTAGCGATTGGGACTCCCGGCTATCGACCCAGCGAACAAGCTAATGGTAACCCGAAACTCAGTAGTGATATTTATGCTGTAGGAATGGTTGGGATTCAAGCCCTTACTGGTATCAGTCCAGAGCAATTGCCAATTAATCCTGATACGGGGGAAATTACCTGGCAGGACAAGGCATCGGTTAGCCCTGAGTTGGCCAAGCTATTAGACCGAATGGTACGCTACGATTTCCGAGAGCGTTACCCGTCAGCCGCTTCTGCTTTACAAGCTTTGAAAGATATTAGAAAAGTCAGTAGCACTACTGTTGCCTTGTCGGCGGTTACCTTACCCAAGCGTTGGATGGCTAAGCCAAAACTAACCAAACCATTCTTAATCAAAGTTTTGATTTCAGTAGTTTTTCTCGGCTTGGGCGTTGTGGCAACGGTTTTGATTGTCTATTTGATTAAGTCCACCAATGCCGCAGATTTGTACAACCGAGGACAGACTTTCTTGGAATTGAAGCGCTATGAAGATGCGTTGACGGCTTACAATCAAGCGGTTCTACTTAGACCCGAATATCCAGAAGCTTGGAAGGGTAAAGGGGATACTCTCTTAGAATTGAAGCGGTACAAAGAAGCCCGCAACGCCTACGATAAGGCTATTCAAAGTCAGCCAGATTATTGGGAAGCTTGGATGGGTCGAGGAAATGCTCTAAATGACTTGCAGCAGTACAAAGAAGCGGTTAACTCCTTTGATGTCGCGTTGAAAATTAAGCCGGATAGCCTGGAAGCTTGGGATAGTCGAGGCCGTGTACAGATCAAATTGCAACACTATTCTGAAGCGATCGCGTCGTTTGACAAAGCTCTGAACCTCCAACCCAATTATGCCCCAGCTTGGTACAGACGGGGCTGGGCTATGCATAACTTGCACCAGTATGAAGACGCCGTCAAATCTTACGACAAAGCGGTAGCACACAAGCCAGATTTTGCTGAAGCCTGGTATCAGCGAGGAAACGCCTTGATTAATTTGCAAAAGTACCAAGAAGCGGTGGAGTCCTATGATAAAGCCGTGCAATTTCAGCCTAGCTATGCCAACGCTTGGTATAGTCGGGGCAGTGCGCTCATGAATTTGCGACAGTACGAAAAAGCGATCGCCTCGTTTGACCAAGCGGTTAAGTACAATTCTGAGGACTCACAGGCTTGGTACAATCGCGGTTGGGCACTGCATCAATTGCAGCGCTATGAAGAAGCAGCTAAGTCTTACAACAAAGCCATTCGCTTCGGGCGGAAGTTTTACCAAGCTTGGTACAACCTGGGGAATGCCTTCTATAACTTGAAACGCTATCCCGATGCGATCGCATCATACAACCGAGTGGTAGAAATAAAAGCTGACCACTACGAAGCTTGGTACAGTCGCGGCAATGCCTTGGTTAACTTGAAGCGATATTCAGACGCGATTCAATCCTATGAGCAAGCGCTGCGATACAAGCCTGATTACCAAGCTGCCAAAGATGCTCGCACTCAAGCGCAGAGTCAGTTACCGTTGACACCCAAGAAGCCAGACGATAAGACACAACAGGAGAGATCTGAACCCTATTAACTGAATTTTTTACTTCTAAATCAATTTGTTCTGCAAGAAAAAGTTAAATTACTTAATTATAAAACTTCTTTATAATTCCTTGACTTAACTAATCAAAGACTTAGACTTTCTGCACGATTTTTGCACTATTTCTCCCCTAATTTTTAACTTGATAGTTTTACACTCAAAACAATAGAGTGTGAAAATTATTATTCACCGTGCTGTTCATTTAAGTCATGAGCTTTGTCAGGGGTTCTACAAACCCATTCATGGTTTGATCGCTAATCGAGGAGACAGCTCGGTGAATTTCTTTACCATCCTTGTAAAGCGTATGTTCTATCTCTGCAATTCGCAATTCGGTTAGCTCATTACCAAACCAAATAGAGTAGACAGCCAAGAGCTGTGATGTTTAATTTCACCGGCTACTTAATCAATTTTATTCATTTGCTGATTACACCATTCTAAAACTCGATTCCACGCCCACCAACAATCTGGGTCTTGATATTGACGCTGGCAAGCTTGGCTACTGAGATAGCCGACATGACCCCCATACGCAGTTAGTACTAAATCAATAGCAGAATTATTGGCACAAGCAGCTTGCAAATCAGGCACAATTGTCGGGTCAAATAAAGGATCGTCTGCGGCATAAAGAATAAGAGTAGGTTTTTTCAGATTCGGCAAAAGGTAAAGACCACTACTAGCGTCGTAATACTCTTCAACGGATGAAAAACCTAATCGTGAAATCACCAATTCGTGATCAAAACCCCAAATGCTATTTGCTCGCTCAATAGCGGCGGAATCTATTGCCTCTGGGTGAGCTTGATAAATTCTCCACGCCAGCTTTTTCAGTTGTTTGGCGATGGCTTGTTCCAAATACTTACCTAGGGGCGCATTGACTAGATAAGTCAGAGAACGGTTGGAATCCAGGCTAGGACAAATCACCGCCGCGCCTCCAATTTCTGATTCAAGCAGCCCCAGCTCTTGCCCCCAACTGCCGAGTGTCTGTCCTGCCTTAACCGCCCATAGTGCAAGTTGTCCTCCTAGAGAGAAACCCGTAAACCAGAAGGGAGCAGGACAACCCATTGCCTTAGCCTGAGCTGCAATGTGGACAAAATCTTCTCCTTCGTACAAGCCATCAGAGGTTAACGTCGGAGATAACTCAGCCGTTTTGCCGTGGGCACGCCAGTCAAATAGGAC